>NZ_PQSQ01000047.1 GCF_002920575.1 Streptomyces sp. Ru73 | reverse complement strand
GGCTGACCCGCGGGGCACGCCGCGCGGCGCCGCCGCTCAGCGGGGCCCGGTGAGGTCCGCGACCTCCCCCAGGAACGCCCTGACGATCTCCTCCCCCGCCGCGGCGCCCCGCTCCGTGAGCGCGGTGACGTGCGGCGCCGACCAGCCCGCATCGGCCAGTTCGCCGTGGCCGGGGCGCCAGCCCCGGTCGGCGGCCAGCAGCAGGTCGGCGTCGAGGAGGGAGTCGCCGGCCGCGAGGACGTGCCCGGCGCCCGCGCGGCGTGCTGCCTCGCGCACCGCCGCGCTCTTCGTGAGCGGCTTGGGCACGGCGTAGACCTTGCGGCCCTGGAGGGAGACCGTCCAGCCGCGGCCGTCGGCCCAGCCCGCGAGGTCCTTCACCCAGGTCTCCGGCAGCCGTTCCCGGTCCACGACGAGGTACGCGAACAGGTCCTCGGCGGTACGTTCCTTCAGCAGCCAGGACGGGTCCGCCGTACGCAGCAGGTGCGCCCGTACCTCGGCCAGCGACGCGCAATCGGCGGCCAGCCGGGCCGCGACCGTCCGCTGCCAGTCCCGGTCGGACTCGCCGTCCACCAGCAGGTGGCCGCCGTTCGCGCAGACCGCGAACCGCGGCGCGGGGCCCGGCAGATGGATGCGGCCGTACTGCTCGCGGGTGCGGGTGGTGGCCGGTACGAAGCAGGCGCCGCGGGCGGCCGCCAGGGTGGCGAGCAGCGCGCCGGCGGTCTCGGTGACGTACGACAGCGGCTTGCGGTCGTACACCTCCACGCACAGCAGGCGCGGCGCCTGCGCGTCGGGCCCGGTCAGGCCGAGGGCCGCGGCGGAGTAGATGAGGGTGCGGTCCAGGTCGCTGGCGACCAGCACGGACGGGGGCGCTCCGGTCACTTGGCCGCCACCGTCCTGCCGTCGGCACCGGTCGCGCCGCGGGTGTAGCGGGGGTGGATCAGCCCGACGCAGCTGTACGGCAGGTCGTCGGTCTCCTCCACCGGGACGCCGCGCTGCGCGGCCAGCAGCCGTATGTGCGCGAGGTCGGCGCCCGCGTCCGTGCGCGCGAGGATCTTCCAGGGGACGCGGCGCAGCAGGACGCGGGTGGTCTCCCCGACGCCGGGCTTGACGAGGTTCACGTCGTGGATGCCGTACGCCTCGCTGATCCGTTCCACGGCGGCCCAGCCCGCCCAGGTGGGCGCCCGGTCGGCGGCGCGCAGCGCGGCGGCGTCGGCTCGGGCGTCCCCGGCGACCTCGGCGAAGCGGGCCGCGACGGTGTCGACGAAGTGCCGGGAGACGTCCGCTGCCGCCAGCTCGCGGTAGAACTTGGCGCCGTGGAAGTCGTCCGGTCCGACCAGGTCGGCGCGGAGCACCGTACGGGAGACGAGCCCGGAGACGGTGGAGTTCAGGCAGGCGGAGGGGATCAGGAAGTCGTCGCGGGTGCCGTAGGTGTCCACGCAGCCGCCGGGGTCGGCGAGGACCGCGATCCGCGGGTCGAAGCCCGCTCCGGCGTCGCGGAGCGCCTGCGCCAGTTCGCGGGTGATCGCGCCCTTGCCGGTCCAGCCGTCGACGAAGACCACGTCGGCGGGGTCGTGGTGGGCGGCGAGCCAGCGCAGCGCGGTGGTGTCGATGCCGCGGCCCCGGACGATCGATATCGCGTAGTGCGGCAGGTCCAGGCCGTGTGCGTACTGTGCCCAGCGGCGCATCAGGACGCCGACGGGGGTGCCGGCGCGGGCGAGGGAGACCAGGACCGGGCGGGGTGAGCGCTCGGCGAGGACGGTCTCGGTGACGGCGCCGACGGCACGCGCGATGCGGGCGGCGGAGGTCTCCAGCGCGGTGCGGAAGAGCGCCTGGTACTCCTCGCTGGGCTGGTACTCCACGGGCAGCGACTCGGCGTAGTGCGCGCCGCCGCGCTGGATGGCCTCCTCGCGCTCCTCGGTGGGTGCTTCGAGGGTGACGCCGGAGAAGTCCTGGAGGAGCCAGCCGACGTCCTCGGGCGCGTAGGAGGAGAAGGCGGGGCCGCGCAGGGGCTCCTGCATGCCGGTACGGACCTCCGGGCGGGGGCGGGGCACGTCCGGCGCTGCGGGCTGCGCCGGTGCGTACGCGGGGATGACGCCGAGCAGCACCTGGCCGGTGTGCGGGGCGAGGGCGGCCAGGAGGCCGCCGGGGGCGTGCAGTTCGGGGGTGTCGCCGGCCGAGTCGACGAGGGCGACGACGGCGTCGAAGCGGCGGGCCGGGTCGGCGCCGGGCGCGACGTTGTAGGCGTACCGCTCGCCGGGGCCGTCCGCCGGGCGGTCGTGGGCCGGGAAGGCGAGGCGGGTGCGGATGGCGTAGCCGGGGTCGTCCACGGCGAGCACCGGGGAGCGGGTGGTGGTGGAGAAGCGGACCTCGGCGGGGAGGGCCTCGTCCAGCGCCGCGGCCAGCCGCAGTGGTGCGTACATCAGCTCCTCGCTGCCGAGGACGAGGACGCGGGCTTCCGCCCTGCGGCCGGTGCCGCCCAGGGCCTCGGCGAGGCGCGCGGCCATGCCGGGGAGAGCCGCGTCCAGGCGGGCGCGGTGGGCGGGGGTGAAGCCGTGCCGTCCGCCGTCGGGGAGGCCGGCGGGCCAGCCCAGCTCGACACGCGAGAAGTCGGCCGGGGCCGGGGCGGCCGGTTCGGTGCTGCCGTCCGGCTCGTACCGCGCCACGAGCTCCTGCCCGCGCTCCAGTACGCCGTCCGGGAGCCGTACGGTGCCCGCCGTCAGGGCCACGAGGTCGACCCGCGCCCCCAGGTCGGCGGCGAACTTCTCCAGGCGGGCGCGGTCGGCGGCCGACCGCATGTCGGTCAGCGCCACGATCACGTACCGGTCGCGGGGGTAACGGGCGTGCAGCGCGGCGATGGTGTTGAGCACCGTCCGCCCGGTGGAGAACTCGTCGTCCACCAGCACCAGCGGGCCGTCGCCGGTGAGCAGCCCGCGGTCCTCGGGCAGCAGCAGGTGGGAGGTGGCGTGGCTGTGCTCCTCCTCGAAGCCGCCGGCCCGCTCGACGCCGGGCACGGGACGCCGGGTGGAGTGCAGGTACGGGGCGAGCGCCAGGCCGTCGGCGACGCTGTGCCCGAGCCCCGTGGCGGTCTCGGCGTATCCGAGGACCACGGCGCGGGCCGCCGCCTCGTCGCCGAGCAGCGCGCGCACCCGGCGGCCCAGGCCGTGCCCGGCGTCGTACACCACCGCCGGGCGCTGCGGGACGTGCTTGCCGAGCACCTGCGAGACCAGCAGGTGGGCCCGCTTGGGGTTGCGCCGCAGCGCGAGCCCCACCAGGCCGGGCAGCTCGGCCGCACCGTTCAGTTCGACCCCGAGCCGCTCCGCGACCCACTCGCCGGTCCACACCACCGTGTTCTTCCCCTTCACCGTCTTCTCGGTCATTCGTCCGCCCCTGACAGCCCAGCGGCCAGCAGTTCCACGAAGCTGACGCCCTCGCGCGCGACGCCGAAGACCTCGGCGCGCAGCAGCGTGCGCTCCGCCCAGGCGCGGTGCGGCTTCACCTCGTTCATCTTGTTCGTGTAGGCGGAGCGCAGGACGCCGCCGCCGGTGCGCTCGGGGCGCAGGATGTCGGCCGCGTCGCTGAACTCCTCGTGGCTGACGACGGAGAGGGCGTGCACGGGCGCGACGTGCGAGGGGTGGATGCAGGTCTTGCCCTGGAGGCCGTTGGCCCGGTCCAGCTCGATCTCGCGGAGCAGGCCGTCCATGGCGTGCTCGATGAGGGAGGTGCGCAGCTCCTCGGCGTGCCCGAGGAACGGGCTCTGCCGCAGCTGGGGCTTGAACATCCGCTCGTGCAGCCGGAAGTACTCCCAGACCGGCCCGGTGACGGTGAAGCCGGTACCGTCGGCGCGGCCGAGGACGTTGACGACGTCGGCGATCACGGAGGCGACGATCCGGACGTCGTACGCGGTCATGTCCGGCGCGCGGCGCAGTCCGTACGCGGAGCAGAAGTCGGTGACGCCGAGGCGCAGCGCGAGGACCCGGTCCCGGTAGGCGTCCACGGTGCGGGCGATGCCCTGCAGGGTCTCCGTGCGGCTCTCCAGGTGGAGCAGCTCGGGGGACTCCAGGACGGGCATCGCGAACAGCCGCCGGCCGCAGGCGGCTTCGGCGGCGGCCAGGGCCTCCAGGAAGGGCACGCCGCGCAGGGCGGTGAACTTGGGCAGCACGAATCCGGAGAGCAGCCGGACGGCCGGGCCGAGCCGCCGGACCAGGTCCGGGATCTGGTCCGGGGTGCGGACCCGGATGAAGAGCAGGGGCAGCGGGGTGTCCGGGCTGCGGTCCCGGACCTCGGCCAGCTCGCTGAACTGCCGTACGAGGTTGTCCTCGCCGGCCGCCACGTCGCCGTCGCCGATGGAGTCCTCCAGGCACAGCACCATCGAGACGACGCCGCGCCCGGCCTGCTTGACCACGTCGGCGGCCAGCCGCGGCCTGGTCGCGGGCGAGTAGAGGGTGGCGCCGAGCGCGACGGCGAGCAGCGGCTGCGGGGAGTCGGCGGTGAACTCCGCCGGTTCCTGGTGGAACAGCGTCGCGCGTACGCCGGGCGGCAGGTGTCCGAAATGACGCATACAACTCCCCGGGTGCGGGCGGGATTCGGCCACCCCTGTGCTTCTTTCCTCGGCGTCCGGTGTCCGGATCCGGCCGGTAATCGTACGTGTGGGCCCCTGCGGAAAGTTCCCGAGCGGGTGAAAATCACGTGTCATGTGCCCGGCAGGCGGATGCACGCGGCCGCCGTTCGCCGGCGCCGGTGCGCCCCGCGTTGTCCGGCACGCCGTCGAGCAGGCAGGATGACGCCATGACGCACGCCATGCAGAAGGGGTCGAACGTGCCCCTCGACGCCACTGCCGTACGGGCCGTCCTGCGCTGGACGCCGGGGACGGGAGTGCCCGACGTGGACGCCTCGGCGCTGCTGCTGGGCCCCGAGGGGCGGGTGCGGTCGGACGCGGACTTCGTGTTCTACAACCAGCCCCGGCACCCCAGCGGTCTGGTGCGTCATCTGCCGAAGAAGCGGCTGGCCGACGCGCTGACCGACACCGTCGAGGCGGACCTGTCCGCGCTGGACGCGTCGGTGGACCGGGTGGTGCTGGCCGCGTCCTCGGACGGCGGCCCCTTCGGACGGGTACCGGATCTGCGGGTGGAGCTGTACGACGCGGGACAAGGGGACGGCGGACCGCTGGCGGTGTTCGAGGTGGAGCCGGAGACCGGCGAGGAGACCGCGCTGATCTGCGGCGAGCTGTACCGGCGCGCCGACGCCTGGAAGTTCCGGGCGCTGGGCCAGGGCTACGACAGCGGACTGGTGGGGCTGGCGACGGAGTTCGGGATCTCGGTGGACGACGGCGAGGACGCCGCTGAGGCCGGGGAGCCGGCCGGCGCGCCGCGGCCCGCCGGCGGGGCGACGGCCGCGGCCGGTGCCGTGCCGGACGACGAGGAGGCGACCCGCGCGGTGCCCGGACCGGCGGCGGGGTCCGAGGACGTCACCCGGGCCGTGCCCGATCCGGTGCCCTTCCCGGAGCCGGCCGCCGGCGCCGCGGAGCCCACCGGGGCCGCCGCCGCGGCCTTCGCACCGTCCCCGCAGCCCACCGGCGCACCGGCCGGCGGCTACGGCTACCCGGAGAACGTACCGCCGCCGCCCGCGGTGCCGCCGGCCCCGCCCGCGTACGGCTATCCGGGACCGCCGCCCGAGCAGCCTCCGGGGCCCGCGTACGGCTATCCCGGGCCGCAGCAGGAGCAGAGCCCGGCGCGGCCCGCATACGGCTATCCGCAGCCGGCCACCGCGGCGGGCGGCTACGGCTATCCGCAGCCCGCGCCCGACCGGCAGGCCACCGGCCCGGTGCCGGAGAACGGGCCGCTGGTGCTGCCGCCGCAGGGGCCGCAGTTCCAGCGGCGCTGAGCGGCGTACGAGCGCGGGCGCGCACGACGGGCGCGCCCGGCTCTCACACCTTGCTCTTGTAGCCGCGGCCCCACTGCAGGCCCCAGCCGTACAGCCGGTCCAGCTCGGCCTGGAAGCCGTAGACGTACCGCACCTCGCGGCGCACGGTCAGCTCACCCTTGACGTTCTCCAGCATGAAGACCGCGCAGGACCGGGCCTGCGGGGCCCGTTCGTCCAGCCCGATCTCCACGCGCGGCCCGCTGCTGGGGTAGAGCGTGACGATGGCGTGGGTGCGGTCGAAGGCGGGGGTGCCGTCGTAGATGTAGACGAAGATCAGCAGACGCTTGAACTCGTCCTGGTGGTCGAGGTTCACATAGAGCGTCTCGCCGGACCCCGAGCCGAACCGGTCGTCGCCGCTGAGCTGGATGTACGGCGGGCTGTTGAGGTCGCCGAGGAAGTCCCCCAGCGGCTGCACGACGCCCTTGGTACCGTCCTTGAGCTCGTACAGGCAGGCCAGGTCGAGGTCGATCTTGACGACCGCCGGGCCCTGCGCCTGCACCACCTCGGGCTTGAAGATCTGGCCCGGGTGCCGCCACAAGCTCTTGCGCTTGCCCGCGAACTCCGCGAAGTCCGTGGTGCGCATCTGCCAGGAGAGGTTGACCCGGAGGTTGCCGCTGGCCGCGCCCTGCTTGGTCAGCGACACCACCGGGTCGCGTTTGGTCAGTTTGACGACGTACGACGCGCCGCCGTTGTCGAACTGCGGCGTTCCGCCGCGTCGCCAGTTCCCCAAGAACGACACTTCGCCCCACCCCTCACTTGCGTGTCCTCGCATACCACTGCCGCGGGGCGGCCCGAGGAGCCGGTGGGACCGGGGGCGGTGCCCCGGGTCCCGGCTCTCATGGCCGCCCCGCAGAGAAGCGTTCCTCAATCGGACGCCGGTCACACGCGGTTGCGCGTCACACTCCCGAGCTGACCTCGGACTTCGATGCCGATCCCGAACTCGGCCTGCCCTCCAGGCGGTTCCTGCGCACCGAGGAGAAGAAGGACAGCGCGATCAGGAGGACGCCGATCCCGCCGGTGATGACCTCGTTGATCTCGTACTTGATCGTGACGAGCAGGATGACCGCCAGCGCACCGATCGCGTAGTGCGCGCCGTGCTCCAGGTAGACGTAGTCGTCCAGGGTGCCCTTGCGGACGAGGAAGACGGTGAGCGACCGGATGTACATGGCGCCGATGCCCAGACCCAGCGCCATCTCGAAGATGTCGTTGGTGATGGCGAAGGCGCCGATGACGCCGTCGAAGGAGAAGGACGCGTCGATGACCTCCAGGTAGAGGAACATGAAGAACGCGGCCTTGCCGGCCAGTCCGACGGCCGAGCCGGTGCCGTTCTTCTTCGCCGGCGCGCTCTCCTCGCCGTCCTCTTCGTCCTCGTCCTCCAGCTTGTCCTCGAAGTAGCCGGAGATGCCGCCGACGATGAGGTACGTGATCAGGCCGGCGACGCCGGAGAGCAGGACGGTGGCGCTCTTGTCACCGCCGCCGTGCGCCACGTCGGTGGCCACGGTCATGGCCGCGACGAGCAGCGCGACCAGCGCGATGATGACCGAGAGGGTGTCGAGCTTGCCCAGCTTGGCCAGCGGCTTCTCCAGCCAGGCGAGCCACTTGTAGTCCCGCTCCTCGAAGATGAAGTCGAGGAAGATCATGAGCAGGAACATGCCGCCGAAGGCGGCGATGGCCGGGTGGGCACCGGTGACGAGATGTTCGTACTGCGGCTTGTCGTTGATCGCCAGGTTGACGGCCTCGATGGGGCCCATCTTGGCCGTGATGGCCACGATGACGACCGGGAAGACGAGGCGCATGCCGAAGACGGCGATCAGGATGCCGACGGTCAGGAAGATCTTCTGCCAGAAGGCATTCATCTTCCGCAGGATGCCGGCGTTGATGACCGCGTTGTCGAACGAGAGCGAGATCTCCAGGATCGAGAGGATCCCGACGATCGCGAGCCCCTGCCACCCCCAGAGGACACCGGCCAAGGCCAGGCCCACCACCGTGACGGCGAATGACCAGCCAAAGGTTTTGAGGAGCACTTCCTACCCATTCCCTCGTTGTGTGGGGTCCCCCGCGCACGGGTGGACGGCGCTTTACGAAACGTTGACCCCGAAGTCTAGAGCGATGCCGCGCAGGCCCGACGCGTACCCCTGCCCAACGGCCCTGAACTTCCACTCGCCGTTGTACCGGTAAACCTCGCCGAAGATCATCGCCGTCTCGGTGGAGGCGTCCTCGCTGAGGTCGTAGCGGGCCAGCTCGCTGCCGTCCGCCTGGTTCACCACGCGGATGAAGGCGTTGCTGACCTGGCCGAAGCTCTGGCCGCGCGCGTCCGCGTCATGGATCGAGACAGGGAAGACGATCTTGTCGACCTGGGCCGGGACCTGGGCGAGATCCACCAGAATCGATTCGTCGTCGCCCTCACCCTCGCCGGTGAGGTTGTCCCCCGTGTGTTCGACGGAGCCCTCGGGGCTCTTGAGGTTGTTGTAGAAGACGAAGTACTCGTCCCCCAGCACCCGGCCGCCGCTGCACAGCAGGGCGCTGGCGTCCAGGTCGAACGGCGCCCCGGTCGTGGAGCGCGCGTCCCAGCCCAGGCCGACCATGACCTTGGTGAGATTGGGTGCGGCCTTCGAGAGGGAGACGTTGCCCCCCTTGGCGAGTGTGACGCCCATGTTCTTCGCTTCCTCCCCGGTGTGGATCGTGCTCTGCTCTCAAGCGCGCCCGGCGCCGCACTCCCCTCGGGGGGCGTACGGCGCCGGGCGGGGTACGTCCTCGGTCAGACGTTCACGCCGAAGTCCTGCGCGATGCCGCGCAGGCCCGAGGCGTAGCCCTGGCCGATGGCCCGGAACTTCCACTCGGCGCCGTTGCGGTACAGCTCGCCGAAGACCATGGCGGTCTCCGTCGAGGCGTCCTCGCTCAGGTCGTAACGGGCGAGCTCGTTGCCGTCGGCCTGGTTCACCACGCGGATGAAGGCGTTGCGCACCTGGCCGAAGCTCTGCTGGCGGGTCTCGGCGTCGTAGATCGACACCGGGAACACGATCTTGGCGACGTCGGCCGGCACCGCGGCCAGGTTCACCTTGATCTGCTCGTCGTCGCCCTCGCCCTCACCGGTGAGGTTGTCACCGGTGTGCTCGACCGACCCGTCCGGGCTCTTCAGGTTGTTGAAGAACACGAAGTTCTGGTCGTTCGCCACCTTGCCCTGGTCGTTGGTCAGCAGAGCGCTGGCGTCCAGGTCGAAGTCGGTACCGGTGGTGGTACGCGCGTCCCAGCCCAGACCGACGATCACGGCGGTCAGATTGGGGGCTTCCTTCGTCAGCGAGACGTTGCCGCCCTTGCTGAGGCTGACTCCCACGAGTCCTCCCATAGATTCGAGGGGTACACAATCGCCCCCGTCGTGCATGGCATCAGAACAACGTTTTGATCCTAGTGACCGGTTCCCACCGATTACCTGCTGTTGCCACGGCGGGGTGCCGGGTGTTGCCTCAGAGCGTCTCGAGCGCCTTGGCGTACTCGTTCAGGTCGCGCGCGTCGGGCAGGCCGTTGACGACCGTCCAGCGCACCACGCCCTCCTTGTCGATGATGAAGGTGCCGCGCACCGCGCAGCCCTTCTCCTCGTCGAAGACGTCGTAGGCGCGGGAGACCTCGCCGTGCGGCCAGAAGTCCGACAGCAGGGGGTACTCCAGGCCCTCCTGCTCGGCGAAGACCCGCAGCGAGAACGGCGAGTCATTCGAAACGGCGAGCAGCTGCACGTCGTCGTTGACGAACTTCGGCAGCTCGTCGCGCAGGGCGCACAGCTCGCCGGTGCACACGCCGGTGAAGGCGAAGGGGTAGAAGAGCAGCACGACGTTCTTCTCGCCGCGGAAGTCGGAGAGCTTGACGGTCTCCCCGTGCTGGTTCTTCAGCTCGAACTCCGGAGCCTTCGCGCCGACCTCGATCGCCATGGGTGCTGTTTCCCTTCGCAGATGCTGAACAGATACCCGCCAACCCTACGCGGCGACCGCGGCCCCGGTACGCGTCGAGCCCCCTCACCGGCGGTCCGTCCCGGCCACAGAGGGCCGGGGCGGGAACCAGGAGGGGGCTCGGGACGTGCCGGCGTGACGGCTCAGCGCTTGCCGGACTTGGCGGCCTTCGGCGTGACCAGCCGGCTGCCGCTCCAGTCCTTGCCCGCGTTGATGCTCTTCGTCTGGGACAGACCCGCAGTCTGCGCGGCCTCATTGATGTCGCTCGGCTCGACGTACCCGTCGCGTCCGGTCTTCGGCGTCAGCAGCCAGACGGCGCCGCCGTCCTCGATCAGACCGATGGCGTCGACCAGCGCGTCCGTGAGGTCGCCGTCGTCTTCCCGGAACCACAGGACGACGGCGTCGGCCACGTCGTCATAGTCCTCGTCGACGAGCTCCTGGCCGATCGCGGCCTCGATGCCTTCACGGAGCTCCTGCTCGACGTCATCGTCGTAGCCGATCTCCTGGACCACCTGTCCGGGCTCGAACCCCAGCTTGATGGCCGGGTTGGTCCGCTCCTCCGCGTGGTCCGCGGTCGCGCTCACGGATTGCCTCCTGTCATGTCTTGGATATGCCATACACCTCGCGCGTGCGCGGGGCATTGGGCGTAGTCCACACGGGCGGGGCGAATCGCGCAAGTACCCAGCCGTCCAGACCGCCAAAACGGTGACGGATACGGCCGTCTCGCCGCAACTACGACCCCTTTTACCCCGGCGAGCGGTGATTCACGCCACAGCGTCGCCCCCTGTTCATGGGGTACGCGCGCGTGGCCGTGAGGACGGAGGGGACGGCGGGACCGGCAACCCGTGTTCGATATCCGTACGGTCGGCCGCCGCGGGCGTGTGACATGGGCGTATGGTTGCGATTTGGTCTCCCCCTTGAGTGCGCCCCGCGGCGACGGCTCCCGGAGGGCGGTTACCAGCAGGTAGAGATGACGTATCCGCGTGCCTCGGTACACGATGGAAGACGGCGCGACACCAGCAGAGACAGAAATCTGACCTCGGGCTCGGCATACGTGTGCAGTACGGATGCATCACATGTGGGCGGAGCACGACACGACCAGAACAGCGAAGGAACAGCGTGGCTTCCGGATCCGATCGCAACCCGATCATCATTGGCGGCCTTCCCAGCCAGGTCCCGGACTTCGATCCTGAAGAGACCCAGGAATGGCTCGACTCGCTCGACGCAGCCGTCGATGAGCGAGGCCGGGAACGTGCCCGCTACCTCATGCTCCGCCTCATCGAGCGGGCCCGCGAGCGTCGCGTGGCCGTGCCCGAGATGCGCAGCACGGACTACGTCAACACCATCGCCACCAAGGACGAGCCGTTCTTCCCCGGCAACGAGGAGATCGAGCGCAAGGTCCTGAACGCGACCCGGTGGAACGCGGCCGTCATGGTCTCGCGCGCCCAGCGCCCCGGCATCGGCGTCGGCGGCCACATCGCCACGTTCGCCTCCTCGGCCTCCCTGTACGACGTGGGCTTCAACCACTTCTTCCGGGGCAAGGACGACGGCAAGGGCGGCGACCAGGTCTTCTTCCAGGGGCACGCCTCGCCGGGCATCTACGCCCGCGCCTACCTCCTGGACCGGCTCTCCGCCGAGCAGCTGGACGGCTTCCGGCAGGAGAAGTCCAAGGCCCCGAACGGTCTGTCCAGCTACCCGCACCCGCGGCTGATGCCGGACTTCTGGGAGTTCCCGACCGTCTCGATGGGCCTCGGCCCGCTCGGCGCGATCTACCAGGCCCGGATGAACCGCTACATGGAGGCGCGCGGCATCGCCGACACCTCCGACAGCCACGTCTGGGCGTTCCTCGGCGACGGCGAGATGGACGAGCCGGAGTCGCTCGGCCAGCTGTCCATCGCCGCGCGCGAGGGCCTGGACAACCTCACCTTCGTCGTCAACTGCAACCTGCAGCGCCTGGACGGCCCGGTCCGCGGCAACGGCAAGATCATGCAGGAGCTGGAGTCGCAGTTCCGCGGCGCAGGCTGGAACGTGATCAAGCTGGTCTGGGACCGCTCCTGGGACCCGCTGCTCGCGCAGGACCGCGACGGCGTGCTGGTGAACAAGCTGAACACCACGCCGGACGGCCAGTTCCAGACGTACGCCACCGAGACCGGTGCGTACATCCGCGAGCACTTCTTCGGTGACGACCACCGGCTGCGCAAGATGGTCGAGAACATGACCGACGACCAGATCCTGCACCTGGGGCGCGGCGGTCACGACCACAAGAAGATCTACGCGGCGTACGCGGCGGCCAAGGCGCACAAGGGCCAGCCGACCGTGATCCTGGCGCAGACCGTCAAGGGCTGGACGCTCGGCCCGAACTTCGAGGGCCGCAACGCGACCCACCAGATGAAGAAGCTGACGGTCGACGACCTGAAGATGTTCCGCGACCGGCTGCACCTGCCGATCCCGGACAAGGAGCTGGAGGACGGCCTTCCGCCGTACTACCACCCGGGCCGGGACTCCGAGGAGATCCAGTACATGCACGACCGCCGCAAGCAGTGCGGCGGCTACGTGCCCACCCGTGTCGTGCGCGCCAAGCCGCTCCAGCTGCCGGGCGACAAGGCGTACGCGACGGCCAAGAAGGGCTCGGGCCAGCAGAAGATCGCCACGACCATGGCGTTCGTGCGGGTGCTGAAGGACCTGATGCGGGACAAGGAGATCGGCAAGCGCTTCGTGCCGATCGCGCCGGACGAGTACCGCACCTTCGGCATGGACGCGTTCTTCCCGACCTCGAAGATCTACAACCCGCTGGGCCAGATCTACGAGTCGGTCGACCGCGAGCTGCTGCTGGCGTACAAGGAGTCGCCGACCGGCCAGATGCTGCACGACGGCATCACGGAGGCGGGCTGCACCGCCTCGCTGATCGCCGCGGGCTCGGCCTACGCCACGCACGGCGAGCCGCTGATCCCGGTCTACGTCTTCTACTCCATGTTCGGTTTCCAGCGGACCGGCGACCAGTTCTGGCAGATGGCCGACCAGCTGGCGCGCGGTTTCGTCCTGGGTGCGACCGCGGGACGTACGACCCTGACCGGTGAGGGTCTGCAGCACGCCGACGGCCACTCCCAGCTGCTGGCCTCGACCAACCCGGCGTGCGTCGCGTACGACCCGGCGTACGGCTACGAGATCGCGCACATCGTCCAGGACGGCCTGCGCCGCATGTACGGCGAGACCGCGGACGGGAAGCCGGGCGAGGACGTCTTCTACTACCTCACCGTCTACAACGAGCCGATCGTGCACCCGGCCGAGCCGGCGGACGTGGACGTCGAGGGCATCCTCAAGGGCATCCACAAGATCCAGCCGGGCACCGCGGGCTCCATCCCCGCCCAGATCATGGCGTCGGGTGTCGCCGTGCCGTGGGCGCTGGAGGCGCAGAAGATCCTCGCCGAGGAGTGGAACGTCAAGGCGGACGTCTGGTCGGCGACCTCCTGGAACGAGCTGCGCCGCGACGCCGTCGAGGCGGAGGAGCACAACCTGCTGCACCCGGAGGAGGAGCAGCGCGTCCCGTACGTGACGCGGAAGCTCTCCGGCTCCGAGGGTCCGTTCGTGGCCGTCTCCGACTGGATGCGTGCGGTTCCGGACCAGATCGCGCGCTGGGTGCCCGGCACCTACCAGTCGCTGGGCGCGGACGGCTTCGGCTTCGCCGACACCCGTGGCGCGGCGCGCCGCTTCTTCCACATCGACGCGCAGTCGATCGTCCTCGGCGTGCTCACCGAGCTCGCCAAGGAGGGCAAGGTCGACCGCTCGGCGCTGAAGCAGGCCCTGGACCGGTACCAGCTGCTGGACGTCACGGCGGCGGAGGCCGGCGAGGCGGGCGGCGACGCGTAACCGCTCCGCTGAGGTACATCGCGGCGAGGGCCCGGGCAGCACGCAGCTGCCCGGGCCCTCGCCCTTTCCGCTTCCGGCCGGCCCGGTTCAGCGCTCCCAGATCTTGACCGCCCGCACCTCGTACGGCGAGTCCGGTACGTACGTACCGCCGCCCGGATACGTGTCGTACTCGCCGGTCTCGGCGCACTCGGCGCTCTGGTACGTGGTGACGGGCCGCCCGGTGCGGTTCACGAAGGAGCGCGCGGGACGGCCGGCGGGCAGCGCCACGCAGCTCTCGATGTCGGTGTCGGAGAGCTCGTGCGTGGTGCGCGGGCCTTCATAACCGGCCTTCGGCCAGAGACAGAGCTGCCCGGCGGCACAGCCCCCGGAAGCGGCGTCCGCGGCGAAGGGCGTGCTGACCAGCGCGGCCGCACCGAGCGCGGCGGCGAGGATTGTCGTACGCATGAGGGTCCCCCCGAATCGTGATCGTCCGACGATCGTTCCGGGGCAACGCTGGCGGCACCGCAGGTACGTGGCGAACACATCCGGGCCCCGCCCACCCTGATAGGGGAAGACGGGGCCCGGAGGTTGCCGCGCCCCGTAGGGGCGCGGGGAACTGCGCGACCGGCCACGACGGCGCCGCACGCGGCGCACCCGCACGGCACCCCGATCCGCACCCGCAAGTCAGATGTGGCCGACGCCGCCTTCGACCGCGTTCGCACCGCGCTTCGTCGCGAACGCGACCACCGCCGCGACAACGGCGACGCCGCAGGCGACCGAGAAGGCCAGCCCCATGCCCGAGATGAACGTCTCGTGGGCGACCGCGGTGATCTTCTCGGCGAACGGGGCCGGAGTGCCCTTCGGCACCGGCGCCATGCCGACGGCGACCGCGTCGGCGGCCTTGTCGAGCTGGGCCGGCGGGATGGGCGGCAGGTGCGCGGCGTTCCAGTTGTCCGGCAGCTCGCCGCTCACCCGGGAGGCCATGACGGCGCCCAGTACGGCGGTGCCGAGGCTGCCGCCGACCTGCATCGCGGCCTGCTGGAGGCCGCCGGCGACGCCGGAGAGTTCCATGGGCGCGTTGCCGACGATGACCTCGGTGGCGCCGACCATGACGGGCGCGAGGCCGAGGCCCAGCAGGGCGAACCAGATGGACATGGTGCCGGTACCGGTGCCGACGTCCAGCGTGGACATGCCGTACATGGCGACGGCGGTGGCGACCATGCCGCCGACCAGCGGGACGCGCGGGCCGAACTTGGTGATCATGGCGCCCGCGAGCGGCGAGGCGACGATCATCATGCCGGTGAGCGGCAGCAGGTGCAGGCCGCTGTCGACCGGGCTCATCCCGTGCACGTTCTGCAGGTAGAAGGTGACGAAGAACAGGCCGCCCATGAAGGCGAAGGCCATCAGCACCATCAGGACCGTGCCGGCGGTGAGCGGCAGGGAGCGGAACATCCGCAGCGGGATCAGCGGTTCGCGGACCTTGGTCTCCAGCGCGCCGAAGGCCACGAAGAGCACGATCGAGCCGATCAGGAAGCCCCAGGTCTTCCCGTCGCCCCAGCCCCACTCGCCGGCCTTGATCAGCGCCCAGATGAGGCAGAACATCGCGCCGGACAGCAGCACGATGCCGGGGACGTCGAAGGAGCGCGGGGCGTTCTTCGCACGGTGGTCCTTGAGGATCACCAGGCCCAGGACGAGGGCGAGGAGGCCGACGGGGACGTTGATGAAGAAGACGGACTGCCAGTTGACGTGCTCGACGAGCAGGCCGCCGACGATCGGGCCGCCGGCGGTGGAGGCGCCGATGACCATGCCCCAGATGCCGATGGCCATGTTGAGCTTCTCGGCCGGGAAGGTCGCGCGCAGCAGGCCGAGCGCGGCGGGCATCAGCAGCGCGCCGAAGAGGCCCTGCAGCACGCGGAAGACGATGACGAGCGAGACCTCGCTGGACAGGCCGATGGCCCCGGAGGCGAGGGCGAAGCCGACCACACCGATGAGGAAGGTCTGCCGGTGGCCGAAGCGGTCACCGAGCTTGCCCGCCGTGATCAGCGCGACGGCCAGCGCGAGGAGGTATCCGTTGGTGATCCACTGGACGTCGGCGAGCGAGGCGCCGAGGTCCTTCTGGATGGCCGGGTTGGCGATGGCGACGATCGTGCCGTCGAGCGCGACCATCATCACGCCGATGGCGACGGAGAAGAGGGTCAGCCAGGGGTGGCCACGCAGTCCCCTGCGCGGCTCCGGTGCGGGTATGTCCGGTATCGGGTCGGCTACCGGGGTCTGTGAGCTCATGATCCCGACAATAATGTCAGCGACTGACAGTTGACAAAGCGTTTCATCAGTCGGTAACTGTCAGTTAGCTCACAGGTATCGTGAGCAGCACTGATACGACGAGGAGGGCGGCGCATGAGGGCCGAGGTGACGCCGCGTGACGGGCTGCGGTGCGGACTGCGTGAGCGGAAGAAGCGGCGGACCCACGACGCCCTGATCCGGGCCGCGCTGGAGCTGTGCACCGAGCACGGGTACGACCGCACCACGATCGACGAGATCGCCGAGGCCGTCGACGTCTCCCAGCGGACCTTCTTCCGGTACTTCACGACCAAGGAGGACGTGGTCTTCGCCGTCCAGGAGATGGTCGAGGCGCGCTTCCTGGAGTCGCTGAAGGCCCGCCCGGCGGCCGAGGCCCCGCTGGACGCGCTGCGCAACGCCGTACTGCTGGCCTGGGACGACCTCGGCCAGGCCATCGAGTCGATCATCCCGGTCGAGCTGCACATGCGGACGTACCAGATGATCGAGTCGACGCCCGCCCTGGTCGCCGCGCACCTGCGGCGCAGCTCCGAGCTGGAGGAGCTGATCGCGGGCGTGATCGCCCGGCGCGAGGGCCTGGACCCGCTGACCGATCCGCGGCCACGGATCGTGGTCGCGGCGTTCAGCGGCGTGATGCGGCTGGCGGGGCGGCTGTGGGGCGAGGCCGGGGAGTGCAGCGTGGAGTCCATTCGCGCCATCACCGAGCAGCATCTGGACGGCATCGTTCCGGCGGTCGCCGGCGAGTGGCGGAAAGCAGCCGGCTGAATTGACCGGATGAGCGCATCGCTGCACGTCAGAGCGGGACAAACGGGCACCAAGTGTCCGTTGTGACCCTAATGACCCACAGCGAAACGTGAGTTGCGCCACCCAATCCACGACCGTCGCGCGCCGTCTCCTAGGCTGTCCCGCGGTGACTTCCTTCTCCGAGCTCGGCGCTCCTCCCGGTTTTCTGCAGTCCTCCGCCTGGCGCGCGGCACTCGCCCTGGTGGTGGTGTTCGTGATGCTTGCGGTGACCGGATGGACGGGGATCAGAGGGACCAAGAACGACACCGATCCGCTGGGCAGCTCCCGCGCCGCCTGGGCGAACGGCACGTTCCACGGCCACCGGCTGCCCGACCCGGCGGCGGGCCCGCACCGCATCGCGGCGTTCTTCGCCAAGCTCCGCAAGAGCGACCGGCTGCGGCTGGCCGACCGCTACCCGCTGGCCGTCGGCAACATGGCGGGCGCCCCCGCCACGCTGCGTTACCACGCCAACCGGAGCGCGATGGACCGGGCCAGGGCGGTCGCCGAGCGCCGCTCGCACGACGGCCGGCTCACCCCGGAGGGCCGCCAGGAGGCCGGCCGGCTGATGCACCGGCTCACGTCGATGATGCGGCCGGGCCGGCAGATCCTCTCCTTCGACCCGGCCGGCGGCGGCCGCGCCGCCGAGGTCTTCGGCGACCTCACGCACGCCCGCCGGGTCTCGGTGGTGGTGCCGGGGGTCGACACCAACCTGGTCAACTTCGAGCGCACCAAGCAGGCCGTCCGGGCCCCGGTGGGCATGGCGTCCTCGCTGTACGACGCGGAGCGCGCGGTGCGCCCCGACGCCCGTACGGCCGTGATCGCCTGGGCCGACTACACCGCGCCCGCCGGCATCGGCGTGGACGCGGCGGCCGGGCAGCTGGCGCAGGCGGGCGCGCAGCGCCTGGAGTCGCTGGTCGGCACGCTGCCGGCCGCCGCCGACGTCTCGCTGTTCTGCCACAGCTACGGCTCCGTGGTGTGCGGGGTGGCAGCGCGCGAGCTGCCGTCCCGGGTCGGCGACATCGTGGTGGCGGGCAGTCCCGGCATGCGCGCCCCGAACGTCGCCGCGCTGCACACCACGGCCCGGGTCTGGGCGATGCGGGACGCCGACGACTGGATCCAGGACGTGCCGTACCTGGAGCTCGGCGGGCTGGGCCACGGCGCGGACCCGGTGGACCCGGCGTTCGGCTCCCGGGTGCTCTCCGCGTCCGGCGCGGACGGACACGCCGGGTACTTCGCGCCCGGGACACGGAGTCTGGCCAACTTCGCCCTCGTCGGGGTCGGCGCGGTGGCGGGCGTCAGCTGCGCCTCGGACGACGGCGACTGCGCCGCCGACCTGGCGTAAGGGCCGGACGGGCCGCCGCACGGGGCAGCGGGCCGGAGGGCGTGCGTCCGCGGCCGGGAAGGGCGTGACGCGCGTAGCGCGTGCTGTACGGAAGGGGGACGGGCGGGCCGCCCGCCGCTTACGATGAACTGCATGGGTGATGTGCTGGCCGGTTTTCATGCCGTCTGGGAGTTCGACACGGACTCCGTACTCATCCGTTTCGAACGGGGGATCCGCAAGCCGAAGCTGTTCCAGGCGCTGGGCGAGCGCCGCATCCCGTACGAAGCGCTGAGGTCGGTTGAGGTCTCGCAAGGCAGGCGCGGGACGGTGGTGCTGCATGCCCGGCCGCGGGCGGGCGCCGATCCGCTGATGGACGCGGCGGACGGGCAGCTCAAGGACGATGCCGACCCCTACCGCCTGGTGCTCCCGGCCGACCGTGCCGGGCAGGCCGGCCACTACCGCGACCAGCTGCAGGGCGTCCTCGGCGGGGAGGCGGCGGGCCCGGCCGAGCGGTATCTCGTGGCGGCCCCCGAGGCGCCGCTGACCTTCAAGGCGTACGACGGCAAGGCGTCCTTCGACGGCAGCTCCGTGGCCTTCCGCTGGTTCTGGACCGGTGCCTCCACCGCGAAGTGGAAGTCCGGCGACCAGTCCTTCCCGGTCGACGGGCTGTCCGGCGTGGTGTGGCGCTCTCCGGAGAACGGCTCCTCGGCGCCCGCGGTTCCCGGTGCCTGGCACAGCGGCTATCTGCGGCTGCTGCCGCACGGTGCCGAGGAGGAGGCCGGGCACGGTGCCGACCAGGACCCCGCCTCGGTGATCTTCGGGCTCGGTTACGGCCCGGTGCACGAGTCGCTGCCGTTCGCCGCCGCCGTGCTGCAGGCCGTACGCACCGCCGGCCCGGCCCCGCCCCCGCGCCTCCGTGCCGTCCGCTGGAGCAGCCGCACCGCGGCCCCGCCGACATCGCGGACCGCATACGCCAGCTGGGCGAGCTGCACGACGCCGGACTGCTGACGGACGACGAGTTCAGCACGAAGAAGGCGGAACTGCTGGCGGAGCTGTAGCCCGGCCGGCATGCGTCGGTCCCGCTCCCCCGGCCTGATACCCAGGTATGACGCCCCGCTCCCGACTCCGGTATGACGCCCCGCCGGGCCCGCGCCGCCTACGCTGAACCGGCGATGTCCACGTCATCCCCCTCCCCCGAGCCCCCGCGCAGCGGCCTCGCCGCCGCGCGGCACGCGCTGCGTACCCTCACCGCCGCCCTCGGCGACCCCACCCGCCCCGGCGAACCGCTCCTCGGCAACGCCGCGCGCCCGTGGGTGCGGTGGCTGCCGTACGTCGTCGCCGCCGGCTTCACGGTCTCGCTGCTGCCCACCACGATCGTCGTGCTGCGCAACGACTACGGGATGAACGGCGCGCTCGCGGGCGCCCTCGGCGTGGCCCAGACCGTCCCGCTGCTGCTCGCCGTCTCCCGCCCGCTGCAGGCCTGGTGGGTGATCTTCGCGGCCGACCTGGTCGGCGCGGTGGCGCTCGCGGGCACCCCCGCGCCCGGCCAGGGCACCGTCTGGCCCTGGCCGCCGCCCGCCATCGTCGGGTACGTCGCCCTCTCGCTCGCCCTCGGACTGCGCGAACGGCGCCGCACGCTGCTCGCCGTGTGGCTGGCCACCGGCACGGCCGGCATCCTCTTCGAGCTGGTCAGGCCCGTCCGCAGCGACGGCACCTGGCTGCTGATGTCCATGCTGTCCGGTGTGGTGCTGCTGGTGGCGGGCGCGCTGCGGGAACGCGGGGAGGCCCGCAGGGAGTTGGCCGAGCAGGCCACGATCAGCGAGGCCGAGCGGGCCCGCCGTACGCTGCTGGAGGAGCGCACCCGCATCGCCCGGGAGCTGCACGACGTGGTCGCGCACCACATGTCGGTGATCACGGTGCAGGCGGACAGCGCGCCGTACCGCCTCCAGGGTCTCCCGCCGGAAGCGGCCGAGGAGTTCGGGACGATCGCGGCGACCGCGCGCGAGTCGCTGGCCGAGATGCGCCGGCTGCTGGGCGTGCTGCGCAGCGAGGAGAGCGAGCGGCAGGGCGGCCCGGAGAAGGCGCCCCAGCCGGGCCTGGACGAGCTGTCGCGGCTGGTGGACGGGACGGTGCGGGCCGGGGTCCCGGTGGAGCTGACGCTCTCCCGCGCGCTCGGCGAACTCCCGTCCGCGGTGGGCCTGTCGGCGTACCGGATCGTGCAGGAGGCACTGGCCAACGTCGTCCGGCACGCGCCCGGCGCGCCCACCCGGGTCTCGGTCACGCCGGACCGCACGGGCCTGACCGTACTGGTCGTCAACGGCCCGCCGCCGCGCCCCGCCGAGCCCCTGGAGACGGCCGGGACCGGACACGGTCTGGTCGGCATGCGCGAACGCGTCCGGCTGCTGGGCGGCACCCTGGACACCGGCCCGCTGGCCGACGGGGGTTACCGTGTCGCCGCCCGGCTCCCGCTGACGGAGCCCCTGACCGAGAAGGACCCGGCATCCGCATGACCACCCGCGTGATCATCGTCGACGACCAGGCCATGGTGCGGGCGGGCTTCGCCGCGCTGCTCGCCGCGCAGAGCGACATCGACGTCGTCGGTGACGCGGCGGACGGCCTCCACGGCGTCGAACTCAGCCGCCGCACCCACCCCGACGTGGTGCTGATGGACGTCCGGATGCCGGAGATGGACGGCCTGGAGGCGGCCCGGCAGCTGCTGTCCCCGCCCCCGGGCGTGACCCACCGCCCGAAGGTGCTGATGCTCACCACCTTCGACGTCGACGACTACGTGTACGAGGCGCTGCGCGCCGGCGCGTCCGGCTTCCTGCTGAAGGACGCGCCGCCGGCCGACCTGATCTCCGCTGTCCGGGTCGTGGCGGCCGGCGAGGCGCTGCTCGCCCCGTCGGTCACCCGGCGGCTGATCGCCGACTTCGCGCGGCAGCGGCCCGCGCCCCGCAAGGACCGCGCCTCGCTGCGGCTGAACGGGCTCACGCCGCGCGAGACCGAGGTACTGGAGCTGATCGCGCGCGGCCTGTCCAACCAGGAGATCGCGGCGGAGCTGGTGCTGGCCGAGCAGACGGTGAAGACGCACATCGGGCGGGTGCTGGCCAAGCTGGACCTGCGCGACCGCGCCCAGGCGGTGATCTTCGCGTACGAGTCGGGGCTGGTCACTCCTGGTGACCGGTGACGGACCGACAGACAGCTCAGCGAGGGTCCGGTGAAGTACCTGCGTAGCCCTTGAGCAGGGCTTGTTCCGTCCTCTGAGCAGGGCTTGCGGCATTACTCGGCTTCTTAGTAACAACGTTTCTCATGAAATTGTTCAGCCGCAGCTCCTCCCCCCGCCGCTCGGAGGCTCACTCTCCGGAGGCTTCCGCCGCTCCGGCGGTGCACGACACCGACGGACTGCCTGACCCCTCACTCGCCGCCCTGACCGGCGAGTGGATGATCGACCCCGCGCACAGCAGGATCGGTTTTTCCGTGCGGCACGCCATGGTGACCACGGTGCGCGGCGCCTTCACGGAGTACGAGAGCCGTCTGTACTTCGACGGCGAGGACCCCACGCGCTCCCGCGCCCAGATCGCGCTGGCCACCGCCAGCGTCGACACCGGCGTGGAGCAGCGCGACGACCACCTGATGGGCCGGGACTTCCTCGACGCGGCGAACTTCCCGCGCATGATCTTCAAGAGCACCGACGTGCAGCTCGCGGGCAAGGACGTGTACCGCATGTCCGGCGACCTCACGATCCGGGACATCACCCGGCCCGTCGTGCTCGAACTGACGTACATCGGCAACGTCACCGACCCGTTCGGCTACCAGCGGGCCGGCTTCGACGGCACCACGACCATCAACCGCTCCGAGTGGGGCCTGACGTACAGCGCGAAGCTGGCGGAAGGGGGCGCCATGGTGAGCGAGAAGGTCCGCCTCCAGTTCGACATCGCCGCCATCCGGACGGCACCCACCGGCTGACCCGCCCCGCGACATGTGCCGCGCCCATCAGTGGTGGCAACACCATGGGGAGCTGCGGGGCGCGGCCATGTCCCCCGCGGGCCTCCGGGTCCCGCACCGTCCTCCTCCGTACGGACGAGGACCCAATACCCCGGTATCACCCGCTACTTGACCCCGCGGTGTGACGCCGCACCCGGTACCTCCTTCCTACCTTTCCCTCCGCCGCACCACCTGGAGGAGGGAAACCGACGATGCCGCTGCGCACTCCGCCGCGTACCGCCGAAACCGAAGCCGCCGCCCGCGACGGGGCACGGGCCGGCGCCCTTCGGGGAGCCCGTGCCCTTCGCGGGGCCGGGGCCCTTCGGCGGGCCGGTGCCCCTCGGGGGGCCGGGGCGCGGGGCGGACGGCGGCGCCGTCGCCGGGGGTTCGCCGCGCTCGCCGTGGCCGCCGCGCTCGTCGCCGGCACCGGGGGCTGGGCGGCCGGCTCCGCGCAGACCGCCGTCACCGGGCCCGCACCGGGCGCCGCCGCCTGGCGCGCCGACCACACGCTCGGCCGGCCGCTGCCCGATCCGGCGACCGCCTCGCCCGCCGCCGTGGCCCGCTTCTTCGCCGGCCTGACCGGGGCGCAGCGGCAACGGCTCGCCGAGCGGCACCCGTTGACCGTCGGCACCTTGGACGGCGCGCCCGTAGAGCTGCGCTACCGCGCCAACGCCCGCGCGCTGCGGGCCGAACGCGCCCGCCAGGACGCCCGCGCGCACGATCCGTCCCGTACCGCCGAGGACCGTTCCCGGGCCCGCGCGCGGGCTGCCCGCTGCACCGAACTCCTCGCTCCCGGGCGGCAGATCCTCTTCTTCGACCCGCGGGGCAGAGGTCAGGTCGCCGAGGTGTACGGGGACCTGGGCGCGGCCCGCCGCACGGCGGTGGTGGTGCCCGGTTCCGACATCGACCTCGGCACCTTCGACCGGCAGCGGGACCGGTACGGCACGCCGACCGGCATGGCCGTCTCGCTGCGGGCCCGCATGGCCGCCGACGCGCCGGCCACCCCGACCGCGGTGATCGCCTGGGCCGGTTACACCACTCCGGTCGGGCTCGGCCCCGACGCGGCGACCGGGCGGCTCGCCGAGGCCGGCGCGGGACGGCTGGCCCGGCTGCTGTCGGGGCTGGCCGCGACCGGCGCCCCGGCGCCCGCGCTGCTCTGTCACAGCTACGGCTCGGTCGTCTGCGGCCTGGCCGCGCCGCGGGCCGGGCGGGCCGCGGTCGGCGACGTGATCCTCTTCGGCTCGCCGGGCGCCCGTACCGAGCGGGCCGCCGACCTGCACGCCGGCGGGCGGGTGTGGGCGGCCCGGGACGCCTCCGACTGGATCGGCGACATCCCCAACGTCGAGGTGCTGGGCCTGGGGCACGGCACCGACCCCACCGACCCCGCGTTCGGCGCGCGCCGCGTCGCCGCGGACCGCGCCGAGGGCCACACCGGCTACCTCGTCCCCGGCACCGACTCCCTGGCCGGCTTCGCCGACATCGTCCTCGGCCGCTACTCCGACGTGCGCTGAGCGCGCCCGCCGGGCTCGTCACCACGGGCGTGCGCCCCGCACGCCGACTCGCCGCGCGCCGGTCGCGCGCCTCATCCCAAGGACCCGACATGACTCTCGCGTTCCTGCATCCGGGCGGCTCCGGCGGCTCCTGCCGCTCTGACGGTTTCGGCCGCGTCGGCGGCTCGGGCGGCTCCGGACGTTTCGGCCGCGTCGGTGGCTCGGGCGGCTCCGGTGGCGCTCGTGATGCCCACCGGCCCGTTGCCGCGGCTTCCGGCCCGGCCGCCGAACTGATTGCCGCGCCTGCCGTCGCCCTGCCCGGTGGTCCGGCCGCCGCGCCGTTCGTCGGGGCGGCGGGCGGGTCCCGGCCGGGTGCGGGCCGGCCCTCGTGGAGGCCCCTGCGAGCCGTGCGCCGTGTGGTGCGTGCCGTCGAGGACCGGACCCCCGCCCACCGGGACCGGGCGATCGACGGGCTGCGGGCGCTCGCGCTGCTCGCCGTGCCGGCCGGGCACTGGCTGGTGGGCGGCTTCACCCTGGACGCCGACGGGACGCTGCACAACGCCAGCCCGCTCTCCACCCTCGGCTTCCTCGCGCCGGTCAGCTGGGTGCTCCAGCTGCTGGGGATCTTCTTCCTGGTCGGCGGGTACTCCTCGGTGCTGTCCTACCGGCGCGCGAGCGGGCGCGGCGAGTCCACCGCGCGCTGGCTGAGCGGCAGGCTGGCCCGCCTCGGCCGCCCGGTGCTCGCCGTGACGGCCGTCTGGGCGCTGCTCATCGGAGTGCTGTCCGCCGCCGGGGTGCCCGCGGCAACGCTGCGTACGGGCGCGACGCTGGTCGTGCAGCCGCTGTGGTTCGTGGGCGTGTACGCGGGCGTCACCGCGCTCACGCCGTACTGCGTGCGGGCCGCGCGGCGGCTCGGGCCGTGGGCGGCCGCGCCGCTGCTCGGGTCCGTCGCGGTGGTCGACTTCCTGCGGTACGGCCCCTACGCGGCCGCCGTACCGTCCTGGCTCGCGCTGCTCAACCTCCTCCCCGGCTGGCTCTTCGCGTACCAGCTCGGGGTGTGCTGGGGCGAGCGGCGGCTGGGGCGGCGCGGCGGGTGGCTGCTGCTGACCGGCGGCACGGCGCTGTTCGCGGTGCTGCTGCTGGTCTTCCACTATCCCGCGAGCATGGTCGGCGTCCCCGGAGCCGCGCGTACCAACTCGCACCCGCCGTCGCTGCTGGTCCTGGCGCTGGCGGCGGCCCAGTGCGGGGCTGCGGTGCTGCTGCGGGACCGTATCGCCGCGCTGCTGCGGCGGCCGGCGCTGTGGGCACCGGTGGTGGTGATCAACCTCTGTGCGATGACCGTCTTCTGCTGGCACCAGACCGCGATGCTGGCTGCGGCCGTGCCGTCCGCGGTGTTCGGGCCCCTGCCCGGTCTGACCACGCCGCCCGACTCCCTGGCCTGGCTGCCGGCCCGGCTGGCCTGGCTGCCGCTCTTCGCGGTGCTGCTGGTGGGCATCGGGCTGCTCACGCGGCGCTTCGAGGCGCCGTGGGGCGTGGGGCGCGTCCTCCGCGCCGCCGCCGCGGCCCTCTCCGCCGGCTTCGCCCTCTTCGCCCTGGGTATGGGCTGAGTGGGGGGCCACTGCGCTGTGCCAGTAGGCGGCGTTTCCGCGGCTCAAACGTCGGGCCGCGGCGATCTCCGGCCGCCGTTCGCTGCCGCGGGGGGCTTCTCCGTACGGTGCCGAGTGCCGCGCCGTTCGCTGCCGCGGGGGTCGCCCGTACGGTGCCGGGTGCGGCGTCGGTTCGCCTGCGGCGGGCTTTGCCGCTGCGCGGGGCTTGAGGGTGCGGGGCCGGGCCTCCGCGGGTGGGGTACCGGACTGCTTCGCTTGACGTCCGGTACCCCACCCGCTCCGGCCCGTCCCCTCCCGTCGGTGGTGGGTGGGAAAGACGGGCCGTCGGGGCTGAGCCCCCTTGGAGATGCGGGCCCTACTCGCGGCCCGCCGAGGTCGGGGTCATGTCCGCGTAGCGGTCGCCTGCTACTTGGGCGGCGATCGGGTCGAGGCGGGAGAGGTCGTCGGCGGTCAGCCGCAGGGTGGTTGCCGCGGCGTTTTCCGTGACGCGTTCGGGGCGGCGGGTGCCGGGGATGGGGATCACGGGGAGGCCGTGGATCTCCGTCTGCTGCTGGACCCAGGCCAGTGCGACCTGGCCGGGCGTCACCCCGCGGGCCTGCGCGATCTCGCGTACCGGGCGGAGGAGTTCCGCGTTGGCTGCCGCGTTGTCGCCCGTGAAGCGGGGCTGCGTGCGGCGGAAGTCGTCCTCGGTCAGTTCCTTGTCGGCGCTGGTGAAGGAGCCGGTGAGGAAGCCGCGGCCGAGGGGCGAGTACGGGACGAAGGCGACGCCCAGCTCCGCGGCGGCCGGTACCGCGCTCTTCTCCACGTCGCGGCTGAAGAGGGACCACTCCGACTGCACGGCGGCGATCGGGTGCACGGCGTGCGCGGCCCGCAGTTCGTCGCCGGTGACCTCGCTGAGGCCGAGGTGCTTGACCTTGCCCTCGGCGACCAGTTCGGCCATGGCGCCGACCGTCTCCTCGATGGGGACGCCGGGGTCGCGGCGGTGCATGTAGTACAGATCGATGGTGTCGACGCCGAGGCGCGCGAGGCTGGCCTCGACCGACTGCCGGAGGTACGGGCGGTCGTTGCGGATGCCGCGCCTGTACGGGTCGGACGGGTCCCGGACGATGGCGAACTTGGTGGCCAGGACGACCTCGTCGCGGTGTGCCCGGATGAACGGCGCGATGAGCTTCTCGTTGTCGCCGTCGCCGTAGACGTCGGCGGTGTCGTAGAGCGTGATGCCCAGTTCGAGCGCGCGCTCCAGCGTCGCGCGGGCCTGCTCGGGGTCGGAGCCGGGGCCGTACGCCCAGCTCATGCCCATGCAGCCGAGGCCCTGGACGCCGACGCGCGGGCCGCCCGCGCCCAGTTCGACGGATTCGATCTTCTCGGTCATGCGGTCCGCTCCCTCGTCGCCGGGCTCGTCCACGGGCGTTCAGCCACGCTCGTGCTCCCGTTCCGCCGCCCGGCGTGCGTCGGCGTACAGGTCGATCTTGTAGTCGAGTACTTCCAGCGTGCTGCGGAGTTCGTCGATCCGCCGCCGGACGTCCTCGCGGTGGGCGGTCAGCAGCTGCTCCCGCTCGGGGAAGGTCTGCGGGCCCTCGCGGACCAGTTCGGCGTAGCGGACCATGTCGGCGACCGGCATGCCGGTCAGCCGCAGCTTGCTCACCAGGTCCAGCCAGTCCAGGTCGCGGTTGGTGAAGCGGCGCTGGCCGGTGTGCGTCCGGTCGACGTGCGGCATCAGTCCGATGCGCTCGTACCAGCGCAGGGTGTGGGCGCTGAGCCCGGTGAGGTCGACGACCTCGCTGATCGTGTACCGGTCCTGGCCGTCCGGGCGGCGCGGGCCGACCCGCAGGCCGGCGCAGTTGCGCGGCCTCGCCCGAGGCGTGACCGGGGCGCTCTCCATCACCGACATGCTGTTTCTCCCGTTCGCCGTTTCCCTCACGACGTCCTCAACGCTAGAGAGCTGGAGTGCACTCCAAGCAAGCGGAGACTTGGCGGAATCTTTGGCCGGGGGAAGCCGGCGGGGGACGCGGGCCGGGGCGCGTGGGGCATCACTTAGGCTCGGGGCCATGGAGAGCCTGCGGATGATCGAGAACTGGCCGGTGGACACTGCTGCGGCGGTCGTCGTACGAGCCGACGGCACGGTGGCGGGCGCGCACGGGCCGCAGGAGCACCGTTTCGCGCTGGCCTCCGTGACCAAGCCGCTGGCCGCTTACGCGGTGCTGCTGGCCGTCGAGGAGGGTGCGGTCGAGCTGGACGAGCCGGCCGGGCCCGACGGCGCCACAGTGCGTCATCTGCTCGCGCACACCTCGGGGCTCGCCTTCGACGAGGACCGGGTGATGGCGGCGCCGGGTACCCGCCGGATCTACTCCAACGCCGGTTTCGAGGCGCTGGGCGAGCATCTGGCGAAGGCCACGGACATTCCGTTCCCGGAGTACCTGCGGGAGGCCGTGCTCGATCCGCTGGGCATGACGGCGACGGAGCTGCCGGCCGGCGGCTCCCCGGCGAAGGACGCGGTGTCGACCGCCGCCGATCTGGCGCGGTTCGGCGCCGAGCTGCTGGCGCCGCGGCTGCTGGCGCGGGAGACGCTGGCGGAGGCGACGTCGGTGGTCTTCCCGGGGCTGTCGGGCGTGCTGCCGGGGTACGGCAACCAGAAGCCGAACGACTGGGGGCTGGGCTTCGAGATCCGGGACGGCAAGGCGCCGCACTGGACGGGTGAGGGGTCCTCGCCGCGTACGTTCGGGCACTTCGGGCAGGCCGGCACGTTCCTGTGGGTGGATCCGGACGCGGGTGCCGCGTGTGCGGCGCTGGCGGACCGGCCGTTCGGCCCGTGGGCGATCGAGGCGTGGCCGCCCTTCACGGACGCGGTGCTGGCGGACCTGCGGGCCGCCTGAGCCCGTCGCCGGGTCAGCCGTACGCCGGCTCCGCCGGCATCTCCCACATCAGGCATTCCGCTGCCGACTCGGCGGTCAGCTCCAGTTCCTCGGCGTCGGTGACGCGCGCCGCGTCGCCCGCCTCCAGGAGCGTCTGGCCGCCGTCGGTGAGGGCGTCGCCGAGGCGTACGGCGCCGCGTACGACGTGCAGGTAGACCCGTGGGCCGTCCGGTACGGCGGTGCGGTCGCCGGCCGCGAGCCGCCGTACGTGCAGCATGGCGTCGGCGCGCGGCACGGCGTACGGGGTGCCGTCGGCGATGCCGCGTACCACTTCGTAGTCCGGTTCGCCGCCGAAGGCGGTGGGGGCCAGCCACATCTGGACGAAGCACAGCGGTGCGGTGCCGTCGTTGCGCTCGACGTGCCGTACGCCGCCGGCGGAGCTGAGGCGCTGTACGTCGCCGGGCCTGACCAGCGTCTCGTGGCCGGTGGAGTCGCGGTGGGTCAGTTCGCCCTCGACGACCCAGGTGACGATCTCGGTGTTGCTGTGCGGGTGTTCGTCGAAGCCGGCGCCGGGCGCGAGCCGTTCCTCGTTGCAGGCGAGGAGCGCGCCGAACCGGATGTTGCCGGGGTCGTAGTGGTGGCCGAAGGAGAAGGCGTGCCGGGTCGTGATGCCGGTCTCCGGGTCGCCGCCCGGGTAGCGCTCGTCGGCTCTGCGCACCTCGATCACCGGAAATCCGCCTCCCGTTCCGTTTCGCTCCGGTCCGTCCGGCCCCCGGCCGGCGGTCGTGCCCGCGGCGGCGCGGCGCACGTCGGCGGCGCCTCCGGGGCAACACAGCATTCGGCCACCGTAGCCCCACCGCGCCATCACCCCGCCCCGATGAGGCAGGCTTGTCCTCGTGTCTGAACCCGCATCGCACGACGCCCACCCGCACTCCGCGACCCTGCGCCGGCTGGAGAAGTCCTCCGGCAAGCTCGCGGCCCATGCCATCGCCCGCATGGACGAGACGCTGCCGTGGTACCGGGCGATGCCGCCGGAGAACCGGTCGTGGATCGGCCTGGTGGCGCAGGCGGGCATCGCGGCCTTCACCGAGTGGTTCCGGCATCCGGAGACCCCGCAGGCGATCTCCACGGACGTCTTCGGTACGGCGCCGCGCGAGCTGACCCGCGCGATCACGCTGCGGCAGACCGTGGAGATGGTGCGCACCACGATCGAGGTCATGGAGACGGCGATCGACGACGTCGCCGCTCCGGGTGACGAGTCGGTGCTGCGTGAGGCGCTGCTGGTGTACGCGCGGGAGATCGCGTTCGCGACGGCGCAGGTGTACGCGCAGGCCGCGGAGGCGCGGGGTGCGTGGGACGCGCGGCTGGAGTCGCTGGTGGTCAACGCGGTGCTGTCCGGTGAGGCGGACGAGGGCGCGGTGTCCCGGGCGGCGGCGCTGGGCTGGAACTCCCCGGAGCATGTGGCCGTGGTGCTGGGTACGGCGCCGGACGGGGACAGCGAGCTGACGGTGGAGGCGATCCGGCGGGCGGCGCGGCACGCGAAGCTGCAGGTCCTGACGGGGGTGCTCGGGTCGCGGCTGGTGGTGATCGCGGGCGGTTCGGACGAGCCGCTGAAGGCGGCGAAGGCGCTGATCGGGCCGTTCGCCGCGGGCCCTGTGGTGGCGGGCCCGGTGGTCTCGGACCTGCTGGCGGCGACGCGCTCGGCGCAGGCCGCCGCTGCGGGTCTGAAGGCGTGCGCGGCGTGGCCGGACGCGCCGCGGCCTGTGCTGGCCGATGATCTGCTGCCGGAGCGCGCGATGGCCGGTGACCCGGCGGCGCGCGACCAGCTGGTGGAGGAGATCTACAGACCACTGGAGGAAGCGGGCAGTGCTCTCCTGGAGACGCTGAGCGTTTATCTCGAGCAGGCGAGCAGCCTGGAGGGGGCGGCGCGGATGCTCTTCGTGCACCCCAACACCGTGCGCTACCGGCTGCGACGTGTGACCGACGTCACCGGATGGTCGCCGTCCGATGTCCGCTCGGCGTTCACCTTGCGTATCGCCCTCATCCTGGGGCGTCTGGCCGACGGTGAGGCGCAGCCCTAAGCTTTTGTCGGACACCAACAATTACCCCGATGGTTCTTCGTCCCTGTCCCCACGGGCGGGCGGGACCTCCCACAAGAGAGAGTGTGAGGGTGCTCGTACTCGTCGCTCCCGGCCAAGGCGCTCAGACGCCCGGCTTCCTGACCCCCTGGCTCGACCTTCCCGGTGTCGAGGACCGGCTCCGTGCCTGGTCCGACGCCATCGGCCTGGACCTGGTCCACTACGGCACGAAGGCGGACGCGGAGGAGATCCGCGACACCGCCGTCGCCCAGCCGCTGCTGGTCGCCTCGGCCCTGATCTCCGCGCGGCAGCTGTTCGCGTCGCCCGAGGAGTTCGCGGCCCGCGTCGGCGCCGCCGCCGGCCACAGCGTCGGTGAGCTGGCCGCCGCCGCGCTGACCGGCGTGCTGCCGGACGAGGCCGCGATGGGTCTCGTACGCAAGCGCGGTCTGGCCATGGCCGAGGCCGCTGCCGTCACCGAGACCGGCATGTCGGCCCTGCTGGGCGGCGAGCCGGACGTCGTGCTGCCGCATCTGGAGAAGCTGGGCCTGACCCCGGCGAACGTGAACGGCGCCGGCCAGATCGTGGCCGCCGGCACCGCCGAGCAGCTGGCCGCGCTGGCCGAGGACAAGCCGGAGGGCACCCGGCGGGTCGTCCCGCTGAAGGTGGCCGGCGCGTTCCACACGGTGCACATGGCCCCCGCGGTGTCCGCGCTGGAGGCCGCGGTGGCGGAGCTGTCCGCCGCCGACCCGCACACCCGGTACGTCTCGAACAAGGACGGCGCGGCCGTGGCCTCGGGCCAGGACGTCGTGGAGCGCCTGGTGGGCCAGGTGGCCAACCCGGTGCGCTGGGACCTGTGCATGGAGACCTTCAAGGAGCTGGGCGTCACCGCCATGATCGAGGCGGCTCCCGGCGGCACCCTGGTGGGTCTGGCCAAGCGTGCGCTGCCGGGTGTGAAGACCCTCGCGCTGAAGACGCCGGAGGACCTCGACGCGGCCCGTGAGCTGATCGCCGAGCACGCTTCTCCCGCTGCCGAGAACTCGGCCGGATAAGGAGACCGAAGAGCATGACCTCGAAGATCAAGCCCGCGCAGGGCGCCCCGTACGCGCGCATCATGGGTGTCGGCGGCTACCGCCCGACCCGTGTCGTGCCGAACGAGGAGATCCTCAAGTACATCGACTCGTCCGACGAGTGGATCCGGTCGCGCTCGGGCATCGCCACCCGGCACTGGGCCGGCCCCGAGGAGACGGTCGCGGCGATGTCGGTGGAGGCCGCGGGCAAGGCGATCGCCGATGCGGGTCTCTCGCCGGAGCAGATCGGCGGCGTGATCGTCTCGACGGTCTCGCACTTCAAGCAGACCCCGGCCGTGGCCACGGAGATCGCGCACCGCATCGGTGCCGGCAAGCCGGCCGCGTTCGACATCTCCGCGGGCTGCGCGGGCTTCGGGTACGGCCTGACCCTCGCCAAGGGCATGGTCACCGAGGGCTCGGCCGAGTACGTGCTGGTCATCGGCGTGGAGCGGCTGTCGGACCTGACCGACCTGGAGGACCGCGCGACGGCGTTCCTCTTCGGTGACGGTGCGGGCGCCGTGGTCGTGGGCCCGTCGGAGGAGCCGGCGATCGGCCCGACCGTCTGGGGCTCGGAGGGCGACAAGTCCGAGACCATCAAGCAGACCCTGGGCTGGGACGTCTACCGCCGTACGCCGCTGCCCGGCGGCGACGGCCCCGGCGACCAGCTGGCCCTGGAGGAGATCCGCTACCCGGCGATCACCCAGGAGGGCCAGGCGGTCTTCCGCTGGGCGGTCTTCGAGATGGCCAAGGTCGCCCAGGAGGCCCTGGACGTGGCCGGCGTCGCCCCGGAGGACCTGGACGTCTTCATTCCGCACCAGGCCAACATGCGGATCATCGACTCGATGGTGAAGACGCTCAAGCTGCCCGAGTCGGTCACGGTCGCCCGTGACGTGGAGACCACCGGCAACACCTCGGCCGCCTCGATTCCGCTCGCGATGGAGCGGCTGCTGGCGACCGGTCAGGCCAAGAGCGGCGACACCGCGCTCGTGATCGGGTTCGGGGCGGGTCTCGTGTACGCCGCCACGGTCGTTACTCTCCCCTAGGCAAGATCTACGCAGCGCCGACGTCCCCGGACGGTCCGGCGGCTGTACGGAACTTCACCACAACGCACAGTTTCACTCGAAAAACACCGAAGGAGCGCCATCATGGCCGCCACTCAGGAAGAGATCGTCGCCGGTCTCGCCGAGATCGTGAACGAGATCGCCGGGATCCCCGTTGAGGACGTCCAGCTGGACAAGTCCTTCACCGATGACCTGGACGTCGACTCGCTGTCCATGGTCGAGGTCGTCGTCGCCGCCGAGGAGCGCTTCGACGTCAAGATCCCCGACGACGACGTCAAGAACCTCAAGACGGTCGGCGACGCCACCAAGTACATCCTCGACCACCAGGCCTGATCCGGGCCCGCGTGTCGCCACCCCGCGGTGGCGCCGTCGATTCTCGACCCCTCTACCTGTGGAGACAAGAATTCCCGTGAACGCGACCAATCGCACCGTGGTCGTCACCGGTATCGGCGCAACCACACCGCTGGGTGGCGACACCGCTTCGACCTGGGAAGGTCTGCTGGCGGGCCGCTCCGGCGTGCGGCCCCTGGAAGACGAACGCTTCGCGGACCTGCCCGTCCGGATGGCCGCCACCGCGGCCGTCGAGCCGGACCAGGTCCTGCCCCGTCCCGTCGCCCGCAAGCTGGACCGTTCGGCGCAGTTCGCGCTGATCGCCGCGCGTGAGGCGTGGGCCGACGCCGGGTACACCGGCCCGGCCGGCGAGGACACCGCCGAGGACGGCTCCGCCGTCATCGCGCCCGAGCGCCTGGGCGCCGTCATCGCCTCCGGCATCGGCGGCGTGACCACCCTGCTCGACCAGTACGACGTGCTGAAGGAGAAGGGCGTACGCCGCGTCTCCCCGCACACCGTGCCGATGCTCATGCCGAACAGCCCGTCCGCCAACGTCGGCCTGGAGGTCGGCGCGCAGGCGGGCGTGCACACCCCGGTGAGCGCCTGTGCTTCGGGTGCCGAGGCCATCGGGTACGCCATCGAGATGATCCGCACCGGCCGTGCCGACGTGGTCGTCGCGGGCGGTACCGAGGCGGCGATCCACCCGCTGCCGCTGGTCGCCTTCGCCAACATGATGGCGATGTCGAAGAACAACGACGAGCCGACCAAGGCGTCGCGCCCCTACGACACCGCCCGGGACGGCTTCGTCCTCGGTGAGGGTGCCGGCGTGGTGATCCTGGAGTCGGCCGAGCACGCCGCCAAGCGTGGTGCCCGGGTGTACTGCGAGGCGCTGGGCCAGGGCCTGTCCGCCGACAGCCACCACATCGCGCAGCCGGAGCCGACCGGCCGCGGCATCGCGGCGGCCGTCCAGAACCTGCTGGACGACACCGACCTCAAGCCGGCCGAGCTGGCGCACCTCAACGCGCACGCCACGTCCACGCCGCTGGGTGACGTCGCCGAGATCAAGGCGCTGCGCCGGGTCCTGGGCGACGAGGTCGACCACATCGCGATCTCCGCGACGAAGTCGATGACCGGCCACCTGCTGGGCGGTGCGGGCGGCATCGAGACCGTCGCGACGGTCCTCTCGCTGTACCACCGTCAGGCCCCGCCGACGATCAACGTCGACAATCTCGACGAGGAGATCGACGCGGACATCGTGCGCGACGAGCCGCGGCAGCTGCCCGAGGGCACGATCGCGGCGATCAACAACTCGTTCGGCTTCGGCGGCCACAACGTGGTCCTCGCCTTCCGTACGGTCTGACGCACGCGTCGTACGTGACGAGGCCCGCTCCGGGATTCCGGGGCGGGCCTCGTCGTGTGCTGCGCCGCGCGCGTCCTACTTCTCGTCGAAGCTCGCGAAGTAGGACGCTGCCATGTCCTCGTCGCCGTGGCCCTGTTCCGTGGCGCGGCGGAAGCGTTCCGCGCCGGCCGCGACGACGTCCAGGCGTACGCCGGCCGCCTTGCCTGCCTCGACGATGAGCCGGGCGTCCTTCTCCGCGGTACGGGTCTGGAAGCTGGGCGCGAGGTCGCCGTCGACCAGCGCCTGGGTCTTGGCGCGCAGGTAGCCCATGTCGAGCGGGCCGCCCGCGACGGCGTCCAGGAACTCCTGCGGGGCGACGCCGAGCCCCTTGGCGAGCGCCAGCGCTTCGGCGGTGCCGTGGGTGACGGTGAGGACCCAGCTGTTGATGACCAGCTTCAGGCGGGTGGCGGCGCCCTCGTCGCCGTTCTCGCCGACCCAGACCGTACGGCTGCCGACCGCTTCGAAGACCGGGGCGAGCAGTTCCCTGGCGGCGCCGGGGCCGGCCGCGAGGACGACCAGCTGCCCCGCCTCCGCGGGCTGCTTGGTGCCCAGGACGGGCGCGTCGACGAAGACCAGGCCGTGGTCCCGGGCGAAGCCGGCGAGTTCCCCGAGCGCCTCGATGCCGGCGGTGGTGCACTGCGCCCAGACCGTGCCGGGGCCGAGCGCGCTGCCGGCGGCACGCAGCGTCTCCAGGGCCGCCGGGCCGTCGTGCAGCATCGTCAGGACGACGTCGGCGCCCGCCACGGCCTCGGCCGGGGTGTCCGTGACGCGCGCGCCGTCCTCGGCGAGCGGTTCGGCCTTGGCGCGGGTGCGGTTCCACACCCGGACCTCCAGGCCCGCCCTGGCGAGGTTGCGGGCCATCGCCGCGCCCATGATTCCGGTGCCGAGCACCGCCACTGAGGTGTTGTCAGCCATGCCCGCACGGTAGGCGCTGGAGCGCGCTCGAAGGAAACGACGCGCTGCCCGGCCGGGCGTCAGACGACCTGGTGCAGCCAGCGCACCGGGGCGCCCTCGCCCGCGTACCGGAAGGGCTCCAACTCGTCGTCCCAGGGCTTGCCGAGGAGCCTTGCGACCTCGGCCTCCAGGTCGGTCTCGCCGCGCGCCGAGCGGGCCAGCGCGGCCCGCAGCCGGTCCTCGGGGATCAGGATGTCGCCGTGGATGCCCGTGACGGCGTGGAAGATGCCCAGCTCGGGGGTGGAGCTGTAGCGCTCGCCCTCGGCCGCGGCGCACGGCTCGGCGGTCACTTCGAAGCGCAGGAGGTGCCAGCCGCGCAGCGCCGAGGCGAGCTTGGAGGCGGTGCCGGACTCACCCTGCCAGGAGAACTCGGCGCGCCAGGTGCCGGGTGAGGCGGGCTGGCGGATCCAGTCGAGATTGACGCGCACGCCGAGGACGCCCGCGACGGCCCATTCGACGTGCGGGCACAGCGCGCGCGGAGCGGAGTGGACGTACAGAACTCCACGTGTCGTCACCGGGACCTCCAGTACGGTTCGAGGTTCGCCTTCCCCAGCGGCCTCGTGCCCGTTCCGGTCGCGGCCGGGACAGCTGCTGACATTCTGCCCCAATGATCACTTCGGCACCAGCACGCAAGGTTACCTACAGTAAACACCATGGGGCTCAATTCGCCACAAAAGGGACAGGAAATGACGTGTTGTAATTTGTTCGTACGGAGTGCGCTACTCCTTCGGGTCGCCGCCCGACGGCCACGGGGCGAGGCTACCGCGCGGTGACCGCCGAGGAGTGACGTACCGTCGCTCACGGAAGAGATATCACTCGCACGTCGGAGGGGGACAGGGGATGGCAAAGATCGACTGGGCCGCCGGACGCCCCCGCCGGCGGCCGGTAACACTGCCCGCAGCGCTCGCCGCCGCCCTCCTCCTCACCGCCACGGCCTGCGGTTCCGGCTCCGGTGACGACAACTCCCCAGGTGCGCGCGGCCGCACGGAACCGGCCCGTCCGCACGCCTCCCCCACACGGGTTTGGGACACCCGTCCGGACTCCGTGGCCGCCCTCGGTGACTCGATAACGGCCGGGTTCGACGCCTGCGGGCTGCTCGCCGACTGCACGTCCGCCTCATGGGCGACAGGCACCGACCCCGCCGTGCGCAGCCTGGCGAGCCGCCTGGTCACGAAGGGTTCCGGGCACGCCTGGAACTACGCGCGGACCGGAGCGCTGATGGCCGACCTGCCGCGCCAGATCGACCGCGCGGTTCCGCACAAACCCGAACTCGTCACGATCCTCATCGGCGCCAACGACGCCTGCCGCAACAACGCCTCCGCCATGACGTCGACGGCCGAATTCCGCGCCGGTTTCCGGACGTCCCTGCAGAAGCTGCGGCAGGCCCTGCCCAAGACGCAGATCTATGTCGCGGCGGTGCCCGACCTGATGCGGCTGTGGTCCCAGGGCCGCGAGAACCCGGTGGGCAAGCAGATCTGGCGGCTCGGGATCTGCCAGTCGATGCTGCGCGGCGCCGACGACCTCTCGCCCGCCGCCGACGCGCGCAGGGTGGCGGTGCGGGACCAGGTGGAGGCGTACAACAAGGCGCTGCGCGAGGAGTGCGAGAAGGACCGCCGCTGCCGGTTCGACCAGGCCGTTTTCGACTACCGCTTCACCGGGCGCGAGTTGAGCGAATGGGACTGGTTCCACCCGAGCAAACGGGGCCAGCGCGAACTGGCCGAGATGGCCTACCGCACCGTGACGCGCCCCGAGGGCCGCGGCTGACCCGGCACGGGGACGGCCGCGCGCGGGCTTAGGCTCGCCGCATGAGCGCGACGCACGTCGCCGGAGAACCCTTCGGCACCTCGAAAAACGGCAGTATCGTCCACCGCTGGACACTCGAAGCAGGCGCAGTACGCGTACGGATCCTGACGTACGGCGGCATCGTGCAGAGCATCGAGACGCCCGGCCGGCACGGCGAGCGGGGCGAGACCGTCCTCGGCTTCCCGGACCTCGCCGGGTACGAGGCGCACGGCGAGTCGTACTTCGGGGCGCTCGTCGGGCGGTACGCGAACCGCATCGGGGGCGCGGCCTTCACCCTGGACGGCAAGCGGTACGCGCTGCCCGCCAACGACGGGCCGAACTGCCTGCACGGCGGCGTCGCGAACTTCTCCACCGCCGTGTGGGACGCCGCGCCGTGCCCGGACGGGGTGGAGCTGCGGCGCGTCTCGGCGGACGGCGAGGAGGGCTTCCCCGGGGCCGTGGACGTGCGCGTCCGGTACACCCTCTCCGCGGCCGGCGAGCTCACCTGCGACTACCGCGCCACCTCGGACGCGCCGACCGTCGTCAACCTCACCAACCACACGTATTTCAACCTCAGCGGGGACGGCAGCGGCGGCGCCGGGACGCACCGGCTCCGGATGGCCGCCGACCACTACCTCCCGGTGGACGGCACGGGCGTCCCCACCGGGCCGCCGGCCCCGGTCACCGGCACCCGCTTCGACTTCCGCGCACGGCGCACCGTCGGCCGCGGGTACGACCACACCTTCGTGGTGGGTGACGGCGCCGGGACGATCGGCGCGCCCTCCGAGGAGCCGCCCGCGCCGCGCCCGGTGGCCGAGCTGTCCGACCCCGCCTCCGGGCGCACCGTCCGGCTCTCCACGACGGAGCCGGGCGTGCAGCTCTACACGGCCGAGCACCTGGACGGCACGTATGCGGGCACCACCGGGCGCCCCTACGTGGCGGGCGCCGGCATCGCCCTGGAGACGCAGCACTTCCCCGACTCCCCCAACCGGCCCGACTTCCCCGGCACGGTGCTGCGCCCGGGGCAGGTGTTCCGGTCGCGGACGGTGTACGGGTTCGGGGTGGAGGCGTAGTCCTCGGGGGCGGGTGGCCTGCTCCGGTGCGGCCACGGGCGGCCGGTTGCCCCCTACCGGCACAGTGGCCCCGCCCGCTTTACTCGCCCCATGAGACACATACGTACCGGACTCCTCGCCCTCGGCACCGCACTGGCCACCGCGCTCCCGCTGGCCCTGACCGCCCCGGCCGCCGCCCGCGACCGGGCACCGGACACGGGCCCGTCCCCCGTCGCCGTGGAGGAGCAGCGGCTCGCCCTGGAGGCGCCGCGGGAGATACTGCGCCGCAGCGGATTCGACGACGCCGGGCCTCGGTTCGCACGGGGGCTGGCCGCCACCCGGTCGTACGGGGCGGCGAAACGGTACGTCGAACGGGCCGGGCGTGCGCTGTGGGACCGGGCCGTCGACCGGGTGCAGGGGCGCGGCCCGGCGGGCGGTGACCTCAGCAGGGACGACGACCGGCCGCTGTACTGGGCGCGGCTGGAGCTGACCCGGGCGCTGCGTACCTGGGAGCCGTCCTTCGAGCTGTCCGAGGAGCGGCGCGCTGCGCTCTCCGGGGCGCTGGAGCGCGCCTCCCGGGGCGAGGACTCCATCGACCTGCCGGCGGGCCGCCGCGTGACCCGTGTCGTGGTGACCGGCTTCGACCCGTTCCAGCTGGACGCGGACCCGCGGCGCAGCAACCCCTCGGGGGCCGCGGCGCTCGCGCTGGACGGGACGACGCTGCGCACGCCCTCGGGGCGGACCGTACGGATCGAGACCGCGGTCTTCCCGGTGCGCTGGTCGGACTTCGCCGCCGGCACGGTGGAGCACACGCTGCTGCCGCACTTCCGTCCCGGGCCGCGCCAGGTCGATCTCTTCACCACGGTGAGCCAGGGCAGCCCGGGCCGCTTCGACGTGGAGCGCACCAACGGGGCCTGGCGGGGCGGCTACCCGGACAACGCGCGGGAGTCGCGCACGGAGACGGTGCCGATCGCGCGCGGCGTGCCGACGGTCCGTCCGCAGCCCCAGTGGACGCGTACGACGCTGCCCTACGAAGCGCTGACGCACGCCGGCACGGGGCCGTACCCGGTGTACGACCACACCGAGGTCACCGAGATCCCGGCGGGCGGCACCGAGCCCGTGAAGCGTCCGGACGGGCCGACTCCCGGGTCCACGGCGCGCGCGGGCGGCGGCGGCAACTACCTCTCCAACGAGATCGCCTACCGGGCCACGCTGCTGCGGGACGCGGTGGCCCCGTCCCTGCCGGGCGGCCATCTGCACACGCCGGTGCTGGAGTTCGGCCCCGGCAACACCGACCCGAAGACCGGCACGGTCACCGACCCTGCCTTCGTCCGCAACCGGGTGGCCATCGTCGGCCAGGTGCGGGAGCTGGTGCGGACGGCGGCCGAGTGCCGGATGTCAGTGGGCGGGTGCATGATGGGCAAATGATCGTCGCAGCAGCGCAGTTCACCCCCGTCCCGCTGGACCCCGCCGCCAACGCCGCGCGGATGGCCGGCCTGGTCACCGAGGCCGCCGAGCGCGGCGCCGGCCTCGTCGTCTTCGCCGAGCTGGCCCTGACGGGGTATGAGCTGGACGGCATCGCCGCGGCGCCGGAGCGGTTCGCGTACGCCGCCGGCGACCCGGTTCTCGCGCCGGTCAGGGCCGCCTGCCGGGCGACGGGCACCGCCGCCGTGGTCAACTGCCCGGCGCCCGCCGAGGACGGCGGCCCGGCCCTGACGTCGTACGTCTACGGCCCGGACGGCGCGCTGCTGACCCGCTACGACAAGCGCCATCTGTACGGCCCGGAGAAGGCGGTCTTCACGCCGGGCCGCACGGACGGCCGGTTCACGCACGGCGGTCTCCGCATCGCACTGGCCACGTGCTACGACACCGCGCATGCGGAGGTGTGGGAGCGGGCCGCGGCGGACGGCTGCGGGGTGCTGCTGGCGAGCGCGTTCCACAGCGATCCCGAGCGGGTGGCCCTGGGGTACGCCAAGGGCGCCCGGGAGTACGGCATGCACGTGGTGCTGGCCAACGGCCTGGGCCCCGGCAGCCCGGGCCCCGCCTGCGGACTGAGCGGCGCGTGGTCCCCGGACGCCGGCCGGCTCGCGGACGCGGCCGACCGGCCCGGCCTCGCCTGCGCCGACCTGCGGGAGCGGATCACGCTGATGTCGGACCCGGCGGTGGCGGCGGTGCCGGTCGTGGAGTGCGGTGAGCCGCTGGTCGACGTGCGGACGGCGGCGCCGGAGCTGCTGGTCTCCGATGTCCGCGAGGACCCGGCGGGCGCCTTCGCGCACCTGCGGGCCGGCGTGGTGGAGCGGCTGCTGCGCGCGCAGGAGGCGCTGCCCGACGGCCTGCGGCTGCGGGTGGCGGAGGGGTACCGCCCGCCGGCCCTGCAGCGCCGCTACTTCGAGGAGTACGCCGATGAGTTGCGGGCCGCGCATCCGGAGTGGCCGCCCGCGCGCCTCCGGGACGCCGCGAGCCGGTACGTCTCCCCGCCGGAGATCGCGCCGCACAGCGCGGGCGGCGCGGTGGACCTGCTGCTGACCACGGCCGGCGGCACGGAGCTGGACATGGGGACGCGGCTGAACGCCGACCCGGAGGAGAGCCGCGGCGCCTGCTTCACCCACGCGCCCGGACTGAGCCCGGAGGCCCGCGCCCACCGCCGGATACTGGGCGCCGCGCTCTCCGGTGCGGGCCTGGTCAACTACCCCACGGAGTGGTGGCACTGGTCGTACGGCGACCGGTACTGGGCAGTGATGACCGGTGCGGACCACTGCCTGTACGGCCCGAAGGAGCTGAGCGCATGACACGGGACGGCACGCCGCTGCTGATCGGTGACGAGGAGGTGCGGGCGCGGCTGGACGCGGGGACGGCGGTGGCGGCGGTGCGCCGTGCGCTCCTCGCCCACCACCGCAAGGAGCTGGCGGCACCGGCCCGGCTGGCGGCCCCGGTGGGCGACCGGGACCTGGTGTTCACCGCGGGCGCCGAGGCGTCCGCCGCCCGGCACGGCTTCCGCGCCTACGACACCCGTGGCGGCGAGCAGCTGGTCGCCGTCTGGGACAGCGCGTCGGGCGCGCTGCTCGCCGTGGTGCACGGCCGGGAGCTGGGTCCGCGGCGCACGGGCGCGATCGGCGCGGTGGCGGTCGACGCGCTGGCCCGGCCCGACGCGGCCCGGCTGGGCGTGATCGGCGCGGGCACCCAGGCGTACGCGCAGCTGTGGGCGCTGGCGGCCGTGCGCCGGCCGGCCGAGGTGGCGGTGTTCGCGCGCCGCCCGGAGCGGGTGCGCGCTTTCGTGGCGCGGGTCAGCGCCGAGCTGGGCATTCCGGCGGTGGCGGCCCCGACCGCCGAGGCCGCGGTGCGCGACCGGGACGTCGTGATCACCGCGACCTCCAGCCGCTCCCCCGTCCTGGAGGCGGACTGGATCGCGCCCGGCACCCTGATATCCACCCTCGGCACCAAGATGCGTACGGGGTCCGAGCTGCCGCCGGAGCTGATCGCCCGCGCGGACGTGGTCGTCACGGACTCGCGGGCGCAGACGGCGGCGTACGGCCCGGACCACCTCATCGACCCGGCCGCCGCGGTCGAGCTGGGCGCCGTGCTGGCGGGCGAGGCGCCGGGCCGCGCCGCCGCCGGCCGGATCACCCTGTTCTCCTCGGTGGGCCTCGCCGGTACGGAGGTCGCGGTGGCGGCGGAGCTGGCGGCGGTACGGCCCTGAGCGGACCGGCTCAGCCTGCCGGGAGTTCGTCCGGCGTCGGGTAGGAGGGCTGGGCGCCGGGCTTGGTGACGGCGGCGGCGCCGACGCGCACGGCGTAGCGCGCTGCCGTGGCCAGGGACTCGCCGCGCGCGAGGCGGGTGGCGAGGGCACCGGTGAAGGCGTCGCCCGCGCCGGTGGTGTCCACGGCCGTCACCTTGACGCCCGGTACGGCCGCTTCCCCGTCCGCGTCCAGGACGTACGCGCCGTCGCCGCCGAGGGTGACGACGACCGAGCGGGCGCCGAGTTCGCGCAGCGCGCGGGCCCAGTCGGCCGGTCCGCCGTCCGCCGCGCCGGAGATCCGGCGTGCCTCGTGCTCGTTGACCACCAGCGGGTCGGCGGCGGCGAGCAGCTCGGGGGCGAGGCGCTCGGGCGCCGGGGAGGGGTTGAGGACGACGCGGGTGCCGGCCTCGCGTGCCACGGCGGACGTGGCCGCCACGGACTCCATCGGGATCTCGAGCTGGAGGGAGACCACGGCGGCGCCCGCGATCACCTCGCGGGCCGCGGCGATGTCCTCGGGGCCGAGCGCCGCGTTGGCACCGAGCGAGACGACGATGCTGTTGTCGCCGTCCGCGCCCACGATGATCATCGCGGTGCCGGTGCGGGCCTCCGGGTCGACGATGACGTGCGTGACGTCCGTACCGGCCGCGCGCTGGGCGTCCATCAGCAGCTCGCCGTAGGAGTCGCCGCCGATCCGGGCCAGCAGCGCCACCCGGCCGCCGAGCCGGGCAGCGGCGGCGGCCTGGTTGGCGCCCTTGCCGCCCGCCGACTCGACCAGGTCCGTACCGAGCACGGTCTCGCCCGCGTCCGGCCGCCGGTCCACCCGGACCGTCAGGTCGGCGTTGGCCGAGCCCACCACCAGTACGTCGTAGCCGTGGCCGTCGTTGTGGCCGTGACCCTCGCTGTGGTCGTCGTTGTGTGCGTCCACGTCCGCCGTATCCATTCTTCGTTCACTGCCGGGCCGCGGTGTGCCGCCGCCCGGGTCCTGCTGCCGTGCCGCGGTCACCGGTCGTACCGCGCCGCGCTGTTCTTGCTCACTGGTCGTACCGCGCCGCGTTGGCCTTCGTCACCAGCACCACCGGCACCTTGATCTGCTTCGGCAGCGGCTGGTGCCGGGCGGCCTTGAGCGCCCAGTCGACGGCCTGCTTGCCGAGCAGCTTCGGCTGCTGCGCGACCGTCGCCGTCAGGGTCCCACTGCGTACGGCCTTGATGCCGTCCGGCGTGCCGTCGAAGGCCACGACCTTCACCGCCGAGCCGGACCTGGCGCCCAGCGCCTTGGCCGCGCCGAGCGCCATCTCGTCGTTGGCGGCGAACACGCCGTCGAGGTCGCGGTGGGCCTGGAGCATGTTGGACATCACGTCCATGCCCTTGGTGCGGTCGAAGTCGGCGGGCTGCTTGGCGACGACCTCGACGCCGGGGTACTTCTTGATGCCTTCCTCGAAGCCCTGGGCGCGCTCGCGCGCCGCCGAGGTGCCCGCCTGGCCTTCCAGGAACGCCACCTTGCCCTTGCCGCCGAGCGCCTCGGCGAGGGTCTTCGCGGCGAGCCGGCCGCCCGCGACGTTGTCGGAGGCGATGGTCGAGCCGACCGTGCCGCCGTTGACGCCGCGGTCGAGCGAGATGACGGGGACGTCCGCGCGGTTGGCGACGCCGACGGCCGGTACGGCGGCGTCGGAGTCGACCGGGTTGATGATCGCGGCCTTGACGTTCTGGCTGGTGAACGTCTCCATCTGGTTGATCTGCTGGGTGGGGTCGTTCTGCGCGTCGGTGATGTTGACCTTCAGCCCGCGCGCCTCGGCCTCGGCCTGCGCGCCCTCCTTGATGCCCACGAAGAACGGGTTGTTCATGGTGGACAGCGCGAGGCCGAGGTCCGTGTTCCCGCCACGGTCGCAGCCGCTGAGCGCGAGCGCCGCCAGTACGGCACCCACCACCCCGAGCGCTCCCGTACGCCTGTTGACGACGCGTCCCCTCATGGCCCGCCCCCTCACCGCGCGCTCCGCCGCCGCAGCGTGTCCAGCAGCACCGCGAGGGCGATGACCAGGCCGGTGGCGACCTGCTGCCAGAACGCCGAGACGCTCAGCAGGTTCAGCCCGTTGCGCAGCACCGCGAGGATCAGCGCGCCGATGAGCGTGCCGGAGGCCTTGCCGGAGCCGCCGGAGAGGCTGGCGCCGCCGATCACGACGGCCGCGATGGCGTCCAGTTCGTAACCGGTGGCGGCCTGCGGCTGGGCCGAGGTGAGCCGGGCCGCCAGCACGATGCCGGCCACCGCGGCGAACAGCCCGGACAGCGCGTAGATGACCAGCTTGCGGCGCTTGACGTGGATGCCGGAGAGCCGGGCCGCCTCCTCGTTGCCGCCGATGGCGAACATCGCGCGCCCGGTGTACGTACGCGCCAGCACCAGGGCCGCGATCAGCCCCATCACGATCATCACGAGGACGGGCACCGGCAGCCAGCCGCCGAGGGTGTCGCCGAGCCGGCTCACCGACGCGGGGAACGCGATCGGCGAACCGCCGGATATCACCAGCGCCAGGCCGCGCCCGACGGACAGCATCGCGAGCGTCGCGATGAAGGCGGGCAGCTTGCCGTACGCGACGAGCGCGCCGGACAGCAGACCGGCGGCGGCACCGACCGCGAGGCCGAGCAGCACGGCGACGATCACCGGCAGCCCCTCGGTGGTGGCCGCCCAGGCCACCACCGTCGCCGACAGGGCGGCGACCGAGCCGACGGACAGGTCGATCCCGGCCGAGACGATCACGAACGTGACGCCGAACGCCAGGATCGCCGTGACGGACGCCTGGACACCGACATTGAGCAGGTTCTGCCCGTTCAGGAAGTCCCTGGACAGCACCGCCATCACCACGACCAGCGCGATCAGGCCGCCCAGCGGCCCGTTGCGCAGTACCGCACGGGAGAACCACGGCCCGAAGCCGTCCCGGGCCGGTGCCCCGCCCACCGCCTCGGCGGCGGCTCCCGTCTTCACCTCAGCGGACATCGGAGCCCTCCATCGCGCTCGCGCTCTCGTCATTGTTCGTGCTTCCGGGCGCCGGCTGGAGCGCCAGCTCCATCACCGCGTCCTGGGTGGCCTCGGCGGCCGGCAGCTCACCGGCCAGCCGGCCCTGGGACATCACCAGCACCCGGTCGCTCATCCCCAGCACCTCCGGCAGGTCGCTGGAGATCATCAGGACCGCCTTGCCGGCCGCCGTCAGCTCGTTGATGAGCTGGTAGATCTCGACCTTCGCGCCGACGTCGATGCCGCGCGTCGGCTCGTCGAGGATCAGCAGCCGGGTGTCGGTCAGCAGCCACTTGCCGATGACGATCTTCTGCTGGTTGCCGCCGGAGAGCGTGCGGGCGCTCTGGCCCAGCCCGCTCATCCGCACCTTCAACTGGCCCGCCACCCGGGCCGCTTCACGCCGCTGCGCACCTCGGTCCACCAGGCCGCCGCGGGTGTCGCGGTCCAGCCGGGCGAGCGTGAGGTTGTCCTGCAGCGACGCGTCCAGGACCAGCCCCTGGCCCTTGCGGTCCTCGGGCACCAGCCCGAGCCCGGCACGCATGGCGGCACGCACGTCGCCGCGTGCCAGCTCCGTACCGTCGATCTCGACCGTCCCGGCGTCGTACGCGTCCACGCCGAAGATCGCCCGGGCGACCTCCGTCCGGCCCGCGCCGACCAGCCCCGCGAGGCCGACCACCTCCCCGGCCCGCACCTCGAAGCCGATGTCCTGGAACACCGGCCCGCCGGTGGGCCCGTTGCGCGTCAGCCCGCTGACCCGGAGCAGCGGCGCGCCCGGCTCCTCGGGGCGCTTGCGCGGGTACTGCTCGGCGATGTCCCGGCCCACCATCAGCCGGATCAGCTCGTCCTCGCCGGTGGACGCGGGGACCTCGGCCACCGAGCGGCCGTCGCGCAGCACGGTGACCCGGTCGCCGAGCGCGCCGATCTCCTCCAGGTGGTGGGTGATGAAGATGATCCCGACGCCGGACTCGCGCAGCTCGCGGACGAGCCCGAACAGCGTCTCCACCTCTTCCGAGGTGAGCACGGCGGTCGGCTCGTCCATGATCAGAATGCGTGCCTTCAGGCTCAGCGCCTTGGCGATCTCGACCATCTGGAGCCGGGCGATGCCCAGTTCGGCGACGGGCGTGTTCGGGGAGACGTCCAGCCGTACCCGCTTCAGCAGTTCGGCCGCGCGGGCCCGCATCGCCTTCTTGTCGACCAGTCCGAACGCGGTGCGCGGCTGCCGGCCGAGGAAGATGTTCTCGGCGACGGTCAGGCCGGGGACCAGGTTGAACTCCTGGTAGATGGTGGCGATACCGAGCCGCTCCGCGTCCTGTGCGGAACGTATCTGCACTGCGCGGAGGGCGGGCGGGGTGCCGTTGTGCGTGCCGCCGGGGCCGCCGTCGGGCGTGCGGGTGGGCTCGCCTGTGCGCGTACCGTCCGATCCGCCGGCGTGCGGGTCGCGCGGTCCGGCGTCGGCCAGGATGCGTCCGCTGTCCGGGCGGTGCGCGCCGGAGAGCATCTTGATCAGGGTGCTCTTGCCCGCGCCGTTCTCGCCGAGGAGCACGTGCACTTCGCCGGCGCGCAGACTCATGTCCACGCCGTCCAGGGCCCGCACTCCGGGGAACGACTTCGTCACCCCCTCCACGCGCAGCAGTTCGCGGCCGCCCGGTACGTCGTCATTGACGCCGGTCATGCGCTGCCCCTCTCGTTGTGGGTGGTGCTGTTCATGTGGGTGGTGCTGCTCGTGTGGGCGGTGCTGTGGGTGTGGGTGGTGCTGTGGGTGTCGCTGCCGCCGCCGGGCGCGGGGTGGTCTGCCGTGTCCGGCTCTCCGCAGGAACGGCGGGGTACGAGGCGGGCGGGGAGCAGGACCGATTCGGCGGGCCTGCCCTCGATCCGGTCCAGCAGCGTGTGCACGGCGGCCCGGCCCAGCTCGCGGGTGGGCTGCGCGATGGCGGTCAGCGGCGGGTCGGTGTGCGCGAACCACGGCACGTCGTCGTAGACCACCAGCGCCACGTCGTCCGGCACCCGCAGCCCGCGCGCCCGGATCTCGTCCATCGCGCCGAGCGCCATCAGGTTGTCCGTGGCGAGCACCGCGTCCGGCCGCTCCGGCAGGTCCAGGAAGCCGCGCATGACCCGGCGGCCGCCGGTGTGCTGGAGGTCAGGGGTGCAGCCGACGCGCTCGTCGGGCAGTTCGAGGCCGTGCGCGCGCAGCGCCTCCCGGAAGAACCGCAGCCGGTCCTCGCCGGTACGCGTGCCGGCCGGCGCGACGATGATCGCGGGGCGGCGGCGGCCGAGCGCGGCGAAGTGGGCGGCGAGGTCGGCGAGCGCGCTTCGGCCGTCGGCCCGTACGCACGGCACGTCGAGCCCGTCCACGGCGCGGTCCAGCAGCACCAGCGGGGTGCCGGCCGCGGCGACCTCGCGCAGTACGGGCGAGCCGGTGCCGGCCGAGGTGACCATCAGACCGTCGATCCGCCGGTCGATGAGCGTACGGATGTGGTCGTCCTGCTGCTGCGGGTTCTCGCCGGCGTTGCCGATCACCAGGCTGTAGCCGAGGCTGCGGGCCTCGTCCTCCACCGCGTCGGCCAGCTCGGTGAAGAACGGGTTGGTGAGGTCGCTGATGATCAGCCCGAGCGCGCCGGTACGGGCGGTGCGCAGGGCGCGCGCGACGTTGTTGGGCCGGTAGCCCAGCTCGGCGACGGCGGCGAGCACGCGGTCACGGGTGGCCGCGACCGGCGAGTGGCCGTTGAGTACGCGCGAGACGGTGGCGACGGACACGCCGGCCCGCTCGGCCACGTCCTTGATGTTCGCCATGGCGCCCTTGCCATCCGTTCTGCCGTTGCGTCCGCCGCCACCGCGCGGGGCGGCGGGACTCACCGCGACCACCGAGACCGTCGAGGCCGTCGAGGCCGTCGAGGCCGCCGAGGCCGCCGAGGCCGCCGCGATGAAATCGATTACGCGCTTCTGTGCGGCGCCTACGTAATCGATTACACGGGCCTCCCGTCAAGACATCGCACAAGTAGCCTGCGTCACACCGCCCCCATGCGCGACACACTCGCGGGGGCGCTCACCCCCGGTTTCGCACGCCACCGGCGGCACACTCCGGGCTTCGGGCTTCGGGCTTCGGACTCCGGGCTTCGGGCTTCGGGCTTCGGACTCCGGGCTTCGGCACGCCCACCCCTCGCCCCCTCCCCCATACGCGCCTCCGGCGCCCCACCCCCTCTCCCTCCGAACACGCCGAAGGGCCGCCCCCTTCGCAGGGGACGGCCCTTCAGGCATGACGCGTCAGGCGATGCGCCGGGCGGCAGCGCCTCAGGCGACGGTCAGGGTGACCTCGATGTTGCCGCGGGTGGCGTTGGAGTACGGGCAGACCTGGTGCGCCTTCTCCACCAGCGCCTTGGCGGTGTCCGCGTCGACGTTCGGGATCGAGGCCGAGATCTCGACCTTGAGGCCGAAGCCGCCGGCCGGGGTCTTGCCGATGCCGACCTTGGCGGTCACCCGCGAGCCGGAGACATCCGCCTTCTCCTGGCGGGCCACGACGCTCAGCGCACCCTGGAAGCAGGCGCTGTACCCGGCGGCGAACAGCTGCTCCGGGTTGGTGCCGGCGCCGCTGCCGCCCTGCTCCTTGGGCGGGTTGACGACGACGTCGAGCTTGCCGTCGTCGGAGGCGACACGGCCGTCACGACCGTTCTCCGCCGTGGCGACCGCGGTGTAGACGACGTCGACGGGCTGGATGGACATACGGATTCCTCTCGTACGTACGCCGCGACTCGCGCCCACGATCGCGACGGCTTGCCCCGAGCCTAGCGGTCGCCCGCAAGATCCACACGGGCAAGGGGCCTTGACCGGCATCCCAACAGCCGGCCGACCTCGCACACCGGGCCCGGTACGGCGCGCGCACCACGCCCCTTGGGGCAGTCCGGGAACCACGGCCGGGTGCGGCCAGCACACCATGGCCCCGGCAGGTCGGGGCACCACGGCCCCGACTGCGGCCAGCGCATCACGGCCCCCTCGGCACGGCCGACGCACCGTGCCCCTGGCACGGTCGGGGCACCACGACCACCGAGTGCGGTCAGGGGGCCGCGCCCCGGCTGGGGCGGCGCACCACGCCCCCGGGTGGGGTCAGCGGGCCACGACCTTGGGCGCGGCCAACGGGCCACACCCCCGGTGCGGCCGGCACACCACGCTCCCCTCGGTACGACCCATGCACCACGCCTCGGCACGGTCGGGGCACCACGGCCACCGGGTGCGGTCAGGGGGCCGCGCCCCGGCTGGGGCGGCGCACCACGCCCCCGGGTGGGGTCAGCGGGCCACACCCCTAGGTGCGGCCGACGGACCACGGCCCCGGGCGCGACCAGCAGCTCGGGCGCAGCCGACCACCCGTACGCGGCCGGCCCCGTTCGGCCGCCCCGTACGACCGGCCCCCGTACGCGTACGGCCGGGCCCCGGTTACGGCCCGGCCGACGACGCAGGTCAGGCCGGCAGGCTGACGACCATCTTGCCGGTGTTCTCGCCGCGGAGCAGGCCGAGGAACGCCTCGACGCCGTTCTCGATGCCCTCCACGAACGTCTCGCGGTACTTCAGCTCGCCGGACCGCACCCAGGCCGAGACCTCCTCGACGAACTTCGGCTGCAGGTCGTAGTGGTCGCCGACGAGCAGGCCCTCCATCCGGAAGCGCTTGGCGATGATCTGGGCGAGGTTGCGCGGGGCCGGGGTCGGCTCGGTGGCGTTGTACTGGGAGATCATGCCGCAGACGGCGATCCGGCCGTGGAGGTTCATCGACGCGATGGCCGCCTCCAGGTGGTCCCCGCCCACGTTGTCGAAGTAGACGTCGATGCCGTCCGGCGCGGCCTCCTTGAGCTGGTCCTTCACCGGGCCGTTCTTGTAGTTGAAGGCCGCGTCGAAGCCGTACTCCTCCAGCAGGACCTTGACCTTCTCGTCCGAGCCGGCCGAGCCGATCACCCGGGACGCGCCCTTGAGCTTGGCGATCTGGCCGACCTGGCCGCCGACCGCGCCCGCGGCACCGGAGACGAAGACCGCGTCGCCCTCCTTGAAGTCCGCGACGCGCAGCAGGCCGGCGTACGCCGTCAGACCCGGCATGCCCAGCACACCGAGGTAGGTGCTCAGCGGCGCGGCGTCGGGGTCGACCTTCACCGCGGTCCTGGCGTTGACCACGGCGTACTCGCGCCAGCCGGCGAAGTGCAGCGCCTGGTCGCCGACGGCGAAGCCCTCGGCGTTGGAGGCGAGGACCTCGCCGACCGCGCCGCCCTGCATCGGCTTGTCCAGCTCGAACGGCTCGACGTACGACTTCGCCGTGCTCATGCGGCCGCGCATGTACGGGTCGACGGAGAAGTAGCGGTTGCGGACGAGGATCTGGCCCTCGCCGGGCTCGGGGACCTCAGCCTCGCGCAGGGCGAAGTCGGCGGGGGTCGGCCAGCCCTGCGGGCGGGCGACGAGGTGCCATTCGCGGCTGGTCGTGGGGGTTGCGGACATGCCCGGAGCCTCCTGATGCGGGAAATGCTTCATGTGCTGAAACAACCATGCTCCTGAATATTTCAGGTTGTCAAGCAACCGGGTATCCTCGTGGGTATGACGCCTCGCACCGACCCGTTGACCCTCGAGGTCGTGGACCTGATCGGCACCGTCGTGGCCCGGTACCACGAGGAGTACGAGCAGGCGGCCGCCGCGTATGCCCTCACGGGTGCCCAGGCCCGGGTGCTGAGCCTGCTCGCGCAGGAGCCGCTGCCCATGCGCCGCATCGCGCAGTGCCTGAAATGCGAGCCGTCGAACGTCACGGGGATCGTGGACCGCCTGGAGTCCCGGGGGCTCGTCGAGCGCCGTCCGGACCCGGCCGACCGCCGCGTGAAGCTCGCGGCTCCGACCGAGGAGGGCCGGGCCACGGCCCGCGAACTGCGCGGCGCGCTGGGCTTCGCCCGCGAGCCCCTGAGCGGCCTGACGACCGCCGAGCGAGCGGTGCTCAAGGAGCTGCTGCGCCGCATGCTGGGCCTGGACACGGAGGAGGCCGGTGACGCGGACGGCGCGGACACCACGGCCGGCGCCGGCACTGCCGACGGAGAAGGCACCGCGCCTCTAGCCTGAGGCCATGAGTACCGAAAACAGCCGGTCTGCCGTCGATTTCTACTTCGATCCGCTCTGCCCCTTCGCCTGGATCTCCTCCCGCTGGATCCTGGAGGTGGAGCGCCACCGCGACCTCGACCTGCGCTTCCGGGTCATGAGCCTGGCCGTCCTCAACGAGGGCCGCGAAGACCTGCCCGAGCAGTACAAAGAGCTGCTGCAGCGGGGCTGGGGCCCGGTACGCGTCTGCATCGCCGCCGCCCAGGAGCGCGGCGAGGAGGTGCTGCGCGACCTGTACACCGCGCTCGGCACCCGCATTCACCACGAAGGCCGCGGCGAGGAGCTGGACGCGGTGATCGCGGAGGCGCTGGCCGAGACGGGCCTCCCGGCCGAGCTGGCCGAGGCGGCGCACAGCACCGCGTACGACGAGGCGCTGCGGAAGAGCCACCACGAGGGCATGGACCCGGTCGGCTACGAGGTGGGCACGCCCACGATCCACATCGACGGCGTGGCCTTCTTCGGCCCGGTCCTGTCCGCGATCCCGCGCGGCGAGGAGGCGGTACGGGTCTTCGACGGCGCCCGGCTGCTCGCCGGTTACGACAAGTTCTTCGAGCTCAAGCGGACCCGCACCGGCGACCTCGACTTCAGCTGACCGACGGCGTCAGCCGGCCCGGCGCCCGCCGGCCGACGCCTCCGCCGCCCGCTCCCGTAAGCGCCGTGCCCGCAGCACCAGTTCCAGCGCGAAGCGGCGGTCCGGGTCGTCCAGGTCCTCGCCCCACAGGTCGCGCAGCTGCCGCAGCCGGTAGCGGACGGTCTGCGGGTGGACGCCGAGCCGGGCGGCCACCTCGGGGGCGCCGCCGCGCGTCTCCAGCCAGGCGAGCAGGGTGTCCGCGAGCCTCCGTGCGTGGCCCGGGCCGCAGCTCTCCAGGGGCGCGAGGCTGCGCCGCGTGAGGTCGGCGATCAGCTCTTCGGGGGGCAGCAGGACGAGCGCTTCGGTGTGCTCGGTGCAGTGCAGCAGCTCCCCCGGAGGCAGCAGTCCGCGTTCCACGAGGGCGAGCGCGGCCTCCGCCCAGTGCAGGGAGGCGGCGGCCGCCTCCAGTGGTACGGGCGGCCCGACCGCGCCCGACCAGCCGGCCGCTGCCCGCGCCAGCAGATCCCGGCGGCCCGGCGCTTCCGGGTCCGGCAGGACCGCGCACGGCCGCTCGCGTTCCATGTCCAGCAGGACGCCGGGCCCGACGGCAGGCGCCACGGCCTCCCGTGCGGGGCGCGCCAGGACGGCGACCGCGACGCGTTCGGGCAGTGGCCAGCCGATCCGTGCGGCGTGCTCGGCGACCGCCGGGCCGCCGCGCAGGATCTCCGCCAGCAGCCGCCGCTGGAGCCGCAGCCGCTCGCCGGCCTGCCGCGCCGCGGCCTCGGCGTGGCCGCGTACGGACTGCGCGACCAGTCCGTCCAGGTACGCGAAGCCGGATTCGGCCAGTTCGTACATCGCGGGGGCGGGTATCTCCGCCTGCTGGCCGATCTCCGCGAGCCGCCGCCAGGCCAGCCGTACGCCGAGCCGGTAGACGGCCTGCAGGGCGTCCAGACTGCGGCCGTGCAGTCCCTCGTCCCGGCCGAAGTCCTGGAAGTCCTGTGGCGGGCCGTGCGGGCACTCGCCGCCGGTCGCCACGTGCGTGACGAAGTGCTCCAGCGCCCGGCGGATGCCCACCAGCGCCTTGGGCTCGCCCCGTTCGTCCAGGACGACCGGCAGCTGCGGGAACTCCCTGCGGATCTCGTGCAGGATCTCTTCGGCGAGCGCGGGGACCCGGTCCATGGCCAGGGTGGTGAAGCGGTGGACACGGAGGCGCGGCACCTCCCGCCAGGCCGGCCCCACGGTGGTCACGGGCCGCCTACTCACCGGTCCGGTCGAAGGTGACCAGCGGGACGTTCGGCTGCTCCGGGGTGGCGTTCAGCGCGGCGACGGCGCCCAGGCCGGCGCCGACGGCCAGCGCGGCGGCGGCGAGGCAGGTCAGGGCTGCGGCGAGCAGTCTCGGCATGGCGCGGCGGACCCTTCGTCGTGGGGCGGGCGCGGCGCCCGCACCGGTCGGACGGCAGTCGCGGTGTGCCTACTGTGAAAGGGAGTTGACGGCCTGTCAAGCACTCCCCTACGGTTCCCGGGCCGATGGCCGGGAACCGCCCCCGGGAGGCTTTAGGCCCACTTCCGGCTGGCGTTCGGCCCGCCTCCGTACACCGCCGCGCGTCCCCTCGGGACCGCCGCTACCGTGTCCCGCCCGGGCCCGTGCCCCGTCTCCGTACAGCGCTGCCTCCCGCCGGCCCCGGGTTCCGGGCCGCCGGCGTCGCTCCACGTGCACTGCCCCGCCCTGCCCGACCACAGGAGTGCCCGTATGCGGAAGACTGCTTCGCCCCTGTCCCTGTTCCTGCTCGGCAGCGGCGTGTTCCTGCTGGTACTGGCGGCGATGCTGGCCTGGTACGTGACGCCGAGGGCCGCGCGCACCCCCGTGGACGTCGACGTCACCACCGTCCTGACCGGCCCCGGCCGCTACTTCGAGACGCAGGACCTGGAGACCAGAAAGGGCCGGATCACCATCACCCGGCACGTGCTCGGCAACGTGGCGGCGAGCGAGCGCAGCGGGCAGGCCGTGTGGGACGTGTCCACCACCGTCGACAGCCCCCGGACGCTGCGGCTGCGGGACCCCCGTAAGGCGCTGCTCTGGACCACCGGGCGCTGGGTCACCGACCGGCGGACCAACGCGCCGGTGCACTGCTGCGGGGAGTCCCCCACGCAGTACGAGGGCGAGGCGTACCTGAAGTTCCCCTTCGATGTGCAGCGGCGGGTCTACCGCTGGTGGGACGACACACTGCAGGCAGCGGTGCCGCTGCGCTTCATGGGTACGCGCTGGGTCGCGGGATATCAGGGCTACGTGTTCGCCGGGTCGGTCCCGCCGGCCAGGACGGGCACCCGGCAGGTGCCGGGCAAGCTCGTGGGCCGGCCGAAGCAGCCGCAGATCCAGGCCGAGGAGTGGTACGCCAACGCCGGCATCGAGCTCGTCGTGGACCGGCGCACCGGCCGGATCATCGACGCGGTGATCTCGCCGCGCAGGACGCTGCGGCCGCCCGGCGGGCAGCGGGACGTGGTCACGCTGCTGGACGGCCGGCGGCTGCGCTTCACGCCCGCGACGCGCCGCGCCCAGGTGGCGCTGGCGCGTGCCGACGCCGGGAGGCTGCGGCTGGCCGGTGAGACGGCGCCCCCGTGGACGGCCGGCGCGGGCGGCCTCCTGGCCGTGGCGGGCGCGGTCCTGGTGGCGATCGGGCGGCGGCCGCGCCCCGATGCTGTGCGCGGGGACGAACAACCGGACGCCGCGGGGCCGGAATTTGTCACTCCGGTGAGTGGCCAAGGAGAGGCGCGCGGCGAACACTGACGACCCCACGGGCCACCGGCGGTTTCCGGTCGGCTCGTTCCGCACGGCTCAGTACGCAGTACGTCCCCCACCCTAGGTACCGCACCCTGAGACGAGTTGGAGCGCAGATGCCCCAGCACCTGCCACCGCTGCCGCACGCCCCCGCCCCGGAGCCCGTACGCACCCGGCCCGAGCCACTGCGCCCGCACGCCCGCAGACCGTCCCGTACGGCCGCACAGCCCTCTCCCCGCCGCATCGTCTTCCTCGCCCGCCGCGACCTCGGGAACCCCGCGGCGGGCGGCTCCGAGCTGCTCGTCGACCGGCTCGCCGAAGGGCTCACCGCGCTGGGCCACCAGGTCACGCTGCTGTGCGGCGGGCCCGCCGCACACCGCGAGTACCGGGTCGTCTCGGCGGGCGGCGACGCGAGTCACTTCCTGCGGGCACGCGGGCAGTTCGCCCGTCAGGTCGGCGACTGCGACCTGCTGGTGGAGGTGTGCAACGGGATGCCCTACCTGGCGCCCCTCTGGCACCGCGGCCCGACCCTCTGCCTGGTCAACCACGTCCACACCGACCTGTGGGGGCTGCGCTTCCCGGCCCCCGCTGCGCGCCTGGGCCGCAGCCTGGAGCGGTGGGCACTGGCCGGCACCCACCGCGGCAACCTGATGGTTGCCGTCTCCGACTCCACCGCGGGGGCGCTCCGTGACCTGGGCGTACCCGGGGACCGCATCCGGCTGGTCCACAACGGCGTCGAGGAACCGGGCCCGCTGCTGCCGAAATCTCCCGAACCGCTGTTCCTGGCCATGGGCAGACTCGTCGAGTACAAGCGGATCGGCCTGCTCCTGCGGCTGTGGGAGCGCGTACGGCCCGTCACCGGCGGCCGGCTGGTCATCGTCGGGGACGGGCCCGAGCGGCGCCGCCTGGAGGACCTGGCGGGGCCCGGCGTCCGCTTCACGGGCCATGTGAGCGAGCGGGAGAAGCACGAGCTGCTGTGCCGGTCCTGGCTGCTGCTGCACCCCTCGCTCATCGAAGGGTGGGGCCTGGTGGTCATGGAGGCCGCCGCCCGGCGCACCCCGGCCGTCGGCTTCGACATCCCGGGGCTGCGCGACTCGGTGCACGACGGGGTGACGGGGCTGCTCGCACGAGGGGAGAGCGCCTTCGCCGCCCACTGGTGCGCGCTCGCCCTCAGTGGGCAGCGGCGGCACACGATGGGCCGCGCGGCCGAGCTGCGCGCCGCGCGCTTCCGCTGGAGCGGCACGGTCCGCGGCTTCCGTGCGGTGGCCGCGGAGGCCGTGCGCACGGCACCGGGGAGGTGAGGCACGCGGTGCGCGATCCTTCGGTGCGCAGGTCCCTCGCCCTCTTCCGTGCGTTCCTGCACGAGCAGACCGACCCCGAAGGCTGTTACGGCCTGCTCGCCCGGGACGCGGCCGACCAGCTGGAACGTTACGCCCCGCTGGCGGGCGCGGTGGTGGCCGACGTCGGCGGCGGGGCCGGCCATTTCACCGAGGAGTTCCGCCGCCGCGGCGCGCTCGCGGTGCTCCTCGAACCCGATCCGGCCGAACTGTACGCGCGCGGCGCGCCGCCCGAGGGCGCGGTGGTCGCCGACGGCTACCTGCTGCCGCTCGCGGACGGCGCGGCCGACGTCTGCTTCTCCTCCAACGTCCTGGAGCACGTCGCCGACCCGCACACCTTCCTCAGCGAGATGGTGCGGGTCACCCGCCCCGGCGGACTGATCTACGTCGCCTTCACCAACTGGCTGTCCCCCTGGGGCGGCCATGAGACGGCGCCCTGGCACTACCTGGGGGCGCGCCGGGCCCGCGACCGCTACCGGCGGCGCACCGGACGCAGCCCCAAGCACACCCTCGGCGAGAACCTCTTCGCGCTCCACGTGGGGCCCACGCTGCGCCAGGTACGGGCGCGCCGGGACGTGGAGGTGCTCGCCGCCCGCTCCCGCTACGCGCCGTTCCTGGCCGGTGCCGTCGCCCGCCTGCCCGGCGTGCGCGAGGTCGCCACCTGGAACCTCCTTCTCATACTCCGGCGGTTGCCATGACCCAGACGCTCGCCACCTCGCGCTCTCCGGGCTCGCCCGTCCCCGGGGACACCCCGACGTCCGCCCCCGGGGGCCCGCCACCGGGGCGGCCACGGGGGCGCAGCTGGCTGCTGGCCTTCTGGGCCGCGGCCTTCGTCGCCTTCCTTGCGCCGTCGCCGGGCCGGATGACCTTCGAGACCAAGCTCGGCGTGGCGCTGGCCCCGTGGAAGTTCCTCGCCGACCTCGGGTCCCTGTGGCACGACCGGGCCGGCTTCGGGGGGCTCGCCGACCAGTACATCGGTTACGCGTTCCCGATGCTTCCGTACTACGCGCTGGCCGACCTGGTGCACCTGCCCGTCTGGATCGCCGAACGGCTGTGGCTCTCCTTCGTGGTGACCGCGGCCTTCTGGGGCGCGCTGCGGCTGGCCGAGCGGCTGGGCACGGGCAGCCCGGCCTCCCGGTTGCTGGGTGCCGCCACGTACGCGCTGTGGCCCGCCTTCACCATCGTCATCGGCTCCACCTCCGCCGCAGCACTGCCCGGTGCCGTCCTCCCGTGGGTGCTGCTGCCGCTGGCCGACCCGCGGCGCAGCGCGCGTCTGGCAGCGGCCCGTTCGGCGCTGCTGGTGCCCTTCATGGGCGGCGTCAACGCGGCCTGCACGATCGCCGCGCTGGTGCCCGCGCTGCTGTACGTGCTCACCCGTACGGGCCGGCGGCGGTGGAAGCTGCTCGCTTGGTGGCTGCCGGGCGTCGTGCTGGTCACCCTGTGGTGGTCGCTCCCGCTGCTCCTCCTGGGCGTGCACGGCGAGAACTTCATGCCGTACGTGGAGCAGGCCGACGCCACGACGGGCACCATGTCGGCCACCGAACTGCTGCGCGGCGCCGGCAACTGGGTCGCGTACCTGAACTTCGGCAAGCCCTGGCTGCCGGCCGGCTGGACTCTGGTGGCGGGCGTGTTCACGGTCGTCGGCACCGCGCTCGCCGCCGCGCTGGGCCTGGCCGGGCTGGCCCGCAGGGACCTGCCCGAGCGGCGCTGGCTGCTGCTGACGGTGCTGATCGTCGCGGCGGTCGCGCTGGCCGGGTACGGGGGCGCCCTCGGCGGCCCGGCGCACGAGGTGGTGCGGACGTGGCTGGACGGCCCGCTCCAGCCGTTCCGCAACGTCTACAAGTTCGCGCCCGGCCTCGCCCTGGCACTGGCCTACGGGCTGGCCCACGTCACGGGCCTGCCCTCCCGGCCGCGCGCCGGCCGTGAGGTGCCCGGCGGCCGGTACGTCCCGCTGGTCGTCGCGTTCCTGCTGTTACCGGCCCTCGCGCTGCCCTACCTGAACGGCACGGTCCTGCAGCCCGGCGCCTTCCGGCAACTGCCCGCCTACTGGCAGCGCACCGCCGACTGGCTGTCGGACCACAGTCCCGACAACCGGGCGCTGGTCGTCCCGGCCACCGCGCACGGCCTGTACACCTGGGGCTCGCCCATCGACCAGCCCCTGGACGTGCTCGCCGAGTCCCCCTGGGCGCAGCGCGACTTCGTCCCCTTCGGGACGAAGGGCTCGCGGCGCGCGATGGACGCCGTGGAGCAGGCGCTGATGACCGGCTCCGAAGTGCCCGGGCTGCGCGGCTTCCTGAGCCGGGCCGGGCTGTACAACGTCGTGGTACGCAACGACCTGGACCCCGACCAGATCGGGTACGTCCCCCCGCAGACCGTCCGGCGCACCCTCGTGGCGTCCGGTTACCGCAAGGTGGCGGCCTTCGGGCCGCTGACCACCGCGGGCCGGATCGCCGCCGACACCCCGGTCCAGGTGCAGGGCCTGTACCCGAGGCAGCGCGCGGTGGAGATCTACGAGCCGGTGGGCACCGCCCGCCCGGGAAGGGTCACCGCCCGGGCCGCCGCCGACACGGCTCGGCTCAGCGGCGGCCCCGAATCACTGCTGCAGTTCGCCGCCGACCCCACGCTGCGCGACCGGCCGACGGTGCTGACCGGCGACGCGCACCCGGGTGTCGACACCCCCGCGCTCCAGCTCAACGGTGACGGCCTGCGCCGCGCCGACACCCGCTTCGGGCTGGTCAACACCAACACGTCCTACACGTACACGGCGCGCGAGCGGAACGGCCCGGACAGCGTGCAGGACCCCGGTCGCCCGCCGCGCCAGATCCTGCCCGTCCAGGGCATCGAGCACCAGACGACCGCCGTGCTGCGCGGGGCCCGTTCGGTCACCGCGTCCTCCAGCGGCAGCTGGCTCTTCCACCTGCCCCAGTACGACCCGGTGAACGCCTTCGACGGCGACCCCGACACCGCCTGGGCTGAGGGCAGCGCGGGCAACCCGGTCGGCCAGTGGGTCAAGGTGGCGTTCAGCCGGCCCGTGGACGTCCCCGCGACGCTCTCGCTCACCCCACTGCCCGGAGACGGGCTGCGCGCCGCTCCCACGGCCGTACGCGTCACCACCGACCGCGGCAGCGCGGTCAGCCAGCTGCGCACCGACGGGCGGCGCCAGCCGGTCAAGGCACCGCCCGGGCGGCGAAGTGGCTCAAGGTCACCATCGT
>NZ_PQSQ01000046.1 GCF_002920575.1 Streptomyces sp. Ru73 | reverse complement strand
CAGCGAACTGGGCCCGACGCGTACGAGGCCGGACCCGACGCAATTGGTGGCCGGGTCCGACGTAAGACGTGGCCGGGGCCGACGTGCAACAGGTGGCCGGGTCCGACGTAACACGTGGCCGGGCCGCGTGCAGCGCAGCGCGTGGCCGGCCGTGGCACCTGAGCGGTACGGCGTGGGCCACCCGGTGTGCCGCCCGGCACGGCCCCGCGTACCCCTGCGTACCTGCCCCGGGGCAGGTACGGGTCAGTGCTCCCGGTCTGCCGAATTCAGGGCGGGGTCGGCGCCCCGGGTTCCGTTGACCGTACGGCCGCGGCCCGGTCCGGCCACCCCCTCCGCCCCCTCGTCGGCCTCGTCGTCGACGAGGTCGACCGCCGGGTCGTCCTCGTCCTCCTCCTCGTCGAAGTCCAGCTCCTCGTCGAAGACGGAGCTGACGTCGAAGCGGCAGACCACCCGCTGCGGATCGGCCTGCTCGAACGGGGCCGCGAGCCATTCGCCCGGCTCCGGAGGCTCCTCCGCCGCCGCGACCCACAGCGTGGAGTCGCCCTCCTCCAGGCCGAACTCCTTGTGCCGGGACGCGATCTCGTCCGGCTCGTACTCCCCGAAGAGCACGCCGAGCGCGGCGTGCACACTGCTGCCGACAACGGCCCCCGCGGCGCTCCCCCCGGGCTTCGCCGGGCTCTGCGCAGCTCCCGGCTCCGTGGCCGAGCCGGGGTCGAGGTCGGCGATGCGCTGCGCCTGCGACAGCAGCCGCTGCGGTTCCACGACGGTGTAGTCCCGGCGGATCAGCACGCTGAGCGCGCTCGGTTCCTCGGGCCCCGCGTACGCCGGCAGCCCGTCGCTGCCGGGGATCTCGAAGGGCGTGACCTCGTCGTAGGTGTCGTAGAGCAGCTCGTCGTACGCCTCGGCCGCCGCGGCCAGTTCGTCGAACGCGGCGTAGACGGCAGCATCGTCCTCACCCGAGCGGCGCTCGACCGCGTCGAGGTGACGGTCCAGCGCGGCTTTGACCGCCTCGGCGGCGGCACGTACCTCGGCAGCGGAAGGCTGCGCAGCATCAGACATAGTGCAGACGCTATCCGTACCCGGGCCGGTCCCGCACAATAGATGCGATGCCGGAATATGAATTCTGCGATGTGTATGTGCCGCGGGGGGTCTCCCGTAAGGCCGCCACACGCCTGCTGACCGATCACGCCGAGTACGGACACTGGGAGTTGGACCGCCTCCGCCTCAACCCCGACGGCAGCCGCAAGGTGCGGCTGCGCCGCCGGATCATCCGCCAGATTCGCGCGACCTGGTGACAGGGGCGCGCACGCGCCCGTGTGACGCCCCGCTGCCGTGCCGGGCGGGGTCGGCGGCTGCCCCGCCACGGATTTCTCCGACGGCGGGGCATCACCCGAAGGTGCGGCACTTCGTCCCGGTTTGCCCACCCTTGAGGAGTTGCGCAGCGAGGGTGCGCCCCGCTTGCCGCCCTACCGAGAACGGCCAGTTCCGCACGCGCGGCGGCCGATAATCGCCCCTGCCGATAATCGCCCAGCGGTGCGTTCGACGGCATCGACCACCGCCGCGACGGCCTCCTCCGCCACCACGGCGGCGCGCCCTCCACACCACACGCCCGCGAGCACACCCGCGGGCAACGCTTCCCCCACGCGGACCACGGCCCAGAACCACGACACGGGACCGGGAGGACGGGGAACGCGACGACAGGGCTACCGCGGTATGGACAGAGATCACACGGCACGGACAGGGACGACGGGCGCGGGATCACGCGGGCTGCGGCATCACCGGCACCATGACCGAAGCGCGTGACCCGGCCCGCGCGGGCCGCGTGACGCCAGCCCGCGCGGGCCTCGGTCTCACGGTCACGTCACACGCGACCCCGGACAGGCCGCAGGAAACGCCCCTCCGGATCTTCGCGGGCCTCCGGGCGCGGGCCACGGGCCCACAGCCACACGCCACGCGCCACAGGCCACGAGCTGCGGGCCACCCGGGCCATGAGCCACCGGCCCGCCCGATGGCCAGCGCCCGGTACGGGCAGCGGCAGGGCGGAGGAGGCCCCCAGCCACGGGCCCCGAGCTACGCCGTACGCCCGCACCGGCCACCGACCACCGGCCACCGGCTACCAGCCACCGGTCACCAGCCACAGACCACCGGTCACCCGCCACCCGCCCGCGAAGATCCGAACCCGACGCGTCCTACCCGCGCAGCCCCCTCGCCGTCGGCCGGGCCTTGCGGTACAGGATCACGCCCGCGCCGAGGAGTGCCGCGCCGGCCGGGAGCAGTGCGCCGACCGGGCCGGGGCCCGTCTCCGCGAGCTGCTGGTGCCCGGCGGTCCGGGAGTCGGCGGCGGGGGTGGTGACGATCTCGTGCTGCGAGTGCGGCGGCGTCTGCGGGTGGACGTTGCCGCCCTCATTGCCGCCCGGGTGCGTCGGCTTCTCCGGCGTACCGGGCTTGCCGGGGTGATCCGGCTGGTGCGGCGACGGCGGCGTGTCGTCACCGGGCGGCTTGCCGGGACCCGGCTTCTCGGGGCCGGTCGGCGGCTTCGTGGTGCCCGTGTTGCCGCAGTCGCCGGTCGTGACGGGGTTGAGCCCGCCGATGATGGTGACGCTGTTGCCGCAGATGTTGATCGGTGCGTCCACGGGCGCCTGGACGCTGTTCCCCGAGCCGACGCCCGGCGAGTCGTGCGTACCCCCCTCGGCCCCGGCGGCAGGGCCGGAGCCATGACCGCCGTGGGATCCGCCGCCGTGGTCTCCGCCACCGGAGCCGTTCCCGCAGCTGTTGCCCGACGCCGGGTTGAGCAGACCGACGACGTTCACGGTGTTTCCGCAGACGTTGACCGGGACGTGTACGGGCGCCTGGACCGAATTCCCGGACAGTACCCCCGGCGAATGGGCGGAGGCGCCGCTCGCGCCCGCGTCCGCATGTGCGTAACCACCCGAAACGGCGAGTACGCCACCCGCTGCCACGACGGTGATCAGGCTCTTTCTCGCGACCTTACGCATAGGTCGTCCCTTCCCCTTTTTCGTTTTCGAAGGGCGGACGGAGCGTGGGTTTCCGTCCCCCCGCGGCGAACGGTCGTGGGTGTCCGTCCGTCGAAAGCGGTCGGCCCCGAAGCGCATGGCACGCACTTCGGAGCCGACCGGAATCACTCCCCCCAGGGGGTGATGCGCAACGTCACTGGTTGACGCAGGTGTTACCGAAGGCGGGGTTCAGCAGCCCGATCACGGAGACCGTGTTGCCGCAGGCGTTCACCGGCACGTGCACCGGAACCTGGACGACATTGCCGGACAGCACGCCCGGCGAGTGGACGGCAGCGCCCTGCGCGCCCGAGTCGGCGGCGGCGAGCCCCGCGCCGGCGAGCACGAGACCACCAGCGGCAGCCGCAGCAGCGACGATCTTCTTGATCATTGTTCCTCCTTGTAGGCAATGCGACCGCAAACTTCGGGCCGCATTCCTTGTAACGAGGAAGGTGTATTGAAGCTACGAGCCTATGGTTGCATTCACTCTTTTCAGTTAAGTGCTCACGAATGACTGACCCGGGTTGACGAATGTGGTGGACGACGGCGTCAGCCACGTACTCGACCTCAGTCCCCCGTGTGTCCCACGATCGCGGGAGCCGCCAGGCCCGTCCGGCCGCCGACCGCCGGCCGGCGAACCGGCTGCCATTCCTGCCGTCTGCCGATTGCCGACTGCCGTCAGCTCTGCTCGATGAACCGGTCCAGCACCCGCACGCCGAACTTCAGCCCGTCCACCGGCACCCGCTCGTCCACGCCGTGGAACATGCCCGCGAAGTCCAGCTCCGGCGGCAGCTTGAGCGGCGCGAAGCCGAAGCCGCGGATGCCGAGGTTGTCGAAGTGCTTCGCGTCCGTGCCGGCGGAGAGCATGTACGGGATGGCCTTGGCGATCGGGTCCTCGGCCTGCAGCGCCGACTGCATGGCGTTCACCAGCGCGCCGTCGAAGGTGGTCTCCAGCGCCTTGTCCGCGTGCATCGGCTCGCGCTTGACCCGCGGCCCGAGGATGCGGTCCAGGTCCGCCTCGAACTCCTCCTCGAAGCCGGGCAGGAAGCGCCCGTCCACGTACGCGGTCGCCTGCTGCGGGATGACGTTGACCTTGTACCCGGCACCCAGCTGCGTCGGGTTGGCGGTGTTCTTCAGCGAGGCGCCGATGAGCTTGGCCATGCCGCCGAGCTTGGCGAGCGTCTCGTCCATGTTCTCGGGGTCGAGCTCGGTGCCCAGCGCGTCGCCGAGCTCGTCGAGGAAGTGCCGCAGGGTCTTGGTCACCCGGACCGGGAACTCGTACCGCCCGAGGCGCCCCACGGCCTCGGACAGCTCGGTGATCGCGTTGTCCTTGTGGATCATCGAACCGTGGCCGGCGGTGCCGTCCACGGTGAGCTTCATCCAGTTCATGCCCTTCTGGGCCGTCTCGACCAGGTAGAGCCGCAGGTTCTCGTTGACGGTGAAGGAGAAGCCGCCGACCTCGCTGATCGCCTCGGTCACGCCCTCGAAGAGGTGCGGGTGCTCCTTGACCAGGTGGCCGGCGCCGTAGACGCCGCCCGCCTCCTCGTCCGCGAGGAACGCCAGCACGATGTCGCGCGGGGGCTTGCGGCCCGTGCGCAGCCGGTCGCGGACGACCGCCAGCGTCATCGCGTCCATGTCCTTCATGTCGACCGCGCCGCGGCCCCACACGCACCCGTCGGCGATCTCGCCGGAGAAGGGGTGGTGGGTCCAGTCGACGGCGTTGGCCGGTACGACGTCGGTGTGCCCGTGGATCAGCAGCGCGGGGCGCGAGGGGTCCTCGCCCTCGATCCTGGCGACCGTGGAGGCGCGTCCCGGGTGGGACTCGAAGATCTGCGGTTCGAGGCCGACCTCGGCCAGCTTCTCCGCGACGTACTCGGCGGCGGCCCGCTCACCCGGGCCCGAGTGGTCGCCGTAGTTGCTCGTGTCGATCCGGATCAGGTCGCGGCACAGGTCGACGACCTCGTCCTCGCCGGTGACGGACGGGACCGGCTGTGCCGCGTCCGGTGCGGGCTTCGACTCGCTCACGCTGCCTCCTCATGCTTCACGGCCGCGGTTCGCGCCGGTACGCGCGGTCACCGCGACGGGGGTCTTCCGCCATCCTCCCTCTCCCCCGCCCGGGGCCCAAGGCCGCAATCCTCCCGACACACGCTGGTCACAGCCGTGCGGGCGGTACCGCACCCCGCCGGGCACCCGCCGCGGCGCCCGGCACCCGCCCCACGGCCACCGCCGCGTACGCCCCGGCCGAGCGCGTGATCGACCACCCCCAAATGTTTGCTATGGTTTTCCACGTCGGAAGGGCGCAGACGGCCCGCCCGACAGACACCTTGTCCGGGTGGCGGAATGGCAGACGCGCTAGCTTGAGGTGCTAGTGCCCTTTATCGGGCGTGGGGGTTCAAGTCCCCCCTCGGACACCAGCCGGTTCCCCGCGGTCTCACCGAGACCGCGGGGAATCGTCGTTTCGGGGCCTTCCGGGCCCGCGGACCGGGCGAAGAACGACGAAGGCCCGATGCACGGCCACCCGTCCGAGGATGTCCGTACACCGGGCCAGGGCCCGCGGTCAGCGGCCCACCGTGCCTCTCCGCTCAGGAAGCGAGCAGCTTGCCGGGCAGTCCGATCTTCTTGGTCGCGCCCGACGCGGGGTCGGTGAGGACGGCGCCCTCGTCGGAGAGGGCCAGCCAGCCCCGCTCCGTGTGCTGGAGGCCGGCGGCGTCGGTCAGCCCGGGGAGCGTCACCCGGTGCGTTTCCTTCCCCGACGTCATGTCGAGCGTGACGAGGCGCTCGTGGTCCTTGTGGAAGACCGCCGCGACGAGGGTGTCCCCGTCCACGGCGAGCTGATCGACGCGTCCGCCGTCGGCGGTGACGATCACGTTGCCGTCCTTGTGGGCCACGTCGAGCCTGCCGGACCCCGCGGAGGTCTTCCCCTGTGTACTGCCGGCACCGGCGAGTACGGGGGTTCCGTCGGCGCAGGCGAGCTGCTGGACCGTGAAGCCCTCCGGGGCCGCGGCGGCCTCGGTGACCTTGCCGTCGGTCAGGCCGACGGTGGACACCCTGGTCCGGCCCTTGCCGTCCGCCGCGTCGCGGGTCACGCAGAGGGTGTCGGAGCCGCGCGAGGACGCGGCGAGCGAGACGGTGCCGGGCACCCGCACCGTGCGGTCGGTGGTCCAGTCCGCCGGGTTCTGCACCAGGATCGCGCTGGGGCCGCCCGTGCCCTTGCCGCCGTGGGTGTCCTCGTCGGGGAGTCCGGGGACGGCGGCGACCCGGCTCCTGGCCGGGAACAGTCCGTGCAGCGACTCGACCCCGGCGCCCTGCACGGCCACGGAGTGGTCCTTGCGGTCGAGCGCGTAGAGCCGGTCCGGCTTGCCGCCCTTGCGCGGTACCGAGATCATCCAGCGGCCGTCGGCGAGCCGGACGATCTGGGGTGCGAGGGTGTCGTTGTCGTCGGCCTGCGAGGGGACGACGACGAGCGGCTCGGCCTTGCCCTTCACCGGGTTCACGCCGATGACGGTCAGCTGGCCGTCGACCTCGCTCAGCGCGAAGGCCCGGGCGCCCTTCCAGTCCTTGCCCAGCTCGACGCCGCCCGGCTCCACCGAGCAGGCCGTGGCCGCGAGCGCGGTGAGCAGTCCGGCCGCGGCCAGCGGCAGTGCGGAGCGCCGGGCGCGGCGCCGCGCCCCGTCCTTCGTGACGGGGGCGTCGGGCTTGTCGTGCTTGTGCATGGGGTCACCAGTCCTTCATCGCGTCGGTGGGGGGAAGTGCTGCCGCGCGCCGGGCCGGCAGCAGTGCACCGGCGACCACGACGACTACCAGGGCCCCGAGCAGCAGCAGCGACATGCCCGGGCCGGGGAGCAGGACCGCGCCCTCCACGTAGGCGGCGGTGTCCGTCCGGCTGCGCAGCGCGGCGGCTCCCGCGCCGCTCAGCGCGGCGCCGAGCACCGTGCCGAGCACTGCGGCCACCGCGCCGGCCAGTGCCGTCTCCAGTACGAGCAGGGTGAGGACGGAGCGGGTGCGGAAGCCGACGGCCTTGAGGATGCCGATCTCGCGTGACCGCTGGCGGGCCAGCGCTCCGGTCACGGTGGCCGCCCCCGCGAAGGAGAGCAGTCCGAGGACCACGACCAGCACCCGGCCGACGGTCCGGATGAGTTCCAGTACTCCGGGCAGCGCGCTGAGTTCCTGCCGCAGGGTGGTGGCCGGGTAGCCGAGCCGCTGGATGCGGTGCTGGACGTCCGCCACCTTGCCGGAGGACTCGGCGACCACGGTGAGCTGGTCGTACCCGACCGTGCTCGGGTAGCTCTCGGCCGCCATCCCGGCCTTCGCTGCGGCCCAGCGCACGACGGTGGCGTCGTCGGCGTACGCCACGTCCGGGCCGTCGAGCTGCCAGGCGGGGTCGTAGAGGCCGACGACGCGGACCGTGTCGGAGGCGCCGGTGCCCTGTCCCTGGGCGATGTACCGGGTGGTCTCGACGGTGATCTTCCTGCCCAGTTCCGGTGCCAGGTTCTCGCCCTGGGCGGTGGCGGGGAGGACGACCTCGCCGGGGCGCAGCGGGAAGAGGTGGCTGCGGACGGAGTCGAGGACGGGCGGGGCGAGCGAGGCGCGGTGGGTGGTGGCGTACAGCAGGACCCCGTCGACGCGGTCGTCCTTGAGGCCGAACGACGCCTGCGCGCGGTGCTGCACGGACTGCACGCCGGGCAGCGCCCGCAGGCGTCGTTCGGCACGGTCGGTCAGCGGCTTGGCGTCGGGGCGGTCGCCGTCGCTCCGGTCGATCTTGATGCTGCGGTTGGCATAGCTCTCCCGCACGCCGTTGTCGGCGGCTCCCTGGGCGCGGTCGGCGATGCCCAGGGAGGCCAGGCAGACGGCTGCGGCGACGGTCACCAGGGTGATCAGGCCGTACAGTCTGCGGCGCAGGGCGAGGACGTTGGACAGGGCGAGTCGGAGCAGGCTCATGCGGTGTCCGCCTCTCGTGCCGAGGCGTGCCGCGCGTCGGCGGCGGTCCCGGTTCCGGTCTCGTCGAGAGTGCCGTCGACGATGTGCGCCACCGTGTCGGCGGCCTCGGCCACGGACTGGTTGTGGGTCACGAGGAGTACGGCCTTGCCTTCGTCGGCCAGCTCCCGGAACAGGCCGAGGAGCAGTTCTTCGCTGCGTTCGTCGAGGTTGCCGGTGGGCTCGTCGGCGAGGATGACCGGCGGGTCGTTGATGAGCGCGCGGGCCAGTGCCACGCGCTGCTGTTCGCCGCCGGACAGCTCGCCGGGACGGTGGCCGGCACGGTCACCGAGGCCGACCCGGGCCAGCAGTTCGCGGCCCCGCTGCCGGGCGGGGGTGCGCCGCTGCAGCGAGGGCAGCACCACGTTGTCCAGCGCGGAGTGCTGCGGCAGCAGGTTGTAGGACTGGAAGACGAATCCCAGCCGCCGGCGGCGCAGCTCGGCCAGTTCGGCGTCGCGCAGGCCGGTCGTGTCCTCGCCGTCGAGCAGGACGCGCCCGGTGTCGGGCGGGGTGAGCAGTCCGAGGACGTGCAGCAGGGTGCTCTTGCCCGAGCCGGAGCGGCCCATGAGAGCACTGATCCGCCCGCCGTGCACGGTGAGGCCGGCCCTGCTCAGTACGTCGATTCTCCGTCCGCGCAGGGAGTAGGACTTGCCCACTCCTTCGGCGCGCAGTGGCGTACTCACTCGTTGTTCCCGTCTTCGTCCATGACGTCGTCTTTCCTGGCTGCCGTGCGGGCAGCGTCGTCGGGCAGGGCGTTCAGTACGCCGTGTGCCTGCTGGTCCAGGGCCCGTACCGCCCAGGTGGTCTTGAGGTCGCAGCCCGGGTCGTCGCCGCCGGTCCGGTAGAGGTCCGGGAGGCCGGGGCAGCCCTTGTAGGGGCCGGTGCCCCGTCGCATCGCGGCACGTAGGGCGCCCTTCGCCTCGCCGCCGAGCAGCAGGTGGGCGCGTACGGTCTGGGCGTAGTCGAAGACGGAGGTGAACCGCTCCGGGTTCCTCGCCCAGGACGCGAGCGCATCGGCGGTGATCCATGCGGGGACGGCGTCCCGGTGACCCGTGGCGTACAGCCCCACGACGAGCGCTGCGGCGGCCGCCACCTGCTGCGGGCTGTCCAGCTGCCACCGGTCCACGGCCGGCGCGGGCACGGTGCTGCCGGCTTCGGTGCACGCCATGCTCTGGCGCTGCCACGGGGACGCGTTGTCCGCCGTGACCGTGCCGGGCAGCAGTCGCCCCGCCCGGCATTCCGCGTTCGCCGCGTTGGTGGTGGGCTGAGCGCCGTCCGAGGTGCCCGCCTGCCGGTACAGCGCGGCCCGTGCGAGCAGTTCGCCGCTGTCGGGGCTGTGGTCGGCGGTCACGGCCGCGCGGTCCAGCGCGGTGACGAGGCGGCGGTCCTCGGTCGGGAGGCCGGCCAGGGTACGCAGTCGTTCCACCCACAGGGAGGCGTCCAGGCTGCCCGCGTACGTGTCCGGGTCCCGCACGGTGCCGTCGTCCAGCCGGTTGCGTTCCAGACGGCGGCGCACGTCGGTGTACGCGCCCTCGTCGGCACCGGCCGCGCGCAGGATGTGCACGGCGTAGAAGAGCTGTTCGTAGTCGAGGGTGTCCGCGTTGTGCCGCAGGACCTGCCGCCAGGCCGGTACGTCGATCTCGGGCCGGTGTCCTGCCGCCTCCTGGATCTGCACGTAGCCGTAGGTGTCGACGAGCCGGGCGATCCGTTCGCCGGGCTTCAGTGAGGTGAAGCCGGCCATGCGGGGCGCCTCGAGCCGCGTGAGGCGTTCCGGTACGGGTCGCGACAGGAGCCGCAGGGAGCGGGCCAGCGCCCCGGCTTCGGAGAGGTCATGGGTCCCTTCGGCGCGGGAGGTGAGCCAGGCGGCGGTCGGCCCGGTTTCCGCGGGGTCGGCTTCGCCGAGGGAGCCGATGGCGTCGAGCACCTCCAGCGCCGCCCAGGTGCTGCCGATGAGTGCGGCGGTGTCCTTGGCGTCCTGGTCGGGGTCCCGGTAGGAGCCGTCCTTCCGGCGGAGCTTCCGCACGGCCTCGGCGTCCCGGGGGCCGAGTACGCCGGTGGCGTCCGCCCGCCGGAAGGGAATCAGCCAGTAGCGTCCCCACAGGGGGGACATGGCGAGTGCGTCCCCGCGCAGCGCTGACTGCCCTTTCGCGTCGAGGGAGACTTTCGGTTCGGGGCCCGTTTCCGCCAGCACGGTCAGCGCATAGGACTGCGCCTCGGCACCGGCGGGCTCGTTCAGCAGGAACGGGTGGTAATACAGCCCGTTCTGTGCACTGACGAATTTCTTGAAGGGGTCGGACGGCCGCTTTTCCGCCCGTCCGGAATTTCCTTCCGCGGCAGCGCCGCAGGAACTGAGCAGCAGGCAGCAACACAGCATCAGGAGCAGCCAGTTGCCCGGTCTTCGGCCCGACCCGTTTTCCGGGCATGCCATACCGCGTCGTGAATGGGACACGCTTTCCCCCGCACTCCGTGCGTATCCGTGAGGGCGGGCCGCCCGGTATCCGGCGGCCCGCTCTCATGGGTCGGTTCGCTTCAGCCGCGGCTGCTGGTCAGGCAGCCCCTGCGTAGACGCACTTCGTGCTGAACTTGATTTTGCTGGTGAGCTGGGCGGAGCCGCAGCTCTTGGTCGACACGTACGTGGTCAGCTTGCTCGGGCGCATCTGACCGCTGGTGTCGGAGATCCACGTCTTGGTGTTCTTCCAGGTCACCCGCCCCAGGGACTTGCTCACCATGGTGAGCGACGCCTCGGGGTTCTTCGAGATCTTGATGCTCACGCTGATCCCGTGCGCCTGGAGGTCGGCGACGTTCTTGATCCACTGGGCCTTCTTCGGGTTGCTGCCCGTCATCTTCGTGGACGCCTTCCAGTCGCAGGCGTTGACGAAGGCCCCGCAGTGCCAGGCGTTCACCGACATCTTGTTGCCACCCGGAATGTTCCAGGTGCCGGAGCTACTGGTGGCGTGTGCGCTCGGAGCGGCGATCAGCAGGCCGGCGCTGAGTGCGGCAGCGCTCGCGGCGCCCTTCAGGAAGCGCGAACGTGCGGTCTTTGTCTTCATGTTTCCCCCGATCCATGCATACGCGCACGGATCTTCAGTGTGGTACAGGCGCCCGAATGGTCAGTTCGGGTGCGAGAAAAAGAAGCGCTCGCGGTGCGAACGCGGGAGTAATCCTGCCATTGGCGTGATCACGCAGCAAATGGGTGACATGTGCCGCCACTCACAGAAGGATTGGTTGAAATGCGGAGGACTCGCTTTTCCTTCGGGCCGTCCGTCCACCCGATAACCCCGTGCGCCCCGGCGGCCCCGCTCATTACGCTGCGGGCCGGACTGTTGGTGATCGGCGTGGTGGGGAGGCCGGGTTGGGCGGTACGGAGAAGGTGCTGATCTTTGATGCGGACGACACGCTCTGGGAGAACAACGTCATCTTCGAGCGGGTGATCGGGGAGTTCCTGGACTGGATGACCGATCCGGAGATCGGGCTGCGGCTCGGGCGGGACGGGGTGCGGGCGGCGCTGGACGCCGTCGAGGCGGCCAACGCCAAGGCGCACGGCTACGGCAGCAAGGTCTTCCTGCGCAGCCTGGGCGAGTGCCTGGCGCAGTTGCACGGGCGGGACGCCACGGCCGAGGAGCTGGCGCGGATCGCGGCGTGGGCAACGTCGTTCGACGGCGGAACCGTGGAGCTGATTCCCGGAGTCGCCGCCACGCTCGCCGAGTTGGCCGGGCGGCACGAGTTGCTGCTGCTGACCAAGGGCGACGCGGAGGAGCAGCGGCGGAAGGTGGACAACTCGGCGCTGGCGCACCACTTCCGGGGCGTGCACATCGTCGCGGAGAAGGACGCCGGGACGTACCGCGGGCTGGCGCGGGAGTACGGGCTGACGCCGGAGTCGGCCTGGATGATCGGCAACTCCCCCAGGTCGGACATCCTCCCCGCGCGTGCCGCCGGGATGAACGCGGTGTTCATCCCGAACGACAACACGTGGGTGCTGGAGCACGACGAGCTGGACCCGGCGGACGAGAAGGTGCTGCGGCTCACCGCCTTTCCGAAGTTGCTGCAGCACTTCTGAGGGACCGGGCCCGCTGGTGTCCGGGCTCGCCGCTGCCGTCAGCCACCCGCCTCCGGTGACACCTCCCCCAGATCCAGGGTGCGGGTGATGCCGGCTTCGGTCAGGAAGCGTTCGTCGTGGCTCACGACTATCAGGGCTCCTTCGTAGGCGTCGAGGGCGGCGACCAGCTGGCGGACGGACGCCAGGTCGAGGTTGTTGGTGGGCTCGTCCAGCAGCAGGAGCTGCGGGGCGGGCTCGGCGAGCATGAGGGCGGCGAGGGTCGCGCGGAAGCGTTCGCCGCCGGAGAGGGTGGCGGCCGGCTGGTCCGCGCGGGCCCCTTTGAAGAGGAAGCGGGCCAGCCGGGCCCGGATGTGGTTCACGGTGGCCTGCGGGGCGAACCGGGCGACGTTCTCCGCGACGGTCAGCCGGTCGTCGAGCACGTCCAGGCGCTGGGGCAGGAAGCGGTGCGGTACGTGCACCACGGCCTCGCCCGCCGCCGGGGCGAGCTCGCCGGTGATCGTGCGGAGCAGGGTCGTCTTGCCCGAGCCGTTCGGCCCGACGAGCGCCAGCCGCTCCGGGCCACGCAGCTCCAGGTTGACGTGGGTGCCGCAGCGGGTGGTCAGATCCCGCAGGGTGAGTACGCCGCGGCCCGCGGGCACGGCGGTGTGCGGCAGGTCGACGCGGATCGCCTCGTCGTCGCGGACCGCTTCCTCCGCCTCGGTGAGCCGTTCCTTCGCCTCCTTCAGCTTCTCGGTGTGCATGATGCGGTGCTTGCCGGCCGAGACCTGGGCCTGGCGCTTCCGCTCGTTCATGATGATCTTGGGCTCGCGCTTGTTGGCGGACATCTTGTTGCCGTAGCGGACCCGGCGGGCCAGCTTGACGTGCGCGTCGGTCAGCTCGCGCCGCTGCCGCTGCACATCGGCCTCGGCGACCCGCACCATGCGCTCGGCGGCCTCCTGCTCGACGGCGAGCGCCGCTTCGTACGCGGTGAAGTTGCCGCCGTACCAGTGGACTTCGCCGGCCCTCAGGTCGGCTATCTGGTCGACGAGGTCGAGCAGCTCCCGGTCGTGGCTGACCACGACCAGGACGCCTGACCAGCGCTCGACGGCCTCGTACAGCCGCGCCCTGGCCCGGCGGTCGAGGTTGTTGGTGGGCTCGTCGAGCAGCAGGACGTCCGGGCGGCGGAGCAGCAGGGCGGCCAGCCGCAGCAGCACGGACTCGCCGCCGGACACCTCCCCGATGGTGCGGTCCAGGTCGATGCCGTGCAGGCCGAGTTGGTCGAGGGTGGCGCGGGCGCGCTCCTCGACGTCCCAGTCGTCCCCGACGGCGGCGAAGTGGGCCTCGCTCGGGTCGCCGCCCTCGATGGCGTGCAGTGCGGCGCGGGTGCGGGCGATGCCCAGCACCTCGTCCACGGGGAGGGCTGTGTCCAGGGTGAGGTTCTGCGGGAGGTACCCGATCTCGCCGGCGGTCTTCACCGTGCCCGCGGTGGGCCGCAGCTCCCCGGCGACGAGCTTCAGCAGGGTGGACTTGCCGGCGCCGTTGAGCCCGATGAGGCCGGTGCGGCCGGGACCGATGGTGAGCTGGAAGTCGTCCAGGACGGCCGTGCCGTCGGGCCAGGCGAAGGACAGACCGGTGCAGACGATGGAGGTGGCGGCGGAGCGGTCGTGCGTAGACATACAGGTCTCCCTGAGCGGGCGTGGGCTGATGGGGAACAGCGCATAGAGACACCGCTGGAGCGGGGGACCGTGCAGGTGCCGGCCACCGGGGACGAACACGGGCTGCCGTGGTCGTCGCGCGTACGTGAGGGACGCGTACGCGGGCGGCTGGTCGGCCGTCGTGGGCACGAAGGCACGCCGAGGTCGGGCACGGTGCGCTGGGACCAGCGCGGTGTCTCAGGACCTCAGACGAGCAACGGCCTTCTCCAATCGACGGCAATGGGGCCGGAAAAGACGCTACGCCGAGCGCGGCGAAAACGCAAACGCTATTTTCGTAGCGTTTGGCGGATGGTTTCGGCGCGCCCGGCGAGACACGGGCGGGGACGGGGTGGGCGTCGGTCGGCGCCCGTTGCGCACGCGGGAGGGAGCGGGCGGGCGGCGGCCGGCCGTTACGTCCGCGGCCGCAGCCGGACCCGCGCCGGGCCCTTCGCCTGGAGGGTGATGCCCGCGCCCACCGGCACCTCGGCGTCGTCGGCCGCCTCCAGCTCGTACGCGCGCAGCAGCGTGGCCAGCGCCAGGACCGACTCCAGCATCGAGAAGTGCTGGCCGATGCAGGCCCGCGGGCCGCCGCCGAACGGGAACCACGCGTAGCGATGCCGCCCGGCCGACCGCTCCGGCGTGAACCGTTCGGGGTCGAAGCGCTCCGGGTCCTCCCACAGGTCGGGATTGCGGTGCGTGACCCACGGCGCGACCACGACGTCGGAGCCCGCCCGGATGCGGTGGCCGCCGATCTCCGTGTCCGCCACGGCCCGGCGGCCGACCACCGGAGCGGCCGGGTAGAGCCGCATGCCCTCCTTGAGCACGCGCGTCAGGTACGGCAGCCGCTCCAGGTCCGCGGCGGTGGGCACACGGTCGCCCAGCACTTCCGCCACCTCCTGGCGGGCGCGCGCCTGCTCCTCAGGGTGGCGCGCGAGCAGGTGCAGGGTGAAGGCCATGGAGGTCGCGGTGGTCTCGTGACCGGCGAGCAGGAAGATCAGCACCTGGTCGCGGATCTCGGTCGCGTCCAGGCTGCCGTCCTCCTCGCTGCCGGCCTGCGCGAGCAGCGTGAGCAGATCCTCGCCCACGGGGCCACCGGGTGCGGCGCGGCGCTCGGCGATGATCCGGTCACAGACCGCGTAGACCTCGGCGATGGCGGCCATGGCGCGGCGGTTGCCGGGCGTCGGCCACTCGCGCGGCACGTTGACCGGCGCGTAGGCGCGGCTGAGGGCATAGGAGTTGATCACCGGGAAGGAGCGGTGGATGACCTCGACGGCGGCCTCCACGTCGGAGCCGAAGAGGATGCGCGCCACCGTACGCAGCGCCAGCCGGCTCATCTCGGCGACCAGGTCGACGCCCTCGCGACCGCTCCAGCGCGCGACGACCGCGGCGGCCTCCTCGGCGATCGCGTCCGCGTACCCGTCCACCCGGCGCTTGGTGAACAGCGGCTGCACCAGCCGGCGCTGGCGCAGGTAATCGGCGTCCTGGCTGGTCAGCAGGCCGTTCCCGAAGGCGGCCCGGACCTCTTCGTAGAACGGGTTGTCCTTGCGGAAGTTCGCCGACTCCGTGGCGAGCACCTGCTGCACTCCCTCGGGGCCGAAGACGCCGTGCAGGACGGTCCGCAGCCCGGGCGGCCCCGCCGATATCCGCACCACGTCCCCGTGGTCGCGGCGGGCCCGGAGGAACGCACCCAGGGAGTCCTGCTGCAGTTCGAACATCGACCCGAGGAGCGGCAGCCCCTTGGGGCCGGGGATCGCATCCACGGGGCGCGCCCCGGCGTACGCATCGGTAGCAGTGTGAGTCATGCCACCGGTCCTACCCCGATGGGCCTTCCGCGGCACTCAAACTCCCTGTTGCCGCGGGGAGTTGTGCGCCACACCCGGGGCCGTACGGGCCGCCCCCTCGTACGCGGCGCCCCGTACGATGGGCCGGTGATCAACAAGTCCTCCCGCCGATCCGCCGACCGGGCCGCCTCCTGCCGCGTCACGGTGTGCCGCGGCTGCTGCTGCGGTGACGCGGCCAAGGTGCCCGGCGTCGACCACGCCCAGCAGATCCCGCGACTGCGCGCGGCGCTGGACGGCGCGGCGCCGGTACGCGCCTCGGAGTGCCTGGACGTCTGCGACCAGGCGAACGTGGTCGTGGTCCAGCCGTCCCCCGAGGGGCGCGCGGCGGGCGGCCGTCCCGTGTGGCTGGGCCTGGTCAACGACGACGACGCGCTGGCGGACATCGCGGCATGGATCCGCGCCGGCGGCCCCGGCATCGCCGAGCCGCCCGGCATCCTGGACCTGTACGCCATCAAGGTCTCCCGCCGCGTCAGCGAGGGACTGCCGGGCTGAGGGCGGCGCCGCCGCACGGCATCTTGGGGCCGCGCCCGACATGACACTTGGACGGGCCGCCCGTACGACGTTCATGGGGCTCACCCCGCACGGCACTCGTGGGAGCCGCCCAGCGCGGCACTCGTGAGGCCCGCCCCGCACTGCACCCAAATGGGCCGTCTCGCACGACATCCATACAGGCCGCCTCGCACGACATTCGTGCGGCCCGTCGCCCGCCCCCCCCACGACACTCGTAGGCCCGCCTCGCATGGCACTCGTGGAGCCCGTCCCGCCCGACACTCCTGGGTGCCACCCCGCGCACCCCCGTAAGGCCGCCGCATGTGGCCCCCTCGGGTTCCGCGGTCGGCGCGCCGGAGGGCCACGCGGGGGGCGCCACCCTCCGAGCCACCCACCGAGCCACCGAGCCGTCACCGCGCTCCCCCGCGCCTGGAGGTCGCGCCCCGAGGGCCACGCCCTGAAGGCCGCGCCCGGCGGGCAGCGTCACCCCGTACGCACCACCTCCGCATCCGTGCGGCACCTCACACCCGTGCATTTAATAATGGCGAGTATTAATATGGCGTCATGGCGAGAACCGCAGGGGCCGAGACCCGGGACAAGCTGATCCGCGCCGCGGAGGAGATCTTCGCGGCGCAGGGCGTCGACGGCGCCCAGACCCGCGACATCGTGCGGCTGGCCGGCCAGGCCAACCCCTCGGCGGTGCAGTACCACTTCGGATCCCGCGCGGGCCTGCTGGACGCGGTGATGGCCGGCCGGCTGCGGCGTACGGAGGCGGCGCTCGCGCCACTCCTCGCGGAGCTGCCGGAGCCGACGCTGGAGGACCTCGTACGGGCCCTGGTGACCGCCGAGGCGACCCAGCTGAGCGACGTACGCGGGCTGCGCTGCCTGCGGATCTCCGCACAGCTCAGCCATGAGAGCGGCATCCGCAGCCGGACACCGCACCCCACGCTGGCGGGCACCGCCTACTGGGAGCTGATCGAGCGCATCGAGGGCTCGCTCGCGGCCGCCGGACTGCCCGAAGCGATCCGGCTGGAGCGCACGGACCTGGCGCTCACGCTGATCGGCGCGGCGCTGTCCGACCGGGCGCGCCAGTACCTCGACGGCGCGCGCCCGCTCACCACGGAGGAGACCTTCCTCGCCGACCTCGTCACCACCACGGTGGCGCTGCTGCGCGCCCCCGCCCCGGAGGAGGGGCGGCCCGCTTCCCGACACAGGAGTGCACGATGACCGATCTGTCCGGCAAGACCATTCTCATCACCGGCGGCGCACGTGGGCTGGGCGCCGAGGCGGCCAGGGAGGCCGTGGCGGCCGGCGCGCGGGTCGTCCTCACCGACGTCCTGGCGGAGGAGGGTGCGGCGACCGCGGCCGGACTGGGCGACGCGGCCCGCTTCCTGCCGCACGACGTCACCTCCGAGGCGGACTGGCAGCGGGTGGCGGACTTCGCCGTCACCGAATTCGGCGGCCTCGACGGGCTGGTCAACAACGCGGGGATATCCACCGGTCAGCCGCTGGAGGACATTTCCGTCGACTTCTTCCGCAAGGTGATCGACATCAATCTCACCGGTGTCTTCATCGGCATGAAGACGGTCATCCCCCTGATGCGGGAGCGCGGCGCGGGCTCCATCGTCAACATCTCCTCGGCCGCCGGCCTGATGGGCCTTGCGATGACCGGCGGTTACGGCGCCTCGAAGTGGGGCGTGCGCGGCCTCTCGAAGGTGGCAGCGGTGGAGCTGGGTACGGACCGCATCCGCGTCAACTCCGTGCACCCGGGCATGACGTACACCCCGATGACGGCCGGCGTCGGCATCCAGAAGGGCGAGGGCAACTACCCCAACACCCCGATGGGCCGAGTCGGCGAGCCGCACGAGATCGCGAGCGCGGTGGTCTACCTGCTCTCCGATGCGGCGTCCTACGTGACCGGCGCCGAACTGGCGGTCGACGGCGGCTGGACCACCGGTCCGACGGTCAAGTACGTGATGGGGCAGTAGGGCGCCCGGGACGGACGGGGCGGACGGGGTGGACGAGGCGTACGGCGATACAGCCGACGGGCGGGCCTGCGCCATGGCCGGTCAGGCAGCCGCCCCGGCCGTACCCAACCGCACCCCGCAGCACCCGGCCGCACCCGGCCGCACCCGGCGGGCCAGCGTCCGACGCCCCGGCGGGCCCACGGCGCCGCCCGTCACCCGCCCCTGGCCGCCTTCCGCCCGCCGTCTGATTGCATGGCCCCATGACCGATCAGCAGCCGGCCGGACCGGACTCTCAGCAGCCGCTCAACGCCGACGAGATCCTCGACATCGTCGACGAGCACGACCGGGTCGTGGGGCAGGCCCCGCGCGGCGAGGCGTACGCGCGCCGGCTGCGGCACCGCTGCACCTTCATCCTGGCCCGGGACGGCGAGGGCCGGATCTTCGTGCACCGCCGTACCGCGCAGAAGCTGATCTTCCCCTCGCACTACGACATGTTCGTCGGCGGGGTGGTCGGCGCAGGCGAGTCCTACGACGACGCGGCGCTGCGCGAGGCCGAGGAGGAGCTGGGCGTGACCGGACTCCCCCGCCCCGTACCGCTGTTCAAGTTCCTGTACGAGACGCCGGAGCACACCTGGTGGTCGGCGGTCTACGAGGTGCGCTGCACGCTGCCGGTCGCCCCGCAGGCCGAGGAGGTCGCCTGGCACGCCTTCCTCACCGAGGAGGAGCTGGCGGCCCGGCTGCCGGAGTGGGAGTGGGTGCCGGACGGCCTGGAGGCGTTCCGGCGGCTGCGCGCATGGGAGGCGGCCGGTCGGCCGGCCGCCGGATAGGGTACGGATCATGATCTTCCCGGACCGCGTGCGGGCGCTCGCCGCCGACCTGCGTCTGTGGTTCGCGCCCGGACGGCTGCGCAGTGAGGGCAGCACCCCCGACTACCGGTTCTCGCTCGCCAACGAGCGCACCTTCCTGGCCTGGCTGCGCACCGCGTTCGCGCTGATCGGCGGTGGCTTCGCGGTCGACCAGTTCCTGCCGTCGCTGCACCAGACGGTGCGGACGGTCTTCACGGTGGCGCTGCTCGCGGGCGGCGCGCTGTGCGCGGTGCGCTCGGTCAACCACTGGGTGCGCTGCGAACGCGCGATGCGGCGCGGCGAGGACCTGCCCGCTTCGCGCTTCCCCGCGCTGCTGGGCGCCGGCGTCGGACTCCTGGCGGTGGCCATCGCGGTGGTCGTGCTGCTGGGCTGGTCACGCTGACGATGGGCGGCGAGGAGGAACGCCGGGGCGCGGCCCGGGACCCCGGCCTGCAGCCCGAGCGGACCCGGATGGCATGGCGGCGTACGACGCTGTCCTGCGCGGTCGCGGTGGTACTGGCCTGGCGTCAGGTGCTGCTCACCGGCGAGCCCACCGGGCTGGAGGTCGCCCTCGTGGCGCTGCTGGTCCTCGCCGGGCTGGCCTTCCTGACCGCCGCGCACACGCGCATACGGAAGCTGGCCGCGCCGCCCGCGGACGGCCCGCCGCGGACCATGGGCCTCCGCACGGCACTTCTGGCCGCCGGCTGCACGCTGGTCCTGGTGGGACTGGGCGCGGCGATCACGTTGTAGGGCGCGAGCGGGGACGCGGGGTGCCGTGGGGCGGGCACGGGGTGCCCTGGGCGCGGACGCGGGGTGCCGTGAGTGCTGGGTTCCGTAGGGCGGGCGCGGGGTGCCGTCGTAAGCACGGGGCGCCGTCGCGGCGGTCACGCTGCGGGCGCGGGGCGCCGTTCAGCCCCTCACCCGCTCCGCCCCCTCACCCTCCGAAAACCCCCTTCGCCGCCCGGCCGATCTCCTCCGCCAGCGCTTCCGGTGCCGTGGAGTTCGCGCCGTGCCCCTGGCCGGGGAGCGTCACCACGCGCGCGTCCGGGAGTACCGCCGCGAGGTCGGCCACCCGCTCGTGCAGGTGCGGGAAGCTCGACTCGCCCTGGAGCAGGGTCACCGGCAGGGTGAGGGCGCGGTAGCGGTCCACGCCGAGGCCGAGCGCGTCGATGATCTCGTCCTCGACGATCTGCGCCTCGGCGTGCGTGGCGATGAGTGCCTGGACGCGGGGGTCGGCGAGCATCTGCTCGACCGCCTCGTCCGGCATGCCGGTGATCGCGCGGGAGTGGATGCGGATCGCCTCCGTCGGGTCACCGGCGTCCAGCGCGGCGCGGGCACGCGGCCCCGCCTCTCCGACCAGCAGCGACCGGGTCGGTATCGGCGGGTCGTACGCCACCACCCCGGCGAACGGGGACGGGTCGCGCAGCGCGGCCTCCAGGGCCGCGACGGCGCCCGAGGAGTGCCCGACGAGCAGCACGGGGCCGTCGGCGGCCAGCAGCCCGGCCACCGCCAGCACGTCGGCCGCCTCGACCGCCATCGAGTGGTGACGGCCGATGCGTACGCCCGGTGCGTAGATGCGGCGCCGTATGCGGACCACCCGGAAGCGGTCGGTCAGCAGGCGGGCGACCGCGTCCCAGGACTCGGGGCCCCGGCCGCCGGGGTGGACGACGAGCACGGTGGGACCGCTGCCGCCGTCGTCGAGGGCGGTGAGCGGGACGCCGTCGGGGGCGAGCGCACGGAGTTCGGTCATGCGAGCGATGATCCTCGTCACTGTCCGTCACCGCCACCCATTTTCCGGCGTGCGGAGCACGGCGCGCCAGCGCCCCCGAATCGTCTGCCCCGATGCCCGGCCCGGGCCCTCCGCCCCGGCCTCCCGGCCCCCGCGTGTGACGCGCGGAACACGCCCGCGCCCAACGCGTTCGCTCCGCCCTCTGGACGCCATACCGACTAGTCGGCATGATCGTGGACGGTCATACTCCACCGCCCAGCACACGGAGGCGCACGATGAGCAAGGACAATCCGCCCGGCCTCGACCTGGAGCGGCTCCGCGCCCACCTGGACCGGGAGCACCCCGGCCTGGTCGCGGGCCCGCTGAGCGCCGAGCTGGTCCAGGGCGGCCGGTCCAACCTCACGTACCGCGTCACCGACGGCACCGGCCGCTGGGTCGTCCGCCGCCCGCCGCTCGGTCATGTCCTCGCCACCGCGCACGACATGGCCCGCGAGCACCGTGTCATCAGCGCGCTGCACGATACCCGTGTTCCGGTGCCCGAGACGCTGCTCCTCTGCCAGGACGAGGAGGTCATCGGGGCGCCGTTCTACGTGATGGAGCTGGTCGACGGCACGCCGTACCGCACGGCGGAGCAGCTGCGGCCGCTCGGCCCCGAGCGCACCCGCGACATCGTGCTGCGCCTCGTCGACACCCTCGTCGACCTGCACGCCGTGGACCCGGAGTCGGTGGGCCTGGGCGACTTCGGGCGGCCCGAGGGCTTCCTGGAGCGGCAGCTGCGCCGTTGGGGCAAGCAGCTCGCCGCCTCGAAGAACCGCGAACTGGCCGGCATCGACGAACTCCACGAGGCGCTGGGCAAGAAGCTCCCCGACTCCCCCGCGCCCGCGGTCGTGCACGGGGACTACCGGCTGGACAACGTGCTGGTCGGCGCGGACGACCGGATCGCCGCCGTACTGGACTGGGAGATGTCCACGCTCGGCGACCCGCTCACCGACCTCGGCCTGCTGGCCATGTACAGCGAGCAGGAGGAGTCCCCCGACTCGCCCGTGACCACCACCCGCAGCGCCCCCGGGCACCCCGAGCCGGGCGAGCTGATCGAGCGGTACGCGGCCGGCTCCGGGCGCGACGTCTCACAGGTCGCCTGGTACACCGCGTTCGCGTACTTCAAGCTCGCGGTGATCCTCGAGGGCATCCACTACCGGTACACGCTCGGCCAGACCGTCGGTGCGGGCTTCGACCGGATCGGCGAGGTCGTGCCGCGCTTCATCGACAACGGCCACCGCACCCTGTCCACCCTGTCCGCCTGAAGGAAGGCTGAGGCCGCTCATGGACTTCGCATTCGACGCCCGCACCGAGGAACTGCGCGAGAAGCTGCTCGCGTTCATGGACGAGCACGTGTACCCGGCCGAGCAGGTCGCGCACGAGCAGCGGGCCGCGCTGGCCTCGCCCTGGGACACCCCGGCGATCGTCGAGGAGCTGAAGGCGGAGGCCCGCAAGCAGGGCCTGTGGAACCTCTTCCTGCCCGACGCCGAGTACGGTGCCGGGCTCACCAACCTCCAGTACGCGCCGCTCGCCGAGATCACCGGGCGCAGCCCGCAGCTCGCGCCGACGGCGCTGAACTGCGCGGCGCCGGACACCGGGAACATGGAGGTGCTCGCGCAGTTCGGCAATGAGGCGCAGCGGAAGCAGTGGCTGGAGCCGCTGCTGGCGGGCGAGATCCGGTCCGCGTTCGCGATGACCGAGCCCGAGGTGGCCTCGTCGGACGCCACGAACATCACCACGCACATCGAGCGGGACGGCGACGAGTACGTCATCAACGGCCGCAAGTGGTACATCTCCGGCGCGATGAACCCGCTGTGCCAGATCTTCATCGTGATGGGCAAGACCGACCCGGACGGCGAGGACATCCGCCGCCAGCAGTCGATGGTGCTGGTGCCGCGCGACACGCCGGGCCTGACGGTCAAGCGGGCCATGCAGGTGTACGGGTACGAGGACCACTACCACGGCGGGCACGCCGAGGTGCTCTTCGAGAACGTGCGCGTGCCGGTGTCGAATCTGATCGGTGAGGAGGGCGGCGGCTTCGGCATCGCGCAGGCGCGCCTCGGTCCGGGCCGCATCCACCACTGCATGCGGCTGATCGGCATGGCGGAGCGGGCGATCGAGCTGATGTGCAAGCGCGCGGTGGCCCGTACGGCCTTCGGCAAGCCGCTCGCGCAGCAGGGCGTGGTCCAGGAGTGGATCGCGGACGCGCGGGTCGCCGTCGAGCAGCTGCGGCTGCTGGTCCTGAAGACGGCCTGGCTGATGGACACGGTCGGCAACAAGGGCGCGCACACGGAGATCCAGTCCATCAAGATCGCCACGCCGCGCACGGTCGTGGACATCATCGACCAGGCGGTGCAGCTGCACGGCGCGGGCGGCGTCAGCCAGGACTTCCCGCTCGCCGAACTGTGGGCCGGCGCCCGCACCCTCCGGCTGGCCGACGGTCCGGACGAGGTTCACCAGCGTTCCCTCGCCCGCCGCGAGATCAAGAAGTACCTGTAGGCGCCCCGGGCCCGGCGGACGCAGCCCCGCCGGGCCCGGCCGGCCTCGCCGGGGCCCCCGGCCGGCCTCGCCCAGGCCCGGCCGGTTTCATCCCGGCCCCACGCGTGCGCGGACCCCCACCTGGGTAACCCCCTGGTGGGGGTCTGTGGGTCTGCGCAATCGGGGCCGGCGCCGCAGTCATACGAATGCGCCGCGCCTACAGGAACGACGCGCGGCCGCACCCCCTGCAAGCCCCGCGCCCACGTCCGCCCTCAGGCACCGCGGCCGCGCTCCCCCTCAGGCGCCGCCGTACACCGCCCCCTACGGGCGCGGCGCCGCAGCACAGAGGCCGCTACGGCCGCAACGCCCGCAGCAGGAGGTCCGCCAGGTGGTCGGCGACCTGCTGGGGGGTGAGGGGGCCGCCCTCGCGGTACCAGGTGCCGAGGTGGTGGACCGAGCCGAAGTGGTAGTCCACGACCAGGTCGGCGGGGACGTCGGCGGTGAAGACGCCGGCCTGCTGGCCCTCTTCGATCAGCGCGCGGAAACGCTCGTGGTAGCGGCGCCGCTCGGCGCGCACCTGCTTGTCCTTCTCCGGGGAGAGCTGGTGCATGGAGCGGAAGAAGATCTTCGTGTCGTCGAGGTTCTCGATGGTGGTGACGACGACGTCCGCTGCGGCCTCCCGGAGCCGCTGCTCCACCGGCGCGTCGGCGTTCGCGAAGTGGTCCAGGCGCTCCTGCTGGAGCCGGAGCACCCGCCCGTAGACCTCGTGCAGCAGGTCGTCCTTGGAGCCGAAGTAGTGGTACAGCGCGCCCTTGGTGACGCCCGCCGCCTCGACGATCTCCTGGACCGAGGTCCGGTCGTACCCCTGCTCGGCGAAGAGCCGGGTGGCGGTGGCCAGCAGCCGCTGTGCCACGGGCTTCGTGCTCCCGTCCGTCGTGCCGGCCATCGCCCTCACCTGTCCTTCTCCGTGCTGTTCGCGTGCTGTGGAGGCTAGCCGCGGTCCCGCAGCTCCCGTCGGAGGATCTTGCCACTCGTGGTCTTCGGCAGCTCCGGCAGGACCTCGACCTCCCGGGGATATTTGTACGCGGCCAGCCGTTCCTTGCAGTAGGCGGCCAGCTCGGCCGGGTCGGGGGACTGGCCGGGGCGCAGGCTGACGTACGCCTTGACCGATTCCCCGCGGTAGGCGTCCGGGATGCCGACGACGGCTGCTTCGCGGACGGCCGGGTGGCTGTACAGCACGTCCTCGACCTCGCGCGGCCAGACCTTGAAGCCGGACGCGTTGATCATGTCCTTCTTGCGGTCCACGACGTACAGCCAGCCGTCGGCGTCCATGAAGCCGATGTCGCCGGTGCGCAGCTCGCCGCCGGGGATCGCCTCGGCGGTGGCGTCGGGGCGGCGCCAGTAGCCGGGGACGACCTGGGGGCCGCGTACGGCTATCTCGCCCTGTTCGCCGAAGGGCACGTCCCGGCCCTGGTCGTCGATGATCCGGACGATCGTGTCGGGCCCCGGTACGCCGACGGCGAGGGTGCCGGAGACCTTGTCGACCGGGGCCTCCAGGTGCGGCGGCACGCTCGCGCAGGGCGCGGTGCACTCGGTGAGGCCGTAGCCGTTGCGGATGTACGGGCCGAACGCGGCGCGGAACTTCTCGACCAGCGCGGGCGGCAGCGGCGCGCCGCCGGAGGCGAGGGTGGCGAAGGAGGAGAAGTGGTCGCGGGAGGCGTCGGGGTGCGCCATCAGGGCCATGAAGGCGGTGGAGGGGCCGACGGTGAAGGCCGGGCGGTGTTCCAGGAAGGCGTCCAGGACGACGCCGGCCTCGAAGCGGTAGGCCAGCGCGAGGGTGCCGCCGCCGGTGATGCAGGAGGCCAGTTCGCAGACCATGCCGGTGATGTGGAAGAGGGGCGCGAGCGCGAAGTAGGTGGCGCCGTCGGGGAGTCCGAGGCCGGTGCGCTGGCGTTCGGCGTTGTAGGAGATGTTGCCGTGGGTGTTGGTGGCGCCCTTGGGCGTGCCGCTGGTGCCGGAGGTGTAGCTGATCAGGGCGATGTCGTCGGCGGTGAGCTCGGGCACGCCGGCGGCGGGGCCGCGCCCCGCGTGTGCGCGGGCGGCGGCCAGCAGGTCGTCGGCGCCTTCGCGCGGGCCGAGCCGTTCGCCGCGCAGCACGCGGGCGTCGTCCCGGGTCTGCAGGTCTCTTTCGCAGGCGGTCAGGGCGATGGTCACGGAGGGGACGGCCGCGGCGGTGTCGCGGAGGAAGGCGTCCCAGGTGTGGTCGGCGCAGAGGACGGCGGTGACCTCGGCGTCGGTGAGGACGTGCGTCATCTCGCCGGACTTGTACATGGGGTTCACGGGGACGACGACGCCGCCGGCCTTCCAGACGCCGAGTACGGCGAGCACGAAGTGCGGGGTGTTCTGCAGCATGACGGCGGCGCGGTCGCCGGGCCGGAAGCCCCGGTCGCCGAGGTGGGCCGCGATGCCGTCGGAGAGCGCGTCGGTCTCGGCGTAGGACAGCCGGCCGTCGAAGTAGGCCAGTGCGGTGCGGTCGGGCACCCGGCGGACCGCGGCGCGGAAGGCGTGCAGCGTGGAGGGGTGCGGGTGCACGGGGGCGCGCTGGGCCTCGTTCAGCTGCGACAGCCACGGCATGTCCTGGTACGACGTCATCGGCGTCCGGCCCTTTCTCTCGTCTCGTCCCGGTGGTGGTGCGGAGGTCCCGTGGTGGTGCCGCTCCGGTCAGGCGCCGGCGTCCTCGGCGGCTTCGAGCTTGCGCTGGAGGTGGTTCATGCCGCCCAGCCAGCGGGCGGGGTCGGCGGCGCGGGTCGCGTAGTAGCCGGCGACCTCGGGGTGCGGCAGGACCAGGAAGCGGTTCTCGGCGATGGCGTCGAAGAGGGCGTCGGCGACGGCGGCGGGCTCGATGGCGCCGGGGGTGAGGACGAGGTCGCCGGCGGAGCCGGTGCCGGCGAGCATGTCGGTGCGGACGCCCTGGGGGCAGATGGCGTGCACGTCGATGCCGCGGTGCTTGTAGGTGAGCGAGAGCCATTCGGCGAAGGCGTACGCGGCGTGCTTGGACACGCTGTACGGCGCGGAGCCGATCATGGTGAGCAGGCCGGCCGCCGAGACGGTGGCGACGAACCGGCCGCTGCCGCGCTCCAGCCACTCGGGTATCAGCGCGCGGGCAGCGCGTACGTGGGCCATGACGTTGACGTCCCAGGCCAGCTGCCAGTCCTCGTCGGGGGCCTCGGGGCCGCCGCCGGTGCCGACGCCCGCGTTGGCGCAGAAGACGTCGATGCGGCCGCCGAGGGCCTCGCGGGCGGCCGGGACGACGGCGGAGGCGTCGCCGGGCACGGCGATGGCGCCCAGTTCGGCGGCGGTGCGCTCGGCCTTCTCCTTGTCGAGGTCGTTGATGACGACCCGGGCTCCCCCGGCGATGAAGCGGGCCGCGAGCGCGGCGCCGATGCCGCCGCCCGCTCCGGTCACCACCACGGCCTTGTCCCGCACGGCTTCCACTTGCGTCTCCCTCGCCTCGCCCGGCACCACGGTCAGCAGGCAGACTAACCAGTCGGTATGTGACTGCGGAAGCCCCCGGAGGCAGCCGTCCGGGGCAATGCCCCGGCGGCGGGCCGTCCGGCGCATTAGCGTGCGGTGCACACGAGTTCCGATTCCGGAGGTGTGCGCATGTCCCTGTCCAGAAGAAGCCTGCTGGCCGTCACCGGCGCGGTGGGGGCCGCCTCGGCGGCGAGCACCGGACCGGCCGCCGCCCTCTCCCCCGCGGCGGCGCCGCCCGGCCGCGGCCGCCGCGTACGGACCGGCTTCGACCTGCTCGCGGCCGACGGGTACGCGCTGCTCTCGGGGCAGAAGGTCGGCATGGTGACCAACCCGACCGGTGTCACCCCGGACGTCGAGCACATCGTGGACGTCATGCACGCGGACGAGCGGGTGAAGCTGACCGCCGTCTTCGGGCCCGAGCACGGCTTCCGCGGCACGGCGCAGGCGGGCGGTTCGGAGGGCAAGCACGACGATCCGGCGACCGGGCTGCCGGTGTACGACACGTACCAGAAGAGCGGGAAGGCGCTGGCGGACATCTTCACCGAGTCCGGGGTCGACACGGTGGTCTTCGACATCCAGGACGTGGGGGCGCGCTTCTACACGTACATCTGGACGCTGTACGACTGCATGGTGGCGGCGGCGACGGCGGGCAAGCGCTTCGTGGTGCTGGACCGGCCGAACCCGGTGACCGGCCGGTCGGCGAGCGGTCCGGTACTGGACAAGAAATACGCCTCGTTCGTCGGCCGGGAGCCGATCGCGCAGGCGCACGGGATGACGGTGGCGGAGCTGGCGCTGCTGTTCAACGACCGGTTCGTGCCCGCGGCGGCGGGCAAGGCGGTCCGGCTGGACACCGTGCTGATGAAGGGCTGGCGGCGCGCGGACTTCTTCGACGCGACCGGGCTGCCGTGGGTGCCGCCCAGCCCGAACATGCCCACCCCGGACACCGCGCTGGTCTACTCCGGTACCTGCCTGTTCGAGGGCACCAACCTCTCCGAGGGCCGCGGTACGACCCGCCCCTTCGAGCTGCTCGGTGCCGAGGGCATCGACCGGAGGTGGGCGGCGGCGGCCAACGCTGAGCGGCTGCCGGGCGTCCGCTTCCGCGAGGCGTACTTCGCGCCGACGTTCTCCAAGTTCCAGGGGAAGACGATCGGCGGGGTGCAGCTGCACGTGCAGGACCGGGCGGCGTTCGATCCGGTGCGGACGGGCATCGCGCTGCTGGTGACGGCGAAGAAGGTGTGGCGGGACTTCACGTGGCGCGCGGACAACGGCATCGACCGGCTCGCCGGGTCCGACAAGGTCCGCACGATGATCGACGCGGGCGCCGGCACGGCCGAGGTGGTGGGCGCCTGGCAGGCGGACCTGGCCAAGTTCCGCGCGCTGCGGGCGGATTACCTGCGCTACCGCTGACCGGCGCGCCTCCGTCTCAGAGGCCGAGACCACACGTCCCACCTATTGACTGCCCACTCCAACGACCGTGAGCATGCGGCTCGTGCAGAGCGAAGCGACAGCAGAAGAGACCACGGCCGGCTCCGCCGGACAGGACGGCAGCCCGGAGAGCCTGCGGCGGGTGGCCGTGGCCTCGTTCATCGGCACGGCCATCGAGTTCTACGACTTCTACATCTACGGGACGGCGGCCGCGCTCGTACTGAACCAGGCGTTCTTCCCGACCCTGGACCCGGTCAACGCCACCCTGGCCTCGTTCTCGACGTACGCCGTGGCGTTCGCGGCCCGGCCGCTCGGCTCGATCGTCTTCGGGCACTTCGGCGACCGGGTGGGCCGCAAGTCCGTACTGGTCGTCTCGCTGCTGCTGATGGGCCTGTCCACGGCGTTCGTCGGGCTGCTGCCCGGCTACGCGACGCTGGGCATCTGGGCGCCGCTGCTGCTGATCCTGCTGCGCTTCCTGCAGGGCATCGGGCTGGGCGGCGAGTGGGGCGGCGCGGCGCTGCTCGCGGTCGAGCACGCGCCGAAGAAGCGCCGCGGCCTGTACGCCGCCTTCCCGCAACTGGGCCCGTCCGTCGGGTTCTTCGCCGCGACCGGGGTCTTCTGGCTGCTGTCGGCGTCGCTGGCGGACGACGCGTTCCGGTCGTGGGGCTGGCGGATTCCCTTCCTGCTGTCGTTCCTGCTGGTCGCGGTGGGTCTCTTCGTACGGCTGAAGATCAGTGAGACGCCGGTCTTCGCGAAGGTGATGGAGGCGCAGGAGGCCAGCAGGGTCCCGACGCTGGACGTCCTCCGCGGCGGCTGGCGCGAGCTGCTGCTCGGCGCGGGCGGCATGATCATCGCGTACGGGCTGTTCTACACGGCCACCACGTACTGCCTGTCCTACGCGACCGGCACGCTCGGCATCTCCCGCAACACCATGCTGGGCCTCTCCCTGGTGGCCTGCCTCTTCCTCGCGGCCGGCACCTGGCTCGCCGCCACCCGTTCCGACGGCGCGGGCCGCCGCAAGCTGATCCTGGCCGGCTCCGGCCTCGCGGTGGTCTGGGGGCTGGTCCTCTTCCCGCTGCTGGACACCGAGTCGCCGGTCCTGGTGGCGCTCGCCCTCGGCGGCGCGCTGTTCTGCATGGGCGTGGTCTACGGGCCGATGGGCGCGTACCTGCCCGAGCTGTTCGCCACCAAGGTCCGCTACTCCGGCGCCTCACTCGCCTACAACCTCGGCGGGGTGCTCGGCGGTGCGGTCTCGCCGCTGATCGCGACCCGGCTGCAGGCCGCCTTCGGCTCGTCCTCCGTCGGCTGGTACGTCTCCGCGATGGCCGTGGTCTCGCTGCTGTGCGTGCTGGTGCTGCCGGAGACCCGGGAGCGCGAGCTGGCCTGACCCGCGGCCGGGCGGCGCGCCGGGTGCGCGCCGCCACCGGGCCCGCGGTACGGCTCCCGCCTCCGTCGTCCTGCGTACGTCGTCCTGCGTATGGCGGTGACGGCCGGGGCGCAGGACGATCGCTGCACGAGAGGCAGCGAAGGGGGTCGTCATGGCGGGTGTCGGGGTGCGGCCGTACTGGGAACTGACGTTTGACGCCGACGGGGACGTGAATCCGCGGCAGCGGGACGCGCTGCTGTCGGGCGTGGTGCGGGAACGGCTGACCGATGTGGTGGTCTTCTCGCACGGGTGGAACAACGACCGGTCGATGGCCACCCGGCTGTACAGCAGGGTCTTCGAGCCCTTCCCCGAGCTGCTGGTGGACGGGCGGGCCCGGCTGGGGTACGTGGGCGTGCTCTGGCCGGCGCTGCGCTTCACCGACGAGCCGATCCCCGACTTCGATCCCTCGCCGCAGGCCCGGTCCGCCGCGCTCTCGGAGGCCGCGGCGGGGCCGGCGCTGCGGGCCCCGATGCGGCAGCAGCTGGCGGCGGTCTTCCCGGGCCGGGAGCTGGTGCTGCAGCGGATCACGCAGCTGCTGGCGGAGCGGCCCGACGCGCGCTCGGCGTTCGACGAGTTCGCGCGGCTGGTGCGGGAGCTGATCTCGGTACCGGAGGACAGTCCCGACCTGCGGTTCGCGACGGACAGCGGGGACGGGACGCCGGGCATGCTGACCGACGACGCGCTGGAGGTCTGCGAGGTGTTCACGGCCGCGCTGCGGTCGGCGGGCGCCGGGGTGTGGCCGGGCGAGGCGGTGGACGCCGAGCGGATGCCGCTCTTCGGCGGCGGGCTGACCCGGCTGTGGAACGGCGCGCACGAACTGCTGCGGCAGGGCGGCTACTACGCCATGAAGCGGCGTGCCGGCACGGTGGGCCAGCTGGGGCTGGGCCCGGTGCTCGGCGGGCTGGCGGACGCGGCGCCCGCGCTGCGGGTGCACCTGGCGGGCCACTCCTTCGGCGGCCGGCTGGTCTCGTACGCGCTGCGCGGCATGCCGCGGGACAACCGCAGTGTGAAGTCGGTGACGCTGCTGCAAGGGGCCTTCTCGCACTACGCGTTCACCGCCCGGCTGCCGTACGACGAGGCGCGCTCCGGCGCGCTGAACGGCATGCAGCAGCGGATCGACGGCCCGCTGGTGGCCTGCCACTCGGTGCACGACGAGGCGCTCGGCACGTTCTATCCGCTGGCGTCGAAGCTGGCCGGGGACTCGGCGAGCTTCCTGGGGCTGTTCGACCGCTGGGGCGCGATCGGGTTCGACGGCATCCAGGCCGTCGACGGGGCGCGGCGGATCCGGCTGGGCGAGGCGGTGCCGACGACGGGCTGCGTGAGCGTGGACGCCTCGGCCGTGGTGCGGCGGGGCGCGCCGCCGGCCGGTGCGCACAGCGACATCTGCCACCCGGAGCTGGCCCGGGTGATCACGGAGGCGGGCCGGATCGGCCGCGGCTGACCGGCCCGCATGCGCGCGCGGTGCGCGGAGCCCCCCACGGCTCCGCGCACCGCGCCGTTCACGAGCCGGCTAGCGGTGGCTCGGGAACTCCACCACCTGCTGGTAAGTCGGCCGGTTCTGCCAGCTGATCGGGTCGTGCGTGATGCCGCCGACCGCGCGCTGGATGATCGCGTCGGAGCACCACTGGTCGCCGGCCTTGCAGGAGTCGTCGCCCGGGTAGACCTGCTCGGCGGTCTTGGCGGCCGCCTCGCGCAGGGTGCTGACGAGGGTGTCGTGGCAGGCGTGCAGGTCGCCCTCGCCGCAGTACCGCTCGGCCAGGCCGCCGCGCACCTTCTCGCCGAGCACGGCGCGCAGGTCCTTGTCGGCGTAGGACCACCAGCCGTACTGGAAGGCCGAGCCGGCGTGGCTGCCGGTCGGGCCGTGGCCGGCCGAAGGCGACTCGTCGACGGCGATGTTGGCCTTCAGCGCGTCGTAGAGGCCGTCGCCCAGGCCCGGCCTGAACACCTTCTCGATCATGAGCGGCCACCAGGCGTCCATGATGCGTACGGCGTCGGAGTGGGCGTACTTCTTCGCGCCGGGGCCGGTCTCGCGGCGCTGCGCGCCGTCCTTGCGCCAGGCGTCCAGCTGCTGCACGGCCGTCTTCACCGCCGGGTCGTCGACCGGCGCCGAGCGCAGCACCTTCAGCAGCTCCGGCAGGACGTCCTCGCCGCGCAGGTCGGTGACGGCGGCCTCGCTCATGGCGCGGGTGAGCGAGGCGCGGGTGACGCCGCCGTCCTTCACCAGGGCCCTGACCCGGTCGTCGAGCAGGTTGCCGCGGTGCACGGAGCCGTTGCCGAAGCCGGCCGAGTCATAGTCCCTGGCCTGCTTGTTGTTCCAGGAGATGTAGTAGTCCTGGCCGACCGACTGGGGGTGCTGGTCCGCCGGGGTGTAGGCGGAGGTGTTGGCCTTCGGGTCCCAGTCCCGCCACTCGTACGCCTTCTCGGCCCGGACCGGGAGGGACGGGTCGACCTTCGGGTTGCGTACGGGGTTCAGGCCGCTGTTGTAGTACGCGATGTCCCTGGAGTCGGCGTAGAACCAGTTGAAGGCGTAGCCGATGTGCTGCGCCGCCTGCTGGAAGGACTTCGCGTCCTTGACGTAGGACGGGTCGTTGAACATCTGGAAGCCGATGATGGAGTCGGCCTCGTGGCGGTAGGTGGAGCGCTGCGCGGTGTAGGCGACGGGCTTGCCCTTGACGGTCGCGCGGTGCGTCACGACGCCGTAGTCGGTGCGGTAGACCTGCATCCGGTACGAGCCCGCTGCGGTGGGGTCGGCGACGGTCGGCTGCCAGGAGTTGGTGCGCTCCAGCTTCTCCATGGGGACGCAGCGGCCGTCCTTGCGGTACCCCGTGGAGTCCTTGGTGGGTGCCGAGCCGTCGGCGTTGCACAGGTCGACGGCGTAGGTGTCGGTGATGTCCTGGCTCGCCGAGGTGGCGCTCCAGGCGTAGTCCTGGCCGCGGCCGAGCTGGACGTACATGCCGACGCCGGCGAACGAGGCGCCGCGGGCGCTGATGCCGGGGCCCTGGATCTCCTGGAGCATCAGCAGCTGCGGGGCGAAGTAGCCGGTCTGCGGTCCGAAGACGGCGACCGGGTGGCCGGATGCGGTGTGCTTGCCGGAGACCAGCAGCGCGTTGGACATGCCGCGGTGCTGGGTGGTGTCGAAGCTGCCCCTGGGCAGCACGCCGTCCTGGAAGACGCCCTTGAGGGGCTCGAGCTTCTTCGGGGCCTGCACGTCGGCCTGCGGTGGGTCGCTCTTCGCGGTGGCCGCGCCCTTCCGGTCGTACACCAGCTGTTCGGGGGTGACCGAGCCGCGGTCGGGCAGCGCCGTGCCCTCGGCGTTCTTCGGCTTCTCCGCGTACGGGAAGGACTGGCCGTCGTGGAGCGTCATCGCGGCCTCGGGGTCGTTGCGCTCCCGGAAGGACTCCCAGACCTGCGTGCCCTTCTCGACGCCGTACTTCTGCTGGGCCGAGAGCAGCGCGAGGGCCTGCGGGACCTCGCCGCCGCCCCCGTTGCCGAAGAGCCCGCCGACGACGGAGGCGAGGGCGATGAGGTCGGTGAGCTTGAAGGGGGCGATCTCGCCCTTGTTGGTGATGGCGTCGACGTGCCCGGTGAGGACGTACTCGCCGGGGAAGTAGCGGCCCTTCTTGGCCTGCTCGCGGTAGGCGTTGATGCCGTCGACGTACGCCTGCGCGTCGGCCATGGCCTGCTCGCCGCGTGCCCCGTTGTTCTTGCGGATCGCGTCGACCTGGTCCTGGAGGTCCTGCTCGGTGTACGGGGCCTTGGGCCAGAACTCCTGCTCCAGGCCCTGGTTGGCGAGCGCTCCGCCGGCGAAGGAGGTCAGTTCGCCGCGGCCGATGTGCCGGAAGAGGTCCATCAGCCAGAGCCGGTCCTGGCCCGCGGCGTAGCCCGCGCCGTACTCGGTGCCGTAGCGGGTGGTGCCCTTGATGTGCGGCACGCCGGTCTTCTTGTCGCGGGTGATCGTCACGTCGTCGCGCGGCCGGGTCACCGAGCCGACCTGGTCCTCGGGGACGCCGAAGGAGGCGTCGTTGAAGAAGTCCTTCAGGGTGTCGTCGGTGAGCGACCGGTAGCCGCCGTTCAGCGCGTCGTAGGGGCCGAGCTGGTCGGAGGCGTGCGCGGGACGGGTGCCGAAGACCTTGTTGCCGAGGATCTCGGCGAGGGTGGCGTTGCCGTTCTCGCCGGGCGGCAGGATGTCGGCGCACTGGCCCTGGCAGTGGTCGGCGGGGTCGGTGTCCGCGGCGGCCGCCGCCGCGGGGAGGGGCGCCAGGGCGCTGGCCCCCAGGGCGAACACGGCTGCCAGGGTGACAGCGGTGCGCCGTCCGGTACGTCGTCGCATTCCTGCTCCTCGGGAGACGGGTGCGCAGGAGGTTACCGGCGGTAAAACCGCGGCGGAAGATGAACAACAGTCAACTTTTTTCAACCCGCCTGTCCCGTACGCCACATGGCCAACAGCCCAGATGCACACATCAGTTCGATGGATCCGGATCGCGGTCCGCTACGTCCATTCCATGTCCAGTCGGGTCCTCCCCACGGAGGTGGGATGAATTGGCCGGTTTCAGAGCTCTCGCCGAACAGGTCCGTAACCCGCGTCTCGTCGCCACCCAGCGACGGACGGCGCTGCGCAAGTGCCTCGAACGGTTCGCCCCCTACGGGCACCGGGCGACCTGGCACCACCTGTGCACCCGCGCAGGCATCGGGACGCAGGACCGCAACCCCGACCCGGGCCGGCTCATGGCCGCCCTGGCGGAACTGGAGGAAGCACGCAACCTCTGGCTCGCTTACGAAGCCGACTTCGCCGCCCGCAGGCGGCGTGAGAAGCACGACGGCATCCGGCAGCCGGGCGCCCTGCACGAATGGCACCTGCGCACCTGGGGAGGGTGCGACATCGTGCCGTGCGAGTCGCCCGACCGGCACCCCACGGCGCGCCTGGCCGAGGTGCTGCGCCGGGTGATCGCGGCCATGGAGTCGGGCCGGCCGCGCGAGGACTGCCCGGTCTGCGGCGGTCACCGCTTCGTCTGGCTCACCGACGCCGAGCGTCCGATGGCGGGGCCGGTCTGCCAGGAGTGCGGCGTGGTCACTCCGGCGGCGGTCCTCACCGCGGCCACGCTCTCCGCGGCCCGCCGGGCGCGGGCCGAACGCGCCTTCGCCGCGGCCTGAGCACCACGCGGCAGCTCCACGACGGGGCCGGCGACCACCGGCACCACCACGCGGGACACACCGGAGGCCTGCTCTCGGGACGGGGGACCCGAAGGGCCGCTGCGGCACGGCCGCACCGGGAACGGGGGACCCGCAGGTGACCCGCTCCGCCGCGGCGCGCGGCAGTTGGGCGGATCGCGCCGGAACTGGTTGAGTCCTTGACGAAGATCTTCCCCTGACTCACCCCACGGCACTACGTTCACGGCATGCTCGCGCTCGCCCGATCCGCCACCGTCGCCCCGCCGGGCTGGAGCCGCTGGCTCGTGCCGCCGGCCGCGCTCGCCATCCACCTCGCCATCGGACAGGCCTACGCCTGGAGTGTGTTCAAACCGCCCCTGGAATCCTCCCTCGGGCTCTCCGGCACCGCCTCCGCGCTCCCCTTCCAGCTCGCCATCGTGATGCTCGGCCTCTCGGCCGCCTTCGGCGGCACCCTCGTCGAACGGCGCGGCCCCCGCTGGGCCATGCTCGTCTCCACCCTCTGCTTCTGCTCCGGCTTCCTGATCGCCGCGCTCGGCGCCGCCACCCGTCAGTACTGGCTGGTCGTGCTCGGCTACGGCTTCATCGGCGGGATCGGCCTGGGCATCGGCTACATCTCCCCCGTCTCCACCCTGATCAAGTGGTTCCCCGACCGCCCCGGCATGGCCACCGGCATCGCCATCATGGGCTTCGGCGGCGGCGCGCTGATCGCCTCCCCCTGGTCCAGCGGGCTGCTGGACGCACTGGGCACCGACGCCGCCGGCATCGCGCGGACCTTCCTCGTGATGGGCCTGGCGTACGCCGTCTTCATGTCGCTGGGCGTGCTGCTGGTCCGGGTGCCCGCCGACGACTGGCGGCCGCCGGGTGCCACGCCCGCCGGGACCGCGGCCGGCGCGCTGGTCACCACCGCGCAGGTCTCCGCCCGCAGCGCGCTGCGCACCCCGCAGTTCTGGTGCCTGTGGGTCGTGCTCTGCATGAACGTCACGGCCGGCATCGGCATCCTGGAGAAGGCCGCGCCGATGATCGCGGACTTCTTCGCTGACACCTCGACGCCCGTGAGCGCGGCGGCGGCGGCCGGCTTCGTCGGCATGCTCTCGCTCGCCAACATGCTCGGCCGGTTCGCCTGGTCCACCCTCTCCGACCTGGCGGGCCGGAAGAACATCTACCGCCTCTACCTCGGCGTGGGCGCGCTGCTGTACCTCGTCCTGGCGCTGACCGGCGACGCGTCCAAGCCGCTCTTCGTGGCCTGCGCCGTGGTCATCCTGTCCTTCTACGGCGGCGGCTTCGCCACGGCCCCGGCGTACCTGAAGGACCTCTTCGGCACGTACCAGGTCGGCGCCATCCACGGCCGGCTGCTGACCGCCTGGTCCACCGCCGGCGTCCTCGGCCCGCTGATCGTCAACGCCATCGCCGACGCCCAGCACGCCGCCGGGCGCAGCGGGCCCGACCTGTACAGCACGTCGTTCTTCATCATGATCGGCCTGCTCGTGATCGGGTTCGTCGCCAACGAGCTGATCCGGCCGGTGCATCCGCGCCACCACGAGCCGGCCGAGCCGCGCCGCCAGGAGGACCGGGAAGAAGGAGCCGCCCTGTGACCGCCCGCCGCCGCGCCCTGCTCGCCTTCGTCTGGCTGTGGGTCGGACTGCCCTTCGCCTACGGTCTGTACGAGCTGGCGCTCAAGATGAAGCAGCTGTTCACCGGCTGACGGAACGCTTCAGCGGCCGGCGCGTGCGCACGCGCCGGCCCCGTCCTTCTCCGGGGCCGCCCGGTCCACGCGCAGCCGGCGCGCGCCGGGGCCCTGCTCACCCAGCTCGTCGTACGGGTTCGACAGCGCGCACTTCTCCAGCGACAGACAGCCGCAGCCGATGCAGTCGGTCAGCTTGTCGCGCAGCTCCAGGAGCTGGCCGATCCGCTCGTCCAGCTCGGCGCGCCAGGCTTCGGAGAGCCGGGCCCAGTCCTCGCGGTTGGGCGTGCGCTCCTCCGGCAGCTCGGCGAGCGCGTCCCGGATCACGGCGAGCGGGATGCCGACGCGCTGCGCCGCGCGGACGAACGCCACGCGGCGCAGGGTGTCGCGGGTGAACCGGCGCTGGTTGCCGGCCGTCCGGGTGCTGCTGATCAGGCCCTTGGACTCGTAGAAGTGCAGCGCCGAGACGGCCGCGCCGCTGCGCGCGGCGAGCTGGCCGACGGTGAGTTCATGGACTTTGCGCGGTAGCTGGGGCACGCCGCCAGCCTAACCGGACGGTCCGTTGACAGCGGCGGTTCCGCACAGCAAGCTGAGCAAGCGCTTAGTCGATGAGGAGGCACAGGAACATGGCAGACCCCCGAGTGTTCGGTTCGCTGGACGAGCTGCGTGGTGCGGTCGGCGAGGAACTCGGCCCGAGCGACTGGCTGGAGGTCGACCAGAAGCGGATCGACCTGTTCGCCGACGCGACCGGCGACCACCAGTGGATCCACGTGGACCAGGAGAAGGCCAAGGCCGGCCCGTTCGGCACCACCATCGCGCACGGCTACCTGACGCTGTCGCTGCTGCCCGCGCTGGTACCGCAGCTGATGCGTGTCGACAACGTGAAGATGGGCATCAACTACGGCACCAACAAGGTGCGCTTCCCCTCCCCCGTGCCGGTCGGCTCGCGGGTGCGCGCCACCGCGAAGATCGCCGAGGTGACCGAGGTGGCGGGCGGGGTGCAGCTCACCACGGTGGTGACCGTGGAGCGCGAGGGCGGCGACAAGCCGGTCTGCGTCGCGGAGTCGGTCAGCCGCTTCTACCTGTAGGGCCTTCCTTACGGGCGGCGCGCGCCCACCATGCCCAGGACCAGGTCGGCGTAGAGCTCGCCGACCTGGTCGGGCGTGCGCTTGCCGTCCGCGGTGAACCAGCGGGCCACGTCCACGCAGAGCGAGAGCACGGCCAGCGTCGTGCCCGGCACGTCCCGCACCGAGAACTCCCCGGCGTCCGTGCCGTCCTGGATGATCTCGCGCAGCAGCCGGTCGGTCTGCCGCCGCAGCCCCGCGATCTCGGCGTAGTGCTCCTCGCTGAGCGCCTTGAGCTCGTACTGGATGATGCGGGCCGTGGTGTGCCGCTCGGCGTGCCAGCTGGCGAAGGCGCGTACCGCGTGGCAGAGCCGGTCCGCGGCCGTGCCCTCGGCGCCGGCGGCGGCCGACATGATCTTCAGCGCGCGTTCGTGCCCGGTGACGCTGATGCGGTAGAGCAGCTCTTCCTTGGTCTTGTAGTGGATGTAGAGCGCGGCCGGGCTCATGCCGGCCCGCCCGGCGATGTCACGGGTGGTCGTGGCGTGGTAGCCGCGCTCGGCGAACGCCTCGACGGCGGCCCCGACCAGCCGCTGGGCCGCGTCCGGAGCCACTCCTGACCACTCCTCGGCGGCCTCGCCGGCCCGCTCCGCCTCCGCACCCATCGCGCACTCCGATCCCGCGGTCCGCCACGGTCCGTCCGCGGCGGGCCATCAGATCGAACACCATACCGCTGCGACTGAGCAAGCGCTTAGCGCGCCGCGGGCCCGGCCGGGTCACGGGGAACCGGCCGGGTCCGCGGCGCGCGGACGGCCACCGTACGCCGCTTCAGAACGCGGAGACGCCCGTCAGCGCGCGCCCGATCAGCAGCTTCTGGATCTGGCTGGTGCCCTCGTACAGCGTCATCACGCGGGCGTCGCGGAGCAGCTTGCCGACCGGGTACTCGTCGATGTAGCCGTACCCGCCGAAGACCTGGAGGGCGTTGTTGGCGCAGCGTACCGCGGCCTCGGAGGCGAACAGCTTGGCCTTGGACGCCTCGGTGACGAACGGCTTGCCGCGGTCGATCAGGTCGGCGACCCGCCAGGTCAGCAGCCGGGCCGCGTCCACGTCCAGCGAGATGTCGCTGAGCAGTTCCTGGACGAGCTGGTGGTGGGCGATGGTCTTGCCGAACTGGTCGCGCTCGGTGGCGTACCCCACCGCCGCGTCCAGCGCCGCCTGCGCGATGCCCACGCAGCCGGCCGCGACCGACATCCGGCCCTTGGCCAGCGCGGACATCGCCACCGAGAAGCCCTTGCCCTCGGGCGCGATCATCGCGGAGGCGGGCACCCGCACGTCCTCCAGGGCCAGCTCGGCGGTGGCCTGGCCGCGCAGGCCGAGCTTGCCGTGGATCTCCCGGCGGGACAGGCCGGGGGTGCCGGTGGGGACGAGGAAGGCGCTCACGCCCTTGTGGCCGGGCTCGGGGCCGGTACGCGCGAAGAGCAGCACCACGTCGGCCCAGGTGCCGTTGGTGATGAACATCTTCGAGCCGTTGATCACCCAGTCCCCGCCGTCGCGCACGGCACGCGTGGTGAGGTTGCCCGCGTCGGAGCCGGTGCCGGGCTCGGTGAGGCCGAAGCAGCCGATCGCCTCGCCGGAGGTGAGCCGGGGCAGCCACTCCCGCTTCTGGTCCTCGTTCCCCCAGGCGGCGATGGACTTCGCCACCAGGCCGAGCGAGACGGAGACGATGCCGCGCACGGAGGAGTCGCCGCGCCCCAGCTCCTCGGTGACCAGGGCGTACGCGAAGTGGTCACCGCCGGAACCGCCGTACTCCTCGGGGATGGTCAGACCCAGGAAGCCCAGGTCGCCCATGGTCTTCACGATGGCGCGGTCGACCTGTTCGGCGCGGTCCCACTCCGTCGCGTGCGGGGCGACCTCGCGGTCGACGAAGTCCTTGGCGAGCTGCCGGACGGCGGCCTGCTCCTCGGTGAGTTCGAGGTCCATGATGCGTCTTCCTCTGCGGGGGCAGTGGCGCAAGGCAGGCGGCAGCCGCGGGGCGCCGCAGCCTTAATTATCACTGCTAGTTTTTCGGCGGCAGCCTCTACTATGTGCGTCATGGCCCGACCCCGCAAGCCCCTGCTGAACCGTGAGCGCATCGTCACGGCGGCCCTCGCGCTCATCGACGAGGAGGGGCTGCAGGCGCTGTCCACCCGGCGGCTCGCCGCCGAGCTGGGCGTGAGCGGCCCCTCCCTGTACAACCACTTCACGACCAAGGACGAGATCCTGGACGCCGCGGCGGACATGGTGATCGCCAAGGTCGACGTCTCGGGCTTCGGACCCGAGCGGGACTGGCGGCGCGGGCTGCTGGAGTGGGCCCGGTCCTACCGCGCGGCGCTCGCCGCGCACCCGAACTTCGTGCCGTTCCTCGCACAGGGGCCGGGACGCCGCCCGGCGGGACTGAAGATGGCCGACGCGGCGTTCGGCGGCATGGTCGAGGCCGGCTGGCCGCCCGCGCAGGCCACCAAGGTCTGCGCGATGGTGCGGTACTTCGTCGCGGGCTCGGCGCTGGGCTCCTTCGCGCGCGGCTTCGTCGACGACGCTGCCGCCTACGACCCGGCCGACTACCCCCACCTCGGCCAGGCCCACCTGCTCGCCGAGCACCAGCAGCAGGTGGACGAGGGCGCGTTCGAGTCGGGGCTGCAGGCCCTGGTCGACGGGCTCGCGCTGCAGTTCCAGCCGGCCTCCTGACCGCACGCGCCGCACTGCGGGCGACCCTCCCCTGTTACCTACGTGTAACACGCATGTAATATCCGGAGCGCCCGTGACGTAGCACGCGCGACAGGAGAACCCACGTGCAGCAGCCGATACCGGACCGGCCGGCCCTCGCCTTCGCACTGCGCGTGCTGCGCGGCCAGGCCCAGGTGGACTTCCTGCCCAGCGCGCTCGCCGGCCTCGTCTTCACCATCGCGCTCTGCGCCGCCGGCTGGGAGTACGGCGTCTACGGGCTGTGCGGCACCGCGCTGGGCACCGCCACCGCACAGCTGCTCGGCGTCGCCCGCGACCGGATCACCGCGGGCCTGGAGGGCTTCAACTCCTGCCTGGTGGCGGTGGGCTTCGCGGCGTTCCTGGGCGCCGGCCACCTCTCGACCGTGCTGCTGGCGGCGGGCGGCTGCGTGGTCGTCACCGTGCTCACCGGCGCCGTCGGCACGCTGCTGCGCCCGTGGAACCTGCCGACGCTGACCCTGCCGTACTGCCTCACGGCCAGCGCCATGACCATCGCAGCGCCCGGCTTCACCCGCGCCTGGCACCACGACGGCGGGCTGGCGGCGCTGGCCCGGCCGGCCACCGGCCCGACCGCGCTCACCTGGACCGACCTCTGGCACGCCTTCTTCGCGAGCGTCGCCCAGATCTTCTTCATGCCGCAGTGGTACGTGGGCGCGCTGTTCCTGCTCGGCATCTTCGTCGCCGACCGCCGGCTGGGCGCGCTGGCCTGCCTGGGCAGCGCGGCCGGCATCGCGGCGAGCTGGCTGCTGGGCGCCCCCGCGCAGCAGATCGCCGACGGCGGGATGGGCTACAACGCGGTGCTGGTGACGATGGCGCTGGGCGGCGTCTTCCTGGCCGCCGACGGCTGGTCGCTGGCGTACGCGGTGACCGGCGCGGTCGCCGCGACCATCCTGACCTCGGCGGCCGCCGCGCTCTTCGCGCCGTCCGGCGGCCACACCTTCACCTGGCCGTTCGTGCTCACCACGCTGGCGTTCCTGGTGGCGGTGCCGGCCTTCCCCAGGCTGCGGAAGGCCGGCGCGCCGGAACCCGTCGCGGCGGGGAGCGCTACTCCGCCGGCCGCGGCCGCGTAGCGGGGGCCGGTACCCCGGCCTCCGCCGTACCGGCGGCCGCCCGGCGGGCCCGCTTGGCCAGGACCGCGATGGAGCCCAGGGCGACCACCGAGAGCAGCATGATGTAGCCGGAGACCGCCAGCGAGGTGCCGCTCACCTCCAGCAGCAGGACCATGAGGAACGGCGCGAGGCCGCCGCCCAGCACGGCGCTGATCTGGTAGCCCAGCGAGGCCCCGGTGTAGCGCATCTCCGCCGAGAACAGCTCGGCGAACAGGGCGGCCTGCGGCCCGTACATGATGCTCAGGAAGCAGCTGGTGACGAACGTGCCGACGGCCAGCCACCACAGCGACGCCGTGTCGATCAGCAGGAACATCGGCACCGCCCAGACCAGCAGCCCGGCCGCGCCGAGCGTGTAGATCCGCAGCCGGCCGACCCGGTCCGAGAGCGCGGCCGCGGCCGGGATCAGGGCGAGCTGGGTGAGGCTGACCAGCAGCGAGACCATCAGCACGGACGTGCGCTGCATGGCCAGTTCACGGGTCGCGTAGTCCAGTACGCCGGTGATCAGGATGTAGAACGTCGCGGTGTTCACCGCGAAGGAGCCGCCGGCCAGCAGGACCGTGCCGAGGTGGTGGCGGAGGATCGCGCGCAGCGGCGAGCGGGCGCTGCCGGCCTGCTTCTCGGCGGCGGCGAGCCGGCGCTCGGCGTCCCGGAACTCGGGCGTCTCCTCGACGCGGGTGTGGATGTACCAGGCGAGGACCAGCACGAGGATGCCGACGAAGAAGGGCAGCCGCCAGCCCCAGGAGGCGAAAGCGCCGTCCCCGACGGCCGCGCCGGCCACCAGGAAGACGGTGTTGGCGGTCACCACGCCGATCGGCACGCCGAGCTGGACCAGCGAGCCGTACAGCCCGCGCTTGCCCTCGGGCGCGTACTCGGTGGCCATCAGCATCGCGCCGCCCCACTGGGCGCCGACCGCGATGCCCTGCACGATGCGCAGCGTCACCAGGAGGATCGGTGCGGCGATGCCGATCGTTTCGTACGTGGGGAGCAGGCCGATGCCGGTGGTGGACAGGCCCATCAGGGTCAGCGCGAGGACGAGCATCGGCTTGCGGCCGCGCTTGTCGCCGAGCTGGCCGGCGATCACGCCGCCGATGGGTCTGGCGAGGAAGCCGACGGCGAAGGTCGCGAACGCGGCGAGCACGCCGGCGACCTGACTGCCGGAGGGGAAGAAGGCGTGGCCCAGTACGAGGGCCGCTGCGATGCCGAAGACGAAGTAGTCGTACCACTCGACGGCGGAGGCCAGGGCGGCCGCCGTGGCCACCTTCCGGCGGTGCCGGGCGGGGGTGCCCGCGGTGGTGCCGCGAGGTGTCGCGGAGGGGGCCGTGTCCATGCGTGCACGCTCCGAAGGGTGCGGGGAACGGGGGGCGGCGCCGTGATGTCGGGTGACCGTACCGACCGGCTGGTACGGCGTCAACGGACTGCGCAGCAGGGATTTTTACGGCGGGTTGGGCGGCGCTTTGCCCAGCGGAGCGTGGGGTTCCGGATGGCGCGCATAGAGGTGCAGCGCGGGTGGCCCCCACCCCGTCCGACGGATGGGGTGGGGGCTGAGTGCCCCGGGAGGGGGAGGTTCGCTCGAAAGGGGGGCCGGCGAGAGAAGACGGTTCGGAAGGGGCCGCGGGAGAAGACGGTTCGGAAGGGGGCCGGCGTCAGAAGGCGGCCCGGAAGGGGGCCGGTGCGAGAAGACGGCTCGGAGGGGCCCGGCGTCAGAAGACGATCAGGGCGCGGCCTCCCTTGCCCGCGAGCATGGCGTCGAAGGCGGCCGGGATGCCCTCCAGGCCGATCCGCTCGGTGACCAGTCCGGAGAGGTCCAGCGCGCCGCCGCGCACGTGCTCGGCGATGACCGGCAGGTCCTTGGCCGGGTCGCTGTTGCCGTAGACGCAGCCGGAGAGGGTGCGGCCGAAGTAGAACAGCTCCAGCGCGGAGAAGGTCACCTGCTGGTCCTGGCCCCCGACGCCGACGACCGTCGTCCGGCCGCCGCGGCGGGTCGAGGACCAGGCGGTGCGGATCGTGTCGGCGCGGCCCACGCATTCCAGGGCCACGTCGGCGCCGATCCCGCCGGTGAGCTTGCGGATGGCCTTCGCCGTGTCATCGGCCGCCACCAGGAAGTCGGTGGCGCCGGCCGCGCGTGCCAGCTCCTCCTTCGCCGGGGAGACGTCGACGGCGATGATCGGGCCGGCGCCCGCGATCCGCGCGGCCTGGAGCGTGGCGAGGCCGACGCCGCCGACGCCGAAGACGACGACCGACTCCCCCGCGCGGACCTGCGCGGAGTGGTGCACCGCGCCCCAGCCCGTGAGGACCGCGCAGCCGAGGAGCGCCGCCTCGGTGAGCGGTACGCCCTTGGGCAGCGGCAGCGCGGCGTTGGCCGCGACCACGGTCTCCTCGGCGAAGACGGCGGTGCCCAGGCCCGGGTACAGCTCGCTGCCGTCCGCCCGGGTGGCGTACGGCTTCGCCGCTGCCGCGGCCGAGTTGGCACAGAGCCACACCTCGCCCAGGCCGCAGAAGTGGCAGTCGCCGCAGGACGGGGCCCAGTTGAGGACGACGGGGTCGCCGGGCGCGAGGCCGGTGACCCCGTCGCCGACGGCGGTGACGGTGCCGGCGCCCTCGTGGCCGAGGACCGCGGGCACGGGCTGCTTGAGGGTGCCGTTGGACAGCGACAGGTCGGAGTGGCAGACCCCGGCGGCGGCGAGCCTGACCCGGACCTGGCCGGGTCCGGGCTCCGGCAGCTGGATCTCGGCGATCTCCAGCGGGGCGTTGACGGCGGGCAGTACGGCAGCGCGGACCACGGTGCGGTCTCCTCGGTGGGGAGGGCGGAGTACGGGCGGGAACTGCGGGACGGTACGTGCGGGCAGGGCCCGCGGGGAAGGGGCGGGCGCCGGTCGGTGACCGGCGCCCGGGCCGCTCAGAGCTGGAGCGACTTGGTCTGGAGGTACTCGGTCAGGCCGTGCGGGCCCAGCTCGCGGCCGACGCCGGACTGCTTGTAGCCGCCGAAGGGCGCGAGCAGGTTGAAGCGGCCGCCGTTGATGTCGACCTGGCCGGTGTCCAGCTTCCGCGCGAAGGCCACCGCGGTCTCCTGGTCCTTCGCCCAGACGGCACCGGCGAGGCCGTAGACCGTGCCGTTGGCGATCTGCACGGCCTCGTCCTCGTCCCGGTACTTCATGATCGAGATGACCGGGCCGAAGATCTCCTCCTGTGCGATGGTCATGTCCGGGGTGACGTCGGCGAAGACGGTGGGCCGGACGTAGTAGCCGGTCTCCAGGCCCTCGGGGGCCTCGGCGCCGCCGGTGACCAGGCGGGCGCCCTCCTCCTGGCCCTTGGTGATGAAGCCGCGGACCCGGTCGCGCTGCTTGGCGTTGACGACCGGGCCGAGCCGGCTGGCCTCGTCGTTCGGGTCACCGGGCAGGTACTTGGCGACGATGTCGGCGGCGAGCCGTACCGCCTCCTCGTACTGGTCCTCGTGGACGAGCATGCGGGTCAGCGCGTTGCAGGACTGGCCGGAGTTGCGGATGACGTCGGCGACGTTGACCTTCACGGCCTTGGCGAGGTCGGCGCCGGGCAGGATGACGTTGGCGGACTTGCCGCCCAGCTCCAGGGCCACCCGCTTCACGGCGCCGCCGGCGATGGCGCCGATCTTCTTGCCGACCGCGGTGGAGCCGGTGAAGGAGACCAGGTCCACGCCCTCGTGCTCGGCGAGCGCCTGGCCCGCGACCGTGCCGAGGCCGGTGACGAGGTTGAAGACGCCCGCCGGGATGCCCGCCGCGTCCACGCACTCGGCGAAGAGCTGGGCGGTGAGCGGGGTGTCCTCGGCGGGCTTGAGAACGACGGTGCAGCCGGCGGCGAGCGCCGGGGCGACCTTGTTGGTGATCTGGTGCAGCGGGTAGTTCCACGGGGTGATCGCGCCGACGACGCCGACCGGCTCGTGCAGCACGGTGGAGGTGCCGATCTGCTCCTCGAAGGAGTACTCGGCGGCGAGCTGGGCGTACGAGGCGGTGACCGCGATCGGCATGCCGGTCTGCACGTTCGCCGCGAAGGACTTCGGCGAGCCCAGCTCGGCGGTAATGGTCTCGGCGATCTCGTCGGCGTGTGCCTTGAGCTGCTCGACCAGCGCGGTGAGCTTGGCCGCGCGCTCGGTGGGCGCGGTGGCGCGCCAGCCGGGCAGTGCGGCGCGGGCGGCACGTACGGCGGCGTCGACGTCCGCGGCGGTACCGGCCGGAACGGTGGCGATCACCTGCTCGTCGGCCGGGTTGCGCACCTCGATGGTGTCGCCTCCCGCCGCGTCCCGCCAGGCTCCGTCGATGTACATGCCGTCGTGTGCCTTCATGTCGGCGTCCTCCCGAGGGTGGTCGTCAGGTGCGCTAAGCGGGCGCTCATACGCCGCGCGTACAAACTATCGCCGCTAGTTTGCGGGGCGCCACCCTGCCGGGGATCTCCCCTCGACGGATTTCGGGCGACGGGTGCCGCAGTGTCCCACTACCACGTCTCGGACGGGTGACACTCGGCGGAAGGGACGCATGCCCGGCGTGCCCTCGCTACCGTGCGCGCCATCCGGCACCATTCACGAGTTCCGAGGTACGGGGTGGCGACGCGCATGGCCGAGGACACCGAACACCGGCGCGGCGGCGAGCTGCCCGCCGAGACGACCAGCTTCATCGGCAGGAAGCGGGAGATCGCGCAGATCGCCGAGGTGCTCGACCGCTTCCGCCTGGTCACCCTCACCGGCCCCGGCGGGGTCGGCAAGACCCGTACGGCGGTGCGCGCGGCACATCAGCTGCGCGACCGGTCCCCGGACGGGGTCCATCTCGTACCGCTCTCCGCGCTCGCCGAACCCGAGCTGCTGCCCAACACCGTGGCGGCCGCGCTCGACCTGCCCGAGCAGGCAGCGCGGCCCGCCATGGAAGTCCTCACCGCCTACCTGGCGGACAAGAAGGCCCTGATCATCCTCGACACCTGCGAGCATCTGATCGACGCGTGCGCGCTGCTCGCCGACGAGCTGCTGTGCGCCGCACCGGACGTGCGGCTGATCGCGACCAGCCGGCAGCCGCTGGACATCGCGGGCGAGCACATCCTGCCCATTCCCCCGCTGTCGGTGGAGGACGACCCGGACCCGGCGGCCCGGTGCGGCCGGCCCGGCCCGCGTTCCGACGCGCTGCAGCTCTTCGCGGACCGGACCGCGGCGGCCGTGCCCGGATTCACCCTCACCGACGACAACCTCGCCGACGCCACGTCCCTGTGCCGCCGCCTGGACGGCATCCCGCTCGCCATCGAGCTGGCCGTCTCCCGGCTGCGCGCCCTGTCCCTGGAGGAGATCCTCGGCCGGCTCGACCGCCGCTTCCTGCTGCTCACCGGCGGCCGCCGCACCACCGTGCCCCGTCATCAGACGCTGCGGACCACCATCGGCTGGAGCCACGATCTGTCCACCCCCCAGGAGCGGGTGCTGTGGGCCCGGCTCTCCGTCTTCGCCGGGGAGTTCAGCCTGGAGGCGGCGGAAGGGGTGTGCGCCGACGACGGCGTCCTCCCCGCCGAGGAGGTCCTCGACGCGCTCTTCGGGCTGGTGGAGAAGTCCGTCGTGCTGCGCGTGGAGACCGAGGTGGGCACCCGGTACCGGATGCTCGACACGATCCGGGAGTTCGGCCGGGACCAGCTCGCCGCGGGAGCGGAGGAGGCGGGCCTACGGCGGCGCCACGCGGCCTACTTCCTCGACCGCGCCGAGGAGTTCGACGCCGCGTGGACCGGCGACACCCAGCTCTCGTGGGTACGCAGGTTCCGCTACGACCAGGCCAACCTGCGGGTCGCGCTGGAGACGTGCACCGGCACCCCGGGCCTGGCGTACGACGGCCTGTGTCTCGCGACCCGGCTGTGGGGCTACTGGCAGTGCACCGGGCTGTACACCGAGGGCCGCTACTGGCTGCGCCGCGCCCTCGACGTCAGCCGCGAACCGACCCCCGAACGCGTCAAGGCGCTCTGGCTCACCAGCTGGTACCTGGACGTCCAGGGCGAGCGGGGCGACAACTGGGCGCTGCTCGACGAGGCCGAGGAGATCGCCGCCCGCGCCGGCGACGCCCGCGGCCTCGCCTGGACGCTCGCCTACCGGCACCACGCCCACTACTTCCGCGGCACCGTCGAGGGCGTCGCCGAGGGGTACGAGGACGCCCGCCGGCGCATGGCCGAGGCAGGCGACGAGGTGGCCCTGCTGATCACCGCCTTCCAGTTCGCCTTCGCCCACTTCCTGGCCGGGGGCATCGGCGAGGGCATCGCCCTGTGCGACGAGTCCCTGCGCCGCAACGCCGCCCATCCGCAGGAGCACTGGTCGCGCAGCTGGGCGCTGTGGGTCAAGAGCGTCGGCCTGTGGCTGAAGGGCGAGTCCGCGCAGAGCATCGAGTGCTGCCGCGAGGGCATCCGCTCCAAGGCCGCCCTGCGCGACACGATGGGCATCGCGCACTTTCTGGAGGGCTTCGCCTGGTACGCCGCCGAGCAGGGCCACTTCGAGCGGGTGGGCGCCCTCCAGGGCGCCGCCGACGCGCTGTGGCGCAAGGCCGCGAAGGAGGCCCGGTTCGCCATCCCCGTACTGCACGAACTGCACGACAACGCGGCCGCTCTGGCCCGCGAGGCACTGGGCGCCGACGCGTTCCACCGGGCGTTCACCGAGGGCGGCTCGCTGACGCTGGCCGAGGCGGTGGAGCTGGCGCTGGACGAGGACTTCACGAAGATGCCGGAGCTGCCGGTCCGGGCGGGCGGCCCGGCCGATGAACTCACCCCCCGCGAGCGTCAGGTCGCGGCGCTGGTCACCCGGGGCCTCACCAACCGGGAGATCGCCGAGAAGCTCGTCGTCTCCAAGCGGACCGTCGACTCGCACATCGAGCACATCCTCGCCAAGCTCGGCTTCAGCTCCCGCGCGCAGATCGCCGCTCTGCAGGACGGCGCTTCGGGGCCTCGGCAGCAGTAGCGGCCGCCCGGCGGGATGCGCCTCCGCGCCGCGCCCCGCCGGCCTCCCGCGGCGACCGCAGGGCGACCGCGGCCGAGCCCACCAGGAGCACGCCGAGCAGTACGAACGGCGCGGCGGCGCCCGCCACCCCGGCGGCGAGGCCGGCTCCCGCGGGCGCCGCGACCTGGCCGAGCCGGTTGCCGGTCAGGCGGAGCGCGAGCGCGGTGGAGCGCGCGTCGTCGGGTGCCGCCTGGACGACGGTGGTCATCGACAGCGGCTGGCCTACGCCGAGGCAGAAGCCGAGCACGGCCAGCACGAGGGCCAGCGCCCAGACCGGCAGCGGTGCCGCGATGGCGGCGCACAGCACCGCGGCCGCCGCGCAGGTGAGGGTGAGCAGGGCGGTACGGCCGAGGAGCCGCAGCATCGGCGTCATCACCAGCCGGCAGGCGATGGTCGCCGCGGCCCGCAGGCTCAGCAGCAGGCCGATGGTGGCGGGCGCGATGTGGTGGGCCTCGCCGACGACCGGGAGGTAGGCGGTGAGGATGTCGGTGGCGGAGAGCACCGAGAGGCTGATGAAGATGCCGGCGGTGACACCGCGCGTACGCAGGATGCCGAGCACGGGCACTCGGCCGCCGTCGCCGCGCGGCGTGCCGCCCTGGCCCACCGCGTCCCGGCGCTCCAGCCGCCACAGGGCCGTCCAGGCGCAGGCCGCCGCCGCCGCGGAGACCAGCAGGGCCGTGGCGCTGGTCCGGGCCATGGCGCCGTCGTGCTCGGAGATCAGCGCCCCCGCGCCGGCCGGGCCGAGCAGCTGGCCGAGGGAGGCGCCGATGGTGAAGTGGCCGAAGTTGCGGTCGCGTTCGTCGGGGGCGCTGCGCCGGGCCACGATGGACTGGGCGCCGATCACGAAGCAGAGGTGGCCGAGGCCCATGACCCCGCTCCAGGCGGCCATCGCGGGCAGCGAGGACGCCAGGCCGCTCAGTGCGCAGCCGCCGGTGATCAGTGCGACGCCGACGGCCAGCAGCGGGGTGCAGCGGCCGTGGTCGGTGCGCCGGCCGAGCGGGACGGCGACGAGCAGCGGCAGCAGCGCGTACACGCCGGTGATGACGCCGACCGCGGTCTCGTCGGCGCCCAGCGCGAGCGCCCGGTAGGAGACAGCGGGCCGTGCCATGCTCACCGCCGCCTGGGCGAAGGAGAAGGTGAGCACGAGGCGCAGCAGCCAGCCCCTGCCGGGCGTCGGAGCGTTCATGGGTCAGCGGTTTCCGTTCGGGTGCCGTTCCGTCGGGGACTGCCTCAGATGATTCCGTACAGCAGGCCGGCGCCGAGCACGACCAGCGAGGTGAGCGCGGCCCATTTCACCGTGAACTTGGTGTGGTCGGCGAACTCGACCTTGGCCATGCCGACCAGGACGTACACGGCCGGGACCAGCGGGCTGGACATGTGCAGGGCCTGGCCGACGAGGGAGGCACGGGCGATCTCCAGTGCGCCCACCCCGTGCGAGGCGCCGGCCTCGGCGAGGATCGGGACGATGCCGAAGTAGAAGCCGTCGTTGGACATGAAGTAGGTCAGCGGGATGCTGAGGATGCCGGTGACCAGGCCCATGTGCGGGCCGAGCGCGTCGGGGACGTTGCCGACCAGCCAGCGGGCCATGTGCTCGACCATGCCGGTGCCGGTGAGCACGCCGGTGAAGACGGCGGCGGCGAAGACCATGCCGGAGACGTTGAGGACGTTCTCGGCGTGCGCGGCGATGCGCTCCTTCTGCTCCTTCATGTGCGGGAAGTTCACGGTGAGCGCGATGGCGGCACCCAGCAGGAAGAGCACCGGGATGTCCATCACCTGCATGATCAGCAGGGTGAGCAGCGCGACGGTGAGGGCGGCGTTGAACCAGTACAGCTTGGGGCGCAGGGTGGCGCGGTGCGGGTCCAGGCCCTGGAACTCCTCCTCGTCCGCCGGGCCGTGGCCGGTGCCGGCGCTTCCGGCGGAGCCGCCGGCGGGCAGGGCGCGACCGGTGCTGCCGCCACGGGTGCCGGCACCGGCGCCGACCAGGACGGTCTCCTGCTCGGTGACCTCGGCGTCCTCGGTGACGGCCTTGGCGGTGCCGGGCTCGCCGAGGGTGAGGGTGCCCAGCCGCTTGCGCTCGCGGCGGCCCAGGACGTAGGCGAGGGCGAAGACGGCGAGCAGGCCGGTGGCCAGCGCGGGGATCATCGGGACGAAGATGTCGCCGGCGTCCAGCTTCAGCGCGGTGGCGGCGCGGGCGGTGGGGCCGCCCCAGGGCAGGGTGTTCATGACGCCGTTGGCGGTGGCGGCGACGCCGGTCATCACCACGAGGCTCATCTTCAGCCGCTTGTAGAGCGGGTACAGCGCGGAGACGGTGATCATGAAGGTGGTGGAGCCGTCGCCGTCGAGCGAGACGATCGCGGCGAGCAGGGCCGTGCCGACGACGATGCGCACGGGATCGGCCTTGCAGAACTTGAGGATGCCCCGCACGATCGGGTCGAAGAGCCCGACGTCGATCATCACGCCGAAATAGATGATCGCGAACATCAGCATCGCGGCGGTCGGCGCCAGGTCGCCGATGCCCTTGATGACGTAGTCGCCGAGCTGCGCGCCCTGCCCGACCAGGACGCAGAACAGCGCCGGGATGAGCACGAGCGCCGCCAGCGGCGACACCTTCTTCATCATGATCAGCACCAAGAAGGTGGCAATCATGACGAATCCGAGGATGGTCAGCATTGGGGGTACCTCACGTTCGCCCTTGAACACCTGCCAGGGGGGTGGCGGTCGAGGCGACGTTAGGGGCGGCCAACTTTTGTTAACAAGACCTTGACGCGCGAGCAATACGAGCAAAACCCCAGGTCAATACGGGGAGACGGGTCGGCGGCCGGGTGCCGGGGGCTCAGTCCAGCACCCGCCCGAGGTATGCCCGCAGCAGTTCCTTGGTCTCCGCGACGATCTCCGGGTCACCGTCGGGCGCCACCCGGAACGCGAGCTGGACCAGCGCGTCCGCCGCCTCCACGCCCACCAGGAACACGGTCCGCAGCCGCGGGTCCGCCGGGTCCAGGCCGAGCGGCCCGGCGAGCAGCGCCAGCAGCCGGTCGGCCACGCGGTGGTTCGCCTCGCGCGTCGCCCGCGGCGCCGGCACGGTGAACTCCACCAGCGCGAAGCCGGGCACCGACCGCTTCATCGCGAGGTACTCGTCGACCACCACGTCCATGGCGTACCGCCAGTCCAGCCGGTCGCCGGCCGCCGCGAGCCCGGCGGTGACCCGGTCCGCGTACCCGTCGAGGTTGCGGAGCGCCAGCGCCTCGGCCATCGCCCGCTTGTTGGGGAAGAAGCGGTAGACGGAGCCGATGGGCACGTCGGCGCGGGCCGCCACCGCGCGGGTGCTCAGGTCCTCGTACCCCTGCTCGTCGAGGACTTCGGCGCAGGCGTCGAGGATGCGGGTCAGACGCTCGGCGCTGCGGCGCTGGACCGGGGCGCGGCGGAGGGACGGGGTATCCACGTACCCATCCTGCACTCCGGCCGGATTCCGGCGGCGGGCGGCGCGTCGTACCGGGCTTGCCGTTGACGGCCCCGGCCGCCAATCCTAAGGTCTTGCACAGGATTCCCTGAGGTTGTCCCTGAGCGGCGGGAGCACGCGATGACAGGCACGGTCGGAGAGCAGGCGAGGAAGACGGCGCAGGGACTGGCCCACTCCCCCGGCTTCGGCAACGAACACTCCTCCGAGGCCGTGCCCGGCGCCCTGCCCGTCGGCCGCAACTCCCCCCAGCGCGCCCCGCTCGGCCTCTACGCCGAGCAGCTGAGCGGCACCGCTTTCACCGAACCGCGCGCCCACAACCGCCGGTCCTGGCTCTACCGCATCCGCCCCTCGGCCGCGCACCCGCCCTTCGTGCGCATGGACAACGGCGGCGTACGGGCAGCACCGTTCACCGCCACCGAGCCGGACCCCAACCGGCTCCGCTGGAACCCGCTCCCCGAGCCCCCGGCCGGCACCGACTTCGTGGCCGGGCTGTGGACGCTCGGCGGCAACGGCGACGTGACCCAGCGCACCGGCATGGCCGTGCACCTGTATCACGCCAACTCCTCCATGGAACGGCGGGTGTTCAGCAGCGCCGACGGCGAGCTGCTGATCGTCCCGGAGCGCGGCGGGCTGCTGCTGCGCACCGAGTTCGGGCTGCTCGCCGCCGAGCCGGGGCACGTGGCGCTGATCCCGCGCGGCGTGCGCTTCCGCGTCGAGCTGCTGGACGACAGTGCCCGCGGTTACGTCTGCGAGAACTACGGCCGTCCCTTCCAGCTCCCCGACCTCGGGCCGATCGGCGCCAACGGGCTGGCCAACCCACGGGACTTCCTCGCGCCCGTCGCCGCGTACGAGGACGCCGACGAACCCTGCGAGGTGATCAACAAGTACTGCGGCAACCTCTGGTCGGCCGCCTACGACCACTCCCCGCTCGACGTCGTCGCCTGGCACGGCAATTACACCCCGTACGTCTACGACCTGCGCCGCTTCAACGTCATCGGCTCGATCTCGTACGACCACCCGGACCCGTCGATCTTCACGGTGCTCACCTCGCCGTCCGACACCCCGGGCCTCGCGGGCGTGGACTTCGTGGTCTTCGCGCCGCGCTGGCTGGTCGGTGAGGACACCTTCCGGCCGCCCTATTTCCACCGCAACGTGATGAGCGAGTACATGGGGCTCATCGAGGGCGCGTACGACGCGAAGGCCGAGGGCTTCGTCCCCGGCGGCGGCTCGCTGCACAACATGATGTCCGCGCACGGCCCGGACCGCGCCACGTTCGACAAGGCCAGCTCCGCCGAGCTGAAGCCGCAGAAGGTGGACGACGGGCTGGCGTTCATGTTCGAGACCCGCTGGCCGGTGCTGCTCACCGAACAGGCCCGTACCGCCGACCACCTGCAGAGCGGCTACGACGACGTGTGGCAGGGTCTGGAACGCCACTGGCAGTCCGGGGGATCATCCTCCGGACAGCGCCGCCCATAGACGCCGTGGGGACACTCCGTGACGACCTTCGCGCCCGACTCGCTCGCCCTGAACCGCAAGCTGCCGCTGTGGTACCAGGTCTCGCAGTCGCTGCGGGCCTCCATACTGGGCCGCCGGCCCGACGCGCCGCTGCGGCTGCCCACTGAGGACGCGCTCGCCGCGCACTACGGGGTGAGCGTGCTGACCATGCGGCAGGCCCTGAAGGAGCTGGAGGCCGAGGGGCTGATCAGCCGGCACCGGCGGCGCGGCACGTTCATCGAGCCGGACGCGCGGCGCGGAGCCCCCGTCCGGCTGCTGGGCTCGGTGGACGCCATCGTCGCCCAGCAGTCCGGCATGGTCACCAAGGTGCTGGAGCACGGCACGGGGCCGGTGCCGCCGGACCTCGCCGAGCACTTCCCCGGCGTCGCCCGGGCCGGCGTCTTCCGGCGGCTGCGCAGCGACGAACGGACCGGCGAGCCCACCAACCACGCCGTCAACTACGTCCGGCCCGACCTCGCGGCCCGCATCGACCCGGCCGAGCTGGAGCACCGCCCGATGACGAAGGTGCTGCGGGACTCGGTGGGCGTGGCCATCAGCCGGATCACCGACACCGTCGAGGCGCGGCTCGCGGAGCCGGAGACGGCACGGCTGCTGGACGTACCGCTGCTCAGCCCGATCCTGCACTACACCGGCATCACCTACGACGAGGCGGGCAGGGTGATCGACGTCGCGCGCATCCACTACCGGGGCGACCGCTTCTCGTTCACCGTCACCCTGGACGCGGACTGAGGGGCCGCCCGGGCGGCCCGGCGCGCGGTGCCGGGAGCGTGGTTACGATGCCCGGGTCATCCGAACCGTCCGGGAGGGTTGCCGCGTGACGGCGAAGCAGGACGTGCCCCTGCTGTCCGACCTGATGCCGTGGTCCGTCGCCGCGCCGCGGCTCGGCCGGGCCTGGATCATGGCGCCGGACGCCGGGTCGCTGCGGGCGCGCTGGGACGCGCTGCTGGGGGCCGACGGACCGGCCGAGCGCGAGCGGCTGTTCCGCCCGTCCCGGGCCCGCACCCTGCACACCGCCGTCGGCCAGCTGCCGGGACAGGCCACGGCACCCGGCCGGCTGGCCCGCCTGGTGCGCGGCGAGGCGCCCTGCCCGGAGCCGGTGCGGGTCCGGCACGGCACGTACGACCAGCAGTGGCTGCTCCCCGACCACCGGCTGATCGACGCGGCACGCCCCGAGCTGTGGCGGGTCGCCGACGCGCGGCAGCTCTTCGCCGTCGAACAGCCCCGCGTCCCGCAGGACACCGGCCCCGCGCTCGCCGTCTCGGCCGTGCTGCCGGTCGGCCGCCAGGGCCGCGTACGCCCCCTCTACCGCCGCCCGGCCGGTGCCGAACCGAACCTCGCCCCCGGCCTCCTGGACCACCTCGCCGACCGCCTCGGCCGGCCGGTCACCGCCGAGGACGCCTTCGGCTACCTGGCCGCCACCGCCCGGCACGACGCCGGCGGCCTCGCCGTCCCGCTCACCACCGACCCGGAGCTGTGGACGCGCGGGGTGGCGCTGGGGCGCGAGCTGATCCGGCTGCACACCCGGGGCGCGCACACCGGTGAGCGCCCCCGGCTGCCCGGCGGCCGCCGCCCCTACGTACGGGCCGCGCTGCCCGCCCGCGGCCTGCCGGCCGAGCTCGCGTACGACCCGGACGAGGAGGCGCTGCTGATCGGCGAGGGGCGCATCTCGCCGGTGCCGGCGGCGGCCTGGGACGCGCACGCGGGCGGCGTCCGGGTGCTGGAGGCGTGGTACGAGCGGCGGACCGGCGCCGTCGAGCCGGGCACGCTGGAGGCGGTGCGCCCCGCCGGCTGGCCGCAGGAGTGGACCACCGACCTGCTGGAGCTGATCACGGTACTGGCGCTGCTCGGCGAGGCCGGGGCCGAGCAGGAGCGGCTGACGGCCGCGGTCGGCGACGCGCCGCCGGTCACCGCCGGAGAGCTGACCGCGGCGGGCGTCCTGCCGGCGCCCGCCGCCGCCCGCCGCCCGGCCTCCGTCCTGGACCACCAGGAGGAGGGCCCGGACGGCCAGTTCGCGCTGCTCTGACCGCCGGCCGCGCTCAGCGGCTCACTTCTGCGGCGCGAGATCAGGCCCCAGCGAGCTGAACCTCTCCTGGCTGACCACGCGCTTCGGCGGCCAGGTGATGTTCGGCGGGGGCCAGGACTGGCCGGTCTTCTCCAGGAACCAGGCGGGCGGCTCGTACATGGGCGGCTCGTAGCCGTCCGGGAGGGCGGTCTTCCAGCGCACGCCCTTGGTGCGCTCGGCGAACTCGTCCTTGACCGCCTTCAGCCGCGCCGGCTGGGTGATCAGATCGACGGCGGTCGCGGCCAGGTACTTCGCCGCCGCGAGCACGGCCGCGTGCCCCGGGGCCGCGGCGGCGCAGGCGGCCGTCGACCAGGTGTGCATCTTGGTGCCGATGGGCGCGAGGGCCGCGCCCATGGAGACGGTGGGGACGTTCCAGCTGATGTCGGCGACGTCGGTGGAGCCGCCGCCCATGAAGACCGGGTTGGGCGGGGTGAGTTCGCCGATCTCGTCGTGCATCCCCTTCTCGGGCAGGCCGAGCGACTTCTGCAGGTCCTTGGCGAGCCGCTGGGCCTCGTCGGTGAACTCCGGCGGGCCGATCCGCCGCATGTTGTCGTGCATCAGCTCGGCGAAGGACCGGGACGGCAGCTGGTTCCAGCAGGCCGAGGTGATCTTGTGCCGGACGGTGGTCCGGCTGGCCTTGGCGGCCGCCTCGGACACCTCGATCACCTTGTCGAGCAGCACCTGGACCCGCTCCGGGCTGCCCTCGCGCACGTAGTACGAGATCTCGGCGATCTCCGGGGTGACGTTCGGTATGTCACCGCCGTTGTTGATCACCCAGTGCAGCCGCCCCGACGGCGCGAGGTTCTCCTCCCGCAGGAACTCCGACATCGTCGCCATCATCACCGCGGCGTCCAGCGCGCTCTTGTTGCCCAGCGGGGTGCCGCCGTGGCCCGCGACGCCGAGGAAGGTGAAGGTGACCGCGGTCATCGCGGTGGTCGAGCCCCAGCCGGTGGCGTTGGAGGTGGAGGGGTGCCAGTCCAGGAAGGCGTCCAGCCCGTCGTACACGCCCTTGCTCACCGCGTACGTCTTGCCGATCAGCTGCTCCTCGGCGGTGGAGCCGAAGAACTTCACGGTCACGTCCAGGCCGTGCGCCTCGGCCGCCTTGGCGACGGCCGCTGCCGCCGCCGCGGCCGCGGTGCCCAGGGCGCTGTGGCCGCAGCCGTGGCCGGGCCCGTACCCGGGCGCGAACGGGTCGTGGACGTACTCCAGCGGGTCGTGGTGGCCCACGCCCTTGCGCTGCGACAGCCCCGGCAGCGCGTCGTACTCGCCGCTGAAGCCGAGCACCGGGCCGCCCTTGCCGTGCCGGAAGGTGGCGGTGAAGGCGGTCGGGAAGCCGGCCGTGCCGAACTCCACGTCGAAGCCGGCGGCCTTGAGGAAGTCGGCCTCGGCGAGCGAGGACTTCCACTCGCGCAGCGACAGCTCGGCGTTCTCCCAGATCTCGTCGTCCAGACCGGTGATCCTCGACCGCTCCCGGTCGATCCAGGCCAGCGCGGCGGCCTTGGCCGGGGTGTCCTTGGCCAGTCCCTCGGGCGCTTTGTAGCCGTCCGGATCCGCGGTGTCGGCAGCGGCGGCCATCGCGGGGTCCGCCGCCGCGCTCATCGCGGCGGTGCTCACCCCCGCGGCGCCCAGCAGCTGGACGATCCTGCGTCTGCTGAGCCCGTTGGGGGCCGCAGCCCCCGCGTCGTGCTTGTGCTCGTGGTCATCGTGCAGATCACACACAGGCGCCTCCCGCGGCAGGATGGTTGTACGGGGCAAGCGACTGCACCCTGGCGCGGAATGATCGACACGTCAACAGCGCGGTACGGCATCACCGGTACGGATGAAGCCGGGTCGCCGGTGCCCCGTTGGGCCGTCCGGGTGACCCGGAAACGCCGAACGCGTCCGCCCCGCTCACCGGACATGCCGGGAGCGGGGCGGACGCGCAGGGCTGTGACGCTGTGGTGCTGCGGCCGGGCCGTGCGGTGGCCGGCGGCCCGCGGAACGGGGCCGGATCAGCGGCGGGGAGCTGACGGGGCGCACAGGGGGCGCACCGGAGCACCGCTCGGCACGGCTCGGCTCAGCCGTGACCGCCGAAGAGCGACCGGCGCAGCCGGCGCAGCGGCGCGAAGAGCGACACCCGCGCGCCGCGGTTCTTCCGCGTCCGTGCGTGATCACGCTTGGTGATCTCCTGCATCAGCGACGTGGCGCCTTCGGTCTCGCGCTGCGGTATCGCCGGCCCGCCGAGCACCGCGAGATGGCGGTCCAGGCGGGCGCTGGACGCGCCGCCGCACGTGATGGCAGGCACTCGCGGCCTGCTGCGTACTGCAATCTGTTCCATGACACTCCCCACCCGTACGAGGGCACCCGGCCCGGGCAGGGTAACCCTATCTCTCCCGCACGACCTTCGCGCAGCCCGGTATCCATATTCACCTGCCCCGCAAGGGCGTTGACCAACACCATACGGAACGTCCGTGCGCTGCACCTACTTCGGACGGCACGGCGGGCGTACGGGAGCACGTACCGGCCCCGAGCGTGCGCCCCCCATGACGGAGCGTCACCACCGCGGCGGCCCGGACGCGCCCGGACCGCTTCCGGATTGCCGCCGAGGGGGCGGCAAGGCCGCCCGGGAGGGGTACGTTTGGTGCACATCGCTCCATTTGCGGAGTCGAGGGGGCTCGTGCCATGGACGCAGGTACGGGGAACGGACGGACGCTGGCGGGCCGCTACCGCCTGCTGGCCGAACTGGGCCGGGGCGGCATGGGCGTCGTCTGGCGGGCCCGGGACGAGCTGCTGAACCGGGAGGTGGCGGTCAAAGAAGTCCGGGCGCCCAGCGAACTGCCCGCGCGCGAGGAGCGGTTGCTCTACGCCCGGCTGGAGCGGGAGGCCGGCGCCGCGGCCCGGATCGCGCACCGCAACGTCGTGACCGTCTTCGACGTGGTCACCGAGGACGGCCGCCCGTGGATCGTGATGGAGCTGGTCCGCGGCCTCTCGCTCGCCGACACCCTGGAGGCCGCCGGGCCGCTGCCGCCCCGGCGCGCCGCGGCGGTGGGCGCGGAGGTGCTGGCCGCGCTGCGGGTGGCGCACGCGGCGGGCGTGCTGCACCGCGACGTGAAGCCGGGCAACGTCCTGCTGGCGGACGACGGGCGGGTGGTGCTCACGGACTTCGGGATCGCCGCCGTCGAGGGCAGCGCCGCGCTGACGCTGACCGGCGAGCTGATCGGTTCGCCGGAGTTCACCGCGCCCGAGCGGGCGCTCGGCCGGACGCCGGGCCCGGAGTCGGACCTGTGGTCCCTGGGCGTCACGCTGTACGCGGCGGTGGAGGGCCGGTCGCCGTTCCACCGGGACACCGCGCTGAGCACGCTGCGCTCGGTGGTCGACGAGGAGGTGCCGCCGCCGCGCCTGGCGGGACCGCTGGCGCCGGTACTGGCCGGGCTGCTGCGCAAGGAACCGGCGGAGCGGCTGTCGGCGGCCGGCGCAGCGGAGCTGCTGGCCGCGGTGGCGGGCGGCGGCCAGCCGACGACGGTGACGACCGTTCCGCCGCGGGCCCCGTACTCGCCGACGATCGCCTCGCCCGGTGCCGGGCGAGGCGGCGGCGGAGG
>NZ_PQSQ01000045.1 GCF_002920575.1 Streptomyces sp. Ru73 | reverse complement strand
CCCCGGCCCGCTCCCGCCGCCGCGCCGCGCAGCCGCCGAGCGCCGTCTTCCAGCCCCCCGGTCTTCACCGAGCCGATGTTCCAGACCCCGGAGACGGCCGCCGCTGCCGCGGCCGCCGCCACCGTGGAGGAGCCCGAGGAGGCCGCCGAGCGTCCGGCGCGCCGCCGCCGTCGCCGTGGCGGCGCTGACGACGCCGAGCAGCAGCAGGTCACCCCCGCCGAGGAGGAGACCGCCGAGACCGACGAGGAGCCCGAGGCCGAGACCGAGGCCGCGCAGGGCGACGAGGAGCAGGGCGACCGCCCGTCGCGCCGCCGCCGTCGTGGTGGCCGTCGCCGGCGCCGTGGTGACGCCGCTGACGCCGAGGGCACGGAGGAGTCGGGCGAGTCCGCCGAGGCGGAGTCCGAGGGCGCCGAGGAGCAGCAGGCGGCCGAGGAGACCGACGCCGAGGGCGAGCCCGAGGCGGCCAGGGAGGGCGCCGAGGAGCAGCCGTCCGGCGGTTCCAGCAGCAGCCGTCGCCGCCGCCGCCGTCGCCGTCGCAGCGGTGACGCCGCCGAGGCCACCGCGGGGAACGGCGACGACCCGGAGCGTACGGTCGTCAAGGTCCGCGAGCCCCGCAAGAAGGAGGAGGCGTCCGACGAGGTCCAGTCCATCAAGGGCTCGACCCGCCTGGAGGCCAAGAAGCAGCGCCGCCGCGAGGGCCGTGAGCAGGGCCGCCGCCGGGTGCCGATCATCACCGAGGCGGAGTTCCTGGCGCGCCGCGAGGCCGTCAACCGCGAGATGATCGTCCGCCAGAACGGCGACCGCACCCAGATCGGCGTGCTGGAGGACAACGTCCTCGTCGAGCACTACGTCAACAAGGAGCAGTCGACCTCGTACGTCGGCAACGTCTACCTGGGCAAGGTGCAGAACGTCCTGCCGTCGATGGAGGCCGCCTTCGTCGACATCGGCAAGGGCCGCAACGCCGTCCTGTACGCCGGTGAGGTCAACTTCGAGGCGCTGGGCATGGGCAACGGCCCGCGCCGCATCGAGACCGCGCTGAAGTCGGGCCAGTCCGTGCTCGTGCAGGTCACCAAGGACCCGATCGGCCACAAGGGCGCCCGTCTGACCAGCCAGGTCTCGCTGCCCGGCCGGTACCTGGTCTACGTGCCCGAGGGCTCGATGACCGGCATCAGCCGCAAGCTCCCCGACACCGAGCGGGCGCGCCTGAAGCAGATCCTCAAGAAGATCGTCCCCGAGGACGCGGGCGTCATCGTCCGTACGGCCGCGGAGGGCGCCAGCGAGGACGAGCTGCGCCGCGACGTGGAGCGTCTGCAGGCGCAGTGGGAGGAGATCCAGAAGAAGGCGAAGAGCGGCAACGCCCCGACGCTGCTCTACGGCGAGCCGGACATGACGGTCCGCGTCGTCCGCGACATCTTCAACGAGGACTTCTCCAAGGTCATCGTCAGCGGTGACGAGGCATGGGAGACCATCCACGGGTACGTCTCGCACGTCGCCCCGGACCTGACCGACCGGCTGCAGAAGTGGACCTCGGACGTCGACGTCTTCGCGACGTACCGGATCGACGAGCAGCTGATGAAGGCGCTGGACCGCAAGGTCTGGCTGCCGTCCGGCGGCTCGCTGGTGATCGACAAGACCGAGGCCATGGTCGTGATCGACGTCAACACCGGCAAGTTCACCGGCCAGGGCGGCAACCTCGAGGAGACCGTCACCAGAAACAACCTGGAGGCGGCCGAGGAGATCGTCCGCCAGCTGCGGCTGCGGGACCTCGGCGGCATCGTCGTCATCGACTTCATCGACATGGTGCTGGAGTCCAACCGGGACCTGGTGCTGCGGCGGATGCTGGAGTGCCTGGGCCGGGACCGTACGAAGCACCAGGTCGCCGAGGTCACCTCGCTGGGCCTGGTCCAGATGACCCGCAAGCGGGTCGGCCAGGGCCTGCTGGAGTCCTTCTCCGAGCCGTGCGTGCACTGCAACGGCCGCGGCGTCATCGTCCACATGGACCAGGCGACCGGCTCCGGCGGTGGCGGCAAGCGCAAGAAGAAGGGCAAGGGCGGCAACGGCGAGAAGCACGCCGACCACCAGCACGACCACCAGCAGGAGAAGGCCGTCGAGGCGGCCGCTCCGGCGGCGGTCCTGGAGCCCGCGCCCGTCACGGAGGCGGAGCTGACCCCCGCGGTCGCCGACTCCGACGAGTGGTTCTCCAGCCCGGCCGAGGCCGAGGCGGCCGCGGAGCGGGGCCGTGGCCGCGGCCGGCGCCGCGCGAGCCGGAAGGTGTCGGCGCCGGCGGGCTCCCCGAAGGCCGCCGACGAGAGCGCCGCGATCGTGGTCCCGGCCGCCGAGACGGCTGCCGAAGCAGCCGCCGGGAGTGCTCCGGAGAGCGCTGAGCAGGCCCGTACGGAGCAGGCCCCGGCCGCTCCTGCCGCCGAGGCCGCCCCGGCCGAGGCCGAGGAGCAGACGGCCGGGCAGCCCGCGGCGGAGCAGCCCGCCGCCGAGCCCGAGCCGCAGCCCGCGGCCCGTCCGGCGCGCACCCGCCGCCGGGTGACCCGCGCGGTGTCGGCCCCGGCCGGCTCCGAGGCGGCCGCACCGGCCGAGCCCGCCGCCACGGCGCCGGAAGCGCCCGCCGCGGCCGGCACCCCGGCGGAGGCCCCCGAGGCCGCCACCGAGGCCGCTGCGCCCGAGGCCGGTACGTCCGGGACGGAGGCCGCCGAGGAGGCGGCGCCGGCCAAGAAGACCGCGGCCAAGAAGACGGCGAAGAAGGCCACGGCCAAGAAGGCGACGACCAAGAAGGCCGCCGCCAAGAAGACCCCGGCCAAGAAGACGGCGAAGAAGACCGCGGCGAAGGCCGAGGAGACCGCCGGGGACGGGGAGAAGGCCGAGGAGAAGGCCCCCGCCAAGAAGACCGCGGCGAAGAAGGCCACGGCCAAGAAGACGGCGGCCAAGAAGGCGACGGCGAAGAAGACCGCCGCCAAGAAGACGGCGGCTGCCGAGCAGTCCGCTCCGGCCTCGGTCTCCGCCCCCGCGGAGGACTGATCCGGACCCGGCGCCCCGGGCCGTGCGTCACGGCCCGGGGCCCGGTTTGACCCCCTGGTCAAGGCCCCGTAACCTTGACCGTCGGCGTCTGTATGGCGCCACACCATCTGAGCAAACACCTCCCGGTTCCATCGGGGGAGGCCGCTCGTCCAGTGCGGATCGCGCCCTTCGCGGGTGCAGCGCGTCGGATAGCCGGGCCCGCAGGGCCCCGGAGCGGCTGGCATCAGTGGTCCCGTTTCTAGCGAGAGAGAGTTCCGCGTGTACGCGATCGTGCGCACCGGCGGCCGCCAGCAGAAGGTTGCTGTCGGCGACGTCATCGAGGTTGACCGCATTTCCACCAGCAAGGTCGGCGACTCCGTCGAGCTCTCCACGCTGCTGGTTGTCGACGGCGAGTCCGTCACGAGCGACCCGTGGGTGCTCGCCGGCGTGAAGGTCCAGGCCGAGGTCGTGGACCACCACAAGGGCGACAAGATCCGCATCCAGAAGTACAAGAACAAGACCGGTTACAAGAAGCGGATCGGCCACCGTCAGCTGCACACCGCGCTGAAGATCACCGGCATCGACGCTCCGGCGAAGTAAGGGACTGAGGAGACATGGCACACAAGAAGGGCGCATCGTCCACTCGGAACGGTCGCGATTCCAACGCTCAGCGGCTCGGCGTGAAGCGCTTCGGCGGTCAGGCCGTCCTCGCCGGTGAGATCATCGTCCGCCAGCGCGGCACCCACTTCCACCCGGGCACCGGCGTCGGCCGTGGCGGCGACGACACGCTGTTCGCGCTGCAGGAGGGCGCCGTGCAGTTCGGCACCCACCGTGGCCGCAAGGTCGTGAACATCGTTCCGGTCGCCTGAATCCCCTAGGGGCTTCGGCACCGTAGAGCGGTTTGCCGCGAGGGCGGACCTCGACTTCCCGCACGGGAAGCGGGTCCGCCCTTCGCGCGTTGTGGAAAGCAACGCGCGTTACCGAAGAACGTAGAGACCTAGAGACAATTGCGTACGCAGCAGGCGCGCCCCCGCGCGCAGGGCCCGCGCGTACGACCCGTAGTTACTGGAGGCACCCCCCATGACCACCTTCGTGGACCGCGTCGAGCTGCACGTCGCCGCGGGTAACGGAGGCCACGGCTGTGCCTCCGTCTTCCGGGAGAAGTTCAAGCCGCTCGGCGGCCCCGACGGCGGCAACGGCGGCCGCGGCGGCGATGTGATCCTGGTCGTCGACCAGGACGTCACCACCCTCCTGGACTACCACCACCACCCGCACCGCAAGGCCACCAACGGCCAGCCCGGCGCGGGCGACCACCGGGCCGGCAAGAACGGCCAGGACCTGGTCCTGCCGGTCCCGGACGGCACGGTCGTCCTCGACAAGCGGGGCAACGTCCTCGCCGACCTGGTCGGCCAGGGCACCACCTTCATCGCGGGCCAGGGCGGCCGCGGCGGCCTCGGCAACGCGGCGCTGGCCTCGGCCCGCCGCAAGGCGCCCGGCTTCGCGCTGCTCGGCGAGCCCGGCGAGGAGCGGGACATCGTCCTGGAGCTCAAGACCGTCGCCGATGTGGCGCTGGTCGGCTACCCGAGCGCCGGCAAGTCCTCCCTGATCTCCGTGCTCTCCGCGGCGCGCCCGAAGATCGCCGACTACCCCTTCACCACCCTGGTGCCCAACCTCGGCGTGGTGACGGCCGGTTCGACGGTCTACACCATCGCGGACGTACCGGGCCTGATCCCCGGCGCCAGCCAGGGCAAGGGCCTCGGCCTGGAGTTCCTGCGCCACGTCGAGCGCTGCGAGGTGCTGGTCCACGTCCTGGACACCGCGACGCTGGAGTCGGACCGCGACCCGCTCTCCGACCTCGACATCATCGAGGAGGAGCTGCGGCAGTACGGCGGCCTGGAGAACCGGCCCCGCGTGGTCGTCCTCAACAAGATCGACATCCCGGACGGCCAGGAGCTGGCGGACATGATCCGCCCCGACCTGGAGGCCCGCGGCTACCGCATCTTCGAGGTCTCGGCCGTCGCCCGCACGGGCCTGAAGGAGCTGAGCTACGCGCTCGCCGACATCGTGGCCAAGGCCCGCGCCGCCAAGCCGGTGCAGGAGGCGACCCGCGTCGTCATCCGCCCCAAGGCCGTCAACGACGCCGGCTTCACGGTCACGCCCGAGGGCGAGGGCCTGTTCCGCGTACGCGGCGAGAAGCCGGAGCGCTGGGTCCGTCAGACGGACTTCAACAACGACGAGGCCGTGGGCTACCTCGCCGACCGCCTCAACCGCCTCGGCGTCGAGGAGGAGCTGCTCAAGGCCGGTGCGCGCGCCGGTGACGGCGTGGCGATCGGCCCCGAGGACAATGCGGTCGTCTTCGACTGGGAGCCGACGATGATGGCCGGTGCGGAGATGCTGGGCCGCCGCGGCGAGGACCACCGTCTCGAGGCCCCGCGCCCGGCCGCCCAGCGCCGCCGCGACCGGCAGGCGGAGCGCGACGAGGCCGACTCGGAGTACGAGGGCTTCGACCCGCTCGCCTGAGCCGCCGGCCGCTTCGCGGCCCCTGCACGTCAGGCCCGCAGCTCGCACCACACGGTCTTCCCGCCGGTGCGCTGCGGGCCTTCGTCGTCCGGTGCCACGCCCCACTTGCCGGCGACCGCGGCGACGAGGGCGAGCCCCCGGCCGCCCGCCGCGCCCGGGGCGGCGCCCCGAACGCGGGGCAGTACGGGGTACGTGTCGTGCACCCCGATCACGATTCCCGCCCCGCCGCCCTCGTACCGCCGCACGGTCATGGTGCACCGCCGGTCCGGCACGTGCCGGTACACGTTGACCAGCAGCTCGGTCACGACCAGCGCGGCGTCGTCCCCGAGCCCCGCCAGCCCCCAGGCTTCCAGGAGCCCCCGCACGATCCGCCGCACGTGCCGGGGGCTGTGGTCGCCGACGGCCAGATGGACCCGGTACGCCCGCGTCGGGAACGCGGAGGTGTCGATGATGTCGGTGTCCGAAGTGTCGTTCTCGTTCACGGGACAAGCGTGCGCAGGGTCGATTACGCTCTGCTACGGATTGAACGCAACTCTCCATCGGGTGGCGCAGGTCGAGCGAGGGAGCTCCCATGGCCAACGTGAAGTGCCTCGACCCAGGGGCCTCCCCGCTGCACTTCTTCGGCGCGGAGGTGAGACGGCTCCGGGAGCGGGCCGGCCTGACGCTGGCGCAGCTGGGGGAGATCGTCTACCTGACGGGTTCGATGATCGGCCAGATCGAAACGGCGGCGAAGGTGCCCAAGGATGAGCACATTCCCCGTATCGACACGGCGCTGGGCGCGGACGGTGCGCTGGTCCGGTTATGGGAGATGGTCAAGCGTCACCGGTTGCCCGCGTGGTTCCGGCGGATTGCGCACCTGGAAGCGACGGCGACCGAGATCCGTACCTACCAGGCGCTGTTGGTGCACGGGCTGCTCCAGACCGAGGAGTACGCCCGTGCGGTGCTCAGCGTCATGCGCCAAGACGACCTCACCGCCATGGTGGAGGCGCGGCTGGACCGGCAGAAGATCCTGGCGCGGGACGAGCGAGTGCTCCTCTGGGCCGTGCTCGACGAGTCCGTGCTGTACCGGGAAATCGGCGGTCGTGCCACCATGGGCCGACAACTGGAGCACCTGCTCGATTTCCGCGAGGCGGACCACGTTCAGGTCCAAGTGCTCCCCTTCTCCGTGGGGGCACACACGGGACTGCCGGGCTCGTTCACCATCTTCTCCTTCGCCAACCACCCGGATGTGGCCTACTCGGAGGGGTACGAGGACGACTGGGCGACGATCAACCCGCAAGAGATCAGGGGGCGTTCGCTCCGTTACGATCTCTTGCGGGCTTCCGCTCTGTCCCCTGCGGACTCCGCGGAACTGATCGCCCGAGTCATGGAGGAGCGCTATGAGCACCATCCTGATCCCGACCGGCGTCCAGTGGCGTAAGTCCAGCTACAGTGCCGACGCCGAATGCGTGGAGTGCGCGGCGCTGGGCCGCCTCCAGTGGCGCAAGTCCAGCTACAGCGGTGACACCGGCGGTGACTGCGTGGAGGTCGCCCAGGCGTCCGACTCACTCGTCGCCATCCGGGACTCCAAGGACCCCCACGGGGCCGTGGTCGCCGTGTCGGCCGGGGCGTTCGCCGATTTCGTCGCGTACGTTCGGTGACGTCGTAAGGGATACCGATTCCGCGGCCAACTGGCCATACTTCCCCCGGGGTTGACTCACGGGGGTGGTGGGGTTGGCGGGGCTGCGGAGTGCGGAGGACGTGCTGGGGGCCGCGCTGCTGCGCGTCAGGGCGCCGGGGCCGGACGGGGACATCGCGGGGGCGGGGTTCCTCGTCGCGCCCGATCTGGCCGTGACCTGCGCACACGTCGTGTCGGACGCGCTGCGGACCCCGCACAGGGAGCCGCTGCCCGAGGACGCGCGCGTCCTCGTCGACCTGCCGCTGAACGGCGGCGGCAGCGCAGAGGCGGACGTCGAGCACTGGCTGCCGTACGGGGACGACGGCACGGGCGACGTCGCCGTACTGCGGCTGCGGGCCCCCGTCCGAGGCGCCCGGCCGCTGCGGATGGCGGAGGCCGCGAGCGTGTGGGGGCACGGCGTACGCGTCGCCGGTTTCCCCGCGACCTCGCCCGGCGGCGTCTGGCACGTGGGGCGGCTGCGGGCCGGTACGGCCGAGGGGTGGGTGCAGTTCTCGCAGGGGGACGCGCACGGCACCCCGATCGAGCGCGGCTTCAGCGGCGCGCCCGTATGGGACGAGGAGCTGGGCGCCGTCGTGGGCATGGTGGCGCGCTCGCAGCTCTCCGGGCCGCGGCAGAGCTTCCTGCTGCCCACCCGGGCCCTCATCGACGCCGTTCCCGCGCTGGGGCCCGTGCTGCGGCCCGCGTCACCGTTCCGGGGGCTCGCGGCCTTCCAGGAGGCGGACGCTGAGGTGTTCTTCGGGCGCGACGAGGAGGCGGATCGGGTCGCGGAGCTGGTCAGGACCCGCCCGTACGTGACCATGGTGGGGCCGTCCGGCTGCGGCAAGTCCTCGCTCGCGCTGGCCGGTGTCGTACCGCGGCTGCGTGCGGAGGGCTTCGCGGTCGTGGTGGTACGGCCGGCCGCCGGGCGGTCCCTGCTCACCACGCTCGCCTCGGAGCTGGCCGCCCTGCTGCGGCCGGAGCTGCGCGGTGCCGAACGGGTCGCGCAGGCCCGCGCGCTCGCGCCGCTGCTGGCCGACGGCGGGCTGCCGGAGACCGTCCGGCTGGTGCTGGCGGAGACCGGCGCGCGGCGGCTGCTGATCGTGGTGGACCAGGGCGAGGAGCTGTTCGCGGGCGCCGGGGGCCGGGAGGCGGACACCGCGGCCCCCGTCCTCTTCCCCGCCGGTCCTCCGGAGGAGTTACGCGTCCTGGTCACCCTGCGGGCCGACTACCTGGAGGCGGCGCTCGCCCATCCGGGTACCGGGCCCGCGCTGAGCCGTACGGTGCACGCGCTCGCGCCGATGACCCGTGAGCAGCTCCGCGCGGTGATCGTGCGGCCGGTCGAGACCGTCGCTGGGGTGGCCTACGATCCGGGGCTCGTCGACACGATGCTGGACGACGCGGGCGGCGAGCCGGGCGCGCTCCCGCTGCTGGGCTTCGTCCTGGACCGGCTCTGGCGCGCGCAGGAACGCGGGCAGCTGCGCTTCGACGCGTACCGCGCGCTGGGCGGCGTACAGGGCGCGCTGGGGCAGCAGGCCGAGGGCATCTGGCGGGAGTGCGTGCCGGAGGCGGACGAGGACGTGGCGCTCCGGCTGCTGACCGGGCTGGTGCGGGTCCGGCCCGGCGGCGAGGGCGGCCCGCTGCGCAACGTCCTGACGCGGGCGGAGGCGGGCGAGGAGCGGTGGCGGATCGCCCGCGCGCTCGCGGCGCGGCGGCTGCTCGTCCTCGGCACCGACAGCGAACGCCGGGAGACCGTCGAACTCGCGCACGAGGCGCTGATCGGTGCCTGGCCGCGGCTGGCGGAGCGGGTACGGGCGGACGGCGCGTTCCTGCTCTGGCGTACGGGGCTCCGCCGGGACCTGGAGCGCTGGCAGGCGGCGGGGGAGCCGGCCGGCCGGCTGCCGGGCGCGGACGAACTGCGGGCGGCGCAGCCGTGGCTGACGGACCGCCGCGCCGAGCTGAGCGCGGCGGAGCTGGACTACCTGGAGCGCGGGCTGCGCCACCGGCGCGCCCGCAGGCTCCGAAGACGTACCGCCTGGGTCGCCGGGGGACTGGTGCTCGCGCTGATCGTGACGCTGGGCACGTTCCTCGTCGTGCAGTCGGAGCTGAAGGCCGAGGCGGACCGGCAGTCCCGGTCCCGGGAGCTGGCGGGCCTCTCGGTGGAGCTGCGCGAACAGGACCCGGGGCTGGCCGCCATGGTGGCGATGGCCGCGTACCGGACGTCGCCGACGCGCGAGGCCCGCAACGAGCTGATGCGCCGGTACGACGAGATGCACGGCATCACCTGGCAGCTGTCCGGCACGCAGGGGAGCATCGACGCGCTGGCGCTCAGCGCGGACGGCGGGGTGGTCCTGGTGACCACCGAGCTGGGGCGGGCGACGCTCTTCCTCCGGGGCGGCGGCGAACGGACCCGCCGCGTCCACCTCCCGGTCACCAGGAACATCGTCTACCCGATGGTCAGCGCGGACGGGAAGCGCATCGCCTACCTGATCCGCGGCGGCTCACTGGTCTGGCACGACGTACGGCCGCACACCGACGGTCTGATCGGCCCGGCCCACACGCTGCGCGGCGACGAGGACGACCCGGACGTCAAGGGCACGGCGACGAATCCGAAGGGCATCGGCGACCTCTCGCCGGACGGGCGCCGCGCCGTGACCGTGGCATACGGCCGCGTGACGCTGTGGGACCTGACGACCGGTCAGCGCCGGCGGCTGCCCGCCGCGGCCCCGGACGACCTGAGCCATGTGTGGTTCGGCTCCGACGACCGCACGGTCGTGGCCACCGCCGGGAAGGAGCAGGGGCTGGGGCTCGACTCCGACCTGCGGCTGGTGGCCGTGGACACCCGTACGGGCACGTCCCGGAAGCTCGCGGAGGACGTGGCCGACGCCACCGTCTCGGGCGACGGCGGAACCGCCGTGGTCTGCTCGGAGGGCACGAACGTCACCAAGGTCCGGTACCGGTTCGTGCGCGTCGCCGACGGCCGGGAGCTGGGCCGTTACGTCCCTCACAGCGCCTATGGGTGTGACGACTTCGCCGTGGACCGGACCGGCGGCCGGCTGGCCACGGCCGCGACGGGCGAGTGGACCGTGTACGACCGGGCGCGCCGCAAGATGCTCGGAATGACCTCGGGCGGGCAGTACGGGGCGCTGGTCGGCCGGCGGCTGCTCGGCGGCGCCGACGCGCCGGTCGTCGCCTTGGCGGACGGCAGGAGCATCACCGCGACGGTGCTGAACACCCGGCGGCAGGAGCGCGCCGAGGACCCGCGGCTCCTCGGGGACGGCACCCGCATGATCATCAGGTCGGGGAAGGGCGCCGAGCGCCGGCTCCGGGTCCTGGGGACGGTGGACAGCCGGAAGGTCCTCGCGCAGAGTCCGCCGTACAAGAAACGCGGGGTCGCCGGGCCACTGGCCGCCGATGACAGCAGATACCTCCTGGCACCGTCGGTCAACGGCGGCGAGACCCTGGTCGCGGACGTGGCGGCGTACGACACCGTGCTGGTGCACGCGCTGCCGTCGCTGCGCCCGGTGGCCCGGATCAAGCTGCCGCTGTCGCGTCCCAACGACTGGGGCGAGCGGGAGATGCCGCAGGTCTTCTTCCTCGGCGCTGACGAGCTGGTGACCCGCACCGACACGGTGGTGATGCGCTGGGACGCCAGGACCGGGCGGCGGCTGTCGCGGCTGGACCTGCGCGACCTGAAGCTGGCCAAGGACGGCCCGCCGCCCTTCGACCGGCACAGCTCGCCGCCCAGCGCGGGCTTCGACATCGGCCGCTACCCGCCGGAGGCCGGCCGGGTGCTGGTCAAGATCGCCGACGAGGGCGCCTTCCACGTGGTCGACCTGCGCCGCGGGCGGGCGGAGAAGAAGATCGGTCTGGGCAGGGACGCCAACGCCGTCTTCCTGGACGCCGGCGGTACGCGCGCCGGCGTCCTCACCCAGGGATCGCTCATCGAGCTGTGGTCCCTGTCCGGCGGCCATCCGAAGCGGATCATGGGCCCGGTCGGCCCGGTGAGCGAGCAGGGCGCCGGCGGCTTCGACGCGTTCTTCGTCGGCGACAGCCCGCGGCTGTTCCTCGCGGAGGGCTCCTCGGCGCGCGTCTACACGGCGGACGGCGCGTACGAGGAAACCTTTGACTTCGGGAAGCAGCAGTACTTCCTGACGGCGACCGACGACGGCAAGGCGCTGCTCCGGCAGGACGACTCGTCCGACGGCGTCGACCTGGTACGGCTCGACCCGGAGGAGTGGCGCCGGGAGCTGTGCCGCGTACTGGGACAGCGCACCTTCACGGCGGCGGAGCGGGACGGCATGACGGGCGGCCCGCCGCCGCAGGTCTGCGGCGGTTAGCGCGGACGGGAAAGGCCCCGCGAGGCTTGTCACCTCGCGGGGCCTTCCCCGTCGTGCGTACGGCGCGCCGTCAGACCCTGGCGCGCGAGCCGTCGGCCGCGACCGGCGGCTCGCCGGTCTCCGCCGCGTCCGCCGCCTCGGCGGCCTCCGCGGGCTCGGTGGCCGGACGGACCGGGTCGGTGGCCTCCGCCGGGTCCAGCTCCATCTCCTCGGCGGCCTCCGCGGCCTCGTGGGCCTCGGTGCCCTCCTCGCGCTGGCCGGGGACGCCGGCGAGCCGGGCCTCCATCCGGACCTGGCGCTCCTCGGCGGCGGCACGCAGGGCGAGCGCGGCGGCGTTGAAGCGGACCAGGGACGGCGGGTCGGACGGGCCGAGCAGGTGCTCCTTGAGCTCCCTGCGGGCCTGCACCAGGGTGTCCCGCTCCGGGTTGCGCACGGTCTCCAGCAGGCCGGCCACGCCGTCCGCCTCGGGCGTGAGGATCGTCGCCGCGCGGACCGTGGGGAAGTTCGTGCGGAACTCGTCCTCGGTCATGCCGGAGGTGTTGGCGACCGCGTACGGCTTCTCGCTGCTCAGGTAGTCGGAGACCACGCTGGAGACGTCGCTGATGAGGACGTCGGCCTGGTTGAAGCAGGCGAAGATCGCCGGGCGCGAGGTGGTGATGATCAGGTGCTCCCACTCCGGGAAGGACGCCCAGTAGGCCTCCTCCCAGGCGGCGGTCGCGGCCGCGACGGCGGCGGCGCGGCCCTCCTCGGGGGCGCTCTGCACGAGCATCCGCTCCAGCTCGTCCGCGCTGCGGCGGAAGCCGGAGGTGGTCAGCGCGGCCAGGTCGGCGGCGCGGGCCTCCAGCTCCGCGGCGGCCTCCGGGCCGGGGCGGGGGCCGGAGCGCTGCGCGTTGGCCTCGGCGATCATCGCCTGGATGCGGGCGTTGGCGGCGCCGGCCCGCGGGTCGACCGAACCGGTCATCGGGTGCGGCTTGTACAGCAGCCGCACCTTCGGGTCGGCGAGCAGCTCGCGGACGATGTTCTCGCCGGCCAGGATCACCGAGGTGTTGCCGGGGTTGCCGTCCCAGCCCTCCCAGGTGGGGGCGTACAGCACGGTGGTGTACTCGCCCTTGGGCGCGCCCTCGTACGCCCTGATGGGCGCCAGCTGCGGGCGGCCGACCTCGACGACGTCCTTGTCCTCCACGCCGATGTCGGCGAGCTGGTAGCGGTCGCGCGCGGCGGGGCCTGCCACCCACACCTCGTCGTACGCCTTGGCGTAGGGGTTGCAGGAGGAGAGCTTGTCGCTCTCGCCGTGGTTGATGAAGGCGTGCTTGATGGAGGGGATGCGCAGGATCTGCGAGGTCTTGCCGGAGTTCGCGGGGTGCAGCAGCACCTTCAGGGCCGAGTGCTCCAGCCGCATGAGGTTGGCGACCTTGGGGATGCAGACGATCGGGATGTCGGTGGCGTCGATCTTCTGCACCATGAAGCGCTCGCGGAGCACGATGATCGGCTTGCCGTCCAGCGCGGCGAGCGTGCTCAGCCACATGTTGGCCTGGTACGCGGAGGTGGTGCCGCCGGAGAAGTACATGCCGACGGTCGGCTGGTACTCGGCGAGCCAGTTGTCCAGCCACTCCAGCGCGCGCTGCTCGTTCACGGCGCGCTTCTTCGGGAGCAGCCAGGTCGCGAGGTAGACGGTGCCGCCGATGGCGAGGACCAGGGCGACGGCCAGGCCGATGCCGCCCCACAGGGCGTCGCGGGTGATCGCGGTGGCCATCATGCCGAGCGTGGTCGGCACGGAGAAGCGCAGCAGCCGGCGGCCGGTCTGGCGGGCCAGGAGCCGCGGCGGGGCCTTGACCAGGTGCAGAGCGGAGGCGTCGATGTTACGGGTGAGGAACGGCAGCGTACGGGTGCGGCGGACCATGACGGCGGCCGCCTGGCACGCGAAGTGGGCCAGGTAGAAGACCAGCAGGCCGATGGTGAGGGGAGCCTGCTCCTTGAGCGGGTTGATGCCCGGGATGTGCAGCAGTCCGACCAGGATCAGCATGTCGCGGATGAGCTGGCGGACGGTGATGTCCAGCCGGATCTTTCCCAGCAGGGAGAGCAGCCCGGGCTGCTTGTGCTGCAGATAGAGGTCGAGGCCGAGGTTCACCACGGAGGCGGCGATGAACAGCGGCACGACGGGCAGCAGGGCGCCGACGAGCTGGGCCACGAACGCGATGAGCATCGCGAACAGGGCCACGAGCTTGGTAGCTCGTCGGTTGGCGAATCCGGCGGAAGGCACGGGCGGGGCTCCTGGCGGCAAGTCGGTCAGGTGGGGGGCCGGTGGGGCGGCCGAGTCCCGGCGATGGGGCGCCGTGGGGGCGGCGGACGGGACAGGTCGACAACCGACCGTATGACTTTGCGTGCCCCGGTGACAATCTGCTGTGGCTCGCATCACCGCGAATCAGGACGATTCGCTCGGAACCAAGTGGGGCCCTTTTCCGTCTTGCGTAGGTTGCCCGCGCGCATGATCACGATACCCGGCGGCGTGCCCGCGGGGCGTCCGGCAGACGATATGGACAGGCGGGCGATGGGCCGTCTGCCGTAGATTTCGCCCGTACGGGCGTTCATGTCCGTACGTCGTACGGCATCCATATGCCGTAAGGGACCGCACCCGGATGCGGGCACCGACGGACAGCGAGACAGGGGTAATGGTGACAGGCGCAGGGCAGGCGGCAGGCGCACGGCAGGACGTGACGGAGGCCCGGCGGATCGTGGTGAAGGTCGGCTCGTCCTCGCTGACGACCGCGGCCGGGGGGCTGGACGCCGACCGGGTCGACGCGCTCGTCGACGTGCTGGCCAAGCACCAGGACAAGGAGATAGTGCTGGTCTCCTCCGGCGCCATCGCGGCCGGCCTCGCCCCGCTCGGCCTGGAGAAGCGGCCCCGCGACCTGGCCCGCCAGCAGGCCGCCGCCAGCGTCGGCCAGGGCCTGCTGGTCGCCCGGTACACCGCCTCCTTCGCGCGCTACGGCCGCCGCGTCGGCCAGGTCCTGCTGACCTCCGACGACACCAGCCGCCGCACCCACTACCGCAACGCCTACCGCACCCTGGACCAGCTGCTGGCCATGGGCGCCGTGCCGATCGTCAACGAGAACGACACCGTCGCCACCGACGAGATCCGCTTCGGCGACAACGACCGGCTGGCGGCCCTCGTCGCCCACCTGGTCCGTGCCGACCTGCTCGTCCTGCTCTCCGACGTCGACGGCCTCTACGACGGCGACCCCTCGACCCCCGGTACCCGGCGGATAGAGCAGGTCAGGGGCCCGGAGGACCTGGAGGGCATCTCCATCGGGAGCGCCGGCAAGGCCGGCGTCGGCACGGGCGGCATGGTCACCAAGGTCGAGGCCGCCCGGATCGCGGCCGCGGCCGGCGTGCCCGTCGTCCTCACCTCCGCCGTGCACGCCTCCGAGGCGCTGGCCGGAGGACCGACCGGCACCCACTTCCTGCGCACCGGACGCCGCTCCGCCGACCGGCTGCTCTGGCTCGCCCACGCCTCCACCCCGCGCGGCGCGCTGACCCTGGACGACGGGGCCGTGGCGGCCATCGTGGAGCGGCACTCCTCGCTGCTCCCGGCCGGCATCGCGGCGGTCGAGGGGAGCTTCAGCGCGGGCGAGCCGGTCGAGCTGCGGAACACCGCGGGGGAGGCCGTCGCACGCGGACTCGTCAATTTCGACGCACGCGAGATCCCCCGTCTGATCGGCAGGTCCACCCGCGACCTCGCACGGGAGCTGGGCCCGGCGTACGAGCGCGAGGTCGTGCACCGTGACGACTTGGTCGTACTGCACCACTGACGGCCGTCACGAGGGGAAAACAACACGGAGAAGGAGCCGCCCGAGCGGCCGAAAGACCAGCCTTTCAACGGAGACCTTCTCGAAAACGCCCCCGCGACGGGCCGCGGGCTGGTCAACTTTGATGCGGGGACGCCGAAGGGGAGCGGCGCTTCCGGCGCAGTACGAGCGCGCTACGCCGATGTGAGACAGCACCGATCGGCTCCGCACGCGCGAGCGGAGCGATACGCATAACAGGAGGCCGCCGGTGAGACGAGGGCGCCCAGGGGCGCTGCCCCGAGGGACGGCGGAGCGGACGCTGACCAGCGTGGGGAACAGCATCCGGACCGGTGACGAGACCATCGGGACGGAGCGCGACGAACGTGCGCAGCCGGGCGGACGGCTGAAGGAGGCACCGCTCCCACGGGAGCGGGAGGTCTCCCGGCTCTGGCACGTCACCCTCAGCGTCTCCGGTGAGGAGGCACCGCTGAAGGAGGTCCGGCGCGCTCTGGAGCAGCTGGCCCACGACCATCCCTTTCTGCTGACCAGCAGGTACGCCAACGACCACGCGGAGATCCGCTACTGGGAAGAGGCGCGGGACCTGCACGATGCCGCGGCGGTGGCCCTGCGGCTGTGGGGCGAGCACCGCTCCTCGGCGAAGCTGCCGCCCTGGGAGATCGTCGGGCTGGAGGTCATCGACCGCGAGACCTATCACCAGCGCATCGCCGAGGGTTACGGCCCGCCACCGGCGTCGCCGGTGGGCGTGCATCCGTACTGACCTTTACGGAGGCGGCGCGGGCCACGCTTATGGAGGCAGTGCAGGCGCTGCCTACGGAGGCGGTGCAGGCGCGCCTACGGAGGCGGTGCGGCCGCGCTCACGGGCGCGGCGCCCGCGGGGGCGTCCCGGGTCCCGGCCGGGGCGTCCCGCAGTGTGAAATACGGGCCGGCCGGGGCCCGCGCCCCGGATAGGCTGCGCCCCATGACCAGCGCATCCGACGCCGCCCAGACCTCGCCCGTCCTCGACACCGCCCGCCGCGCCAAGGAGGCGGCCGCCGTGCTCGCCCCGCTGCCGCGCACGGCGCGGGACGGCGCGCTGCTGGCCGTCGCCGACGCGCTGGTGGCCAGGACCGAGGAGATCGTCGCCGCCAACGCCGAGGACGTCGCCAAGGCCCGCGCGGCCGGCACCAGCGACTCCATCGTGGACCGGCTCACCCTCACCCCGGAGCGGATCGCCGCCATCGCCGCCGACGTGCGGCACGTCGTCGCGCTGCCCGACCCGGTCGGCGAGGTCGTCCGCGGCTCGACCCTCCCGAACGGCCTGGACCTGCGCCAGGTCCGCGTCCCGCTCGGCGTCGTCGGCATCATCTACGAGGCCCGCCCGAACGTCACCGTCGACGCCGCCGCGCTCTGCCTGAAGTCCGGCAACGCCGTCCTGCTCCGCGGCTCGTCCTCCGCGTACGCCTCGAACACCGCCCTGGTCGCCGTCCTGCGCGACGCCGTCGCCGGGGCCGGGCTGCCCGCCGACGCCGTCCAGCTGGTGCCGGGCGAGAGCCGGGACTCGGTGAAGGAGCTGATGCGCGCACGCGGCCTGGTCGACGTGCTGATCCCGCGCGGCGGCGCCTCGCTCATCCGTACGGTCGTGGAGGAGTCCACCGTCCCGGTCATCGAGACCGGCACCGGCAACTGCCACGTGTACGTCGACAAGGACGCCGACATCGAGACGGCGCTCAAGATCCTGATCAACAGCAAGGCGCAGCGCCCGAGCGTCTGCAACGCCGCCGAGACCCTCCTCGTGCACGCCGGCATCGCGGACGCCTTCCTGCCGCGCGCGCTGGCAGCGCTCACGGAGGCCGGCGTGATGGTGCACGGCGACGAAGCCTGGCAGCAGGCGGGGCCCGGCATGGTCGCGCCCGCCACGGACGAGGACTGGGCCACGGAGTACCTCTCGTACGACATCGCCGCCGCCGTGGTGCCCGACCTGGACGCCGCCGTCGCGCACATCAGGCGCTGGTCCTCCGGCCACACCGAGGCCATCGTCACCACCTCGCAGGCCGCGGCGCGCCGCTTCACCCAGCTGGTGGACTCGACGACGGTCGCGGTCAACGCCTCGACCCGGTTCACCGACGGCAGCCAGTTCGGCTTCGGCGCCGAGATCGGCATCTCCACCCAGAAGCTGCACGCCCGCGGCCCGATGGGCCTGCCGGAGCTGACCTCGACGAAGTACATCGTCACCGGCGACGGCCACGTACGGGGCTGACGCACCCTCGGGAACGGCGGGAGCGCCCGCGGCGCGGAACGGTGGGGGCGCCCGCGGCGCGGAACGGTGGGGCGCCCGCGGCGCGCAATGCCGCGGGCGGATTCCGCCGCACCCGCCGCGCGATTCCGTACGAGGCGAATTCCCTTTCTCCCTGTCCGAATTGACCGGCCGCGGCTAATCTGGTCGGGTGCCGGACGACGTGGGGGCCGGGCCGTTCCCGGACGGCGGCGAGCCCGACGAGCACCATCACGGGAACCACGGAGAGGCGGACGCGCGCCCGTCCCACGGGGACGGGGGTGACGAGTTCGCCGCCGTGGTCTTCGACGAGGAATTCGTCCGGTCGGCCCTCATCCACGAGCCGACCGCCGTCGAGCGCATGGTCGCCGCCGCGCAGGCCCGCGCCGAGGCCGACGCCGGGCGCAGCGGTCCGCTGCCGGCCGGTGACCCGGGCAGCGGCCAGGGCGGCCGGGAGGGCCCCGCAGCGCCCGCAGGAGCGCCGGAGCCGCACAAGGCCGGGGAATTCCTCCCCTACAGTCCGTACGGCCCGTACGGCGGCTCTCTGCGCCCTTACCGCGGCACCGCCCGCTGGCACCGCCCCATCGCCTGGGTGCTGGCCGTCCTGATGGGCATCGGCATGGTCGTGCTCGCGTTCACGGCCGTCTACCGTGGCGCGGCGGGCCGCACCCAGACCCCGGCGCCGCCGCCCGCCACCACCGGCGTCGACGGCAGACCGCCCACCGTGAGCACCGGCGGGGCGCCCGCATCCAGTGCCGAGCGCGGCGGCCCGGCGCCGCCCGTCGTACTGCCGTCCGCCTCCGCCGACTCCGGCCCGCCGTCGGCACCCGCGGTGCCGCGCGAGCCGTGAGCGGTCCGCGCCGTTTCACGCCGTTCGCGCGCCGTGCCTGACCTGCATCGGGAAGTTGGCGCGCACCTGGGCGTTTACCTCGGCCGTCCCCGACCTACCCTTGTTGTATGACCGGGCCAGGTGACCCTCCCGAAGGGACCCCAGAGGGCGCCCCGGGCGGAGGGGAGGACGAGTACCGATCCGTCGTGTTCGACGAGTCCTTCGTGCGCGCTGCGCGATTGCAGGAGTTCTCCGCCCAGGAGCGGATGGGGGACCACGCACCCGCAGTGCGCAGCCGGCACGCCTGGTCGCGGTTCGGCGGCTCCCGGCAGGCGCTGATCCTCGTACTGCTCATCGCGCTGGCCTTCGGTACCGCGATCTACATGGGCGTCCGCCATCCGTACCGGGCCCCCGACCCCACTCCCGCTCCGCCGCTGCGCAGCACGGTCATCCCGCTCGCGCCCGTGGGCACGGTGCCCGGCGGGCGGCCGGCTGACCTCTTCGAGCGCAGCCCTGCGGCCGGCTTCCGGATCGGCGCTGCGGGCGTCAACCTCCCCGTCGTGCGGCGTACGGGGGAGTTCTCCGAGAGCCAGGTGATGAACGCGCTGACCACGGCGAAGGAGTACGTCGTGCGGTCCTCGCTGGACCCGGACACGCTGGCCGGCGGGCCCGCGCGGGGCGTGCGGCTGCTGCTGGACACCACGCAGCTCGTGCAGTTCGACCGGAGCCTGGAGCGGCCGTCCGACGACGGGCGGCACGCCGCGACCGGCTGGCTGGTCCGCTTCGACCCGTCGCAGGTCCGGCTCGCGGACCCGCGGGTACGGGTCGACGGCACCCTCGGGGTGGAGCCGGCGGCGGGCGGCAACGCCCTGGAGGTCACCGCGGACTACACCTTCGTCTACGCGGTCAGGCCGCCGGACGACCGCACCTCCGCCGGCGGCGCGGGGAACACGGCACCGGCCAGTACGGGGAACGCGGCCCCCGCCGCCTCGAAGGACACGGCACAGGGCGGCACGGCGCACGCCGCCGACCGACGGGACGACGGGGCCTCACTCTTCACCGTCCGCCGTGAGCTGCACTTCCGCTTCGACCGGGACGATCTGCGCGACCGCCGCCTGGAGGTCCAGTCGAGCTACCTCCAGGCGGGGCCGATGTCCTGCAACTCCGGCCCGGAGAGCGCGCTGCGGCCGCTGCTCGCGGGCGAGCGGGCCGGCAACGGCCGCCCCGAGGGCACCGATCCGTACGCCCACGGCAGCACCAACGCCTCGCTCTGCGGCGTGCTGGCGCCGTCGGCGGAACCGAGCCCCCTGGACTGATCCGGCCGGCCTTTCGGGGCGCGCTCGCCCGGCCGGCCTACTCGCCGGAGCCGGACGGGCCCTCCGGGCCCTCCTGCGCGGGCCGGGCCCGGCCGCTGCCGAACACCGTGTCCCGCAGCTTGCCGCCCAGGTCCCCGGCGCCGCCCGCGATGTCCCGCACCAGGCCCATCAGCGGGTCCTTGCTGTTGCGCACCGAGTCGGCGTAGTGCGAAGCGGACTCCTTGAAGGAGTCGGACACCGAGGTGTCCTTGTCCTCCTCGCGGCGCGGGTAGTGCCCCTCCATGATCCGCTGGTGGTCGCGGGAGGCGGCCCACTTCTTCAGCTCGGCGGCGCGCACGGTGGTGAACGGGTGGCTGCGCGGCAGCACGTTCAGGATCTTCAGCACGGAGTCGCGCAGGTCGCCGCCGCGCTCGTACTCCTCGGCCTGGGCCAGGAAGGAGTCGACGTTCATCTCGTGGAGGTGATTGCCGCCGGCGAGCTTCATCAGGCCGCGCATCGACGCCTGGAGGTCCTGGCCGACCAGCAGCCCCGCCCGGTCCGCCGACAGCTCGGACTTGCGGAACCACTCGCGCAGCCCGGTCACTATCGCCATGATCGCCACATTGCCCAGCGGGATCCACGCGACCTTCAGGGCGAGGTTCGTCAGGAAGAGCAGTATCGTCCGGTACACCGCGTGCCCGGACAGCGCGTGCCCGACCTCGTGGCCGACGACCGCGCGCATCTCCTCCTCGTCGAGCAGCTCTACCAGGCCCGTCGTCAGCACGATCACCGGCTCGTCCAGGCCGATGCACATGGCGTTGGGCTGCGGGTCCTGATTGACGTACATCGGCGGGACCTTCTCCAGGTCCAGGATGTAACAGGCGTCCCGCAGCATGTCGTTGAGGTGCGCGAACTGCTGGTCGCTGACCCGCACCGAATCCGAGAGGTACATCAGCCGCAGGCTGCGCTCGGGCAGCAGGCCGCTCAGTGCCTTGAAGACGGTGTCGAACCCGCTCAGCTTGCGCAGGGCCACCAGAGCGGACCGGTCCGCGGGGTGCTCGTACGCCCGGGAGGAGATTCCCGGGAACCGCCTGCGGTCCCTGCTCGGTACGCGCTCGCTGCCGTTCGGGCCATCCGTCATTGGGGCCTCCCCCTGATTCGACTGCGTGGATTCAGAGTAGAGGACGCCGCTGACAGCGCTTTGGATGCCCGGCGTACGCTGGCCGAGGAACGAATCGCCGCAGATGCCCGCAAGGGGCGGCCCCGGCACGCGGACGGCAGGGGACGGCCCCGTGGCACCCCCGCGGCGGCGGGCGGCCGGCGCGGCCGTTCCCGTGGCCCGTGGCGCGAGATGCGTGACGGGCCCGCACAGACCCCCCACAAAGGAGCGCGACCTCTCATGGTGGATTCGAGCGTGCTGCTCGCCGCACAGACCTCCAACGCCGACGGACCGGGCTGGATCCTGCGTGCCGTGATCATCGTCGGCGTGCTCGGCGCGATCTTCATGGCCTGGTTCCTGCTGCGCGGCTACGGCGGCGACCAGGACTGAGGCGCGCCCGCGGCCCTTCGGGCACCGCGCGGTACGGGCCTTCAGGGCGTGCGCGGTACGGGCCTTCAGGGCCGACGGCGGCGGGTCCTCGTGTGCCGCGGTCCTGCCCTCAGGGCCCGCGCCCCGGTCCCCCGATGGCGGCGGGAACCACCGGAAAGGTCCCCTCGTGGGCCGTTCCGGCGGAGTCGGCGTGAGGTCCGGAAGGGCCCGCGCTTACGATGTGGACGAAGTCCCTGCCCGCCTCAGCCCGGATTGGTTCTGCCGACGATGAGCCTGCCCACCACCGCACACTCCGTCCTGGTCGCCCTCGCCGAGGGCGGCGAGCACGGCGGCAACCACAACAGCCTCAACCCCGCCGTCACCGGCGGCGGCGCCCTTGTCGTGCTGCTGCTCCTGCTGTGGATCACCACCCGCTTCAACCGCGACCGCTGAAACGGGGACCCGTATCCCTCGATGAGCGGCGCCCAGTAGGGTCTGCACGCATGGGAGAGCAGACAGGGCCCGTGAAGCGGCGGCTCGGAGTGATGGGCGGGACGTTCGACCCGATCCACAATGGTCACCTGGTCGCCGCCAGCGAGGTGGCGAGCCAGTTCCACCTCGATGAGGTCATCTTCGTACCGACGGGACAGCCGTGGCAGAAGAGCCACAAGGCGGTGTCCCCGGCCGAGGACCGGTATCTGATGACGGTCATCGCGACCGCGTCCAACCCGCAGTTCTCCGTCAGCCGCATCGACATCGACCGCGGCGGCAAGACGTACACCATCGACACCCTCCGGGATCTGCGCGCCGAGCACTCGGACGCGGATCTCTTCTTCATCACCGGCGCCGACGCGCTCGCCCAGATCCTCACCTGGCGGGACGCCGAGGAGCTCTTCTCGCTGGCCCACTTCATCGGGGTGACCAGGCCCGGCCACGTCCTCGCCGACCCGGGCCTCCCCGAGGGCGGGGTCTCCCTGATCGAGGTGCCGGCCCTGGCCATCTCGTCGACCGACTGCCGGTCGCGCGTCGCCCAGGGGGAGCCGGTCTGGTACCTGGTGCCGGACGGCGTGGTGCGCTACATCGACAAGCGCCGTCTCTACCGGGACGAGCGCCACCGCCACGACCACGACGACGACCGCTGACGACGACCGCCGACGGGGCCGACGGAAAGAGGGCACCGGTGAACGACCGACAGGATCCGTACGCGCCGCGGGACCCGTATGCCCAGGAGCCCTACGAGGGGGCGCAGGGGCAGCAGGACGGGCAGGGGTACGCCTACGACGCCTACGGGCAGCCGGTGTACCAGGAGGCGCCGGGCCGGCAGTACGACCCGTACGGCACGCCGTACGCCCAGGACTACGGCCAGGGCGGCTACGGCGGCCAGGCGCACGCGCAGGGGTACGGCCAGGGCGGTTACGAGCAGAGCGGGTACGAGCAGGGCCACGGCCAGGGTTACGACCCGTACGGCGGCTACCAGCAGCCCGCGCAGCAGGCCCAGCAGACGCAGCAGCAGAGCTGGGTCCCGCAGCAGCCGCAGTACGGGCAGCAGGAGTACCTCCAGCCGCAGCCCTACGAAGCGCGGCCTTCGTACGAGCCGCAGTCCCCGTACGCGCAGCCGCAGCCCTCTTACGAGCCGCAGGCCCCCTCCGAGGGCCGGTCCACGCAGGACGGGGCGCCTTCGGGCGCGGCGCAGCCCCGGCCCGCCGGTGCCGGCGGCCGCACCGACGGCGCGGACCGCGCCTCCGGGGGCGAGTACCGCACCGAGCAGTTCTCGTTCATCGAGGAGCAGGACGAGGACTCCGAAGACGTCATCGACTGGCTGAAGTTCACCGAGAGCCGCACCGAGCGGCGCGAGGAGGCCAAGCGCCGCGGCCGCAGCCGCGTCATCGCGCTGTCCGTCGTCCTCGCCCTGCTGGTCGCGGGCGGCGTCGGCTACCTGTGGTGGGCCGGCAAGCTGCCGGGCCTGGGCGGGGCCGCCACCGGGAGCGCGGCCACCGCCGCCGGCCAGAAGCGCGACGTGCTGGTGGTCCACCTCCGGCAGACCGGCAGCGACGAGAGCTCGACGGCGCTGCTCGTGGAGAACGAGACCACCCACAAGGGCACCACCGTCCTCCTCCCGAACAACCTCGCGATCACCGGGGACGACGGCCAGGCCACGACCCTCGGCAAATCCGTGAAGGACGCCGGCACGGAGCCGACGCGGGACTCGCTCAACACGCTCCTCGGCGCCGACATCAAGGCGAGCTGGCGGCTGGACACGCCGTACCTGGAGAACCTCGTCGAGACCGTCGGCGGCATCACCGTGGACGCCGACACCACCGTGCCCGGCGCCAAGAAGGGCGACGACCCGCTGGTCAAGGCGGGCAGGGGACGCGTGCTCAACGGCCAGGCGGCCGTCGCGTACGCCACCTACCGGGGCCCCGGCGAGCTGCAGACCAAGCAGCTGGAACGCTTCGGCCAGGTCATGCAGGCCACCCTGAAGCGGATGTCCAGCGACGCTGACGGCGCCACCGCCACCGTGAAGTCCCTGATGCAGGTCCTGGACCCGCCGCTCACCGTGGGCCAGCTGGGCAGCTCCCTGGCGCAGCGCGCCGAGCTGGCCAAGACCGGCGCGTACCGCACGACCCTGCTGCCCGTGCAGCAGGACGGCACGCTGAGCGCGCGTACCGCCTCCGACGTGGTCAAGGACGTCCTGGGCGGCAAGGTCAAGAAGACCGACCCGAGCGCGACCGCCCGGGTCAGCGTCCGGAACGCCTCGGGCAGCCAGAAGGCGGTCGGGCAGGCGCAGGCCGCGCTGGTCAACGGCGGCTACTCGTTCGTGAACGGCGGCACCGCAGCGGGCTCCCTCTCGGCGTCCCGCGTGACGTACGGCGACGCGGCGCACAAGCCGCAGGCCGAGGAGGTCGCGAAGACCCTGGGCCTGCCGGCGAGCGCGGTGAAGAAGGGCGAGACCGCCTCGAACGCCGACATCACGGTGCTCCTGGGGAGCGACTACAAGGGGTGAGGCCCGCGGGGCGGGGCCCGGCTCCGGCCGTGGCCCCGCCCCCGCGGCTGCTCGTCCGTTCAACGCTCTGACCAGGGCCGATACCCGGCTGTCCACAAGCCCGCCGGGGTGTCAGCGGTCCGTGAGACCCTTGAGGGGTACTTGACCGCTGACTCGGCCGCGGTCGGCGGGGCTTCCCGCGGACGGGGCCGGGCAGCACCGCCATCGACCCGGAAGTTTGGCTTGTGACCGCCACGGACCGCTCCATCGAGCTCATCAACGCCGCCGCGCAGGCGGCCGCCGACAAGCTCGCGCACGACATCATCGCGTACGACGTCAGCGACGTCCTTTCGATCACCGACGCCTTCCTGCTCGCGTCGGCGCCCAACGACCGCCAGGTCAAGTCGATCGTCGACGAGATCGAAGAGAAGCTGAACAAGGACCTGGGCGCCAAGCCGGTGCGCCGCGAGGGCGACCGCGAGGCCCGCTGGGTGCTCCTGGACTACGTCGACATCGTCGTCCACGTGCAGCACAGCGAGGAGCGGGTGTTCTACGCCCTGGAGCGCCTGTGGAAGGACTGCCCGGAGCTGGAGCTGCCCGAGGACGCCAAGGCGACCCGCGGCAAGGCCGCGGCGCATGCCGAGGAAACCGCCGCCGAGCAGGACGGAGAGCTGCGCTGAACGGCACGAAGGGGGGCCGTGGCCGCAAGATCGTCCTGTGGCGGCACGGCCAGACGGCGTGGAACCTGGAGCGCCGCTTCCAGGGCTCCACGGACATCGACCTCACCGAGGCGGGCATCGAGCAGGCACGCCGCGCCGCACGGCTGCTCGCCGCGCTGAAGCCGGACGCGATCATCGCCTCCGACCTCAAGCGGGCGGTGCGCACGGCCGGTGAGCTGGCGGCGGTCACGCATCTGGACGTGACGTACGACGAGGCGCTGCGCGAGACGTACGCGGGCGCCTGGCAGGGCCTGACGCACGAGGAGATCGTCGAGCGCTACGGCGAGCAGTACGCCGCCTGGAAGCGCGGCGAGCCGGTGCGCCGGGGCGGCGGCGAGCTGGAGACGGAGGTCGCGGACCGCGCGGCGCCGGTCGTCCGGCTGGCGGCCGACAAGCTGCCCGACGGCGGCACCCTGGTCGTGGTGAGCCACGGCGGCACGATCCGTACGACCATCGGGCGGCTGCTGGGCCTGGAGCCGCACCACTGGGAGGGCCTGGGCGGCCTGTCGAACTGCTGCTGGTCCGTCCTGGGCGAGGGCGCCCGCGGCTGGCGCCTGATGGAGCACAACGCCGGTACCCTTCCCGAGCCGGTGCTGGGCGACGACGACTGACCTCCGGGACCCGGCCGACGGCGGCTCTCCGGGGGCCGTCCGGCGGCCGGCCGGACCCGGATTTCACATCTGGGCAGGTCGCAGGCTAAAGTTCTTCTTGTTCGCGGCGCCGCCGGGGAAAACCCCGGAGGAGCGGAACAAGACCCGGGGCTATAGCTCAGTTGGTAGAGCGCCTGCATGGCATGCAGGAGGTCAGGAGTTCAATTCTCCTTAGCTCCACAACCCGGATGATCCCGCCCTCTGGCGGAGACGGAGAGCGATTCTCCGCCTCGCCAGGAGGCGGGATCACTGTTGTTTCCGGGCCTTGGAGGGCGCGTTCCGCGCTGTGTGCGCCGGGGCGAGCGCCCGCGCAACGTCCCGTACGCCTCTGCGCGGCGAGACCGGGCAGCCGGTCCGCGCTGCTGCGGCTGCGGGCCTGACCAGGTCGGCGGTCCGTGGCAGAATCGGACGGCGCCGGCAGGGGAGGAGAGAACGCGATGCCCACGAGCATCATCGAGGAGGTCCGCGACCTGCTCGGCGTTGCCACCTCCGCGCTGCAATGCCCTTCCTGCGGCTCACCGCACGTGGCGCAGATGCTGGGCGACAACGGTGGTATCTCGTTCGTCTGTACGGCCTGCGGCCACAGCTGGAGCTGACTGATGGGGGCACACAGCCGGAAGTGCGACTGGTGCGGCAGCGGAACGCCGATCGTGCGCGACATGGAGCCGCCGAACCCCGACTTCCAGTACTGGTGCGAGGAATGTGCCCGGGCGCTGATCATAAAAGGCGACCCCATCGAGACCTACCGCGAGCTGGACGGCGAGCCCATCTACGGCCGCCTGCTCGACGAACACTGCACGCTGAAGCGTTTCTACTCCTTCGCCACGGCCTGAGCGGCACGGCTTGAGCGCCGCGTCCTGAGGGGTACGGCCCGCGCGCCGCGACGGGGCGCCACCGCCCACCCGGCGCCGCCCGCGCGGTCCCTGAGAGCCCGTCACCGGGCGTCCCCGGCGGCGCACAACCGCGCTCGGGAATCTGTCGCCGACCCTGCATGACCGTTTCTCCACAACTTCGGCGCACAACACACGCCCTGAGCTACTTTCAGCTCTGACGCCCCGGACCGGACCGGTCCACTCAGCTATGTACGGGCTGCGGACGATTGGCCGGAAGAATCCCCGTTGAGGGGGGAACTCCGGTCGTACCGTGAGGCGTTGTCAGACACAGAGCTGCCGCCGCGCAACGGCCGGCGGCACAGGGGGAAGCGACGGGGGTCGCACGTGACAGACACATTTGTGGGGGACGCACCGCGGACGGAGACCACCGCGGGGCGGGACGGGCAGGCGACGGAAGCCGGACTCACGCCGTTCATCGACGCGTTGCGGGTGCCGCCCGTCATCAAGCCGGGCCGCGCGGAAGCCCTGCGCGGCATCACCATCGAGCAGAAGACCAGCTGGGTGCGGCTGCACTCCCAGCTCCCGCCCACCAAGGTGTGGGCGTACGAGGGGCATTACCCGGGCCCGACCATCGAGGCCCGCCGCGGCCGGCGCCTCCGGGTGCTGTGGACGAACCGCCTCACGGGCGACTTCCCGGTGACCGCCGTGGAGGTGGCGGCGACGCCGGAGGTGCCCGCGCCGCTCGACCAGCCGGGCCGCGGCGGGGCCGAGCCGCTGGCGGGCGTGGCCGCGCTGCCGCCCTGGGTCGTCACCCACCTGCACGGCGCACTGACCGGCGGGGGCAACGACGGCTGGACGGAGAACGCCGTATCGCCGGGCGACGCCCAGCTCGCCGAGTATCCGAACGACCACCGGGCGACGACGTGGTGGTACCACGACCACGCCATGGACATCACCCGGTGGAACGTCTTCTCGGGCCTCGCCGGGATGTACCTGCTGCGGGACGACGAGGAGGACGCGCTGCGCCTCCCCTCGGGCGAGCGCGAGATCCCGCTCATCATCCAGGACCGCAACCTCGACACGGACGCCGACGGCCGGCTGACCGGCCGGCTGCTGCACAAGACCCTGATCGTCGGCAGGGACAACGACGGCAAGAACGTCACCATCCCGTTCTCCGGCCCCTACACCCTCGTGAACGGCACGATCTGGCCCCACCTGGACGTCGACGCGCGGTGGTACCGCTTCCGCCTGCTCAACGCCTCCAATGCCCGGACGTACGCCCTCCAGCTGATCGACGAGGAGACGGGCCACCCGGTCACGGGCGCGGTGCACCAGATCGGCTCGGACGGCGGCCTGCTGCCGCGCCCGCTGCCGGTGGACGGCCCCCTGTCGGTGGCCGCTGCCGAGCGGATGGACCTGCTGGTGGACTTCGGCCGGCTGCGCGGTCGGCGGCTGCGGCTGGTCAACGCCGCACCGGGCGTGGCACATCCGCAGGTCATGCAGTTCCGGGTCGGCGCCAAGAAGGTGACCGATTCCTTCGTGCTGCCGGCCGTGATCTCACCGACCTTCGAGCGGATCACCCACGACACCGCGCCGAAGCACGAGCACCGTCTGATAGCGCTCACCCCGCCGGGCCCGGTCGGCAACGGCCATCCAGAGATGTGGGAGCTGCACGAGACCGACCCGGACGGCATCACGTTCCCGTCCGAGGGGATCATCCAGATCACGGGGCCCAAGGGCACGATGCGTACGTACCGGCGCGGCGCTCGCACCTTCGACGACACCCTCGGCTTCATGGTCCGGCACGACGACTGGGAGCAGTGGAGCTTCCTCAACCTCGGCGGTGCCGGCACGCATCCGATGCACATCCACCTGATCGACTTCCAGGTGCTCAGCCGAGACCGGTACCCGGCGGTGCCGGACAGCCCGTACGACAACACCGTAGGGGGCACCCGCAGCCCGCTGCAGTACGGCGGGGACGTGCCGATAGCCCCGGGCGATCAGGGCTGGAAGGACGTCATACAGGTGCCGCCGGGCCAGATGGTGAACGTGATCGGCCGGTTCCACGGCGCCAAGGGCCGCTTCATGTACCACTGCCATCTGCTGGAACACGAAGACATGGGGATGATGCGCCCGTTCGTGGTGATGCCTCCGGAGGTGCTGGCGTTCCATCACCACCACCCGGGCGACGACCATGGTCACGGGGAGCACTGACCCCGGGCGCGGCGGCCCGGCGCAGCAGGACGGCGGTCAGCAGCAGGAGCACGGCACCGGCGATCGGATAGACGGCCGAGAGCAGCATCTGGCCGCCGTTCTGGTGCAGTTCCGCGTGGCTGTGCGGGCGGTGCGGCACCCACCACAGGGCAAAGGAGGCGAAGAGCAGCCAGAGCACCCCGGTCGCCGCCCAGAGCCGGCGGCCCGCCCGGGTGGCCCGGCCGCCGCGGCTTACGGCCTCGGTGCCGAGCAGGATCAGCGCCGGTACGGCCCACACCCAGTGGTGCGACCAGGAGACCGGGCTGACCAGCAGGGCGGTGGTGGCGCAGGCCACGGCCGCCCAGGCGCGCCGGCCGCGCAGCAGGGCGGTGGTGGCGAGCGTCAGCCCGGCGACCGCCGCCACGGCCGCTGCGGCCGGCCACCACAGGCCGGTGTCGGGGGCGTGCAGCAGCCGGGCGAGGACGCCGCGCAGCGACTGGTTGGCGGTGATCTCCACATCGCCCGGCCGGTCGGAGGCGAAGACGATCTCGGTCCAGAAGCGGGCCGAGTCGCGGGGCAGGACGAGTGCGGCGAGGAGGACGGTACCGAGGAAGGACAGGACGGCGACGCCGGCCTGGCGCAGCCAGGGGTTCCAGGTGCCGCGCAGGCCCTGGCCGGGCCGACGCAGCTGACGGGCGCGCAGCAGCCCGGCCAGCGCGAGCCATACGGCGAAGAGGGCGGGCGTGAGTTTGATCCCGGCCGCGATGCCGATGCCGATGCCGGCCCAGCGGTTGGTGTCGCGGCGAGTGAGGTCCCAGAGCACGAGTACGGCGAGGAGGAGGTTGATCTGCCCGTAGCGCAGCGTGGTCCACACGGGCTCGCACCACACCAGCAGCGCGGAGAGCCCGAGCGTGGCGGCGGCCTGCCGTGCCCGCGGGGCGCGTGAGCCGGGAGACGTGGCGGGCAGGCCGGTCAGGCGGAGGGTGAGGTGCACCACGGCGACCAGCAGCAGGAGGTTGCCGAGGGTGGCGAGGGTGCGCAGTTCCGGGATGCCGGGGAAGGTCAGCGGCACGAAGAGCAGGGAGGCGAAGGGCGGGTAGGTGTTGGGCAGCCGCGCGGACGTGGCGAGCATCTCGTAGAGGTCGCCGCCGGTGCGGGCCGTCCAGCCCTCGGCGCGGTAGACCATCAGGTCCAGCATGGTCACGCCGGCCAGCCGCTGCGCCGTCCAGAAGGCCGTGAAGGACACCGCACAGGCCAGGGCGGCCGCCAGGACGCGGCGGTGGCTGCCCCGCAGGAGGGACGGGCCGCGGCGTCCGACGGACTGGTCGAGCTTCGGCGCGGTCACGTTCCAGGCCCCCGGTTTTCTTTCGAGCACGGATTGTCGACAGTACCCCTGCCGGTCCCCGTGCCGGAGGGAGCGCGGGCGTCCGCTTCGTCCCGTTCGGGGTGCGCCGGGGAGCCGCCGGCGAGGGGTTCGGGAAAGCGATTTGGCAAAGGCCCGGGGCAGCCGTGTAATGTAGTCGATGTCGCCGCGAGGGAAACCCCGCGAAGACCACAACAGAACACGGGGCTATAGCTCAGTTGGTAGAGCGCCTGCATGGCATGCAGGAGGTCAGGAGTTCAATTCTCCTTAGCTCCACAGTGATCAGAGCGGGCCGTCCGAGAAGGACGGCCCGCTCTGTCGTGTGTGCCCGGATGTGCCGCCGGCCGTCGGTGGACCACGGCGGCGGACCACCGTGACGACGCCAGGGCCGGAGCCCCGGCCGGGACCGGCTCAGGGTTTCTCCAGCCGGAGCGCGAGGGCCGGGCAGCGGCGCACGGCGCGCTGGGCGCGGGCCCGCAGCGCTCCTGGGAGTACGTCGTCCGAAAGCACGGGATAGCCGTCCCGGTCCAGCCCCACGGCCTCGGGCAGCAGCCCCGCGCACAGCCCGTGCCCCTCGCACAGCGTCCAGTCCACCGCCAGCCGCTCCGCTGGGATCTCCACGGCCCCGGGCTCCGCCGTCCCGCCGTCGGCCGTCTGCGGGGCGTCCTCGGGCGGCAGCGGCAGCAGCTCGGCGGTGGGCCGCCCGCAGCCGTCACCGAGGACGTGCGCTGCCAGGTCGTCGGGGAAGGCGGCGAGCGCCGACAGCACGAACCGCGCCGAGCCGTCGGGGTGTTTGCAGGCGCCCCGCCCCCGCACGCCGCGCGCCGCCTCCCGGACCGCCTCCAGGGCCGGCTGCCCGCCCCCGCCCAGCGCGTCCGCGAGCACCCCGGCCAGCGACGGCAGGCCCAGCCGGCACGGCCCGCACTGCCCCGCCGACTCCGCGGCCAGCCAGCGCGCGATCCGCAGTGCCTCGCCGAGCGGGCACGTCCGCGCGGACAGCGGCAGCACGGCCCCCGCGCCCAGCGCCCCGCCGCGGGCCGCCAGCGCCTCACGCGAGAGCGGCGTCCCGTACGCCGTGGCGGGGTCCAGCCAGGCGCCGTGGTACCCGCCGATCAGTACGCCGGGCGGTGCCGGGTCGGCGCCGCAGGACTGCAGGACGTAGGGCAGCGGCACGCCGCTCGGGGCCTCGACGACCGTCGCGGCGGGGACCGCGCCGGAGACCGTCAGCAGGATCGTGCCCGGCTCGCCGGGGAGGCCGGTGTCGGCGTAGCGGCCGGGACCGAGGCGGGCCGCGACGGCGAGTTGGGCGAAGGTCTCGGCGTTGGACAGCAGTGTCGGGGCGCCGCCGAGCCCGGACTCGGCCGCCCGCGCCCGCCGTCCGGGCGGCACCGGCGGCCCGCCCTCGGCGGCCCTGATCAACGCGGACGCCTCGCCGGACACCAGCCGCTCGGGGGAGCGCACGACCTGCGCGCGCAGCGCCCGCCCGCGCCGCCTGCCTCCCAGGCCGCGCTCCGCGAGCGCCTCCCGTACGGAGTTGTCGGCCGTGGCCTTCGTCACGCCGACGACCACCAGACGGGCGCCGAGCGCGGAGGCGGCCAGCAGCGCGCCGTCCAGCACGAGGTGCGGCGCGCGGCACAGCAGCACGGTGTCCTTGCGGCAGGCGGGCTCGCCCTCGCAGCCGTTGACCACGACGACCGGGCGGACCCCGCGGCGGGCCGCCGCCTCGGCGACCGCGGTGAGCTTGCGCGCGAACGGGAACCCCGCGCCGCCCTTGCCGCGCAGCGCCACGGCGTCGGCCACGGCGGCCAGCTGGTCCCCGGTGAGCGCGGGCAGCGAGCCGTGCAGGAGCAGGTGGCGCTTGCGGTCCAGCCGCTCCGCCTCGTCGAACCCAGCGCACAGCCGGGGCAGCCCGAGCACCCGGACGCCGGGCACATCGGGCAGCGGCCCCCCGCCCGCATACGGGTCCGGCACGGCGACGGTCACGGGGCCCAGCCGTTCGGCACAGGGGGAAGCGGCGCGCCTTCGGGGCGGCCCCCGGGGACCGTCGGCTGCACGAGGGTGGGCGGGCCGGCCCACTCGGACGCGTGCGGCGACTCGGACGCGTGCGGCGCGGCCCCGAGTCCCGCGTGGGACAGGTGCTCCGTGGGTGCCCCGTCCGGCGCGAAGCCGCCTTCGGGGGCCGCGCCGTCGCCCGCCATGAAGGCGTCGCCGGGCGCGGCGTACGGAGCGGTGACGTACGGCAGCGTCTGGGTGGGCGCGTCGGCCAGGTCCCACGAAGGAGCGTCGTGTGCGGCGCCCCCAGAGGGGACGACCTGCGCGGCGTCCAAGGAGGGAGCGTCCTGCGCGGCGTTCATGGGGGGACCGGTCGTGGTCTCCCAGGGAGGGGCGTCGGTGCGCGCCTCGGGGGCGGCGCGCGTACCCGTACTCGTACGCGCCGCCGCCCTGCGTCCGGTCCGCCGCCGGCCCGGCTTCCGTGCGCGCAGCGGCAGCGGCAGGGAGAAGGGCAGGTCCCGCCGCAGCGTGAGGTACGGGAACCGGGCGCACGGGGTGAAGAGGAAGCGGGTCAACAGGGCGCCCATGACCGCGGCGAGGCACAGCGCGTACCCCGCGGTGACCCAGCCGGCGGGCGCGCGGCCGGACTTGAGGCCGTGCACGAGGGCCAGGCACCACGCGGCGTACGCGCTGGTGTGCAGGGCCCGCCAGCGCCCGGAGACCCGCCCGCGCCCGGCGAAGGCGCTGCGCAGCGCGCCCGTCGCGGCCGCCAGCACCATCAGCAGTCCGGCGAGCGTCCCGAACCCGATGAGCGGGGCGGTGCCGGGCGCGACCGGCCCGGTGAGCACCACGGAGGCGAAGGGCACGAGGGCGTCCAGGAAGAGGGCGTGCGCCTCGGCCACCTTGACGGTGATGTGCAGCACCAGGAAGCCGAGCGAGGCGGTGGCGAGCGCCCGGTGGACACCCTGTGCGAGGAGCCTCGTACGCGGTTCCAGGACGGTACGGCCGGTCGAGAGCAGGCCCCAGACCACGGCGGCCGTGAGGGAGACGAGGGTGAGCACGCCTGCGGTGAAGTCGAAGAACGTGCGGAAGGCGGGAGCGGCGGCGAGGAACAGGAGGATCAGCAGGGCGCCGGACACGCTCGTGAGCGCGGGACGGGGCCTCCGCAGGCGCTGGGGGAGGCGCGGGGGGTGGGGGAGGCGGGGACGGCGGGCGCGGGCCGCCCGGCGCGCCGTCGGGCCCGGTAAGAGTGGCATGCCCGCAAGCTAGGGGCCGTCGCACGTACGGGCGGGCGGCTTGGCGTATCCCGCCCGCACGGCGCGACCCGCTGCTAACGTCGGTCCGTTCGCGCCCCGCACACCCACTCGGCCGCTCCCTGCTCCGACTGAACGCCCGTGCTTGAGCAGGCCAGTTGATGGTCATTTCGTGGTCATTTCTTGCCCGTCCTTGGATGCTTCTTGGGCATTCCATGTCCCTGACGTGAACAGATCATCGAAAGAGTGACGCAGCGCGTGCGTGTGGCCGCCACCGCGAGCACCGCACGCCATCGCGGAGACCGCGTGCACCGCACGCGACGCGTCGCATCGCAGGGGGTTTCATGAGAGCAAGCCGCTCCAGAGCGCGCCGGAGACGTGCCGGGCTGGCCGTGGCCGTGACGCTGCCGCTGGCCGCCGGCGCCCTGGCGCTGGGCACACCCGCCGCCGGCGCCGCCGGGCACGACGGCCGGGACGCGCTGCGCGGCACGAAGCCGCAGTGGGCCACACAGCAGGCCGACCGCGGCAGCACCGCGCGGACCGACCGGGTCACCGCCCGGGTCTTCCTGGCCGGCCGGGACGCCGAGGGCCTCGCGGCCTACGCCAGGGCCGTCTCGGACCCGTCCTCGGCCTCGTACGGGAAGTACCTCAGCGCCGACCGCGCGCAGGCACGTTTCGGCGCCACCCACGAGCAGGTGTCGGCCGTCACCCACTGGCTGACGGGCGCCGGCCTGAAGGTCACCGGGACCGACCGCCGCTCCATATCCGTGACCGGCACCGCCGCGGCGGCCGAACGGGCCTTCGCCACGGACCTGCACAACTACCGCAAGGGCGGGCACACCTACCACGCCCCCTCCCGCACCGCCTCGGCCCCCGAGTCGCTGCACGGCGCGGTCCTCACGGTCACCGGCCTGGACAACGCGCCGCACATGGCGCGGCACCACGCGCAGCTGCCGCCGCCCAGCCAGATATTCCGCAACTCCGGTCCGTTCTCCAGCTACTACGGCTCCAGGACGGACAAGAGCCTGCCCTCTGCCTACGGGGCGAAGCAGCCGTACGCCGTGAAGGGCTACACGGGCAAGCAGCTGCGCGCCGCCTACGGGGCGGGCGCGCGCACCGGCAAGGGCGTCACGGTGGCGATCACCGACGCGTACGCCTCGCCGACCATCGCCGCCGACGCGCGCAAGTACGCCGACCGGAACGGCGACGCGGGCTACACGAAGGGCCGGCTCTCCCAGGTGCTGCCCAAGAAGTACTCGCACATCAAGGAGTGCGACGCGGCCGGCTGGTACGGGGAGGAGACCCTCGACGTCGAGGCCGTGCACGCGGTCGCGCCGGAGTCCGACATCGTCTACGTGGGCGGCGCGTCCTGCATGGACGACGACCTCCTGGACTCCCTGGGGAAGATCGTCGACGGCCGGCTCGCCGACATCGTCTCGAACAGCTGGGGCGACATCGAGGCCAACGAGACGCCCGACGTGGCCGCCGCGTACGACCAGATCTTCCAGCTGGGCGCCGTCGAGGGCATCGGCTTCTACTTCTCCTCCGGCGACAACGGCGACGAGGTCGCCCACACCGGCACCAAGCAGGTCGACACCCCGGCGAACTCCGCGTGGGTGACCGCCGTGGGCGGCACCGCGCTGGCCGTCGGCAAGGGCGACAAGTACCTCTGGGAGACCGGCTGGGGCACTCTGAAGGCCGATCTGGCGGCCGACGGCGGCAGCTGGCAGGACTTCCCCGGCGCCTTCACCTCCGGAGCCGGCGGCGGCACCAGCAGGACCGTCGCGCAGCCCTTCTATCAGCGCGGCGTCGTGCCGAACAAGATTTCGAAGGCGAACGGCGGCGCCCCGATGCGCGCCGTCCCGGACATCGCTGCCGTCGCCGACCCGAACACCGGCTTCCTCGTGGGCCAGACCCAGTCGCTCCCCGACGGCTCGCTCACGTACGACGAGTACCGCATCGGCGGCACCTCGCTGGCGGCACCCGTGATCGCGGGCGTCCAGGCGCTGGCCCAGGAGGCGCGGCACGGCATCGCCATCGGCTTCGCCAACCCCGCGATCTACCAGCGGTACGGCACCTCCGCGTACCACGACGTCACCGACCGCCCGCTGGGCGCGGGCCGGGACCTCGCGGTGGTCCGGGTGGACTACGTGAACGGCATGGACGCCAGTGGGGGGACGACCACCTCGCTGCGCAGCCTCGGCAAGGACAGCTCGCTGCACGCCGTCGTCGGCTACGACGACGTCACGGGCGTGGGCACGCCGGGCACGGGCTACGTGAGCTCCTACCGGCGCTAGGCCCCCGTGTGCCGGGCCGCTGTCCGGTCCGGCATGTGGGACGGGGCCCGCCCGGGGGAATCCTCGGCGCGGGCCCCTGGTGCGCTGCGGTACCCTGACGCCATGCGTGCCGTACGCCTTCTGCTTAGCGGGCCGCGCTGATCAGTACCGACCGGACCGGAGACTGCGAGGTCCGGGTCGGAATCGGCGCGGCGTCCCCTCCTGTGCGAGGGGCCTTTTTGTTTCCGGCGCCGGCCGGCAAGGAGGTGCCCGCAAGGGGTGCGTTTCCGCAGGCAGAGACGATCGATGGAGCTTTGAGGACGATGAGCGAGACGACCACGGCCGCCGAGGCGGCGGCCCCGCACCGCTATACGGCCGCGCTGGCCGCGGACATCGAGGCACGCTGGCAGGACTTCTGGGACGAGCACGGCACCTACGAGGCGCCGAACCCCAGCGGTGACCTGGCCGGCGACCCGAAACTGGCGGAGCGGCCGAAGAAGTTCATCATGGACATGTTCCCGTACCCCTCGGGTGCGGGCCTGCACGTCGGCCACCCCCTGGGCTACATCGCCACGGACGTCTACGCCCGCTTCCAGCGCATGACGGGCCACAACGTCCTGCACACCCTGGGCTTCGACGCCTTCGGCCTGCCCGCCGAGCAGTACGCGGTCCAGACGGGCACCCACCCGCGGGTCTCCACCGAGGCCAACATCGTCAACATGAAGGCGCAGCTGCGCCGCCTGGGCCTGGGCCACGACCAGCGCCGCTCGATCGAGACGATCGACCCGGCGTACTACAAGTGGACCCAGTGGATCTTCCTGCAGATCTTCAACTCCTGGTACGACACCGAGGCTCGCAAGGCCCGCCCGATCGACGAGCTGGTGGCCCAGTTCGAGTCCGGGGAGCGTGAGACGCCCGACGGCCGCGCGTGGGCCGACCTGAGCGCCCTGGAGCGCGCCAACGTCCTGGGCGAGTACCGCCTGGCGTACGCCTCGGACGCGCCGGTCAACTGGTGCCCCGGCCTGGGCACCGTGCTGGCCAACGAGGAGGTCACCGCCGAGGGCCGCTCCGAGCGCGGGAACTTCCCCGTCTTCAAGGCCAAGCTGCGCCAGTGGAACATGCGCATCACGGCCTACGCCGACCGCCTGCTGGAGGACCTGGACGGGCTGGACTGGCCCGAGGCGATCAAGCTGCAGCAGCGCAACTGGATCGGCCGCTCCGAGGGCGCGCGCGTCGACTTCCCCGTAGGGGACCAGCGCATCACCGTCTTCACCACCCGCCAGGACACCCTGTTCGGCGCGACCTACATGGTGCTGGCCCCCGAGCACGAGCTGGTCTCCGGGCCGGACTCGATCGTCCCGGACGCCTGGCCCGAGGGCACGCACGACGTGTGGACCGGCGGTTACGCGACCCCGGCCGAGGCCGTCGCCGCCTATCGCAAGCAGGCAGCGGCCAAGTCCGACGTCGAGCGCCAGGCCGAGGCCAAGGACAAGACCGGCGTCTTCACCGGCGCGTACGCGACCAACCCGGTCAGCGGCGAGCGGGTCCCGGTCTTCATCGCCGACTACGTCCTGATGGGCTACGGCACCGGCGCGATCATGGCGGTCCCGGCGCACGACAGCCGCGACTTCGCCTTCGCGCGCGCCTTCGAGCTGCCCATGCGCTGCGTGGTCGAGCCCTCGGACGACCGCGGCACCGACCCGTCGACCTGGGACGACGCGTTCTCCTCGTACGACGCGAAGATCGTCAACTCGTCGTCCGAGGCCGTCTCGCTGGACGGCCTGTCGGTCACCGACGCCAAGGCGAAGATCACCGAGTGGCTGGCCGCGCAGGGCATCGGCGAGGGCACCGTGAACTTCCGGCTGCGCGACTGGCTGTTCAGCCGGCAGCGCTACTGGGGCGAGCCCTTCCCGATCGTGTACGACGAGGACGGCGTGGCGCACGCGCTGCCCGAGTCGATGCTGCCGCTGGAGCTGCCCGAGGTCGAGGACTACTCCCCGCGCACCTTCGACCCGGACGACGCCGACACCTCCCCGGAGACCCCGCTGTCCCGGAACGAGGACTGGGTCAACGTCGAGCTGGACCTGGGTGACGGCAAGGGCGTGCGGCGCTTCCGCCGCGAGACCAACACCATGCCGAACTGGGCCGGTTCCTGCTGGTACGAGCTGCGCTACCTGGACCCGGACAACGTCCAGCGGCTGGTCGACCCGGAGATCGAGCAGTACTGGATGGGCCCGCGTGAGGGGCAGCCGCACGGCGGCGTCGACCTGTACGTGGGCGGCGCCGAGCACGCCGTGCTGCACCTGCTGTACGCGCGCTTCTGGTCCAAGGTGCTGCACGACCTGGGGCACATCTCCTCGGCCGAGCCGTTCCACAAGCTGTACAACCAGGGCATGATCCAGGCCTTCGTCTACCGGGACAAGCGCGGCATCGCCGTCCCGGCTGCCGAGGTCGAGGAGCGCGACGGCGGGTACTACTACCACGGCGAGAAGGTCAGCCGCGTCCTGGGCAAGATGGGCAAGTCCCTGAAGAACGCCGTCACGCCCGACGAGATCTGCCAGGAGTACGGCGCGGACACGCTGCGGCTGTACGAGATGGCGATGGGCCCGCTGGACGTCTCGCGCCCCTGGGACACCCGCGCCGTCGTCGGCCAGTACCGCCTGCTGCAGCGCCTGTGGCGCAACATCGTGGACGAGGCCACCGGCGAGGTCACCGTCGTGGACGCCGAGCCGGACGAGGACACCCTGCGTGCCCTGCACAAGGCCATCGACGGCGTCCGCCAGGACATGGCCGGGCTGCGCTTCAACACCGCGATCGCCAAGATCACGGAGCTGAACAACCACCTGACCAAGGCCGGCGGCAGCGTCCCGCGCTCCGTCGCCGAGCGGCTGGTCCTGCTGGTCGCGCCGCTGGCGCCGCACATCGGTGAGGAGCTGTGGCACAAGCTGGGCCACACCGGCTCCGTGGTCCACGAGGACTTCCCGGAGGCCGACCCGGCGTACGTCGTCGACGAGACCGTGACCTGCGTCGTGCAGATCAAGGGCAAGGTCAAGGCCCGCCTGGAGGTCTCGCCGTCCATCTCGGACGCGGACCTGGAGGCGGCCGCGCTGGCCGAGCCGGCGGTCGTGACGGCACTGGGCGGGGCCGGCATCCGCAAGGTCATCGTCCGGGCGCCGAAGCTGGTCAACATCGTTCCGGCCTGATCCGGTCCCGGTGCGCGCCCGCCCGGCGGGCGCGCACCGGGGAAGACCACTAGGGGCAGGTTCGGGGTTTTTGGGGAACCGTTGACCTGCCGGGCCCGTTTACCGTGGGAGAAGGAAGCCGTCCGCCGGCCGAGCCCACGTGAGGGAAGCCCATGACCACCGCGCTCCTGATCCTCGCCCTGCTCTTCGTGCTGTTCGTCGCGGCAGGCGTCTTCGTGACGGTCAAGGTCGTCTCCGCGGCCGCGCGCGGCGTCGACCGCACGGTCAGCCAGGCCCGCCGCGCGGTCGAGGACACCACCCTGCGCGCCCGCCGGTACACCCAGTCCGGCCCGGCCGGACAGCTCGCCGAGCTGCGGCACTCCCTGCGTACGTCGATGCGTGCCACCCAGGAGGCGCTGCGCGCGGCCTCCGCCGAGGACCGGGCGCTCGGCGAAGCGCTGGACCTCTTCGGCCGGCTCAGCGCCCACGGCCACGAGCTGGACGCCGAGCTGAAGCGCCTGGAGCGCGAGCCGGACCGCGCGCGGATCACTGAATGCCTCCCTGAGCTGCGCGAACGCGTCGAGCGGTGCACGCACGCCGCCGACTCGCTGCGCTGGGCGGCCCAGGACCGCGCCCGCAGGTTCGCCGACGAGGACCTGTCGGTGCTCGCAGGCCAGATCGACATGGAGGCCGGCGCACTGCGGCACTGGGCCCCCGCGGCGGACGGGACTCGGGACGGATCTGCGGCGCGGGACGGATCTGCGGCGCGGGACGGGCGGGAGACCGCGCCCGGACCGGGTACGGTGCCGGACCCGCTCGCCGCGTGGCCCGAGCCGGAGGCGCCCGGCACGCACACGGACCGGCACGAGGAGGGCCCGCGTGCCCTCGACGCCCGGGACCCGCGCACCCAGCCCTCGTACTCCTGGCAGAAGACCGCCCGTCCGGAGAACTCCGGCTGACCCGCCACCGCCGCCAAGATTGGCTGTGGCACATCGCTCCGGAATCGGAGAGGATCTTGGAAGAGGGCCCGCACTGTCGGGCACCGGGATCCCCGGATAACCTCCCACTCATGTCCCGCCATGTCGCGATCGTCACCGATTCAACGGCCTACCTCCCGCGGGCAGCGCTGGAGCGCCACGGCATCACCGCGGTGCCGCTGACCGTCGTCCTCGGCGACGAGGCCCTGGAAGAGGGAACGGAGATCTCGGCCAGGTCGGTCGCCCAGGCACTCCAGAAGCGCAAGTACGTCACCACCTCCCGGCCGACCCCCGAGACGTTCGCCGAGACCTACCGCCGGGCCGCCGCCTCAGGCGCGAGCGGCATCGTCTCGCTCCACCTCTCCTCGGAGTTCTCCGGCACGTACGACGCGGCGGTCCTGGCGGCCAGGGAAGCGCCGGTCCCGGTGCGCGTCGTGGACACCGGCATGGTCGCCATGGCACTGGGCTTCTGCGCCCTCGCGGCAGCGGAGGTCGCGCAGGCCGGCGGGGACGTCGACGAGGCGGTCGCCGCGGCCGAGAAGCGCGCCGAGGGCACCTCCGCGTACTTCTACGTCGACACCCTGGAGTACCTGCGCCGCGGCGGCCGCATCGGCGCCGCCCAGGCCCTGCTGGGCTCCGCGCTCGCGGTCAAGCCCCTGCTGCAACTCGCCGACGGGCGCATCGAACTGCTGGAGAAGGTACGTACCGCCTCCCGGGCCATCGCGCGCCTGGAGGAGATCGTGGCCGACCGGGCGGGTACGGATCCGGTCGATGTCGCGGTTCACCATCTCGCGGCTACGGAGCGCGCCGACGCCCTCGCCGACCGCCTCCGCGACCGCGTACCGGGCCTGGCCGACCTGCACGTCAGCGAGGTGGGCGGAGTGATCGGCGCGCACACGGGGCCGGGGTTGCTGGGGGTTGTGCTGTCGCCGCGGTGAGGGCGCGCGGCGGGGCGCCGGACGAGGCGGGTAGCCGAAGGGGGCGGGGAGCGGGGGCGCCGAGGAGCAGGGGAGAGGGGGCGCCGAAGAGCCGGGGAGCCGGGGAGCGTTGGGGCGATGTCGCTCATCGGGGTGGCCGAGTTATCCACAACACCCGGGTTGTCCACGGATATTGACCATGATCGACGCGGTGCGTGAAATCTCTCTAGCGTCATCGGCATGACGTCGAGTCCTCGCACCTCCGCCCGTGTTTCCGCCTCCTTCCCCGACTCCGACTGGCCGGACCGTCCGCCGGGCCGGCCGCCCGATCCACCGCCGTCGTCCGGTCGTTTCCCTCCGGCGGCGCCGGAGCGCGCGGTGCCCGTGCCGTCGCGCTGGCGGATCGCTCTGCAGGAACGCCTCCCGCTGTGGCTCCAGCTCCGCTGCGGTACGGACCCGAAGGCGCTCGGTGCGCTCGCCGTCGTCCTCCTGATCGCCGTGGCCTTCGCCGTCCACCACTTCTGGAGCGCCCGACCCCAGGCCGTACGGGCACCGGTCGCCCGGCACGCCACGGCGCCCGTTCCGAGCGGCACGATGAGCATGGCGGGCGCCCCGTCCGCCGCACCGGCCCGCCGCGTCGTGGTGGACATCGTGGGCAAGGTGCGCCGTCCCGGCGTCCACCGCCTGCCCCAAGGCGCCCGTGTCGCCGACGCCCTGCGTGCCGCGGGCGGGGTGCTCTCCGGGGCGGACACCCGCACGCTGAACCGTGCCCGGCTCCTGGTGGACGGCGAGCAGATCGTCGTCGGAGGTCCGGCCGCCGCACTGGCGGGAGCGGACGGTCAGGCCGGTGCCGGGGCCGGTACGGGTGCTGCGGCGGCCGCGGGCGCTGCGGGGGCATCGGGGGGCCGCGGGATCAGCCGTCGCCGCGGGTGCTTCGGGGGCGGCGGGCGCCTCGTCCGGGGCCGGTGCCGCAGCGGCCGGTCCGATCAGCCTGAACTCCGCGACGGCCGCACAGCTCGACACCCTGCCCGGCGTCGGCCCCGTACTCGCGCAGCACATCATCGACTTCCGCACCCAGCACGGCGGCTTCACCTCCGTCGACCAGCTGCAGGAGGTCAACGGCATCGGCGACCGCCGCTTCGCCGACCTGCGCCCCCTGGTGCAGCCATGACCACGCCGAGCGGTCCGGCCTCCACGTACGGCCCTGCGGACCCACCACCGGACGAGGGCACCCGGCCCGACGGCTACGCGTGGCCGGGGGGAAGCGCCCGGCCGGACGGGAGGGTCTGGCCGGATGAGGGTGTTTGCCAGGCCGAGGGTGCCTGGCCGGGCGAGGGTGCTTTGCCGGGCGCGACCGACATGGAGCCGGGAGGGACCGGCCGACGAGCGGCGGAGCGGCCTGCCCCGCAGCCGGTGACGCCGGGGGCGGCTACGCCCGGCGAAGAGTCCGTAGGCCCTGCCGATCTGCGGCTGGTCGCGCCCGCGCTCGCCGCCTGGGGAGCCGCCGCGCTGAGCCTCGACGCCTCCGTCCGCACCCTCGTCGTGTTGAGCGCCGTCGCCCTGGCCGTGGCCGGACTCGTGCTCCTCCGAGCCGTACGCCGTCGCGCGGGGGCACTGGTCGCCCTGGTCGCGGTGCTGCTGTGCGCGGTGGCCGGCGCGGCCTCGGCGGCACTCCAGGGAGCCGATCTGCGGCGCGGCCCGGTGCCCCGGCTCGCCCAGCAGTACGCGCACGCCACCGTCGAGCTGGAGGTGACCGAGGACCCGCACCCCGCCCGGCAGCGCGCGAGCGACGCCCAACGAATGCCGGCACCCGTGGTGTTCGCCGCCGAGGTACGACGCGTCACCACTCCGGACGGGGCGGTGACCGCCACCCGCACCCCGGTACTGGTCGTCGTCCCGCAGCGCGGCCGACGCGACCAGCAGGGCGGGCCGGACCAGCAGGGGCGGTCGGCGCAGCGGGGCAGCGCGGCCGGTGGTCCCTGGCGCTCCCTCCTCCCCTCGACGCGCATCCCGGGTTGAAGCACGGTTCGCGCCGCCGCTGCCGCCCAGCGACCGCACGGCCGCCGTGCTGCGCGTCGCGGCCGATGCGCCACCGCCCCTGCGTATCGGCGGTCCCACGCCCCTCCAGCGGCTCGCGGGCTCGCTCCGGGCGGGGCTGCGCGAGGCGTCCGCTGACCTGCGGCCCGATGCCCGCGCCCTGCTCCCCGGGCTCGTCGTGGGCGACACCTCCCGGGTGACGCCGGAGCTGGACGACGCCTTCCGGGCCACCGACCTGACGCACCTGCTCGCCGTGTCCGGCAGCAACCTCACCATCGTGCTGGCCCTGCTCATCGGCCCGCCCCACCTCGCCGTACGCGCCGAACGCCGCGGCATCGCGCCCCGGCTCGGCCTGTCGCTGCGGACCACGGCGGTGATCGGCGGAGCGGTCGCGCTGGCCTTCGTGGTGGTGTGCCGCCCTGACCCGAGCGTGCTGCGCGCCGCCGCGTGCGGCCTGATCACCCTGCTGGCCATCGGTTCCGGCCGCCGTCGCACGCTGCTCCCCGCGCTCGCCGCCGCCGTCCTGCTGCTCGTCCTCTACGACCCGTGGCTGGCCCGCAGTTACGGCTTCCTGCTCTCCGTACTGGCCACCGGCGCGCTGCTCACCCTCGCGCCGCGCTGGAGCACCGCGCTGCAGCGCCGCCGCGTCCCGCCCCGGCTCGCCGAGGTGATCGCCGCGGCCACCGCGGCGCAGGCCGTGTGCGCGCCGGTCGTCGCGGTGCTCGCGGCCCGTGTCGGGCTGATCGCGGTGCCCTGCAACCTGCTCGCCGAACCGGCCGTCGCCCCCGCGACCGTCCTCGGCTTCGCCGCACTGGCCACCGCCCCGCTCCTCCCGCCCCTCGCCACCGCGCTCGCCTGGTGCGCGGGCTGGCCCGCAGAGTGGGTGGCGCTCATCGCCCGCACGGGAGCCGCGCTGCCGGGTGCCGAGTTCGACTGGCCCGGCGGCTGGACCGGGGGCCTCCTGCTGGCCGCGGTCATCGCCGCCCTGGTGCCCGTCGCGCCGGCCCTGCTGCGGCGCCGGTCGCTGTGCATCGCCTGTGCCTTGCTGCTCGTCGTGCTCGTCGTCCGCCCCGTGCCGCTGACCCGCATCGTCACCGGCTGGCCGCCGCCCGGGTGGCGGCTGGCCGTGTGCGACGTGGGCCAGGGGGACGGCCTCGTACTCGCCACCGGCCCGGGCAGTGCGCTGGTCGTGGACACCGGGCCCGACCCGCGCGCCATGGACCGCTGCCTGCAGGAGCTGGACGTACGCCGGATCCCGCTCCTCGTCCTCACCCACTTCCACGCCGATCATGTGGACGGCCTGACCGGTGCGCTCCGCGGCCGCAGCGTCGGCGCGCTGGAGACCACCACTCGCGAGGACCCGCCGGACCGGGCGGCGTTCGTACGGAAGGCGGCGGCCGCGTACGGCGTGCCGGTGGTCCGGGCGGTACCGGGGGAGCGACGCCGGACGGGAGACGTCTCCTGGCAGGTCCTCTGGCCCCCGCCCCCTGCTCCCTCTCCGGTCCCGGTCCCGGCTCCGACCTCGGCCCCAGCTCCGAAAGCCGCTGCTCCGAATGCCGCTGCTCCGAACGACTCTGCCGCCCAGCGCCCTGCCGGGCCGTCCGGGCTGCCGGCCACCGGCTACATGCCCGAAGGACCCAACAACGCCAGCGTCACCCTCCTCGTACGCACCGCCGGGCTGACCATCCTGCTCCTCGGGGACCTCGAACCACCCGCCCAGCAGGAGCTGCTGGCCGCGCACCCGGAGCTGCACGCGATCGATGTGCTGAAGGTGGCGCACCACGGCTCCGCCTACCAGGACCCGGCGCTCATGGCCGCGTTGGCGCCCCGGCTCGCCGTGATCAGCGTGGGCGCGCACAACCTGTACGGTCACCCGGCCCCCAGCACGATTGCCGCGCTGCGCACACAAGGGGCGAGGGTGCTGCGTACGGACACTGACGGCGCGATCGCCGTGACGGGCGGCACGGGCACCGGCCTCGCGGCCGTGACCAGCAACGGCAGACGCCGCCGACCGGCGCCCCGACGACCGACTTCCCGACGGTCGACTTCCCGACGGTCGACTTCCCGGCGTGCGACCTCCCGACGGCCGACTCCCCGACGTCCGGCTTACCGGCGACCGGCGCGCAGGCGGTCGGGCGTCAGGGACGGCATACGGAGGCCGACAGGCTCCGGTCGTCGGCGCAGGGCACGTGCTTGTACATCCGCATGACGTTCTTCGCGGTGTCGGAGTTCAGGTACGTCAGGAACTTCGCCGCGAGCGAGCCGTCCGCCGGATGCCCGTAGGTGTAGAGGAACTCCACGGTCCAGAAGGGGTATTCATGCTGCTGTCCCCACTCGATGTCGGGCTCGTGCCCGTCCAGCCGGATGGCGACGACGTGCGGTCGCTTGGCCGCCGCGTACGTCTCCGCGTAACCGATCGCGCCCGCCACCCGGTCCACCGTGTCGAGCAGTGCCGTCGTGCTGTTCACCTCGCAGCGCGTCACGCGGGCCCGCTCGTCACGGTCCTTGTCGGTGCAGTCGTACGACGACACCACGCCCGGCTCGGAGCGGTGCAGCACGGTCGTCTCGAAGGCCCGCCGGGTGCCGGAGCTCGCGTCGCGGCCGACGACATGGATGGCGAGGTCGTTGCCGCCCACGTCCTTCCAGTTGGTGTAGGTGCCGTCGTAGATCTTCCGCACCTGGTCGAGGGTGAGGTTGTCGACGCCGGTGCGCTCGTTGACGACCAGGCTCAGCAGGATGACGCCCACCCGTTCGCCCTGCAGCCGCCCGTAGATCGAGGGCGCCGGCACGTCGGACATGGCGAGGAAGGAGGGGCTGTCGGAGCGGGCCGCGCGCCCCGCGCGGTTCAGGTTGGCCAGGCCGGAGAGGCTGCCGCTCCTGGCGACCTCGATCCGGGCGCCGGGGCAGCGCGCCTGGTACTGGCGGGCGATCTCCTGCATCGGGGGAGCGAACGCGGTGGAGCCGTCGACGGTGAGCCGCCCGGTGGCGCACTCGGCGCGCGCGGGCACCGCCGGAGTGCTGAGCAGCAGCCCGCCCAACAGGCCGACCAGCACGATGAAGAGGCCGCCGAGGGCGAGGCTCGGCTTGCGCGGGCCCCAGCGCTGGGTGTTGCGGCGGATCCGGCCGCCGCTGAGGAAGCCGCCGACGGTCACCTCGCCGCCGGCCCGGCGCCGGCCGCCGTCCGTGGTGTCCTCGCCCGTCCCGGAGAGCAGCACCAGCAGCTTGAAGTGGTTGCGGGTGTTGAGCGGGACGTTGGGTATGTGCAGCCGGTTGCCGCTGAACCGGAGGCCGGCGCGGGGCCGGGTCAGCATGCCGATCAGGTCGGGCGGGTTGGCGTCCGGTACCTCGACGCCGATGACGGTGCGGCCGGTGAACTCCACCGTCAGCGGCTCCTGGTAGTCCTGCCGCACGATGTCCTTGCTGCCGTCGTTCTCGATCCGCAGCAGCGCCAGCGTGGCGTCGGTGATCTCCTGGTCCTGTCTCAGGAGTCTGAGCTGTACCAGGCTGTGGGCGTCCTGCGGGTTCATCCCGATCGGGGTGTCCATCTGGACGCGGTAGCCGATGCGCTTGCGTCCGGGCAGGAAGCGTTCCACGGCCCAGACCAGGGCGGTGGCCACGAGTCCGGCCACGGCCAGGATGGTCTCGGTGTCCGGCATGGCCACGGCGACCTCGCAGGGGAGAAGGGGGAGAAGAGGGGCGTCTGGTGTGATGCCCGCAATGTAGGGAGGCGCCGCGGCGGCAGAGCACGCTTTGGCAAGCCTTCACCAGAGGTTCAGCCCGGGGCCGCCGGGGCCGCCGAGGCCGTCGGGCCCCGAGCCACCGAGCCACCGAGCCACCGAGCTACCGGGCCGCCGGAGCCGTCGGGCAGCCCGAGCCGTCGGGCCGCCGCCGGGGCCATCAGGGCTGTCGGGGCCGAGCCCGGACCTCCTGGAACCCGGACCTGTAAACTCCAGATATGAGGATGAGTGAGGGCGTCGAGTGGGGGCTGCACTGCTGTGTGACGCTGGCCTGGCTCGGCGAGGACCGGCCCGTGTCCACGGCGAAGCTGGCCGCTTCCTTCGACCTGCCGGCCGCGTATCTGAACAAGCGCCTGCAGGCGCTCGTACGGGCCGGAATCCTCAGCTCGACGCCGGGGGCGCGGGGCGGCTTCCGGCTGGCCCGGCCGCCGGAGGCGATCACGCTCATGGACGTGGTGACGGCGATCGAGGGGCCGGAAGAGGCGTTCCGGTGCATGGAGATCCGGCAGCAGGGCGCGGGCGCTGAGCTGTCGGGGCGCGACCTGCGGCGGCCGTGCGGGATCGCCACGGCCATGCGCCGCGCGGAGCTCGCCTGGCGCCGTGAGCTGGCCGCACAGACCCTCGCCGACATCCTCGCGGCGGCCCCGGCCACGGCGGCGGACCGCACGCGCCGCTGGTTCGCGACGGAAAGGACGGGGAGCTGATGGAGACGGGAGCGGACGGGACGGGCCGGGACGCCGTGCCGGCCAGGGATGCTGTGCCGGGCCGGGACGACGTGACGGGCCGGGAGGGCGTGCCGGCTCGGGACGACGTGACGGGCCGGGAGAACGCCCGGGGCGGGCTGGACGGCGCGGCCGTCGACGCCTACCTGCGGCGGATCGGGGCGGAGCGGCCCGGCGCGGCCGATGCCGAGGCCCTGCGGCGGCTGCACGTTCAGCACCTGCGCACGGTCCCGTTCGAGAACCTCTCCATCCACCTCGGCGAGGAGATCGTCCTGACCGAGCAGGCCCTGCTGGACAAGCTCGTACGGGACCGCCGCGGCGGCTTCTGCTACGAACTGAACGGCGCGTTCGCGATGCTGCTGACCGCGCTGGGGTACGAGGCGGAGCTGCTGTCCGGGCGGGTGTACGGCGAGGACGGGCGGCTGGGCATCCCGTACGACCACGCGGCGGTGCGGGTCCGTACGGCCGAGGGGCCGCTGCTGGCCGACGTCGGGTTCGGGCGGCACAGCCACTTTCCGCTGCGGCTGGACACGGATGCGGAGCAGGCCGATCCGGGCGGGGTGTTCCGTGTGGTGACGACGGGCGAGGGGGATCTCGACGTACTGCGGGACGGGGCGCCGCAGTACCGCCTGGAAACGCGGCCGCGGGCGCTCGCCGACTTCGAGGCCGGCTGCTGGTGGCAGCGGACCTCGCCGAAGTCGCACTTCACGCAGTCACTGGTCTGCTCACGGCTGACCGACGACGGCGGCCGGATCACACTCTCGGGCCGCACGCTGGTGACCACCGCGCCCGACGGCGACCGCACGGAACGCGAAATCCCCGAGGCCGAGCTGCTCACCGCTTACCGCACCCACTTCGGCATGCCCCTCACCCAAGCCCCGCTTGCGCCGACGCCGCCGACGCGGGGCTGACCGCCGACGCGGGCTGACCGCAGGATGGGCGCGGGCTGGCGGCGCCCCGGAGGGCAGGGGCCTCGTAGCCAGCGGCGCCGCCCCCGTCACCGGCGAGCCTTCCGGTAGGCGTCGGGCGTCCGGACCGCCGCCGGGCGTCCCGACTGGCTTCGAGCAGCCCGACCGGTGTCGGGCGGCCCGATGGGCGACGCCGGGGCGTCAGGGGCGCTCGGGTTCCAGCCAGCCTTCGTATGCGGCGGCCAGGGTGTCCAGGGCGGTCGGGTCGCAGGTGGAGTCGGGGTCCTCCAGGACGACCAGCCACTGCGCGTCTTCCGCGTCGTCCTCGCCGGCCAGGGCGTCCCGTACGAGCTGCGGCTCCTGGGCCACGCCGTACTCCTCGGTCAGTACCTCGGCCACTTCCTCCGCGGCGTCCCGGTCGGGCAGCACCAGTACATGTCGCACATCGCTCACCCCACCATTCTCCGACAGCGAGGAGCGCGCCGGCCGGGGTGGTGGGTACGGTCCGGGCCGCAGTGTCGGTGGCGCGTGGGATGCTGGACCGCGATGGCCAGGAAGACAGCAAACGACGACCCGCTCGCCCCCGTCACGATCGCCGTGGGGCAGGAAGAGCTGCTGCTCGACCGTGCGGTGCAGCAGGTGGTGGCGGCGGCGCGGGCCGCCGACGCGGACACCGACGTCCGTGACCTCACCCCCGACCAGTTGCAGCCCGGCACGCTGGCCGAGCTGACCAGCCCGTCGCTCTTCGCCGAGCGCAAGGTCGTGGTCGTGCGCCAGGCGCAGGACCTGTCGGCGGACACGGTCAAGGACGTCAAGGCGTACCTCGGCACGCCGGCCGAGGAGATCACGCTGGTGCTGCTGCACGCGGGCGGCGCCAAGGGCAAGGGGCTGCTGGACGCGGCACGCAAGGCCGGGGCGCGCGAGGTCGCGTGCCCGAAGATGACCAAGCCCGCTGACCGGCTGGCGTTCGTGCGGGGGGAGTTCCGTACGGCGGGGCGGTCGGCGACGCCGGAGGCGTGCCAGGCGCTGGTGGACGCGATCGGCAGTGACCTGCGGGAGCTGGCCTCGGCCTGTTCGCAGCTGGCGGCGGACGTCGAGGGCACGATCGACGACGCGGTGGTCGCGCGGTACTACACCGGCCGGGCCGAGGCGTCCAGCTTCACGGTGGCCGACCGGGCGGTCGAGGGGCGCGCGGCCGAGGCGCTGGAGGCGCTGCGGTGGGCGGTCTCGACCGGCGTCGCGCCCGTCATGATCACCAGCGCGCTGGCGCAGGGCGTGCGCGCGATCGGAAAGCTGGCCTCGGCGCCGCGCGGCGCCCGGCCCGGGGACCTCGCCCGGGAGCTGGGCATGCCGCCGTGGAAGATCGACCGGGTGCGGCAGCAGATGCGGGGCTGGTCGGCGGACGGGGTGGCCACCGCGCTGCGAGCCGTCGCCGAGGCCGACGCGGGCGTCAAGGGCGGCGGTGACGATCCGGAGTACGCCCTGGAGAAGGCCGTCGTCACGATCGCCCGAGCGGCCCGCTCCCGCCGCTGACCCTGGCCCTGACGGGCCGGTTCTCCGAGTACGGCCGCAGCTCCGGCCGGCCTGCGACGGGCCTCGGCCCTGCCGGCTGCCGGGCGGTCAGTCCGCGCCGCCCGCGCCACCACACGCTGCCGCGTCACCCGTGCCGCCGCGCGGCCGGTCCGCCCGCGCCACCGCGCTGCCCGGGCCGCCTGTGCTGCCGCGCTGCCCCGGGCCGCCGGGCCGCCCGTGCCACCGCGCTGCCCGCGCCGCCGGGCCGCCCGTGCCACCGCGCTGCCCGCGCCACCGCGCTGCCCGCACCGCCCGCGCCGCCGCACAGCCCGGTCCGCCCGCGCCGCCGCGCCCCCGCTGCGGCGGGCCCCCGCTGTGCGGCGGCCCCCCGCTGTGCGGCGGGCCCGTTCGGCCCGACCCGTCCCCTCAGCCCTGCAGTTTCTTGAGGGTCTGGGTTGCGCTCGTGCGGAGCATGTCGGCCACCTCGTCGGAGCTGGGGGCGCCGGAGTTGTCGCTGCTGGAGAAGCTGGACCAGGAGGTCTCGTACGTCATCCAGCCGTCCCGCACGCCGAGCACCACGTACCGGCTCTTGCTGTCGGCGGACTCCTCGCGGGTCACCAGGTACGCCTCGTCGCCGATGCCCTGGACGGGCGTGACCTTGTACTTGGTGGACGACTCCTGCTCCTCGTACGACCGGTACTGCGCCGCGAACTCGGGGGCCGGGTCGGTCTTCTTGTGCAGGAACGCCTTGGTGTAGACGAACGTGGAGGAGTAGTCGTCGTCGCCCGCGTCGTCCGGGACCAGGTCCGCGTTGCACCACATCGAGTCCAGCGCGGGGTCTTGGTGGCCGCTGCTCGCGGGGTTCTCGCCGGCGCTGGCGGAGGTGCTGCTGTCCTCCATCTTGTAGCGTGCGTCCTCGAACGGCGTCCAGGACGTCGACCCGCAGAGGTCCGCCTGGTAGCGGTAACCGCCCAGGTCAGGGCTTGCCGCGTCGCTGGAGCCGCCGGTCGCGAAGAGCACGCCGGCCCAGACGGCCGAGGCGACCACGGCGCCGCCGACGGCCCACAGCCAGGCGGGCAGGCCCTTGCCGCCGCCGGTCGGGGCCGGGCCGCCGCCGTAGCCCCCGGGTGCGCCGGCGGGGACGCCGCCCGGCATGGTCGGTACGCCGTGCGCCGCCGGGTAGCCATAGCCGGCCGGCTGCTGGGCGTACGGGTTCTGCTGCGGCACCTGGCCGTAGGGGCTCGGCGGCTGCGGCCCCTGGTTCTGCTGCGGCATCTGGGGCGGTGGCGGTGGCCCCTGCGGCGCCGCTCCCTGAGGAGGCTGGGGCGGCTGCTGGGCATACGGATTGGGCTGTTCCCCCGAGTTGGACATGAGCGGCAGGGTATCCGACCCGAATCAGCCACCGCTGCCCCGGCCATGGCCCCGACCTTTCGCCCCATCGGCCCCGGCATCACCCCGCCCACGCCAAGCACCCCACGCCAAGTCCGCCGACGCCAAACCCGACAGCACCGAGGCCCGCCCCCAGGCGCTCACCGCCAAGCCGCACCCCACCCCACCCCACCTCGCCCCGCACCAACGCCAAGAACCCCGCTCCCGCCCTGGGGAAGGGCGGAAACGGGGTTCCCGGTTTCGAGCTGGTGCGCCGCACCCGCGTGGCGAACGCAGGCCGCGTGCGGCGCGGGGGCCGGGGAGGAGCGGAGAGAGGGGCCGCTGGGCCCTCACCGGCGGTGAAGCGTGGCTGCCGTACGGGCCGAAGCCCGGAACGGTGGCCGGAAGACCTCCTGGGAGGTCCCGTGAAGCACTGGAAGGTCAGCCCTTGAGGGTCGCGACCTTCTTCGCCAGCGCCGACTTCTTGTTGGCGGCGGCGTTCTTGTGGATGACGCCCTTGCTGACGGCCTTGTCGAGCTTCTTGGCGGCCTCGGCCTGGGCGACGGTGGCCTTCTGCAGGTCACCGGCCTCCACGGCCTCACGGGTGCGACGGATCGCGGTCTTCAGAGTCGACTTGACAGCCTTGTTGCGCTGACGAGCCTTCTCGTTGGTCTTGATCCGCTTCATCTGGGACTTGATGTTCGCCACGAAAGAGCCTTTTCAGGTTCGTTGGATTCCGGGAGGACGGGCATCACCCCGCCCGGTCCGGGCTTTCTGCGTGTCGCGTACATGAGAGGGCACGAAACACGATGGACCAGGCTACCAGCAGGGGTAACGGCCGCCCAAACCGGCCGGAGGCCCCGTCGGGAGCCCCGGCCGGGAGCCTCCGCCAGGAGCCCCCGCCGGGAAGCCGCCGACGCCGCTCCGGCCCCAGCGCCCCGGCGCCCCGAGCCCTCCGCCCCGGTGGCCCGGGGCCACGCCCCCGTGCTCCCGCGCCTCCCGAAGAGTTTGGGGACGCGGCTCATGGGACGATAGGGAGGACGAAATGCCCGAGAGCCGCCCACCCCGGCGGTCACCGCGACGGTGACCGCGGCCGCGGCCCCGAGACCCGCACCGCCTGTTACGCCCTGTTCCCTGATCCGATCCGTCCGACCCGCGTTCTCTGAATGGACCTCTGCGTGCCCGCGACCCCTACGAACGTGCCGGAGCCGAGCCGTACCGACCCGGCTCTCATCCGTAACTTTTGCATCATCGCGCACATCGACCACGGCAAGTCGACGCTTGCCGACCGGATGCTCCAGCTGACGGGAGTCGTGGAGCAGAGGCAGATGCGTGCGCAGTACCTCGACCGCATGGACATCGAGCGTGAGCGGGGCATCACGATCAAGTCCCAGGCGGTCCGGCTGCCCTGGGCCCGTACCGATGAGGAGAACGGGCAGACCCACATCCTCAACATGATCGACACCCCGGGGCACGTCGACTTCACGTACGAGGTCTCGCGCTCGCTCGCCGCGTGCGAGGGGTGCATCCTCCTGGTCGACGCCGCCCAGGGCATCGAGGCGCAGACGCTCGCCAACCTGTACCTGGCGATGGAGCACGACCTCCAGATCATCCCGGTGCTGAACAAGATCGACCTGCCGGCCGCGCAGCCGGAGAAGTTCGCGGCGGAGCTCGCGAACCTGGTCGGCTGCGAGCCCGAGGACGTCCTCAAGGTCTCCGCGAAGACCGGCGTGGGCGTGGACGAACTGCTAGACAAGGTCGTGCGGGACGTGCCCGCGCCGGTGGGCGTGAAGGACGCGCCGGCCCGCGCGATGATCTTCGACTCGGTGTACGACGCGTACCGCGGTGTCGTCACGTACGTGAAGGTCGTCGACGGCACGCTCAGCAAGCGCGAGCGCATCAAGATGATGTCCACCGGCGCCGCGCACGAGCTGCTGGAGATCGGGACGAACTCGCCGGAGATGCAGGCCGCCGACGGCCTGTCCGTCGGCGAGGTCGGCTACCTGATCACGGGTGTGAAGGACGTCCGGCAGTCCAAGGTGGGTGACACGATCACCCAGCTCAGCAAGGGGGCCACGGAGCCGCTCGGCGGCTACAAGGACCCCAAGCCGATGGTCTTCTCGGGCCTGTACCCGCTGGACGGCTCGGACTACCCGGAGCTCCGCGAGGCGCTGGACAAGCTGCAGCTGAACGACGCGGCGCTGGTGTACGAGCCGGAGACCTCGGCCGCGCTGGGCTTCGGTTTCCGCGTCGGCTTCCTCGGCCTGCTGCACCTGGAGGTCATCCGGGAGCGGCTGGAGCGCGAGTTCGGGCTGGACCTGATCGCGACCGCGCCGAACGTGATCTACGGCGTGACGATGGAGGACGGCACCGAGCACGAGGTGACCAACCCCTCGGAGTTCCCCGAGGGCAAGATCGCCGAGGTGCGGGAGCCGGTCGTGCGGGCCACGATCCTGACCCCGAGCGAGTTCATCGGCGCGGTCATGGAGCTGTGCCAGAACCGCCGCGGCAACCTCCTCGGCATGGACTACCTCTCCGAGGACCGGGTGGAGATCCGCTACACCCTGCCGCTCGCCGAGGTCGTCTTCGACTTCTTCGACCAGCTCAAGTCCAAGACCCGCGGTTACGCGTCGCTGGACTACGAGCCCACCGGCGAGCAGGTGGCCAACCTCGTCAAGGTCGACATTCTGCTCCACGGCGACCAGGTCGACGCCTTCTCCGCGATCTGCCACAAGGACAAGGCGTACGCGTACGGCGTCCGGCTGGTGTCCAAGCTGCGCGAGCTGATCCCGCGGCAGGCGTTCGAGGTGCCGGTGCAGGCCGCCATCGGCAGCCGGGTCATCGCCCGCGAGACCATCCGCGCCATCCGCAAGGACGTCCTCGCCAAGTGCTACGGCGGTGACATCTCGCGTAAGCGGAAGCTGCTGGAGAAGCAGAAGGAAGGCAAGAAGCGGATGAAGATGGTGGGAAGTGTGGAGGTTCCGCAAGAGGCCTTCATCGCGGTCCTGTCCTCGGACTCCGACGGTGACTCCAAGGGCAAGAAGTGACACCGCACGGTGATCGCCGCCCGCAGGCGGCGCACCGCTGAGCGATACCGGGCGTCCGTTCCCCGCCGGGACGGGCGCCCGTCGCTTTGCGTACGGCCGCCGGCCTGCGATGCGGCACCGGTCGAACGCTCGTCCGTTTCGGGTGGGAGTGCGAGCCGTGCCGCACACCGACTGTGGCCAACCGCTCACCCTCGGATGGCGGGTGGCCGGTTCGGGCGCCGGGGAGCGGGGGAAGACGGCTCTGGAGGACCTCGCGCGGACATCGTCCGGACACCCTGCGCAGCCCCGCGCACACCGATCGGTCACAAGGTGAATGAGTGTGCGGCAGGCCCTTACATGGGGACGCCACGCGCTCTAGTCTGAACCCTGCTCGAAGGTTACTCGCGAGTCACCAGCAATGAAGCGGGCCCCGGAGGAAGACGTGACGGACAGCCAGTCGTTGATCGAAAACCGGCCACCTTCCGTGGCGACGCTCTTCCTTGAGCGGGTCGCGGCAACCCCCGAGGGCGAGGCATACCGGTATCCCGTACCCCCGGCCTCGGGCCAGGGGCCGGACGACTGGAAGTCGCTCACCTGGGCGGAGGCCGCGCAGCGCGTGTACGCCACCGCCGCCGGCCTCATCGAGCTGGGCGTGGCCCCCGAGGAGCGGGTGGCGCTGGCCTCCAGCACCCGCGTGGAGTGGATCCTCACCGACCTCGGCGTGCTGTGCTCGGGCGCGGCCACCACGACCGTGTACCCCAGCACCAACGCGGACGAGACGGCGTACATCCTCGCCGACTCCGGCAGCCGGGTGCTGATCGCCGAGGACGCCGCGCAGCTGGCCAAGGCCCGTGAGCGCCGCGCCGACCTGCCGGACCTCGCGCACGTCATCGTCATCCAGGAGGCGGACGCCGTACCGGCCGAGGGCGACCCCGACGGCTGGGTGCTCTCGCTCGCCGAGCTGGAGAAGCGCGGCGCCGCCCACCTGGAGAAGAACCCCAGCTGTGTGAAGGAGCGGGTCGCGGCACTCCGCGCCGACCAGCTCGCCACGCTGATCTACACCTCCGGCACCACAGGGCGCCCCAAGGGCGTACGGCTGCCGCACGACTGCTGGGCGTACATGGCCCGCGCGATCCAGGCGACCGGCCTGGTGAACGAGGACGACGTGCAGTACCTGTGGCTGCCGCTGGCGCACGTGTTCGGCAAGGTGCTCACCGCGGGCCAGATCGCCCAGGGCCACGTCATCGCGGTGGACGGCCGGGTCGACAAGATCATCGAGAATCTGCCGGTCGTGCGGCCGACGTACATGGCGGCCGTGCCGCGGATCTTCGAGAAGGTCTACAACGGCGTCGCCGCCAAGGCCCGCGAGGGCGGCGCGGCGAAGTACAAGATCTTCCAGTGGGCGGCCGAGGTCGCCCGCGAGTACGCCAAGGTCTCGCAGGACAACTTCCGCCGGACCGGCAAGGCCTCGGTGCCCTTCGCGCTCGCCGCCAAGCACCAGATCGCCGACAAGCTGGTGTACGCCAAGCTGCGCGAGGCGTTCGGCGGACGGCTGCGCGCCGCGGTCTCCGGCTCGGCGGCGCTCGCCCCCGAGATCGGCTACTTCTTCGCCGGCGCCGGCATCCACATTCTGGAGGGCTACGGCCTGACCGAGTCCAGCGCGGCCAGCTTCGTGAACCCCGGCGAGGCCTACCGCACCGGCACGGTCGGCAAGCCGCTGCCCGGCACCGAGGTACGCATCGCCGAGGACGGCGAGATCCTGCTGCGCGGCCCCGGCATCATGCAGGGCTACCACGGGCTGCCGGAGAAGACGGCCGAGGTGCTGGAGTCGGACGGCTGGTTCCACACCGGTGACATCGGCGAGCTGTCCGCCGACGGCTACCTGCGGATCACCGACCGCAAGAAGGACCTGATCAAGACCTCCGGCGGCAAGTACATCGCGCCCGCCGAGGTCGAGGGCCAGTTCAAGGCGGTCTGTCCGTTCGTCTCCAACGTCCTCGTGCACGGCGCCAACCGGAACTTCTGCACCGCGCTGATCGCCCTGGACGAGCCGACCATCCTGAACTGGGCCAAGGAGCACGGCCTGGCGGGCAAGGACTACGCCGCCGTGGTCGCCACCGAGCAGGTCCGCGAGCTGATCGACGGCTACGTCGAGCGGGTCAACGAGGGGCTGCAGCGCTGGCAGCAGATCCGCAAGTTCCGCATCCTGCCGCGTGACCTGGACATCGAGCACGGCGAGGTCACGCCCAGCCTCAAGGTCAAGCGCCCGGTCGTCGAGCGGACCTTCAAGGACCTGCTGGACGACATGTACGCGGGGACCCGCGAGTCCTGACACCGGTCGTGCCGGGACCGCCGCGGCGAGTGCGGCGTCCCGGCACGCCGAGGCGGGCGTTCCGTCACGGATGGCCGTGGCGCAACGCCCGCATCGTCTCCTCCAGCTCGGCCATCCGCGCGCGCAGCTCGCCCGCTTCGAGGTGATCGCTGCCCGCCAGGGTCTCCTCCATGGCCGCGATCCGGTCCGCCAGCTCTTCGATGCGGTCCCGGTCCCGCTGGCGGAGCCGGCGCAGCTGCCGGTTCTTCTGGTGCAGCTCCAGGAAGACCTTCACCTTGGCACGCAGTACCCAGGGGTCGAAGGGCTTCGTGAGGTAGTCCGCGGCCCCTGTGGAGTAGCCGCGGAAGGCGTAGCCCGAGTCGGAGTCCGTCCCGGTCAGGAAGATGATCGGGATGTGCCGGGCCTGGTCGAGCCGCTTGATGTTGCTCGCGGTCTCGAAGCCGTCCATCCCGGGCATCAGGATGTCCAGCAGGACCACCGCGAACTCCTGCCGGAGCAGCGCTTTCATCGCCTCCTCGCCGGACCGCGCGCGGACGAGCGGTTCACCGAGTGAGCGCAGCACGGCTTCCAGAGCGGCGAGGTTCTCTTCCATGTCATCGACGAGGAGGATCCCCGCCCGATCGTCGCTGTGGATGCTGGTGACGTGGGTCATGACTGGCCTTCGTAACTGGTGTACTCCTACGGACTGCGGTCTTCGCCCCCGTCGGCGTCGGCCGCCTCCGCCGGTCCCGCCCCGCCGCCCTCGGCGGCCGGTGCGTCACCGTCCGGGGACGGCACGGCAGCGCCCTCCGGGGCCGGCGCGGACGAGCGGTACTTGGACAGCAGGTCGACCGCGACGTTCAGCAGCCGGTCCACGTCCAGGGGCTTGGGGAGATAGTCGTTGGCGCCTGTCTCCAGGGACTTCTCGCGGTCGCCCGGCATGGCCTTGGCCGTGAGGACGACGACCGGGAGATCGGCGTACCGCGGGGTGCGCCGGATGGCGCGGATCGTCTCGTACCCGTCCATCTCCGGCATCATGATGTCCATCAGGACGAAGTCGATGCCGGGGTTCTTGCCGAGCATCTCGATGGCCTCGCGGCCGTGTTCGGCGTAGACCACCCGCATGCCGACCCGGCTGAGGACGTTCGTCAGCGCGAAGGCGTTGCGGATGTCGTCGTCGACGACCAGCGCCTGGGCACCGGAGAGCAGCTCGCCCGTGGCGCCCTTGGCCCACTGCTCCACGTTGGACACGGCGGGCCAGGACACGTCGTCCGAGGCCCCGGCCGGCACGGGCACCAGCGGCCGGGGCGGCTCCGGCGGCGTACCGGCGGCCGCTCCCTCGGGCCCGCCGGCGGGCACCCCGGGCACCGCAGGCGCGGCGGACGGCTGGTCCAGCGCGTCCGCGGTGCCGCGGCACCTGACGGGGATGCGGAAGACGAAGGTGGAGCCGACACCGGGCTCGCTCTCCGCCGTGAGCGCGCCGCCCAGCAGGCCCGCGATCTCCCTGCTGATGGAGAGGCCGAGGCCGGTACCGCCGTACTTCCGGTTGGTCGTGCCGTCCGCCTGCTGGAACGCCTCGAAGATGACCGGCAGCTTCTCCGGCGCGATGCCGATGCCGGTGTCGGTGACGGTGAAGGTGACGGTCTCGTCGCCCGCCTGGTCCACCGACAGGTCGATCTTGCCCTTGGAGGTGAACTTCAGGGCGTTGGAGAGGAGGTTCCGCAGTACCTGCTTGATCCGCTTCTCGTCGCTGTACAGCTCCTTGGGCACCGCGTCGGTCACCGACACCTCGAAGGCCAGGCCGCGGTCGAGGGTGAGCGGGCGGAAGGTGTCATGGACGTAGCTGAGCAGCTTGTTGATCGGGACCCGGGACGGAAAGACGTCCATCCGGCCGGCTTCGATCTTGGACAGGTCGAGGATGTCGTTGATCAACTGGAGCAGTTCGGAGCCGGAGCGGTGGATCATCGCCGCGCTCTCCACCTCGTGCCGGCTGAGGTGGCCGTGCTCGTTGTCGATCAGCATCTGGGCGAGGATCAGCAGGGAGTTCAGCGGATTGCGCAGCTCGTGCGACATGTTCGCCAGGAACTCCGTCTTGTACCGCGAGGAGCTGGCCAGCAGCGCGGCCTTCTCCTCCAGCGCGGCGTTGGAGCGCTGCAGCTCGGCCTGGCGGCGCTGCAGCTCGCCGGTGCGCTCCTGGAGCTGGCGGGCCAGCCGCTGGGACTCGCTCAGCAGCGACTCGGTACGGGAGTTGGCGACGATGGTGTTGATGGCGACGCCGATGGTGTTCACGAACTGGTCGAAGAAGGCGAGGTGGACGTCGGAGAAGCGGGAGAAGGACGCCAGCTCGATCACGCCGAGGGTCTGGTCCTCGAAGAGCACGGGGATGATCACGACGGTGGTCGGCGCTGCCTCGCCGAGCCCCGAGTCGACCTTGATGTAGTCGGACGGCACGTCCTCCACCAGGATGCGCTTCTTCTCGATGGCCGCCTGGCGCACCAGCCCGTGGCCGTGCGAGCCGGGGGTGTCGATGCTGGCGTCGTGCGCTGAGCCGTACCCCGCGATGAAGTCCAGGCGCAGCTCGTCGGTCTCGGCGCTGGCCAGGAAGAACGCGCCGTACTGCGCGTTCACCAGCGGCGTCAGCTCGCGCAGGATCAGGTCGGCGACCTCCACCAGGTCGCGGTGGCCCTGCATCAGGCCCGCCAGCCGGGCGAGGTTGGCGTCCAGCCAGTCCTTGGCGCGGGTGGTCTCGCGGAGGTTGGAGACCATCATGTTGATGTTGTTCTTCAGCTTGGCGACCTCGCCCCTGGCCTCGACCGTGACGTTGCGCGTCATGTCGCCGGAGGCCACCGCGCTGGTCACCTCGGCGATCGCGCGGACCTGCGTGGTGAGGTTGGACGCCAGCTCGTTCACGCTGGTCGTCAGGGACTTCCAGGTGCCGTAGACGCCCTCGACCCGGGCCTGGCCGCCCAGCTGGCCCTCGCTGCCGACCTCGCGGGCCACCCGGGTCACCTCGGAGGCGAACGAGGACAGCGTGTCGACCATGGTGTTGAGCGTGGTCTTCAGCTCCAGGATCTCGCCGCGCGCGTCCACGTCGATCTTCTGCGACAGGTCGCCCTGCGCGACGGCGGTCGCCACGAGGGCGATGTTGCGCACCTGCGTGGTCAGGTTCGACGCCATGAA
>NZ_PQSQ01000044.1 GCF_002920575.1 Streptomyces sp. Ru73 | reverse complement strand
GGTGACCGCGAGGCCGGGTATGCCGGCCTTGGCGAGGTCGTCGACCGACCGGACGTCGCACACCGCGTGCCGTACGCGGGCGATGCCGCAGAGGGTGGCCAGTTCGTGGGCGCGCTGTGCGGCCGGGACGGTGACGGCGATGGCGCCGGCCTTCATCACCGCCAGCCAGCAGGCGGCGAGCTCCGGCGAGGTGGGGCCGCGGAGCAGGACGCGTTCGCCGGGCAGTACGCCGAGGTCGTCGGTGAGGACGTGGGCGAGGCGGTTGACGTGGGCGCGCAGCTCTCCGTACGTCCAGACGGTGCCGTCGCCGTGGCGTACGGCGGGGCGGTCGGCGCCGAAGCGGTGCAGTGAGCCGTCCAGCAGTTCCGTGCCGCAGTTGAGCCGGGGCGGACAAGGGAGGCCGGTCAGGTGCGGCCACTGCGCGGGTGGCGGGAGATGGTCGCGGGCGAAGGTGTCGGTGTGGGCCGACGGCTGCATTTCCATGACGCATGCGCCCCCTCGTGACGCTCGGCCGTGGTGTCCGAGGGCCGCCGGGGGCTGCCGTACGGACGCTTCGTCAGCGTAACGTGTTCGTGACGGCAGTCAACAGACCGCGATAAAGCAGAGATGCCGAGGGAGCCGCCCCGTGACCGCATTCGCGCTCGACTCCGAGGACGTGGCCTGGTGCGCCGAACTCCGCGCCCTGACCGCCGCGCAGCTGCGCCCGCTCGCCGAGAAGGGCGAACCCGGCCGGATCAACCGCCCCCTGGTGGCCGCGCTCGGCGAACTGGGCCTGCTGCGCCGCCTGTTCCCCGACGGCGGCACCGCCCCCGACGGCGGCACCGTCCGCGCCCTGGATCTCTGCCTGCTGCGCGAGTCGCTGGCACAGGAGTGCACCGAGGCGGAGACCGCGCTCGCCCTCCAGGGGCTCGGCACGTACCCGGTCCTGCAGTCCGGGACCCCGGAGCAGCGGGCGCGCTGGCTGCCGGAGGTCACCGCGGGCCGCGCGGTCGCCGCCTTCGCGCTGAGCGAGCCCGGCGCGGGCTCCGACGCCGCCGCGCTCACCCTGGCGGCCGAGCCGGAGGGCACCAGCGGCAGCGGCTGGCGGCTCACCGGTGAGAAGTGCTGGATCTCCAACGCGCCCGAGGCCGACTTCGCCACCGTCTTCGCCCGCACCGGCGAGGCCCCCGGCGCCCGCGGCGTCACCGCCTTCCTGGTCCCCGCCGACCGGGCCGGGCTGAGCGGTGCGCACCTGGACATGCTCAGCCCGCACCCGATCGGCACCCTCGTCTTCGACGGCGTCCCGGTGACCCGCGCCGACGTGCTGGGCGAGCCCGGCCGCGGCTTCGGCGTCGCGATGCGCACCCTGAACCTCTTCCGGCCCAGCGTCGGCGCCTTCGCCGTCGGCATGGCACAGGCCGCACTGGACGCCGCCCTCGAACACACCGCGGCCCGGAAGGCGTTCGGCGGGCCGCTGAAGGACCTGCAGTCCGTCGCGCACCGCCTCGCCGACCTCGCCACCCGCATCGAGGCGGCCCGGCTGCTGGTGTACGCGGCGGCCGCTGCCTACGACGCGGGCGCGCCCGACGTCGCCAAGCGTGCCGCCATGGCCAAGCTGCTGGCCACCGAGACCGCCCAGGAGGCCGTCGACGCGGCCGTGCAGGTCCACGGCGCCCGCGCCCTGCAACGCGGCCACCTCCTCGAACACCTCTACCGGGAGGTGCGCGCGCCGCGCATCTACGAGGGCGCGACGGAGGTGCAGCGGACGATCATCGCGCGGGAGCTGTACCGCTGACGGGCGCCGCCTCGCCGCCCGGTACGCCGTCCTCCAGCCCCGCGTCCGCCGCGGCGACCGCGGCCCGCTCCGCCGCCAGGTCCATTCCGCGGCAGGCCAGCAGGTACACCCCGGCGGAGACCGGCAGACCGATCAGCATGGTGACGTCGGCGCCGCCCACCAGCGCGGCGCCGGGCCCGCGGAAGCCGCCGACCTCGGCGAACGGCAGCATCGACAGAAAGCCGATGCCGTAGGCCAGCAGGCCGCGCCCGCTCCACCGGCCGTACATGCCACGCGGGTTGAAGATCTCCCGGATCGAGTAGTGGCCGCGCCGCACCACATAGAAGTCGACCAGGTTGATCGCCGTCCACGGCGTGAAGAGGTAGCCCAGCACGGTCAGGAAGTGCCCGAAGTCCGTCAGGAACGCCTTGTCGGAGCCGAACGCGATGACCGTGGAGAGCACCCCGAGCACCAGCAGGGCCGCCACCCGCTTGCCGAGCGTCGGGCGGATCTTGCGTACCGAGTCCATGCTGGAGAGGAGGGTCAGGCTGCCGCCGTAGAAGTTGAGCGTGCCGATGGAGATCAGCGGAAGGACCGACACCAGCAGCAGCGTCACGCCGAAGCCGGGGAACAGCTCATCGCCCGCGGAGATCACCGAGTCGACCAGCTCGGCCTTGGGGAACAGCCCGGCAGCGACCGTGCCGATCAGCATCATCCACGCCCCGCCGACCCACGCGCCCAGGTACGTCCACCAGAACGACGACCGCACGCCGACCGTCGGCGGCAGGTACCGCGAGTAGTCCGAGACGTAGATCGACCAGGACATCTGGTACACGGCGGCGGTGAAGAACTGCACCAGGAACGGTGCGAGCGCGAAGCTCCCGAGGTCCAGCTGCGCGGGGGAGAAGGGGTCGGCCGCCACGACACCCACCGAGAAGACCGCCAGCACCGCGATCACCAGGAACGTCAGCCAGCGGGAGGCGCGGTGGATGACGTCGTAGCCGACGACCGCGAGGACGATCGCCACCGCCGCGTACCCGACGTAACTCACCCCGGCCGGCGTGCCGGCCAGGTGGTGCATCGTCTGCGCGATCAGGATCTGGTTGAACGCGGTGTACCCGATGTACGTCGTCAGCGCCACCACCCATACCAGCAGCGCCCCCACGTACCCGAACTGCGGCCGGGACTGCACCATCTGCGGCAGCCCCAGCTGCGGGCCCTGGGTGGAGTGGAAGGCCATGAAGAACGTGCCGAACGCGCCGCCGAGCACCACGGCGATCGCGGTCCATATGAGGTTGCCGCCCAGCGCGACGCCGATGGCGCCGGTCGCGATCGTGGCGAGGTGCGCGTCGCCCGCGAACCACACGGGGAAGAGGTGCCACACCTTGCCGTGCCGCTCGGCCAGCGGCACGTAGTCGATGGACCGGGTCTCGATCACCGGCTTGGCGGCGCCCCCGGAACCCGGCGGGGTCTGCGGCGAAGTACCGGCCTGATGAGCTGTCACGATGCGACTCCTTGGCTGAGGGAAACGGAAGGGGGCGGGCCACGGTCCCGGTCCGCGGCCCGCCCCCGGGGCTCTCATCGGTCGTCGGTGCGGTGCAGCGCCGCGTAGGCGAGCTGCTCCAGCAGCAGCCCCGTCTCGCGGGGCGACTCCGCTGCGGCACCGATCACCTGCTTGGTGAGCGACACCGCCAGCGGCGGCTGGCCGGCCAGCTCGGCGGCGAGTTCGCGCGCCCGGTCCAGGTGCGCGCCCGGCGGGACCACCTCGGTCACCAGCCCCCACGCGTGCGCCTCGGTCGCGGTGATCCGCCGGCCGCGCAGCACGAGGTCGCGGGTGCGGGCCGGGCCCACCGCGCGTACCAGCCGGGTCACCCCGCCCGAGCTGGGCAGGATGCCGATGCCGACCTCCGGCAGCGCGAACCCGGCGGTGCCGTCGGCGATCCGGAAGTCGGCCGCGAGCGCCAGCTCGAAGCCACCGCCGATGCAGTGGCCCGCGACCGCGGCGACCGTCGGCTGCGGCAGCCGGGCCAGCGCCTCGTACACCGCGCCCGAGGAGCGGTAGTACGCGGCGATCGCGGCGGCCGTCATCGCGCGCAGCTCCACGACGTCGGCGCCGGCCGAGAACACCCGCGGCCCGCCGGTGACCACCACGGCCCGGCTGTCGCGCACCTCGGGGGAGCGCAGCGCCTCCAGGAGCAGCGACTCCAGGTGCGTGGAGAGGGCGTTGAGCTTGGCCTCGCGGCGCAGCGTGAGCACGGCGACGTCGCCGTCCCTGGCCACCGCCACCTCGCCGCCCGGCGCCGTACGGGCCTCGGCGGCCATCTCAGTCCTCCGTCGCGAAGGACAGCAGGCCGTCGAGGCCGCGCTTGGTGATCTCGTTGGCGATCACCAGCCGCTGGATCTCCGAGGTGCCCTCCCAGATGCGGTCCACGCGCAGCTCGCGCCAGAGCCGCTCGACCGGGTAGTCCCGCATGTAGCCGCGCCCGCCGAAGATCTGCTGGCAGCGGTCCACCACGCGGTTGGACGCCTCGGAAGCGGCGAGCTTCACCGTCGCGGCCCGCGCGTGCAGCAGCTTGCGGTCGCCGCCCTCGGTGAACTCCCAGGCCACCTGGTGGGTGAAGGCCCGGTTGGTGGTGATGTCCACGACCGAGTCGGCGAGCATGCCCTGGATGAGCTGACGGTTGATCAGCGGCTCGCCGCCCTGCACCCGCTCCCTCGCCCAGTCGGTGGCGAGCCGCAGCGCCCGCTCGGCGGCGCCGATCGTGCGCGCCCCGATCATCAGCCGCTCCTCGGTGAACCAGTCGCGGGTCAGCTCGTACCCCTGGCCGACCTCGCCGAGCACGGCGCCCGGGCCGACCCGTACGTCCTCGAAGAGGAATTCGGGGTGCTCGTAGACGAAGGTGTGGGTGTAGCGCGGCGTGCGCTTGACCGAGACGCCCGGGGTGTCCTTGTCGATCAGGAAGAGCGTGGGTGCGCCGGCGGGCTGGACGGTGGCGAGCACGATGAGGAAGTCGGCGGCGTCGCCGACGGTGACGAACCACTTCTCGCCGTTGATGACGTAGCCGTCGCCGTCCGGCACGGCGGTGGTGCGGATGGCGGACGGATCGGATCCGGCGTCCGCCTCGGTGATCGCGACCGCGTCCCGGCAGCGGCCCTGGATGCCGGGCAGCAGATAGCGGGAGCGCTGCTCGGGGGTGGCGGCGCGCAGGCAGTTGGCGGGGCGCCAGACCGTGTCCCACAGCGCGCCGGTCAGCTTGCCCAGCTCCTCCTGGACCACGACCTGCTCCAGCACGGTCAGCCCGGCGCCGCCCCACTCGACCGGCATGTTGATCGCCTGCAGGCCGCTGGCCAGCACCTCGTCCCGGATGGCGGCCAGCGCCTCGGGCGTCAGGCCGTTGCGGGCCTCGCACTCCTCCTCGTACGGCATGATCTTCGCGGCCAGTCCGGCGGCACGTTCCTTCAGCTCGGCCAGGCGCGGGGTGTAAGCGAACTGCACGGTGTCTCCCAGGTGATGAGGTGGTGCGGAGCGGTACGGGGGCAGTACGGAGTGGCGGGGGTGGTCAGTCGGCGAGGACGATGCGGGCGTCCAGGCCGACGCAGCCGTCCGGCGTGGCGAGCAGCGGATTGACCTCCAGCTCGGCGATCTCGGGGTGCCCGGCGGCGAGGGTGGCGACGGCCGCGACGGACTCGGCGAGCGCGTCCAGGTCGACGGCGGGCCGGCCGCGCACGCCGTGCAGCAGGGCAGCGGCGCCGAGCCGCAGCAGCAGCTCCCTGGCCTGCGCGGGGACGAGCGGGGCCAGCGCGAAGGTGACGTCCCGCAGCACCTCGGTGGTGATGCCGCCGAGGCCGACCATGGCGACCGGGCCGAACCGCGGGTCGCGCCGCACCCCGACGATGATCTCCACGCCGTCGGTCAGCTCCGCCATGGCCTCGACGCAGAAGCCGGGCGGTGCCAGCCGGCCGGCCATGTCCTCCGCCGCCGCCCGTACGGCGGCGGCGTCCGCGAGCCCGAGGGCCACGCCGCCCGCGTCGGACTTGTGCAGCAGCCCCAGCGCCTTCACGACGTACGGGCCGCCGCCCAGCTCCCGCGCCGCCTCCGCCGCCTCGTCCGGAGTCGTCGCCCGCCGTGCGGCGGGGAACGCGACGCCCGCGGCCCGGACCAGTTCGCGCGCGGTCCAGTAGCCGTCGTCGGTGACCGGGCCGCCGGACCCGTCCGCGCTGCCGGGGCGGCGGTCCGGCTCGGCGCGGCGGGCCAGCATGGCCAGGCACTGCGCGGCGTCCTCCACCGCGGTGAAGACCGGCACGCCCCGGCGGCACAGCTCCTCGACGGCGGCGCTGCCGGGACACATCGTGTGCACGGCGACCGGCTTGCCGTGCTCGCGGACCAGCTCGCCCAGCTCCGCCGCGGTGGCCAGCTCGGCGTCCGCCAGCCGCTCGCCGTAACTGCCGTACCCGCCGAAGTACCCGGTCAGCAGCACCGAGTCGACGTCCGGATCGGCGAGCAGCAGCCGCAGCGTGCGCGCGAAGACAGTGATGTCCCGCTCGCCGGCGCCCGCGATGTCGACGGGGTTGCCGACGCCGGCGGACGGCGGCAGCCCGGCCCGCAGCGCGGCGGACAGCTCCGGCCCGAACTCCGGTACCGACAGGCCCTGCGCCTCGGCCAGATCGCAGGCGAGCGCCGCGTGCCCGCCGCCGTCGGCGAGTACGGCCACCCGCCGGGCCCGGCTCGGCCCGAAGCGGTGCAGCGCCGTGAGCAGGTCGGCCATCTGCCGGGGGCTGGTCACCCGGTCGATGCCGGCCGCCCGGCAGGCCGCGTCGATGACGCTGGTGTCGCTGGTCAGCGCGCCGGTGTGGGACTTGGCGCCGCGTACGGAGGCGGCGCTGCCGCCGACGGTGAGCAGCACGACCGGCTTGCCCGCCGCCACCGCGTCGGCGGCCGCCGCGACGAAGTCCCGGCCGTCCCCGAAGTCCTCGCAGTACACGGCGATCAGCTCGGTGCCGGGGTCCGCGGCGCAGGACCGGATCAGGTCGGCGGCGCCCAGGTCGGCCTGGTTGCCCAGCGAGGCGAAGCGGGAGAAGCCCAGGCCCCGGTCGGTGAGGAAGCGGCTCAGCTCCAGCGCCACGTTGCCGCTCTGCGAGAGGAGACCGACGGTCCCGGCGGGCAGCGGGTTGGGGGCCAGGTAGAGCCCGGTGGTGCTGTCCAGCACGCCGAGGCAGTTCGGGCCGAGCAGGACGGCACCGGCCGCGCGCACCCGTGCGGCCAGCGCCGCCTCCCGCGCCCTGCCCTCAGCGCCCAGCTCGCCGAAGCCCGCGGTGATCCCCACGATCGCCTTCGCGCCGGCCGCGAGCGCGTCGTCCACGGCGGCTTCGAAGCCGGCGGCCGGCACCGCGATGACCACGAGGTCGACGGGCTCGGGGAGGTCGGCGAGCGTGCGGTAGGAGGGCTCGCCGAGCACCGGCTCGCCGCGCCGGCTGACCAGGTACACCGCGCGCCGGCCCCGCATCCGCAGCGCCTGCACGGAGAGCCAGTTGCCGTACTTGGCCTGGTCGTTGCTGGCGCCGACCACGGCGACCGCGCGGGGTGCGAAGAGCGCGGTCAGATCGCGTGCCCCGGCCCGGCTCTCAGGGGTGAGCAGCGTCATGGGTTGGCCTCCTCGGAACGCAGCGGGGACGGGGCGGGGGCGGGGTGCCCGGCGCCCCAGGCGTCGGCGCCGCCGTCGACGACGACGGTGGTGCCGGTGACGTACGCGCCGCCGGACGAGGCGAGGAAGGAGATCAGCCCGGAGACGTCCGCGGCGCGGCCGAGCCGGCCCAGCGGCACGGCGGCGGCCCAGCGTTCCCGGTCGGCCTCGGTGTAGGTCTCTTCGAGACCTTCGGTGGCGATGGTGCCGGGCGCGACGCACACCGTGCGGATGCCGTACCGGCTCCACTCCAGGCTGAGCCCGGCGGCCAGGTTCTCCACGGCGGCGCGGGCCGCGGTGGCGTGCACCATGCCGGGGATGCCGCGGCGCGGTGAGAACGCGAGGAAGAACACCACGCCCGACCGCTGCGGGATCATCGCCTTCCGCGCGACCTCGCGGGTGACGTGCCAGGCGGCGTCCACGGCGAGCCGGTGCACGGCCCGCCAGCCGTTCGCGCTGATCTCCTCGGCGGGCGCGGTGAACTGCCCGCCCGCGTTGTTGACCAGCACGTCGATCCGCCCGAAGGCGTCCAGCGCGCGGTCCACGACCGCGGTGACCTGCTCCTCGTCGCGGATGTCGGCGGGCAGGTCCAGGCAGCGGCCGCCGGCCGCCTCGACCTCCTTGCGGACCTCGGCCAGGGGGCCGGGGCGGCGGCCGCAGACCACCACGTCGGCGCCGCCCGCCGCGAGGTCGAGCGCGGTGGCCCGGCCGATGCCGGTGCCGCCGCCGGTGACCAGTGCGGCCTTGCCTTCGTGTACGTCGGGCCGGAGCACCGGCCGGCCGGCGTGCGGGGGTGATGCGCTCACCACGGGGCGCCCTCCTCGTTGCGGACAACACGGCTGACTGATGCGTCAGTCAGCCTCATCACAAGGGAGGTCGTCAAGGGATACGCAGCGGTAATTCCGGGGGAACCGGCGGGGTGTTCGGCGGCGGGATTGGTCTTTGACTGACGCATCAGTAGGCTGAGCGGGCGCAACGCCGGAAGGCGGCGCGCTGACCGTGTCGCCGGACGCAGGAGGCAGGATGACCGACCGGTCGGGTGCGGACGAGGACCGTCGCCGGGCGATCCTCGAGGCCACCTGGCAGCTCATCGCCGAGCGCGGCATCCACTCCGTACGGATCGCCGACATCGCCCGCGTCTGCGGCACCAGCACCGGTACGGTCCACTACTACTTCCCCGGCAAGAGCGATGTGCTGGCCGAGGCCCTCAAGTACTGCGTGGAGCAGGCGTTCCTCCGGCAGAGCGAGGAGCTGCGGGGCATCGACGACGCCCACGCGCGGCTGCTCAGACTCATCGACATGCAGCTGCCGCGGCTCGGCCGGGTGCGCGACGAGTGGTCGATCTGGCTGCAGTACTGGGCCGAGGCGGTGGTGCGGCCCGAATTCCGCGCCGCGCACAACGAGTTCTACGCCCGCTGGCAGGACGCCGTGATCCGCATCGTGCTGCGCGGCCAGCGGCAGGGCGTCTTCCGCGCCGACCTCGACCTGGAGGGCGTCGCCCTCCGGCTGACCGCGCTCACCGACGGCGCCGCGATCCAGGTCCTCACCGGAGCGCCGCGCATGACGGTCTCCGTCATGCGGGAACTCCTCATCGACTTCGTGCACAGGGAACTGGTCGCCCCGGCGGCGGTCCCCGCGCAGGGGTGACCGGCCCGACCCGGAACGCCGAGGGGCCGGGCACGCCACCGTGCCCGGCCCCTCACGCGGGTACCGCTCAGAAGTCGTACGGCTTCTGCTTGTTCCAGTTCAGGACGTCGGCCTCGGACCAGGTGAACTTCGACGTCGCGCCCTTGGCGTTGCGGGAGGTCAGCGTGGTGGCCGCGCCGCCGTGGCCGGCCTGGTCGCGCAGCGCGAGGGACAGCGTCGACGCGGTGTGCTCCTGCCCGATGCCGGCGAAGAGGGCCACGGCCGAGTAGACCTTGCCGCCCGGCTGGACCGTGATCCGGTCCTTGCCGCCCGGCGCGTCCTTCGTCGAGTGCGGGAGGACGTTCGTGGTCTTCCCGAGCGTGACCGACGGGAGGGACGTCACCCAGCAGGCCTGCGAACCGTTGTTCCGCGCGGTGATCAGCAGGTGCTCGCCCTGCTGCTGCGGGAAGCGGTGCAGCACGGAGTAGGCCAGGTCGTTGACGCCGCACTGGTGGGTGGCGGTGGTGGCGGACTTGGCGGCGGGCGCCGCGGTGGCGACGGCGGCGCCCCCGGCGGTCAGGGCCAGCGCGGCGGCGGTGGCGGCCAGGACGGTGGTGCGGACGGTACGCATGGTGGCTCCCCGTTGGGTCATTCGTCAGACGCGGGCGGTCGTTCCCGCTGAGAACCACCCTGGCCGCCCCCGCTGACGTTCCACTCACGTTTCACTAATGCCCGGCAAATCCCCCGCAATGCCCGGCAAATCCCCCCACCGTGGAACGGGCGGGCACGGCGCCGCAACGGACGCCGTGCCCACCACGCCGGTCAGATGTCCCGGAAGATCTCGATCTGGGCGCCCAGAGGGCCGCACCCTACGATGTTCGGACGGGTGTTCTGTCCAGGCGTACTCCCGGGCCGCCTGCTGCGTCGGCCGGCTTGCTCGCCCGCCATTCCAGTGCCTGCGGTTCTTCGGTGAATTCGATCAGGTGCTGCCCCGCGAATCTGCGCAACGCGTCCCGCACCTCGGCCGGGGTGGCGTAGAAGAACTCCTTCCGGCTGTTCACCTGGTTCACTCGCTGTGAGGCGAAATGCCGGTGCAGTTCTGTCTCCAGCCCCACCGCGTCCTTGCTGAAAATCAGCGCGTGGACGTCGAAGCGGAACGGGACTGCCGCGCCGCTCAACTCGTAGATGCGTTCCAGGGGCTCGAGCCGTCGGGTCATCCCGATCTTCACCATGCGGTCACCGAAGGCGCCGATGTTCGAAATGACGTAGACGTAGCCGGTGCGGACGTTCGCAGCGCGGGATTCGACGTCCTGCAGAGCGTTCTCGATCTCCGACAGCTTGCTCTGTATCTCCGCGACGGCTGCCTCGTCGCCACGCTGCCGCAGGCGCTCGAGTGCCGCTTGGTAGTGGCCGAGTTCCTTGTTCAGCTTCTCCCGCTGGCGGTCGAGCTCCCGCTGGACAGCGGCTTCTTCGCGCTCCCGGGCGCGTGCTTCGCGCTGTGCCTCCTTTTCCTCTTCCTTCTTCTGCAGGTAGTCGGCTGTGAGCTCCAACTCGCGCACCCGGGCGTTGTGGTATTCGTCGGTAATGCGGATGTGCATGGTGGCACCCAGCCTGGCGATCGTCTCGCGGCTCTTGTAGAGCCGGTTGACGAGCGAGTTCAGTCGGTGCGGGCGCATGGACCGCACTGCGTAGTCCGCTTCGGCGTTGTAGGCGCGGAGCATGAGCTTGGAGAAGTCACGCACCATCTTCTGCCCCTCGCGCTTGGAACCATTGACGGTCCAGTCAGTGGCCGCGTGGACGGCGCGACCTCCGCGAGCGAGTGTCTTGATTTCACTCTGCAAGGAGTCGAGTTGGCTGCGGTAGGCGATCGCGTCGTGCAGGGCGTGCCGGTAGGCGTAGATGCCCGCCTCCTGCAGCATGGCGGTCTCTTCTGTATTGACTATCCGTACCTGCAGTTCGGCGAGGCGTTGTTCGGCCTCGAAGGCCGTCCTGCGGTGACGGTCGGCTTCCTTGCGAGCCTTCTCGGTGTCCTTTGCCGTCCGACGCGCTTCTTCGAGTATCTCCTTCGCCGTCTCCCGCGCATCCCTGAGGATTCCCTCGGCTTCCGCGGCGGCTTCGGCCTTGACCTCTCGTACGAGGCCGGCGAGCCGCGCAGCATCCAGCCCTTGGGTCCGCGCGATCCACTCCCGCAGTTCTTCGGCCTCGGACACGGCATCCGCGCGGCGTCGTCCGAAAAGCCCGCTCTTCCGTGGCGCCGGACCCGCCACTGGGCTGCCAGGAACGGCCGTGGCCGGTGGCGGGAGAACACCTGTGGCAGCGTCAGTGCCGGAAGCATTGACGGCGTCGGTTTCCGCGACCCACAGCTGCCACCCCGCCGGGACCGGCGGCCACGACGGGTCGGGCCGCCAGTCCTGCGGCGGCACCCACCCGGCAGGCGGTACAGGCCACCCCGGCGGCGGATTGAAGCGATACGTACTCATTCCCCGGCCCCCTCGCCCCTGAGGCGCTCCCCAGCGCCTGGAATCGCCTGCTAAATCAGACGAATACGGAGAATGACATTCTGTTGCTTCGCCCTTACCGGGTCACTGGCATATTCACTCTCGTGACCATTTCGTGACTACGGGAGGTGAAGCGTTCGACTGCCCGGCGCGTCACAGCGGCTCCCTGCGCCACGTCCCCAGGCATCGGGAGCCTCAGGAACTGGGCAGCAGAGCCGTGACGGTGGACTGGACGAGCTGCGCCGCGGCCAGAACTCCAGGGATTCCTCCGCAACGTTCGACGAGGTTCTGGAGCATGTAGCGCATGGTGCCGGGATCGCGTTCCGGATCATCCAGTCGCGGGGCGATCATGTCGAGGTCGCGCAGGGCGCGGTCCGCCTCGGGGTGCTGGCTGCGCAGTTCTTCCAGGCGCCGCCGCAGGTCCTCGATGCTTCTATGGGCACTGTCAACGGTTTCACTGATGTGGTTGTTCTGGGCGGCGTTCCGGGAGAACGGCGCGGCTTGCGCCGGCCCGGTCATGCTGCCGGTATTGATAATGCCGAAGTTGGCGTTGTCCGGGATCGGGTCCGGCTGGCGGCGGATGGACATGTTCGGGGCTCCCAGCGGGCTCGGTGTCAGTTCGTCATGGAGGAGTCGACGGAGAACGGCGTGGCCTGAACGGCACCGGTCATGGTCCCGCCGTTCATGACGCCGAAGTTGTAGATGGCGGTTGACTGCTGGCGGTAGGCGGCGATATCGACGTTGTGGTCGCGCAGGAATACTTCGGTGGAGTCGAAGACGCGGCGTTGCATCATCTGCACGTAGTAGCGGGCGTCGTCGTACATGTGCATGTCCTCCAGCCGGCGGATGCTGTACACCTCGCGAAGGCTGACCGGCCCGCTGCCGGGGTCGAGTTCGGGGCAGGGGCGGGCCTTGCGGCGTACGAGTCGGCCGAGTCCTGCGAAGATATCGACGAGCGCGTTGAATGCGGCCCGGCCCAGCCATCTCGGGGTGAGCAGGTCTGCGGATCCGAGGTCGGCCACCCTCGGGTTGAGGGGGCCCATGATGTGCGGGCGGACGGTGACGCGGAGGAAACCGCCCCGGTAGGCGAAGTTAACGAGAATTGCGGCGATGAGTTCGCCGTTCCAGGCGGTGACGCGGGCCCAGATGTAGCGCCGGGCGATCTCCTCGGCGGGTTTGTCACCGGTGCTGTCGACGGCAAGGGCGTGCAGGCTGCGCCAGCCGTCGTCGTCGATCTGGTCCCACCGCTTGTGGTGGATACCGGCGATGCCCGTCACCTCGACGCGCAGCTTGGGGTGATCGGGGTGGTGGGAGGGTGCCGGGTCGTTCAGTCGGCGTGCGATGTAGTCGTGCAGCTGAGCGGCCGTGAAATGCTTCAGCGGCTTTCGGTCCACCGGCTTGCTGTGCTTCGCCAGCGCCTCCAGGACAGCGTTGGCCATCTGGACCATGTCAGGATGCCCCGGGTTCCGCGTCGTTGAGCTTGTGCTCGGGGCAGGCCCCGTGTTGTCGTCCTCGTCGTCCTGGCTCTCGGGGGCGGGCTCGACATCGATGCCGATGACAGCCTCTTGCCATGCCTGCAGCCCTGCCCCGATGAACCGGTGCCGGTCACCGCTCCGGCGACGCTCGTAGAAGTACGGCAGGGCGCGGGACTGCTCCGTTTCTGCCTGGCTGCGCAGTTCCCCGGCCAGCAGCGCGTTCATACGCAGTTGCGCCAGACAGCGCTCTGCCAGGTGGATACCCCATAGTCCCGCCAGCAGGGCGACGACTGCCCATCCCACGGTGAGCGTAGCGACGGCGGCCTGCCAGAGAACGAGCGCGGACACCGCCAGGACGGCTGCTCGGCGTCTGCGCATGTGCTGGAGGGCGCGATCGCACGCGTGCACCACGGGCTCCTGACGGAAGCCGTGGGTCGGCACCGGCCGTGCCGACTTCTTGATCCGACGGCGGACCCAGACGGCGTAGTCCTCGCCCAGCACAACCGCCGGCGGTGTCGGCCCTTTCGTATCGACGACCTTTTCCGCCTTCTCCGCTGGGAAGAGCCAGCGCAGGCGTCTGCGCACGGCAGCTGTGAGTTTCTGCCGCAGGTGTGTCAGTACGGCGCGGAGCGTGGCCAGCCAGTCGGTACGGGCGAAGGCGGCGGCGCTCATCCGGCGGGTGATGTCCTCGGTGTAGACCCCGTGCCTGACCGATTCGCGGGCGCCGGCCGAGGCTCCCAGTGGTACTGCGGGCGCCAAGAAGACCGGCTCGTCCTCCGCGTATGGCAAGTCCTTACCCCCGATTTCCCCATGCCGACCGTGGCCACGGCGACGGTCGGTGACGGACAAAGGGGCATTCTCACCGGGCGCAGTAGGCGGCGCCATGCCGCAAAATTGCACAAAGCGCACTGGGCGGAGTTCCGGGCGAACAATGACCGAAAGTCAACTGCCGCCCGGTGGCCCGGTGTGGGGGTGAGCGGCGCAGCCGCGGGGCTCGGCACTGTGAGCGGCCGGTGCCGGGCCAGGGGCGGGCGAGGGGCTTTGCCTCGGGGCGGGCGCTGATTGTTCGGGAAGGGGCCCGGAGGTACCGCCGGACCCCAGCGGGCCTGCGGGCGGCGCAGGCCGGAGGGTCCGGCGGAGTGTGCCTCAGATGTCCCGGAAGATCTCGATCTGGGCGCCCAGGGAGTTCAGGCGTTCGGCGAGGTCTTCGTAGCCGCGGTTGATGACGTAGACGTTGCGCAGGACGGACGTGCCCTCGGCGGCCATCATGGCCAGGAGGACGACGACGGCGGGGCGCAGGGCCGGCGGGCACATCATCTCCGCCGAGCGCCAGCGGGTCGGGCCGTCGACCAGGACGCGGTGCGGGTCGAGCAGCTTGACCTGGGCGCCGAGGCGGTTGAGGTCCGTCAGGTAGATCGCGCGGTTGTCGTAGACCCAGTCGTGGATCAGGGTCTGGCCCTGGGCGCTGGCCGCGATGGCCGCGAAGAACGGCACGTTGTCGATGTTCAGGCCCGGGAACGGCATCGGGTGGATCTTGTCCAGCGGGGCGCTGAGCTTGGACGGACGGACCGTCAGGTCGATCAGCCGGGTGCGGCCGTTGTCGGCGGTGTACTCGGCGCTGCGCTCGTGGTCCAGGCCCATCTCCTCCAGGACCGCGAGCTCGATCTCCAGGAACTCCACCGGGACCCGGCGGATCGTCAGTTCGGACTCGGTGACCACGGCGGCGGCCAGCAGGCTCATCGCCTCGACCGGGTCCTCCGACGGCGCGTAGTCCACGTCGCGGTCGATGTGCGCGACGCCGTGCACGGTGAGGGTGGTGGTGCCGATGCCCTCGACCCGAACGCCCAGCTGCTCCAGGAAGAAGCACAGGTCCTGGACCATGTAGTTGGAGGAGGCGTTGCGGATGACCGTGACGCCGTCGTGCCGGGCCGCGGCGAGCAGGGCGTTCTCGGTCACGGTGTCGCCGCGCTCGGTCAGCACGATCGCGCGCTTGGGGGCCACGGCCCGGTCGACGTGCGCGTGGTAGGTGCCCTCGGTGGCGGTGACCTCCAGGCCGAAGTGGCGCAGCGCGGTCATGTGCGGGGTGACCGTACGGGTGCCGAGGTCGCAGCCGCCCGCGTACGGGATCTTGAAGTGGTCCATGCGGTGCAGCAGCGGGCCCAGGAACATGATGACGCTGCGGGTGCGCCGCGCGGCCTCGGTGTCCATGGAGTCCAGGTCCAGCTCGGCGGGCGGCACGATCTCCAGGTCGTTGCCGTCGTTGATCCAGCGGGTGCGGACGCCGATGCTGCCGAGCACTTCGAGGATGCGGTAGACCTCCTCGATGCGCGCGACCCGGCGCAGGGTGGTGCGGCCGGCGTTCAGCAGCGTCGCGCAGAGCAGTGCCACACAGGCGTTCTTGCTCGTCTTGACGTCGATGCTGCCGGACAGCCGCCTGCCGCCGACTACGCGGAGATGCATGGGTCCTGCGTACCCCAGGGAGACGATTTCACTGTCGAGCGCCTCGCCGATGCGCGCGATCATCTCAAGGCTGATGTTCTGGTTACCGCGCTCGATGCGATTCACCGCGCTCTGGCTGGTGCCGAGCGCCTCCGCCAGCTGCGTCTGTGTCCAGCCCCGGTGTTGCCGGGCGTCACGGATGAGCTTGCCGATACGTACGAGGTAGTCGTCTGCCATGAGGAGAACGGTATCTCAGATATGAGATGGATGTTCAACCGTCGATTGTTCTACTACTATGCGAACAATAGGCCGTACGGCGGCAGGGGCAGGAGTGCCGGGACGGCTGCGGACGGACGCGAGGGGGGATCGGGAGATGGCCGGTCGGGGAGGCATCGCCGCAGGACAGCGGGGTGACGGGACGGGCGCACGGGGCGGCCCCGGCATCCGCCGGGTGATCGTCGCGGCGGCACCCTTTCCGGTGGCCGCCGCAATCGTCGCAACGGCGTACGGAACCCTCGCCGATCGGCTGCCCGCCACGCTGGCCACACACTTCCGCGCGGACGGCCGTGCCGACGGCTTCACCTCGGCAAGCGGCTTCCTCGCCCTGGCGCTCGGCATGCTCCTCGTATTCGGTGCCGTTTTCGGGCTCCTCGTCCTGCTGCCCGCCACCGGTCGGCGTACGGGGGCGGTGCGGCGCCCGGGGGACGGGCATCGTGCGGACGGCGTACGGGGCGCGTACCCACGCCCGGTGACCGCCGGGAAGTGGCGGCCGGGGCAGGCGCTCGGCGCGGCACGCGCCGCCCTCACCCTCGCCTACGGTCTCGCGGGCCTCCTGGCCTACGCGTTCGTGAGCACACTGCAGGTCAACGCGGCGGCCGGCGGTGACCCTGCAGCAGCCGAGCTCCCGCTGTGGCAGCTCGCCGCCGCGGTCGGTGCCGGCGTGGTGGCCGGTGCGCTCGGCCGGCTGCTGGCCGGCAAGGACACCCCGCTGCCGGACGACGGCGTACGCGGCGCGGCCCCGCGCCTGCCCCTCGCCGATTCCGAGGTCGCCGGCTGGTCCCGCACGGTCGCCTCGCCGTTCATGTACGCCGTGGGACTCGCGCTCCTCCTCGCGGGCCTGGTCTGGGGTCTGGCCGCCGACTGGTCGGCTGCACCCGGCCTGTTCGTCGGCGCGGTCCTCGTCCTCGCACTGGCCGGGCTGCGGGTGACCGCCGACCGGCACGGCCTGACCGTGAGCCCGCCGCTCCTCCGCTACCCCCGCATGCGCATCCCGCTGTCCCGCATCCAGGAGGCCGACCGCCGGGAGATCGTCCCGCTGCGCGACTTCGGCGGCTGGGGCTACCGGATCCGGCCCGGTCGCAGCGGATTCGTCCTCCGCTCCGGCGAGGCGCTGTCGCTGCGGCTGGCGGGCGGCAAGGAGTTCGTGGTGACGGTCGGCGACGCGGCCACCGCCGCGGCCCTGCTCAACACCCTCGTCGACCGTGCGGGCCCGGGGACCGGCGAGGCCGGCGGCGCGCCGGGCCCGGAGGGCGGCGCCTGATGCTCGTCCGCATCGACCCGGCGTCCCCCGTGCCGCTGGGCGACCAGATCGCCGCCTCCGTGCGCGGCGCCATCGCCGACGGCTCGGTACGGGCGGGGGAGCGGCTGCCCGCGGCCCGTACCCTCGCCGGCTCGCTCGGCGTCAACGTGCACACCGTCCTCCGCGGCTACCAGCGCCTGAAGGACGAGGGGCTGATCGAACTGCGGCGCGGCCGCGGCGCCGTGGTGACCGGCGCCGCTTCCCCCGCCCGTGCCCGCCTCACCGACGCCGCGGCCGGCCTGATCAGCGATGCCCGTGCCCTCGGCCTCTCGGACGAGGAGATCGTCTCCCTGGTCCGCCGGGGCCTGGGCGGGCCGCTGGGTGCGGGCTGAGGTTCACCAGGTCGGGCCCGCCACCTGCCGGGTCGTGACGTTGATCCGGTTGAAGAGGTTGGTCACGCCGACCATCAGGACGATCGACGCCAGCTGCCGCTCGTCGAAGTGCTCGGCGGCCGCGTCCCAGACCTCGTCCGGCACCGGGTCCGGGCGGTCGGCGAGCCGGGTCGCGGCCTCGGCCAGCGCCAGCGCCGCGCGCTCGGCGTCCGTGAAGAACGGCGCCTCGCGCCAGGCCGACACCGCGATCAGCCGCTCGTCGGTCTCGCCCGCCTTCTTCGCGCTGTGCGCCCCGCCGACCACGCAGTAGCTGCACCCGTTGATCTGGCTCGCCCGCAGGTGCACCAGCTCCAGGACCGTCTCGGGCACCCCGCCCGACTTCGCCGCCTTCAGCAACTGCTGCACGGCCGGCACGGTCTCGGGGAAGAGGGCCGCGGGGTTCTTCATACGTGCCTGCATGATCTGCTCCTCGGTAACGTCCTGCACGGCCTGTTCGCTGCTACACCCCACTGACGGACGGCACCCGGCGGAATGTGACACGGCCGCGCAGCTTTTTTCCGACGGCCCGGCCCGCGGGCCTTTCCGGCAGTCGGCCCGCCTCTGTACCTACTGGTATGTATGCTGACCGCATGACCCCAGTGACCGGACCGCCGTCCGACGCACCGGACGGCCGCCCGAGCGGTACGCCGGGCAGCACCGCCGAACGCCTCATCGAGAGCACCCGCGAACTGCTGTGGGAGCGCGGCTACGTCGGCACCAGCCCCAAGGCGATCCTGCGGCGCGCCAACGCGGGCCAGGGCAGCATGTACCACCACTTCAGCGGCAAGCCGGACCTCGCGCTGGCGGCCATCCGGCGGTCCGCCGAGGAGCTGCGGGCCGAGGCGGCGCGGCTGCTCGACGGGCCCGGCACGGCGCTGGACCGGGTCGGCGCCTACCTGCGGCGCGAGCGCGAGGTGCTCAAGGGCTGCCCGGTCGGGCGGCTCACCCAGGACCCGGACGTGATGGCCGACCCGGCGCTGCGCGCGCCGGTCGACGAGACCTTCGACTGGCTGCGCGGCCGCCTCACCGAGGTGCTCGCCGAGGGCCGCGAGCGCGGCGAGCTGGACCCGGCGCTGGACCCGGCCGCCACGGCCGCGAGCGTGGTCGCCGTGGTGCAGGGCGGCTACGTCCTCGCCCGCGCCGCCGGTGCGCCCGCCGCCTTCGACCAGGCGGTCGCGGGCGTGCTCGGGCTGCTCGCCGGCCACGACACCACCCGGCGGCCCTGATGTACGCGGCGCAGTACGAGATCACGCTGCCCGCAGGCCACGACATGGCGACCATCCGCAGGCGGGTGGCGACGACCGGTCATCTGCTCGACGACCGCGCCGGGCTGGGCCTGAAGGCGTATTTGGTCCGCGAGCGCGGCAGGGACGGCTCGCCGGTCAACCAGTACGCGCCGTTCTACCTCTGGCGGGACACGGGCGCGATGGGCCGCTTCCTCCTCGGCGGGGGCGGCTTCCAGAACATCGTCCGGGACTTCGGCCGGCCCGCCGTGCGCACCTGGACGGGCGTGGCCGCCCTGCTGGGCCCGGCTCGCGGAATGCCCCCGCGCGCCGCCTCCCGCCGTCTCACGCCCCTCCCGGACGGGCCCGGCCCGGACCCCGACGGGCTGGCCCTCAGCCGCCTCCTGGAGCGGGAGACGGCAGCCCTGCGCGAGCTGGCCCGGCACCCCGCCGTGCACACCGCGGCGCTCGCCGTCGACCCCCACCACTGGCAGCTCCTCCGCTTCGTCCTGTGGTCGGACGCCGCCCCCGGAGCCGAGGACGGGGCTGACGAAGCCACCGTGCGGTACGAGGTGCTCCACCTGTCCGCGCCGGAGCTCGCCGGGCTGCCGGAGGGCAGCGTCTGGTGACCGGCCGTCAGGCGCCGCTCGGCGGATAGTCCACGTATCCGGCCGCGCCGCCCGTGTAGTACGTGGCCGGATCGCCGGCCGTCAGAGGGCGGCCGAGCGCGAAGCGGGTGACCAGGTCCGGGTTGGCGATGAAGTGGGTGGCGTACGAGACGGCGTCGGCGAGGCCCGCGTCGAGGACGGCGTCCCCGGACTCCCCGTCGAAGCCGTTGTTCACGATCAGGGGGCCGCTGAACCGGCGGCGGCAGCGCGCGAACGCCGCGAAGTCCGGGGCGGCGCCGGGCTCCGTGCCGTCCGGGCCGCGCAGGTGCAGGTAGGCCAGCGGGCGGTCGTCGAGCTCCGTCACCAGCGCGTCGTGGTCGGCCAGCGCCGCCTCGTCGGCCGGGAAGCGGTCGGAGGCGGACAGGTAGGGCCCCAGCCGGACGCCGACCCGCCGCCCGGCCCAGGGCTCGGCCACCGCGTCGACGACCTCGAGGAGCAGCCGCCGGCGGCGGACCCGGTCGCCGCCGTACGCGTCGGTGCGCCGGTTCAGCAGCGGGCTGAGGAACTGCGGCAGCAGGAACGGGCCGAGCGCGCCGATCTCGACGCCGTCGAAGCCCGCGCGCCGGGCGTTGGCCGAGGCGGTACGGAAGCCGGCCACCGCGGCCGCGATGTCGGCCGCGGTCATCTCGCGCGGCGTGACGGTCGGCTTGAAGCCGCCCGGGGTGAAGGACCGTACCCGTGGGTCGACCGCCGAAGGCCCGGCGGGCAGCCGGCCGCCGAGGTGATCGGGGTGCGAGGCGGCGCCGGTGTGCCAGAGCTGCAGCACGATGCGGCCGCCGAGGGCGTGCACCAGGTCGGTCACCCGCCGCCACCCGGCGACCTGCGCCGCGCTGTGGATGCCGGGGACGTGCACGAAGCCCACCGCCTCCGGGCTGACCCAGGCGCCCTCGGTGATGATCAGGCCGGCGCCGGCCCGCTGGGCGTAGTACTCCGCGTGCAGCTCCGTCGGCACCCGCCCGGGGCCGGTCGCGCGGGCGCGGGTCACCGGGGCCATCACCACCCGGTTGGGCAGCCGGAGGTCCCCCAGCGCCGTGGGGCGCAGCAGGGGCCGGACACCGGTGGTGGGGGCGGTCGTCGGCAGGGCGTTCATCCGTGTGGTCCTCTCCTTGTCACCTCCGCGCTGTCGCGCGCGTCAACCAGGTGACGGACCGCGCGGCGGAAAGGTGACCGATGGACGAGCACGAGGGGCCGGCGGAGGCCCGGACGGCGGCCGGACACGGGGCGGCGGCCCCCGGCGGCGATGCGCTGGCGGAGCGCTTCGAGGGCCACCGCGATCAGCTGCGCGCCGTGGCGTACCGGATGCTCGGCTCCCTCGCCGAGGCGGAGGACGCGGTGCAGGAGACCTGGCTGCGGCTGGGCCGCGTCGACGCTCGGGAGATCGCCAGTCTGGGCGGCTGGCTGCGCACCGTCCTCTCGCGGGTCTGCCTGGACATGCTGCGTGCGCGTGCGGCGCGGCGCGAGGATCCGGTGGGGGACGGGATGCCCGAAGCGGCCGGGCCGCCCCCGGGCGGCGGCGCGGCGGAGGGGTCCGGTACGCCGGAGGACGAGGCGGTGCTGGCCGAGTCGGTCGGCCGCGCCCTGCTCGTGGTGCTGGACACGCTGACGCCCGCCGAGCGCGTGGCCTTCGTGCTGCACGACCTGTTCGCCGTGCCGTTCGGGGAGATCGCCGCCCTCCTGGAGCGCTCGCCGGCGGCCACGAAGAAGCTCGCGAGCCGGGCGCGCCACCGTGTGCGGGGCACGGCCCGGATGCCCCGCGCCGAGCTGGACCGGCAGCGGCGCGTCGTCGAGGCGTTCCTCGCCGCCTCGCGCCGCGGCGACCTCGACGCGCTGCTGGCGGTGCTCGCGCCCGGCGTGGTGCGCCGCGCCGACCCCGCGGCGCTGCCGCCGGGTGCCGCTCCGGTGCTCAGCGGGGCGCGTGCCGTGGCGGAGGGGACCCTCGTCCTCGGGCGGCGCGCCCGGTTCGCGGAGCCCGCGCTGGTCGACGGCGCGCCCGGAATCGTCGTGGCGCCGTACGGCCGGCTGCTGCTCGTGCTCACCCTCACGGTCGAAGCGGGCCGGATCAGCGCATACGAGGTCATCGCCGACCAGGCCCGGCTGGCCCGCCTGGACCTGGCCGTACTGGAGGAAGCGGACACCGGGCGGGCAGGGCATGACCGCGCGGCAGCGATGTACTAGAGTTATCTCGACATCGAGATATCTGCCGAGAGGCGTACCGCTGCCGCGCTAGTAAGGCTCACCTAACTAAGCCTTACCTTAGCTGATCGGCTGGGGCCGGTGACGGCAGGATTGCGGTGGTACGCGCGAATTCATGCATGAAGGAGACTGTCGTGTCGGCGAACAGCTTCGACGCCCGCAGCACCCTGCAGGTGGGCGACGAGTCGTACGAGATCTTCCGGCTGGACAAGGTGGAGGGCGCAGCCCGCCTGCCCTACAGCCTGAAGGTCCTGCTGGAGAACCTGCTCCGCACCGAGGACGGCGCGAACATCACCGCCGACCACATCCGGGCGCTGGGCAACTGGGACTCGCAGGCCCAGCCGAGCCAGGAGATCCAGTTCACGCCGGCCCGCGTGATCATGCAGGACTTCACCGGCGTCCCCTGCGTCGTGGACCTCGCCACGATGCGTGAGGCCGTCAAGGAGCTCGGCGGCGACCCGGCGAAGATCAACCCGCTGGCCCCGGCCGAGCTGGTCATCGACCACTCCGTCATCGCCGACAAGTTCGGCACCAACGACGCCTTCAAGCAGAACGTCGAGCTGGAGTACGGCCGCAACAAGGAGCGCTACCAGTTCCTGCGCTGGGGCCAGACCGCCTTCGACGAGTTCAAGGTCGTCCCGCCCGGCACCGGCATCGTCCACCAGGTGAACATCGAGCACCTGGCCCGTACGGTCATGGTCCGCAACGGCCAGGCCTACCCCGACACCCTGGTCGGCACCGACTCGCACACCACGATGGTCAACGGCCTGGGCGTCCTGGGCTGGGGCGTCGGCGGCATCGAGGCCGAGGCCGCGATGCTCGGCCAGCCGGTCTCCATGCTGATCCCGCGCGTGGTCGGCTTCAAGCTGACCGGTGAGCTGCAGCCCGGCACCACCGCCACCGACCTGGTCCTCACGATCACCGAGATGCTGCGCAAGCACGGCGTCGTCGGCAAGTTCGTCGAGTTCTACGGCGAGGGCGTCGCCGCCACCTCGCTGGCCAACCGCGCCACCATCGGCAACATGTCGCCGGAGTTCGGCTCCACCGCCGCGATCTTCCCGATCGACGACGAGACCCTGAACTACCTCAAGCTCACCGGCCGCTCCGAGCAGCAGGTCAAGCTGGTCGAGGCGTACGCCAAGGAGCAGGGCCTCTGGCTCGACCCGGCCGCCGAGCCCGACTTCTCCGAGAAGCTGGAGCTGGACCTGTCGACGGTCGTCCCGTCGATCGCAGGCCCGAAGCGCCCGCAGGACCGCATCGTCCTGGCCAAGGCCGCCGAGCAGTTCGCGCAGGACGTGCGCAACTACGTCGCGGACGACGAGGAGGCGGGCAAGGAGTCCTTCCCGGCCTCCGACGCGCCGGCCCGCACCAACGGCGTGCCCAGCAAGCCGACCCAGGTCGTCGCCGCCGACGGCTCCACCTTCGAGATCGACCACGGCGCCGTCACCGTCGCCGCGATCACCTCCTGCACCAACACCTCGAACCCCTACGTCATGGTCGCCGCCGCGCTCGTGGCCAAGAAGGCGGTCGAGAAGGGCCTGACCCGCAAGCCGTGGGTCAAGACCACCCTGGCCCCGGGCTCCAAGGTCGTCACCGACTACTTCGACAAGGCCGGCCTGACCCCGTACCTGGACAAGCTGGGCTTCAACCTGGTCGGCTACGGCTGCACCACCTGCATCGGCAACTCCGGCCCGCTGGACGAGGAGATCTCCAAGGCGATCAACGAGGCCGACCTCGCCGTCACCTCGGTGCTCTCCGGCAACCGCAACTTCGAGGGCCGGATCAACCCCGACGTCAAGATGAACTACCTGGCGTCCCCGCCGCTGGTCGTCGCGTACGCCATCGCCGGCTCCATGAAGGTGAACATCACCGAGGAGGCCATCGGCACCGACACCGAGGGCAACCCGGTCTACCTCAAGGACATCTGGCCCTCCGAGGCCGAGGTGAACGACGTCGTCGCCAACGCCATCGGCCAGGACATGTTCTCCAAGTCCTACGAGGACGTCTTCGCCGGTGACGCCCAGTGGCAGGCGCTGCCCATCCCGACCGGCAACACCTTCGAGTGGGACCCGCAGTCCACCTACGTCCGCAAGCCCCCGTACTTCGAGGGCATGGAGATGGAGCCGGCCCCGGTCGAGGACATCGCGGGCGCCCGCGTCCTCGCCAAGCTGGGCGACTCGGTCACCACCGACCACATCTCCCCGGCCGGTGCGATCAAGGCCGACACCCCGGCCGGCAAGTACCTCACCGAGCACGGCGTCGAGCGTCGCGACTTCAACTCCTACGGCTCCCGCCGTGGCAACCACGAGGTCATGATCCGCGGCACCTTCGCCAACATCCGCCTGCGCAACCAGATCGCGCCGGGCACCGAGGGCGGCTTCACGCGTGACTTCACGCAGGAGGACGGCCCGGTCTCCTTCATCTACGACGCCTCCCAGAACTACCAGGCCGCCGGCATCCCGCTGGTCATCCTGGCCGGCAAGGAGTACGGCTCCGGCTCCTCCCGCGACTGGGCCGCCAAGGGCACCGCGCTCCTCGGCGTCAAGGCCGTCATCGCCGAGTCCTACGAGCGCATCCACCGCTCGAACCTGATCGGCATGGGCGTCCTGCCCCTGCAGTTCCCCGAGGGCGCCTCCGCCCAGTCCCTGGGCCTGACCGGCGAGGAGACCTTCTCCATCACCGGCATCACCGCCCTGAACGACGGCGGCATCCCGGAGACGGTCAAGGTGAAGGCGGGCGACGTCGAGTTCGACGCCAAGGTCCGCATCGACACCCCCGGCGAGGCCGACTACTACCGCAACGGCGGCATCATGCAGTACGTGCTGCGCAGCCTGATCCGTAAGTGATCACCGGCTAGGCCGTAACGCCGAGAAGGGCCGCACCCCGCCGGGGTGCGGCCCTTCTCGTGCGCGCGCCCGTGGGCGGGACACGCCGTCCCCGTGCGGCCGGTCGGGTGAACGGCAGAGGGCGACCGGTCGGATCGTACGGCCGGGGGAGTGGTGTTCGGGGCCGGGCGGTAGGGGTGCGGGACGCGGCGCGGTAGATCTTCGCTCGTCCTTACCTCGCGCTTACAGGAGAGACACATGCGCAAGACCATTGGCCGATCCGTGGCCGCCGCGGTGCTCGCCGCGGCCGCCGTCGTGCCGCTCGCGGGCACGGCCCAGGCCGCTTCGCAGGCCGCCCCGGCCGCCGCGACATGGAAGCACGACAGCCACAAGCACTGCGGCTGCCACCACGGCCGTGACCACCACCGGGGTGACTGGGGTGACTGGGACGACTGGGGCGGCGGTCTGCTCACCGGTCTCCTGCGCATCCTGCTCTGACCGGTCCGGAAAGCCGCAGGGGCCGCACTCCTCGCCCTGAGGAGCGCGGCCCCTGCGCGTGCGTACCGGGTCAGGACAGCAGCTCCACCTCCGCGAGGGTCGCCCGGCCGGCCGGGACCAGGCGGTAGTGCCGGTACGTGCCCGGGCGGTCCACCGAGAAGACGCGGGTCTGCTTGTCCCATGTGAAGGTCTCGGCGGAGCGCCGGTCCACGGTGGTCCACCGGCGGCCGTCGCGCGACCCCTGCAGCGTCCACCCGGCCGGTGCCTCGGCCTTCGCCGACGAGGTCAGCGTGTACGAGGTGACGCGCGCTTCCTTCGTGAGGTCCGTGGCCGCCGTGGTGAAGGCCGCCGAGGTGTCCGAGGTGTTGTCGAAGAGCGCCGAGCCGTCAGCGGGGGCCACGTCAGCGGCCGGGGCCGGCACCTTGTCGTCCCGGGTGATCGAGGTGGGTCCGGCGTTCTCACCGGTGCCCCAGCGGGACGGCTCCGGGCCCATGGCGAACTCCAGGGTGCCGCCGCGGGCAAGGACGGAGTGCGGGAGCGCCGTGGAGTTCCAGGACTTGCCGTTGACCTTCACGCCCTGCACGTAGACGTTCCGGGCGCTGTTCCCGGGCGCCTTGATGACCAGGTCCCGGCCGTTCTCCAGATGCACGGTGGCCTTGGTGAAGAGCGGCGAGCCGATCGCGTACTCCGGGGCGCCCATCACCAGCGGGTAGAAGCCGAGGGCGCTGAAGACGTACCAGGCGGACATCTCGCCGTTGTCCTCGTCGCCCGGGTAGCCCTGGCCGATCTCGCTGCCGAGGTAGAGCCGGGAGAGCACCTCGCGGACCTTCTCCTGGGTTTTCCACGGCTGCCCGGCCGCGTCGTAGGCGTACGCGATGTGGTGGGAGGGCTGGTTGCTGTGGCCGTACATGCCCATCCGGGTGTCGCGGGCCTCGGTCATCTCGTGGATGACGCCGCCGTAGCTGCCGGCGAACTCCTTGGTGCCGGTCTCCGGCGTGGCGAAGTACGTGTCCAGCTTCTTGGCCAGGCCCGCGCGGCCGCCGTAGAGGTTGGCGAGGCCCCTGAGGTCCTGCGGGGCGGTGAAGGCGAAGGTCCAGCCGTTGGTCTCGGTGTAGTCGTAGCCCCACACCCGCGGGTCGTACTTCTCCGGCGACAGCCGCCAGTCGCCCTGCTCGTCCCTGCCCTGGAAGAAGCCGACGCGGTCGTCGAAGAGCTTCACGTAGTCCCGGGCGCGGTCCAGGAAGTAGGCGGACTCCTCCTTGTAGCGCTTCTCGTGGGTCTTCTTGTAGAGCGCCTGGCCCATCCGGGCGATGCCGAAGTCGTTGAGGTAGCCCTCCAGGGCCCAGGACAGGCCCTCCTTGGTCCTGGTGGAGGTGTAGCCGAGGAAGGGCGAGGTGTTCATGCCCTTGCGGCCGACGCCGGGGCTCGGCGGGGCGACCGTGGCGTTCTTCAGCGCCGCCTCGTAGGCCGCCTTCGCGTCGAAGCGCACGCCCTTGCCGTAGGCGTCGGCGAAGGCCACGTCGGAGCTGGTGCCGGTCATGAGGTCGGCGTAGCCGGGGGAGGACCAGCGGGAGATCCAGCCGCCGTCCTTGTACTGCTGGACGAACCCGTCGGCCAGCTCGCCGGCCCGCTTCGGGGTGAGGAAGGAGTACGCGGGCCAGGTGGTCCGGTAGGTGTCCCAGAAGCCGTTGTTCACGTGCACCTGGCCGTCGACGATCTTCGAGCCGGTGTGCGTGGGGGTGTCGGGGCCGGTCGCGGGGGAGAAGGGGCTGGCGTAGCGCTGCTCTCCGTCCACCTTCTCCGAACCGGAGTTGGGGTAGAGGTAGAGCCGGTACAGGCTGGAGTAGAGGGTGGTCAGCTGGTCACGGCTCGCGCCCTCGACCTCGATGCGGCCGAGGATGTCGTCCCACTGCGCGCGGGCGCGGTCCCGGACCGAGGCGAACGAGGCGTCGTCGGCGATCTCCTGGCGGAGGTTCGCCTTCGCCTGGTCCACGCTGATGAGGGAGGTGGCGATGCGCATCGTGACCGTGCGGTCGGCACCCGGCCTGAAGCGCAGATAGCCGGTGACGTCGGGGCCGCCGCCCCCGGAGAGCTTGCCGCCGGCGGTGACGGGCGCGTCGAAGACGGCGTACACGAACAGCCGGGTGGCGCCGGTTGACAGCCCGCTCTTGACGTCGGAGAAGCCGGTGACCACGCCCTTTTCGGTGTCGAGCGACAGCCCGCCCTTGTTGTTGACGTTGTCGAAGATCAGGCTCGCGTCCGCACCCGGAAAGGTGAACTTCATCATCGCGGCGTGGTCGGTGGGCGCGATCTCGGTCTTCAGCCCGTTGTCGAAGGTGACGCCGTAGTAGTGCGGCTTCGCCGTCTCGCGGGAGTGGTGGAAGGGGAGCGCGCGGGCGGTGCGGGAGACGTCGGGGGTGCCGGCCGCGGCGGACGGCATCACCTGGAAGGTCTGCCGGTCGCCCATCCAGGGGCTGGGCTCGTGGCTGGCGCTGAACGCCTGGAGCGTGGGGAGGTTGTCGGCGTTGTTCTTGCGCGCGTACTCGTAAAGCCAGTCCTGGGAACCGGCGTTGGTCACCGGCGTCCAGAAGTTGAAGCCGTTGGGGACGGCGGTCGCGGGGAAGGTGTTGCCGCGCGAGAAGCTGCCGCTGGAGTTCGTGCCGCGCACGGTGGAGGCGTAGTCGGCGAGGTGCGCGAGCGGCTTCTCCGGCTTTGCCGGGGCCAGTGACACATCGTCCAGCCAGCCGCGGAAGTCCCCGGTGCCCTTGGGCGCGTCGTACGCGAGGAGGATGCGGTCGACCGTCTTTCCGGCGGCCACCGCTCCGATCCGCGACTCGCGGTTGTTCCACTGATTGACGTAGAGCGTCTTGGCCGCGCCCTGGCCCTGCGGGGTGAGCGGAGCGCCGTTGGCGTCGGCCGGCTTCAGGTCGCTGAGGTAGGTGCCGTCGGTGAAGGCGAGGTCCACGGAGACCTGGGTGGCGCGGTAGTCACGCGCCGATCCGGCCATTTCGGGGAAGAGCTTGTAGGACAGGACCGTGTCGGGGCGCACCGGCACGTCCACGTCGAACAGCTTGTTGTACGCGTAGCCGTGGCCCTCGGCGGTGTGCGTGCCGCCGTAGCGCAGCGCGTGCGTGCCGGTGAAGCCGGCGTTCCGCTTCGCGGTGGGGGAGTCCGTGGGGCCGGTGTCGACCCGGCTGGTCATGCCGGGCGCGGTGGCGCCCTCGGGGTGAACCCCGGAGACCTTCGGGGTGCCGTCGGCGGTCTTCTCGGCGGTGTCGCGCCAGTCCGGCGCGGGCTGCCCGGACTCGAAGGACGAGGCGAACTCCGCCGGTCCGCCGGGTGGTGCGTGAGGGGTGGCGGGTGCGGCCACGGCCGCGCCCTGTGCCGTCACGGTCAGGAGGGCTGCCGCCGCCAGGGCGACGGGACGGCTGCTCCCCCGCAGGTGTCTGTGCCGCACGCGAGCTTCTCCACTCTTCCGGGCTCTGCCGGCAGGTCGGCTGACATCGTTGTCATATCTGCGGTGCAGAGATAACCAACAGCGGTGCGGCCTTTGGTGTCAAGGGAGCCGTATGAGGTGGCGGAAATGCCGCCCCGCCGTTCCGTGCATGCCGACGAGGTCTCAACTCGGGAAAGACTGGCGGCCGGTGCTGCTTTTGATCTTGCCCCGTCCGTGTGAAGTGGACTATACCTGTCGGCGTCCGAATGGCTGTGCGCTTCAAGCCGTCGGATCCGGGGGACATCAGCGGGGAGCACCACGTTTTCCCTGCGTATCTCTAGCGCGCCCGGTGCACATCCCGTACAACTCAGCTGCATCTGACCCGCGGTGCCGGGGTGGCTCCGGTACACCGCCTGAGTCCTGGAGAAGGCGAGGACTTGAGCATGGGATCCACCTCAGAAACCAGCCGTCGCGATCTGATCAAGCGGTCCGTGGCGCTCGGAGTGTTCGCCGTTCCGACGATGAGCATGCTCGCCTCGTGCGCGAGCGGCGGCGACAGCGGCGGCGGCGACAAGGTGAACAAGGGCACCAAGTCCGCGAAGAACCCGCTCGCCGTGAATGAGAGCGCGCCTTTGGACGTGGTCATCTTCGACGGCGGCTTCGGCGAGAAATACGCCAGGGACGCCGAGGCGATGTTCGTCGCCGCGTACCCCAAGACCAAGGGCAAGATCAAGCACGCGTCCACGCAGAAGATCCAGTCCACCCTGCAGCCCCGCTTCAACGGCGGCAACCCGCCCGACCTGGTGGACAACTCCGGTGCGGAGCAGATGGACTTCTCCACCCTGGTCAGCAAGGACCAGCTGACGGACCTGACGCCCCTGCTGGACGCGCCCTCGGTCGACGACCCGTCGAAGAAGGTCCGCGACACGCTGCGTCCCGGCGTCGTGGAGATGGGCCAGTTCGGCGGCTCGCAGATCCTGACCCTGTACTACGCCTACACCGTCTACGGCGTCTGGTACTCCAAGACGAACCTGAAGAAGCTGGACGCGGAGTACCCGGAGACCTGGGACGAGATGCTCGCGCTCTGCGCGAAGGCCAAGAAGAAGGGCGTCGCGGGCTGGACGTACCCCGGCAAGTACCCGTACTACGTGCCGTTCAGCCTCTACCCCTTCATCGCCAAGATCGGCGGCGCCGAGGTGCTGCGCCGGATCGACAACCTGGAGCCGGGTGCCTGGAAGGACCCCGCGGTCCGCGCCGCCTTCGAGGCGTACTACGAGCTGTACAAGAAGGGCTACATCCTCAAGGGCAGCCCGGGCCTGGACCACCTGCAGTCGCAGAAGGCGTGGGCCGAGGGCAAGGCGCTGTTCATCCCCAACGGCTCCTGGGTGGAGAACGAGTCCGGCAAGCAGATCGACAAGGCCGGCAACTTCGACCTGGCCGTGGGCGCCCCCTCCAGCCTCTCCGCCTCGGACAAGATGCCGTTCGGCACCCTCTGGGCGTCCGGCGGCGAGCCGTTCATCGTCCCCAAGCAGGCGAAGAACCCCGAGGGCGGCATGGAACTGCTGCGCATCATGCTCGGCGAGAAGGCGTCCAAGAACTTCACCAAGCAGGTCTCCTCGCTCACCTCGCTGAACGGCGGCACCGAGGGGCTGACGCTCCCGCCGGGTCTGGCGTCCGCGCAGCAGGCCCTGGAGAAGGCCGGCAAGAACGTCCTCAACCCCCGTCTGCAGGACTGGTACGTGGCCCTGCAGAAGGAGAAGATCGGCGTCGGCTGCATCGGCGAGATGATGGCCGGCCGGATGACGCCCGCCGAGGCCATCAACAAGATCCAGAAGTACGCGGACGAGACCCGGAAGGACCCCAGCATCAAGAAGTACAAGCGCTGACCGACGAATTCGCTGTGTCACCAGCGGCAGCCGCCGCAGGATAAGAACGGAATCGTACGTCATGCAGCACGGTAAATACCGCTTCATCGCCGGGTTCCTGGTCCTTCCGCTGGCCATCTACGCGGTCTTCGTCATCTCCCCGTTCGTGCAGGCGATTTACTACTCCTTCACGGACTGGACGGGACTGAGCCCCGATTTCTCGATGGTCGGGTTCGGCAACTACACGCGGCTTTTCCAGGACGGCGTGTTCTGGTCAGCGGTGGGCAACAGCGTGACCCTGCTCCTGCTGCTGCCGGTGGTGACCCTTTCGCTCGGACTGTTCTTCGCGTTCATGCTCAACGTCGGTGGCCGCCGCAAGAAGAAGGCGGTCATCGGCGGGGTGCGCGGTTCGGGCGCGTACAAAATCCTCTACTTCTTCCCGCAGGTGCTGTCGGTCCCGATCGTCGCCCTGCTCTTCCAGTTCGCGTACAACCCGGAGAGCGGCGCGCTCAACTCCTTCTTCTCCGCCGTCGGCCTGGACGCCGTGCAGCCGAACTGGCTGGGCGACCCGCAGCTCGCGCTGTGGTGCGTCATGGCGGCGATGGTGTGGGCCAACGTCGGCTTCTACGTCGTCCTCTTCTCCGCCGGGATGAGCTCCATCCCCAAGGACTTCTACGAGGCCGCGCTGCTGGACGGCGCGAACCGCTTCAACACGTTCTTCCGCATCACCCTGCCGCTGCTCTGGGACACCGTGCAGACCGGCTGGATCTACATGGGAATCCTGGCCCTGGACGTGTCGGCCTTCGCGTTCGTGCAGATCATGAGCGTCGGCCCGGGCGGCCCGGACTACTCGACGGAAGTACTGCCGCTGTACGTCTACCAGAAGACCTTCCGTGACGGTCAGGCCGGCTACGCCACCGCGATCGGCGTCTCGCTGCTCATCGTCACCCTGATCTTCGCGGCCGTCGTCATGCGGCTGGGCCGTCGAGAGCGACTGGAGTTCTGATGACCGCACAGACCGATCCCCCCGAGCTCCAGGGCGTCAGGAAGGACGCCGCGCAGGGCGTCGTGCCGGCCGGCGGTGCGGGAGCGGGCGGCGCGGCCGCGCCGGAGCCGCACGCCCCCGCGGGCAGGGGCCCGCGGCGGCGCAACGGCGGCGAGGGCGGCGTGCTGAACGTCTTCTCGCACGGCGTGCTGGTGATCTGGGGCATCCTCGTCACCATGCCGCTGCTGTGGGCGGTGGTCAGCTCCTTCAAGGACGACACGGAGATCTTCGGTTCGCCCTGGGGCCTGCCGTCCGCGCTGCACTTCGAGAACTGGGCGCGGGCCTGGGAAAAGGCCAACATGGCCCAGTACTTCGCGAACTCCCTCATCGTGGTGGGCGGTTCGCTGGTCGGCACGATGCTGCTCGGGTCGATGGCCGCGTACGTCCTGGCCCGCTTCGAGTTCCGCGGGAACCGCTTCATCTACTTCCTGTTCGTGGGCGGCATGGGCTTCCCGGTGATCCTCGCGCTGGTCCCGCTGTTCTTCGTCATGAAGAACATGGCCCTGCTGGACACCTACCACGGCCTGATCCTGGTCTACATCGCCTACTCGCTGCCGTTCACCGTCTTCTTCCTGAGCGGCTTCTTCCGCACGCTGCCGACCTCGGTGGCGGAGGCCGCGCTCATCGACGGGGCCTCGCACGCCAGGACCTTCTTCCAGGTGATGCTGCCGATGGCCAAGCCCGGCCTGATCAGCGTCGGCATCTTCAACTTCCTGGGCCAGTGGAACCAGTACCTGCTGCCCACGGTCCTCAACGTCGGCGACCCCAACAAGAAGGTGCTGACCCAGGGCCTGGTCGCGCTGGCGGTCAGCCAGGGGTACAAGGGCGACTGGTCGGGGCTGTTCGCGGGCCTGACCATCGCGATGCTGCCGGTGCTCGCCGCGTACATCGTCTTCCAGCGGCAGGTGGTCGCGGGCCTGACCGCGGGGGCGGTGAAGTAGCGGGGCGCAGCCGTCCGTACCGATCACCAGGGGCCTTCCGCCGCCGGCCCGCGGCGGGAGGCCCGCGGGCGTGTCCACGCGGCGCGTCGGCCGTCGAGCGTGGATATGCGCCCTCCTGCGGTCGAGGACTTGACGGGAGCGGACCCGGGCAGCTCAGCTTAGATTCACATGTTGGAGACAAGCCGGGCCCCGTTGACGCGGCCCGGCCGGCGGGCGGTCGTCGTGCCGCCCGCGGCAGGCGGGAGTGGATGAGTCGATGGAGACTCCGGGGTCGCAGTCCTCGCTGCACCGGGCCAATCTGGAGCGGGTCGTGCGTGCCGTACGGATGGCGGGATCGCTCACCCAGGCGGAGATCGCCCGGACCACAGGGCTGTCGGCGGCCACCGTCTCCAACATCGTGCGGGAGCTGAAGGACGGCGGGACCGTCCAGGTCACGCCCACCTCGGCGGGTGGCCGCAGAGCCCGCAGCGTCTCCCTCTCCGGCGACGCGGGCGTCGTGGTCGGCGTCGACTTCGGCCACAGCCACCTGCGGGTCGCGGTCGGCAACCTCGCGCACCAGGTGCTCGCCGAGGAGTCCGAGCCCATCGACGTGGACGCCTCCGCGGCCGAGGGCTTCGACCGGGCCGAGCAGCTGGTCAGCCGGCTGGTGGAGACGACCGGCATCGACCGGTCCAAGGTCGTCGGGGTGGGCCTGGGCGTGCCGGGCCCGATCGACGTGGTCTCCGGGACGCTCGGCTCGACCGCGATCCTGCCGGGCTGGACGGGCACGAACCCGGGCGAGGAGCTGTCGGCCCGGCTGGGCGTGCCGGTGCACGTCGACAACGACGCCAACCTCGGCGCGCTCGGCGAGCTGGTGTGGGGCGCGGGCCGCGGCGCCGCCGACCTCGCGTACATCAAGGTGGCCAGCGGCGTCGGCGCCGGGCTGGTGATCAGCGGGCAGATCTACCGCGGTCCGGGCGGCACGGCGGGCGAGATCGGGCACATCACGCTGGACGAGTCGGGGCCGGTGTGCCGCTGCGGCAACCGCGGCTGCCTGGAGACCTTCGCCTCGGCCCGGTACGTGCTGCCGCTGCTGGAGCCGGCCCACGGCCCGGATCTGACCATGCCGGGCGTGGTCCAGCTGGCCCGGGACGGCGACCCGGGCTGCCGCCGGGTCATCGCGGACGTCGGCCGGCACATCGGCAGCGGCGTGGCGAACCTGTGCAACCTGCTGAACCCCAGCCGGGTGGTGCTCGGCGGCGACCTGGCCGAGGCCGGTGAGCTGGTGCTGGCGCCGATACGGGAGTCGGTGTCGCGGTACGCCATTCCCAGTGCGGCGCGGCAGCTGAGCGTCGTACCGGGCACGCTGGGCGGCCGGGCGGAGGTGCTCGGCGCGCTGGCGCTGGTGCTCAGCGAGATGGGGGACTCCACGCTGCTGGACGGGTCGCTCAGCCCGGACGCTCCCGCCCTTGCCTGAAGCGCGCCATTGTCTGAAGGGAAAAGGGCGCCCGGGCACCGCCGGGGCGCACTCTGAGTTCAGACAGCTAACGGATGGCACCGTTGTCATCTCGTTAAGGATTTACTCCTTGACGCCCTGCGAGCGGCCGAGTTGACTCCAAGCACCTCGGCCGCAAGGACGCGGCCATGTCAGGGAGGGCCATCCCCATGAACGCATTTGTGCGTCGCGTCGTCATAGCCACCACCGCGGTCTCCATGGCCGTGACCGTGGCCGCCTGCGGCAAGGCCGGCAGCGGCGGCGACAGCGGTGGTGACAACAAGACCATCGGCCTGTTGCTGCCGGAGAACAAGACCACGCGCTACGAGACCTTCGACCGCCCGTACATCGAGAACAAGATCAAGGAGCTCTGCTCCGACTGCGTGGTGAAGTACAACAACGCCGCGCAGGAGACCGAGACCCAGAAGAAGCAGTTCGACGCGCTGATCACGCAGGGCGTCAAGGTGATCATCCTGGACTCGGTCGACTTCAAGGCCACCAAGTCCTGGGTGAACCAGGCGGCCAAGAAGGGCGTCAAGGTCGTCGCTTACGACCGCCTCGCCGAGGGCAAGATCTCGGCCTATGTCTCCTACGACAACGAGAAGATCGGCCGCCTCCAGGGCGAGGGCCTGGTCAAGGCCCTGGGCAGCGACGCCAAGGATGCCAACGTTGTCATGATCAACGGCTCGCCGACCGACCCGAACGCCCCGTTCTTCAAGAAGGGCGCGCACTCCGTCCTCGACAAGCAGGTCAAGAAGATCGCTTACGAGCAGGACATCCCGGACTGGTCGCCGGACGAGGCCAACAAGAAGATGAACTCGGCGATCGACGCGCTCGGCAAGGACGGCTTCCAGGGCGTCTACTCCGCCAACGACGGCATGGCGGGCGGCATCCTCACCGCCCTGAAGCAGCGGAACATCGACGTCCCGGTCGGCGGCCAGGACGCCGAGCTGGCCGGTCTGCAGCGGATCCTGAAGGGCGAGCAGGCCTTCACCATCTACAAGCAGATCAAGCCGCAGGCGGAGACCACCGCCGAGGTCGCGGTCAAGCTCCTGAAGGGCGAGAAGCTCGGCTCCGTCACCCCGGACAAGGTCGACAGCCTCAGCGGCGAGGTCAAGGGCATCCCGGCGAAGCTGTACGACGCGCAGATCGTGACCAAGGACGACATCAAGGACACGATCATCAAGGACAAGGTCTACAAGGCGAGCCAGCTCTGCACCGCGGACTACAAGAAGGCCTGCGAGGAAGCCGGCATCAAGTAGCCCCTCGGGCGGCCCGCGCACGGACGGTGCGCGCCGCCCCGGCCCCGGCCCGCGCCCGTGGAGGCGCGGACCGCCGGGCAGCCTCGTACGCACCATTCCCGCCCGACAGGCGGCGAAGGAGATGATTCACGTGTCCGCTGCGCCCGTGCTGGCGTTGCGCTCGGTCTCCAAGCGGTTCGGCGCCGTCCAGGCGCTCACGGACGTCACGCTGGAGATCGAAGCCGGTGAGGTGGTCGCCCTGGTCGGCGACAACGGCGCCGGCAAGTCGACCCTCGTCAAGACCATCGCCGGGGTCCACCCCATCGACGAGGGCACCATCGAGTGGGAGGGGCGTCCGGTCCGCATCAGCCGGCCGCACGACGCCCAGGAGCTCGGTGTCGCCACCGTCTACCAGGACCTCGCGCTCTGCGACAACCTCGACGTCGTCGCCAACCTCTTCCTCGGCAGCGAGCTGCGCCGCGCCTCCGTGCTCGACGAGATCGCCATGGAGAAGCGCGCCAAGGAGCTGCTGGACACCCTGTCCATCCGCATCCCCAGCGTCCGCATCCCCGTGGCGGCGCTCTCCGGCGGTCAGCGCCAGGTCGTCGCCATCGCCCGCGCGCTGATCGGCGACCCCAAGGTCGTCATCCTCGACGAGCCCACGGCGGCCCTCGGCGTCGAGCAGACCGCCCAGGTCCTCGACCTCGTCGAGCGGCTCCGCGAGCGTGGCCACGGCGTCATCCTGATCAGCCACAACATGGCCGACGTGCAGGCCGTGGCGGACCGGGTCGCGGTGCTGCGCCTCGGCCGCAACAACGGTGTCTTCTCCGTGGCGGACACCTCCCACGAAGAGATCATCGCCGCCATCACCGGCGCCTCGGACAACGCCGTCACCCGCCGCAAGGCGCGTACGGACCAGGTGAAGAAGGAGCAGGGCGCGTCATGAGCAGCGACCTCACCAAGAGCGGGAGCGCGGCGGGCGCCCCGGCGGAGGAGAGCGCCGTCCCGGCCGCCGCCGTCGACCCGCGGCTGCTCGTCCGCGAGCAGGGCTTCAAGGGGTACTGGACCGACTTCACCCGGCGGATGCGCGGCGGCGAGCTGGGCTCGATCCCGGTCGTCCTCGGCCTCATCGTCATCGCGGTCGTCTTCCAGCTGCAGACCAGCAGCTTCCTGTCGGCCGGCTCCCTCGCGAACATCGGCGTCTACACCTCCGGCCTCGGCATCATGGCCGTCGGCATCGTCTTCGTCCTGCTGCTGGGCGAGATCGACCTCTCGGTCGGCTCGGTGGCCGGTGTGGGCGCCGCGGTCTGGGCGGTGCTCAGCGTCACCAACGGCCTGAACGACTGGCTGTCCGTGCTGATCGCCATCGCCTGCGGCCTGCTCATCGGCGCGCTGCACGGCTTCTTCTTCGCCAAGATCGGCGTGCCGGCCTTCGTGGTCACCCTCGCGGGCTTCCTCGGCTGGAGCGGCCTGCAGATCTGGATGATGGGCAAGGAAGGCTCCATCAACACGCCGGACGACAGCGTGGTCTCGTACCTCACCGGTTACTACTTCGAGGACAAGGCGGCGGCGTACGGCCTGGCCCTGGTCGCGGTGCTGGCGTACGCGGGCTCGCTGCTGCTGGACAGCAAGCGGCGCAAGGCCGCCGGGCTGCCCTCGCGGCCGCTGAGCGAGGTGGGGCTGCGCACCGCCGTGGTCGCGGTGATCGCCTTCGCCGTCGCGTACGTGCTGAACGAGCCGGCCGGCGCGCGGGGCCTGCCGCTGGCGCTGGTGCTCTTCCTCGCGGTCCTGGTCATCGCCGACTTCGTGGTCCGCAGGACCAGCTACGGCCGGCAGATCTTCGCGGTCGGCGGCAACGCGGAGGCGGCCCGCCGGGCCGGCATCAACGTCGACAAGGTCCGGATCACGGTCTTCGCGATCTCCGGGATGCTCGCCGCGTTCGGCGGGCTCTTCATCGCCAGCCTCTCCGGCGGCGCGACGAAGAACCTCGGCGCGGGCAACACGCTGATGAACGTGATCGCCGCCGCGGTCATCGGCGGCACCAGCCTCTTCGGCGGCCGCGGCAAGATCTGGTCGGCGCTGCTGGGCATGCTGGTCATCCAGTCCATCCAGCAGGGTCTGAACCTGCTGGGCATGGCCAGCGAGATCCAGTTCATGATCACCGGTGCGGTGCTGCTGGCCGCCGTCGTGATCGACTCGGTCTCGCGGCGGACCCAGAAGACGGCCGGCCGCACCTGACGGCCGCGCCCGCACGTAACAGCTCTGCCACGAAATCCGGACACGCGCGGGCGGCCGAAACGCCCGTCCCGGTCATCTCCGTCCGACCCGTACGGCCCTGCCAGGCACGACGTGCCAGGTGGGGCCGTACGGGTGAGATAGATCGCACGGCCCGGGCGCGGCGGCTCCGGGCGGAACATTAGACTCGACTGATCGGCAAGCTCGATCAAGCTCGAACCGGCGACCAGGTTCGAACAACGCTCGAACGCAAGGAGGCACGGGTGGCCCTGCTGACCCGCATCACGGGACCGCGCGATCTGGACCGGCTCGGCCCGGAGCAGCTGGAGCAGCTGGCGGGAGAAATCCGTACGTTCCTGGTCGACGCCGTCTCCAAGACCGGCGGGCACCTCGGCCCGAACCTCGGCGTGGTCGAGCTGACCATCGCGCTGCACCGCGTCTTCGAGTCGCCCAAGGACAAGGTCCTCTTCGACACCGGCCACCAGTCCTACGTCCACAAGCTGCTCACCGGCCGCCAGGACTTCTCGAAGCTGCGGGCCAAGGGCGGCCTGTCCGGCTACCCCTCGCGTGCCGAGTCCGAGCACGACGTCATCGAGAACAGCCACGCCTCCACGGTGCTCGGCTGGGCCGACGGCCTCGCCAAGGCCAACCAGGTGCGCGGCACGGACGACCACGTCGTCGCGGTGATCGGTGACGGCGCGCTCACGGGCGGCATGGCCTGGGAGGCGCTGAACAACATCGCGGTCGCCAAGGACCGCCCGCTGGTCATCGTCGTCAACGACAACGAGCGCTCGTACGCGCCGACCATCGGCGGCCTCGCCAACCACCTCGCCACGCTGCGCACGACCGACGGCTACGAGCGGTTCCTCGCCCGCGGCAAGGACCTGCTGGAGCGCACGCCGGTCGTCGGCAAGCCGCTCTACGAGACGCTGCACGGCGCGAAGAAGGGCCTGAAGGACTTCATCGCCCCGCAGGGCATGTTCGAGGACCTGGGCCTGAAGTACGTCGGCCCGATCGACGGCCACGACATCGAGGCCCTGGAGTCCGCGCTGCAGCGCGCCAAGCGCTTCGGCGGCCCGGTCATCGTGCACTGCCTCACCGAGAAGGGCCGCGGCTACGAGCCCGCCGAGCAGGACGAGGCCGACCGCTTCCACGGCATCGGCGTGATCCACCCCGACACCGGCCTCCCGGTGGCCGCCTCCGGCGCCGACTGGACCTCGGTCTTCGGCGAGGAGATGGTCAAGCTCGGCCGGGAGCGCGAGGACATCGTCGCGATCACCGCGGCGATGCTGCAGCCGGTGGGCCTCAAGGCGTTCGCCAAGGAGTTCCCCGAGCGCATCTACGACGTGGGCATCGCCGAGCAGCACGGCGCGGTCTCCGCCGCCGGCCTGGCCACCGGCGGCCTGCACCCGGTCTTCGCGCTGTACGCCACGTTCCTGAACCGCGCCTTCGACCAGGTCCTGATGGACGTGGCGCTGCACAAGTGCGGCGTCACCTTCGTCCTGGACCGCTCCGGTGTCACCGGCACCGACGGCGCCTCGCACAACGGCATGTGGGACATGTCGATCCTCCAGGTCGTACCGGGCCTGCGGATCGCCGCGCCGCGCGACGCCGACCAGGTGCGCGCCCAGCTGCGCGAGGCCGTCGAGGTCGACGACGCGCCGACCGTGGTGCGCTACTCCAAGGGCGCGGTCGGCCCGGCCGTCGAGGCCGTGGACCGGATCGGCGGCATGGACGTGCTGCGCGCGCCGGCCGAGGACGTCAAGAAGCCCGACGTGCTGCTGGTCTCCGTCGGCGCGCTCGCCCCGATGTGCCTGGAGATCGCCGACCTGCTCGACAAGCAGGGCATCTCCACGACCGTGGTCGACCCGCGCTGGGTGAAGCCGGTCGACGCGGCGCTGCCGGGCCTGGCGGCGAAGCACCGCGTCGTGGTCACCGTCGAGGACGGCATCCGCACCGGCGGCGTCGGCTCCGCGGTCGCGCAGGCGCTGCGGGACGCGGGCGTGGACGTGCCGCTGCGCGACTTCGGCATCCCCGAGCGCTTCCTCGACCACGCCTCGCGCAAGGAGATCATGGCCGAGATCGGCCTTACCGCGCCGGACATCGCGCGTCAGGTCACCGGCCTGGTCGCGAAGATCGACGGGCGTTACGACGAGGCCGCCGACGGCCGTTCCGCCGAGCCGGCCCAGGTCATTCAGGACTGATCGCAGCGGTCAAGGGGCCGGTGCTCACTCCTCCGGGTGAGCACCGGCCCCTCCGCATATCGAGTGATCTCCGGATCCTGCGGGCAAGCCGTCACTGACTGTTCCCGGCCATTGCCGAAACTCGGTCAGTCGGGGATTCCCAGACGGTCGTCCAGGCGGAGGTCCGCACATGAGCAGTTCGTTGCCAGAGCCGGAGGGGCGCCGCCGCGGCCTCCTCCGGACCAAGACGGTCGAGGAGTCGATCCGCGACACCGAAGAGCCGGAGCACGCGCTCAGGAAGTCGCTGTCCGCGCTGGACCTCACGGTCTTCGGTGTCGGTGTGATCATCGGTACCGGCATCTTCGTCCTCACCGGAAAGATCGCCAAGGAGTCGGCCGGCCCGGCGGTCGCCGTCTCGTTCGTCGTCGCCGGCGTGGTCTGCGCGCTGGCCGCGCTCTGCTACGCCGAGTTCGCCTCCACCGTCCCGGTCGCCGGCTCCGCGTACACCTTCTCCTACGCCTCGCTCGGCGAGTTCCCCGCCTGGATCATCGGCTGGGACCTGGTCCTGGAGCTGGCGCTGGCCTGCGCCGTGGTGGCCGTCGGCTGGTCCGGCTACATCCGCTCGCTGCTGGACTCGGCGGGCTTCCACCTGCCGCAGCAGCTCTCCGGCACCCACGAGGGGCACTTCGGGTTCGACCTGCTCGCCTGCATCCTCGTCCTCGTGCTGACCGCCATCCTCGTCGCCGGCATGAAGCTGTCCTCGCGGGTCACCGCGGTGGTCGTCGGCATCAAGGTCACCGTCGTCCTGCTCGTCATCATCGTCGGCGCCTTCTTCATCAACGGCGCCAACTACCACCCGTTCGTACCGGAGTCCGTGCCCAGCTCGGGCGGCGGCGGTCTGCAGGCGCCGCTGGCCCAGGTGATGTTCGGCTTCACCCCGGCGAACTTCGGCGTGATGGGCATCTTCGCGGCCGCCGCCGTGGTGTTCTTCGCCTTCATCGGCTTCGACATCGTCGCCACCGCCGCCGAGGAGGCCCGCAACCCGCAGCGCGACGTGCCGCGCGGAATCCTCGGCTCGCTGCTCATCTGCACGGTGCTCTACGTCGCCGTGTCCATCGTCGTGACCGGCATGCAGAAGTACAGCAAGCTGTCCACGGACGCACCGCTCGCCGACGCCTTCAAGGCCGTCGGGCACCCCTTCTGGGCGGGCCTGATCAGCTTCGGCGCCGCGGTCGGCCTCACCTCGGTCTGCATGATCCTGCTGCTCGGCCAGAGCCGGGTCTTCTTCGCGATGAGCCGCGACGGCCTGCTGCCGCGGGTCTTCTCCACGGTCCACCCGCGCTTCGGCACGCCCTACCGGTCCACCATCGCGCTGGGCGTGGTGGTCGCGGTGGTGGCGGGGTTCACCTCCATCGACGTACTCGCCGAACTGGTCAACATCGGGACCCTGTTCGCGTTCGTCGTGGTCGCGCTCGGCGTGATCATCCTGCGCCGTACCCGGCCCGACCTGCCGCGTACCTTCCGTACCCCGCTGGTGCCGCTGGTGCCCGTCCTGTCGGTGCTGGCGTCCCTGTGGCTGATGGTCAACCTGACCGCGGAGACCTGGCTGCGGTTCGCCGTCTGGATGGCGATCGGGCTGGTCTTCTACTTCGTGTACGGGCGGTCGCACAGCCGGCTGGGCCGCCGCGGCTGACCGCCCCTCACCTGCCGTGCGCCCGGCCGCCGGGGCCGGCCGGGCGCACCGAGCGCGGGCCCGCCACGCGGGCGCCCAGCGCCTCGACGCGGGCGCGCAGGCCGCGGTCGGCGGTCACGACCACGCAGGGCCGCCCGTCGGGCCGCTCCGCGACCAGCTCCACGATCCGGTCGTCGCCGCTGCCGCCGGCCGACTCCACCCGTACCCCGTCGACGCTGCGCACGCCGCGTGCCGCGCCCTCCACGACGAGGACCAGCTCGACGGGCGGGTCGGCGACGCCTGGGATGCCGGTCTCGCCGTACGCCACGAGACCGTCGCGCAGCCGCTCGGCCGCGCCCCGCCGGTCGTGCCACCAGCCGTCGGGCACCGAGCCGACGACGTTGGCGCCGTCGACGATGAGGGTGGTTGTCGCTGTCATGCGTTCATCGTGGCACCGATGCGGCGCCGCGGGCTCCCGTTACGGCAGAATCGACAACCCAGGGTTGACGGCCCGAGGTCGTCAACCTATGGTTGACGCATGGCAGATTCCGTGGAACCCGTACGTAGCACGCATCCGGTACGCCTCGACGACCTGATCGAGGCCATCAAGAAGGTCCACACCGACGCGCTCGACCAGCTGACCGACGCGGTCCTCGCGGCCGACCACCTCGGGGACGTGGCCGACCACCTGATCGGCCACTTCGTGGACCAGGCGCGGCGCTCGGGCGCCTCCTGGACGGAGATCGGCAAGAGCATGGGCGTCACCAAGCAGGCGGCCCAGAAGCGCTTCGTCCCCAAGGGCCCCGCGACCCCCGACCTCGACCCGAACGAGGGCTTCGGCCGCTTCACGCCGCGCGCCCGCAACGTCGTCGTCACCGCGCAGAACGAGGCCAAGGCGGGCGGCCAGGCCGAGATCGGCACCGGGCACCTGATCCTCGGCCTCCTCGCCGAGCCGGAGGGGCTCGCGGCGCGCGCCCTGGCCGCCCAGGGTGTCTCGGCCGAGGCCGTGCGCGAGGCGGTAGCGGCAGCGCAGCCGCCGGCCGCCGAGGACGGGACGCCCGCCCTCATCCCCTTCACCGCGGCCGCCAAGAAGGCCCTGGAGCTGACCTTCCGCGAGGCCCTGCGGCTGGGCCACAACTACGTCGGCACCGAACACGTGCTGCTCGCCCTGCTGGAGCAGGAGGACGGCGACGGGCTCCTGACCGGCCTCGGCGTCACCAAGGAGGCCGCCGAGACCTGGATCAGGGAGACCCTGGACGCCCTCACGGCGGCCGGCCCGAAGGAGTGACGCGCGGCCGTTGCGGCGCCGGTCACGGCCGGCGCCGCAACGGCCGCGAGCCGGCCGCCCGTTCGCGCAATCGTTATCCTGTTCGTCCGAACGACGGTCAAAGTTGTATAAAGTTGACTGAGTGACGAATCGCCCTTACCGGAGTCCCCGTGCCTCCCGGAGACTTCTGGCCGCCACCGCCGCCCTCCTCGCCCTGACCGGCCTCACCGGCTGCGCCGGCGCGGAGACGGAAGCCGCGGTGAAGCCGGACGGCCGCCGCTTCACCCTCGCGGCGGCCGGTGACATCCTGATCCACCCGGAGCTGACCGAGCAGGCGCGCAAGGACGCGGCGGCCACCGGCGGCGGCGCGCAGGGCCTGGACTTCGACCGGATCATGGCCGGCGTGAAGCCCGTGATCAGCAAGGCCGACCTGGCCGTCTGCCACTTCGAGACGGTGGCGGGCGAGCCCCGCGGCCCGTTCCGCGGCTTCCCCGACTTCGTCGTGCCCCCGCAGATCGCCACGACGCTCAAGAAGACCGGGTACGACACCTGCTCCACGGCCTCCAACCACACCCTCGACCACGGCGCTTCCGGGGTGCAGCGGACGCTGGACGTGCTGGACGCGGCGGGGCTGAAGCACACCGGCTCGGCACGCAGCGCCCGCGAGGCCGCCACCCCGCTGATCACCGACGTCAAGGGCCTCAAGGTCGCCCAGCTCTCCTACACCTTCGGTTTCAACGGCACCGGTGTGCCCGCCGACAAGCCGTGGCTGGCCAACACGACCGACCTCGGGAAGATCAAGGCCGCCGAGCACGCCGCGCGCAAGGCCGGCGCCGACGCCGTCGTCCTCAGCATCCACTGGGGCAGCGAGCACCACCCCGAGCCCAGCGCCGACCAGCTCGGACTGGGGCGCAGGATCGCCCGGGAGACCGGCATCGACCTGGTCATCGGCCACCACGCGCACGTCGTGCAGCCGATGGAGAAGGTCGACGGCACCTGGATCGCGTACGGGCTCGGCAACCAGCTCGCCCGGCACGAGAAGCCCTCGGGCCTGACCGAGGAGGGCGTGATCGGCTGGTTCGAGTTCGCCGAGCGGCAGGACGGCGGCTGGGACGTCAGCCCCAAGTACGTCCCCACCCTCGTCGACCTGCCGCCGGACCCCGACGAGAGCGGCCGGCTGCCCGCGGGGGCTGTCACCGCCCACCGGCTGGTCGACGTCGCCGCCGCGCTCCGCGACCCCGACGGGCTGAGCGAGGACCGCGCGGCCCGCTACCGCCTCGCCTTCGAGCGCACGCGGGGCACGCTGCTCAACCGCGGTGCCGCCGCCGACGGACTGCGGCCGCTGGAGCCGCTGCCGGCCGGCTGAGCCGCACCGCGCGCCGCCCCGCCCGGCGCGGGACGTAGTCCACGTCACAGCTTGTTCTTACGAAATCCGTACAACCCTTCGGTCGCCGTACGGGTCTTCCATGCGGTTCCACCGCAGGAGCGTGCCCGTACCGCTCCCGCGCCGGGAGCCACCGTCCACCCGCACGTCAGCCCGTACGCAGCCCTGGAGCGCGCTCCGGCTGAGCTCCAGGAAGGGAGCACCCGTTGGCCGCTTCGGCTGCGAAGCGGCGGCACAAGGTCCGCCGACGGGCCGACATGTCCCTGCTGGGCGGCATCCGGCCGCCCATCGCCGTGCTGTCGGCCCTCATCCTCACCTTGACCGGCATCACCGCGCTCACCCTCGGCCGGATGGGCCAGGACCCCGTCGCCAAGGCGGTGCTGACCTCGCAGCAGCACTTCGCCGAGGACGGCGCCCTCGCGATGCGCGCCTCGATCGACGAGGGCGTCACCGACCTCACCCGGGTCGCGGGCCTCTTCAGCGCCTCCGACCCGGTCCCGGCCGACGCCGTCCTGGACAAGCTGGGCAACGTCTACCAGAAGTGGCGCGGCACGGCCGTCATCGAGATCAAGTCCGGCAAGCTGCTCGCGGCCCGCGGCGAGAACGTGCCGCTGACCGCCATCGACCGCTCCCGGCTCTCCGAGGAGGGCGGCCTCGCGCCCCGCATGATCCGGCTGCCGAACGGTGAGACCCGGCTGCTCACCCTGGCCACGCTCACCTGGAAGGGCCGGCCGCAGCAACTCCTCGTCTCCACCAGCAACCTGAAGTTCCCCGGCATCAGCCTCGGCGACTTCCGCTCCATCGCCGTCGTCGACCAGCGGGGCGAGGTGCTCAGCAGCGACGGCATCCCCGAGCCCGAGCAGGTCTCCGGCGACGCCGAGCGCGCGGACGTCGCCCGGTCACGCAAGCAGCTGCGGTCCTTCGCGGCCGACGCGGCCCGGCGGACCGCGCAGCACCCGCTGGGTGCAGAGGAGCCCGGCTCCGGCGACTTCCGCGGCGCCAGCGGCTCGCTGGTCGGCGAGCGGTACTCCGGCACCCGGTCGGTCGCCGGGTACGCCGCGCTCCCGGCCGCCGACCCCGCCGAGCCCTCCGTCGCCACCGGCCTCGGCCTGACCGTGGTCGCCGTGGTCGGCGTCGCCGAGGACCCGACGGCCGCCAGCAGCCCGCTGATGGGCCTGATCGCGGCGGGCGCGCTGTTGGTCATCGGCGGCCTGAGCGTCGCGCTGCTGCTGGGCACCGTGCAGCGCCCGCTCATCCGCCTCTTCCTGGAGAGCCGCCGCCTCACCCGCGGCGACCTCACCCGCCCGGTGACCGTGCCCCGCTACGGCGAGGCCGCCCGGATCGGCACGGCACTGGAACGGCTGCGCCGCCAGCTCCTCGGCGAGAGCGCGGGCCCGGCCGCACCGGCGGGCCGCCGCGGCTCCCGGTTCGGCACCCGCGCGCTGATCGCCGTCAGCGCCGTCCTGCTCTTCGTGTGGTGCGCCCCGCTGCTGCTGCTCGTCAACCGGGCCGGCGACTCCGTCGTCGTACCCCAGCAGCTCGTCAACGACCAGCGCGAGCGCACCGACACGCTCACCGACCGGGTGCGCCGCGCCCTCAACGAGGGCCAGGCCGACCTGGTCTCGCTCGCCGCGCTCATCGGCGACCGCACCGAGCCCGCGCAGATGGCCAAGGTCCTCCGCGAGACCCGCACCGAACACGCCCGCTACCGGTCGCTGTACGTCCTCGACGGCAACGGCAAGGTCCTGGCGCGCGACGGCGACGAGCCGCGGAGCCCGGCGGGCAGGGCGCCCACGGGCGCGTCCGTCCGGCTGCTGAACCACACCGGCAAGGAGCCGGTGGTGCTGGGCACCGCCGAGGTGCCGGGCCGCGCGGGCGCCGCCGTGGTCGGCGAGTTCCGCATCGACTTCCTCAACGCGCTGCTGAAGCGCCCTGGGCTGGGCGTCGTCCGCGTCGTGGACCGCGAGGGCCGCGTCATCGGCGGCAACACCGGCTACCGGGCCTTCCAGGAGCTGCCGGACGACCGGCTGACGGAGCTGGTCGCCGCCGGCCACCAGAAGGCCGCGCGGGGCGCGCGTCCCAGCGGCGTGCTGTACCGCGACGGCTCCGGCGTCCGGATCGCGGCCGCCGCGCCGTTCGCCGGCGGCGGCGCCGCCGAGGACCTGCAGTGGACCGTCGTCAGCTGGCAGCCCGCCTCGAACCTGGAGATCCCCGCCTACCGCCTGCAGAACCGCACCGTGCTGGCCGGCCTGCTCGGCTACACCGCGGCCGTGGCCTGCCTGGGCTGGCTGCACATCGTCGTCGTCCGCCCGCTGCGCGCGCTCGCCGGGCAGGCCGAGGCGCTGGCCGGCGGGGACCGCCGCACCGTGCTCTACCCGCGCCACCACGACGAGGTCGGCGCCGTCACCCGCAGCCTGGAGATCATCCGGCAGCAGCTGCAGGGGCAGCCGCGCAAGCGGGACGGCGCGGCCACCCTCGCCGGAAGGAACTGACCCCACCGTGCTCTTCCTCTACACCGTGCTGGTGGTGTCCGGTGCCGTCCTGCTGGTCGCGGGCGTCATCGAGCAGCGGCGGCACTTCGCCAACCTGGACCGGATACCGACCCGGGTGCTGGTCAACGGCATCCGCGGCAAGAGCTCCATCACCCGGCTGTGCGCGGGCGCGCTGCGCGGCGGCGGGCTGACCACGGTCGCCAAGACCACCGGTACGGCGGCCCGCTTCATCCACCCGGACGCCACCGAGGAGCCCGTCTACCGGAAGTTCGGCATCGCCAACGTCGTCGAGCAGATCGGCATCGTCCGGCGCGCCGCCACCTACCGCCCTGACGCGCTGGTCATCGAGTGCATGGCGGTCATGCCAGCGCTCCAGGAGATCAACCAGTCCAAGCTGATCCGCTCCACGATCGGCGTGCTCTGCAACGTCCGCGAGGACCACCTCGCCGAGATGGGCCCCACCCTGGACGACGTGGCGCGCTCGCTCTGCCGCTCGATGCCCGAGGGCGGCATCTGCGTCACCGCGGAGAAGGACCGTTTCCACATCCTCCAGGAGGAGGCCGAAGCGCGGGACTGCGAGCTGATCTACGCCGATCCCGAGTCGGTCACCGACGAGGAGCTGCGCGGCTTCAGCTGGTTCACCTTCAAGGAGAACGTCGCCATCGCGCTGGCCGTCGCCGAACTCCTCGGCGTCGACCGGGACACGGCACTGAAGGGCATGTACGACGCGCCGCCGGACCCCGGCGTGCTCTCCGTCGAGCGGTACGCCACCGAGGACGGCAAGAAGCTCCGCTTCGCCAACGTCTTCGCGGCCAACGACCCCGAGTCGACGCTGATGAACATCAACCAGCTGCTGGACCTCGGCGCGATCCACCGCCCCCTGAACGTCGTCATCAACTGCCGCCCCGACCGCGTCGAGCGCAACGGCCAGATGGGCGAGATCATCCCCGACCTCGAACCGGAGCAGGTCTTCGTCATCGGCCATCCCGCCAAGTCGGCCATCGACGCGATTCCCGCCGGGTGGCGGGACCGCGCCGTCGACCTCGGCGGCGACCGGCGCGACCCCGAGGAGTTCATGGCGCAGCTGCTCGGCCGGCTCGGCCCGGACTCCTCGCTCGTCGCCATCGGCAACATCCACGGCCAGGGCGAACTCCTGCTGGAGCACCTGGCCGAGCTGCCGCCGGACGACACCCCGGACCCGGCGGCCGCCGGCGTGCCGGAGCACGTGGACACCATGCAGCTCTACGCGCCCACGGTCGATCCGTACGCGCCGTACCCGGAGGGGTACGAGGCCCGGCACCAGCCGTGGGCCCCCGCGCACCAGCCGTACGTGCCGGTGCAGCGGAGTGAGCCGGAGCCGTACGTGCCCGTGCAGCGGAGCGAGCCGGAGCCGTACGCACGCGGCATGTTCGAGCCCCGCGTGCCGCCGGCCCCGGCCGGCGGCACGCCCCAGGAGTGGCCCCAGCTGCCGCCGCCGTCGCACCAGCCGCACCAGAGCCACAGCCAGAGTCCAGGAGAACACCGTTGATCCCGTCCGTCCTCACCCCCGAGATCGCCGCGATCGGGATCGCGCTCGGCCTGCTCTTCTCGCTGGTCTGCTACCTGACGACCAACCTCTCGCCGGGCGGCATGATCACGCCCGGCTGGCTCGCGCTGACCCTGGTCGAGGACCTCCAGCGCGCCGCGATGGTCGTCGGCGTCACCGTCCTCACGTACGTCTCCGTCCTGCTCATGCAGCGCTTCGTGATCCTCTACGGCAAGCGGCTGTTCGCCGCCGTGGTGCTCACCGGCGTGGCCCTGCAGGCGACCGTCATGATCATCCTGTCGGTCGAGTTCCCGCTGATGTACGCCAACCAGACCCTCGGCTTCATCGTCCCCGGCCTGATCGCCTACCAGCTCGTCCGCCAGCCCAAGGGCCCGACGCTGCTCGCCACCGGCTCCGTGACGCTGATGGCGTTCGTCGTCCTCACCGCCGGGATCCTCCTCGGCTTCATGCCGTCCGCCTGACCCGTACGGAGACCGCTGATGACCGCCACCGGCAAGACGACCGGCACGTCCAGCAGGACGGCCGGCAAGAAGAAGCGCGCCGTCGTGCACACCGTGACCGTGCTCGCGCTGCTCGGCACGAGCGCGTTCCTGACCGTGGAGCTGCGCAAGCAGGAGCAGGCCAAGGCCCCGGCCGTGCAGGCCGTCACCGACAGCCCGGTCCTGGAGTCCAGCACGAAGACCGACACGGGCGCGCAGCACTGGGAGCGGCTGCGCCACCCCGACCGCTCGGTGCTGCGCGGCCGGAACGGCGCGGTGCTCGCCACCTTCACCGACGGCGCCCGCACCGCCACCCTCAAGGGCCCCAGCCGGACCTTCGCCGAACCCGCGTACACCAGCTCGCGGGTGGTGACGGAGGACTGGGTGCGGCTGCTGCCGGAGCCGTGGCGCAAGGGCGCCGAGAAGGAGAAGTGGTTCAAGGACTGGTTCAAGCAGTACTTCGGGAGCGAGGAGGACGACGTCTTCGCGATGGGCTTCCAGTACGTGGACCGGGCCCCGGTGAAGAAGGACGACGAGGGCATCGCCTACGCGGGCGACGCCAACTTCGGCCCGCTGAACCCCAACGGCAGCGAGGGCAACGACCTCCGCGAGGAGCTGTCGGACTTCTACGACTACCTCGGCATCCCGTACACCTTCCGGGACGGCGTCACCCAGGTCCCCGAGGCCAAGCGCGCCCGCTCGGTGGACTGCTCGGGCTTCATGCGGCTGCTGTGGGGCTACCGCGCCCGCTACCCCCTGATGTCCAGCGACAAGTCCGGTGACGGACTGCCGCGTACGGCCAACGGCATCGCCCGCTCCGACGTGGGCACCGACGTCATCCCGCTCAAGGGCGTGGGCCCGGCGGACCGGCCCGCCTCGATCGACGTCCTCCAGCCGGGCGACCTGGTCTTCTTCAAGCTCGACGCGCGGACGAAGCAGCGCCTGGACCACGTCGGGATGTACCTCGGGCACGACACCGACGGCCACAAGATCTTCCTCTCCAGCCGGGAGGAAGTGAACGGCCCCACCATCGGCGACAAGGGCGGCACCTCCCGCCTGGACGGCAACGGCTACTACGCGTCCCACCTGCGCAGCGCGAAGCGGCTGTAGGCTGCGCGGATGCCGCTGCTCACACGGTTACGGGGCGGGCGCCGCTCCGCGCGGGTGCTGCTCGTCGACGGCGGCGGCCGGGTGCTCCTCTTCCGGTCGCTGCGGGTCATGGGGCGGCCGGAGGCCGGGTACTGCTGGCTCACGCCCGGCGGGGGAGTGCGGCGCTGGGAGCGCACGGCGCGGGCAGCGGCGCGCGAACTGGCCGAGGAGACCGGCCTGTCGGTCCCGCACACCGCACTGACCGGCCCGGTGGCCCGCACCTCGGGACACGCGGACCTGGGCTGGCGCACCGGCCTGTTCGAGGACGTCTTCTACCTGTACCGGGTGTCCCGGCACGACGTGGACACCGGCGGCTTCGAGGCCCACGAGCGGGCCACGATCGTCGGCCACCGCTGGTGGACCCCCGAGGAGCTGGCGGCCGCACCGGAGGAGGTCTACCCGCACGGCCTCGCCGCCCTCCTCACCGCCATCCTGGCCGGCCGCCTCCCGGCCACCCCCGTACGCCTGCCCTGGCACCACTGACGGCCCGCGGCGCGCGTCCGGGCACGGAACTGCCCCGGCACCACTGAGGGATGGTGCCGGGGCAGTGACCCGTGGAGGCGGCGGGGCCGCCCGGTGGGGAGTTACGCGGGGACGCTCGCGACGCCCGGGGCGAGGAACTTCTTGCCGTTGACCCGCTCGGAGACGCCCGCACGGTCCAGGTACGGCGTGATGCCGCCCAGGTGGAAGGGCCAGCCGGCGCCGGTGATCAGGCACAGGTCGATGTCCTGCGCCTCGGCCACCACGCCCTCGTCCAGCATCAGGCCGATCTCCTGCGCCACCGCGTCCAGGACGCGGTCGCGGACCTGCTGCTCGGTGAGGACCGTGTCGCCCTGCTGGAGCAGCGCGGCGACCTCCGGGTCCAGCTCGGGCTTGCCCGAGTCGTAGACGTAGAAGCCGCGCTTGCCGGCGTCCACGACGGCCTTCAGGTTCGGCGACACCTTGAAGCGCTCCGGGAAGGCGCGGTTCAGGGTCTCCGAGACGTGCAGGCCGATGGCCGGGCCGACCAGCTCCAGCAGCACCAGCGGGGACATCGGCAGGCCGAGCGGCTCGATGGCCTTCTCCGCCACGTCCACCGGGGTGCCCTCGTCGATGACGTTCTGGATCTCGCCCATGAAGCGGGTGAGGATGCGGTTCACGACGAACGCCGGGGCGTCCTTGCAGAGCACCGCGGTCTTCTTCAGCGACTTGGCGACCGAGAAGGCGGTGGCCAGCGACGCGTCGTCGGTCTTCTCGCCGCGCACGATCTCCAGCAGCGGCAGGATCGCGACCGGGTTGAAGAAGTGGAAGCCCACGACCCGCTCGGGGTGCTTCAGCTTCGACGCCATCTCCGAGACGGACAGCGAGGAGGTGTTGGTCGCGAGGATGGCGTGCGCCGGGGCGACCGCCTCGACCTCCGCGAACACCTGCTGCTTGACGCCCATCTCCTCGAACACGGCCTCGATGACGAAGTCCGCGTCCGCGAAGCCGTCCGCCTTGTCCAGGACGCCGGAGACCAGGCCCTTGAGGCGGTTGGCCTTGTCCTGGTTGACGCGGCCCTTCAGCAGCAGCTTGTCGATCTCGTCGTGCACGTACTGCACGCCCTTGTCGATGCGCTCCTGGGAGATGTCGGTCAGCACGACCGGCACCTCCAGGCGGCGCGCGAACAGCAGCGCCAGCTGGCTGGCCATCAGCCCCGCGCCGACCACGCCGACCTTGGTGACCGGGCGGGCCAGGCTCTTGTCCGGGGCACCCGCGGGCCGCTTGGCGCGCTTCTGCACCAGGTTGAACGCGTAGATGCCGCTGCGCAGCTCGCCGCCCATGATCAGGTCCGCGAGGGCCTGGTCCTCGGCGTCGAAGCCCTGGCGCAGGTCGCCGTTCTTGGCCTTGGCGATGATGTCCAGCGCGCGGTAGGCGGCCGGGGCCGCACCGTGCACCTTGCCGTCGGCGATGGCCTTGCCGCGCGCCACGGCCTGGTCCCAGGCCTCGCCGCGGTCCAGCTCGGCCCGGACGACCTCGGTCTCGCCCTTGAGGACGGACGCGGTCCAGATCAGCGACTGCTCCAGGAAGTCCGCGCCCTCGAAGATCGCGTCGGCGATCCCGAGGTCGTAGACCTGCTGGCCCTTGAGCTGCTTGTTCTGGTTGAGCGAGTTCTCGATGATGACCGAGACCGCGCGGTCGGCGCCGATGAGGTTCGGCAGCAGTACGCAGCCGCCCCAGCCGGGCACCAGGCCGAGGAAGACCTCGGGCAGCGAGAAGGCGGGCAGCGCCTTGGAGACGGTGCGGTACGAGCAGTGCAGGCCGACCTCGACGCCGCCGCCCATGGCAGCGCCGTTGTAGTACGCGAAGGTCGGCACGGCGAGCGCGGACAGCCGCTTGAAGACGTCGTGGCCGCCCTTGCCGATGGCGAGCGCGTCCTCGTGCTTCTTCAGCAGCTCGACGCCCTTGAGGTCGGCGCCGACGGCGAAGATGAACGGCTTGCCGGTGATGCCCACACCGACGATCCCGCCGTCCGCGGCCTCCTTCTCGACCTGGTCGATCGCCACGTTGAGGTTGGCGAGCGACTGCGGCCCGAAGGTGGTCGGCTTGGTGTGGTCCAGGCCGTTGTCCAGGGTGATCAGCGCGAACCGGCCGGCGCCCTGGGGGAGGTCGAGGTGGCGCACGTGCGCCTGGGTCACGACCTCGTCGGGGAACAGCTCGGCCGCCCCCTTGAGAAGCTCTGCGGTGGTGCTCACTTGCCTGCCCCCTCGAAGTGCGGGTTCTCCCAGATCACGGTGCCGCCCATGCCGAAGCCGACGCACATGGTGGTGATGCCGTAGCGGACGTGCGGCTGCTCCTCGAACTGGCGGGCCAGCTGCGTCATCAGACGCACGCCGGAGGAGGCCAGCGGGTGGCCGAACGCGATGGCGCCGCCGTACTGGTTGACGCGCGGGTCGTCGTCGGCGATGCCGTAGTGGTCGAGCAGCGAGAGCACCTGGACGGCGAACGCCTCGTTGATCTCGAACAGACCGATGTCATCGATCGTCAGACCGGCCTTGGCCAGCGCCTTCTCGGTCGCCGGGACCGGGCCGATGCCCATGACCTCCGGCTCCACGCCGGCGAACGCGTAGTCCACCAGGCGCATCTTGACCGGCAGGCCCAGCTCGCGCGCCACGTCCTCGGCGGCGATCAGCGAGGCGGTGGCGCCGTCGTTCAGGCCCGCGGCGTTACCGGCCGTCACGCGGCCGTGCGCGCGGAACGGCGTCTTGAGGTTCGCCAGGTTCTCCAGCGTCGTGCCGGGGCGCATCGGCTCGTCGGCGGTGGCCAGGCCCCAGCCGGTCTCGCCCGCCTCCGCGTTGGTGCGGCGCACGGAGATCGGCACCAGGTCGGCCTGGATCTTGCCGTCCGCGTACGCCTTGGCCGCCTTCTCCTGGCTGCGCACGGCGTACTCGTCGGCGCGCTGCTTGGTGATGTGCGGCAGGCGGTCGTGCAGGTTCTCCGCCGTCATGCCCATGAAGAGCGCGGACTGGTCGACCAGCTTCTCGCTGACGAACCGCGGGTTCGGGTCGACGCCCTCGCCCATGGGGTGCCGGCCCATGTGCTCGACACCGCCGGCCACGGCGATGTCGTACGCGCCGAAGGACACGCCGCCCGCGATGGACGTCACGGCGGTCATCGCACCGGCACACATCCGGTCGATCGAGAAGCCGGGCACGGACTGCGGCAGACCGGCCAGGATGCCGGCCGTCCGGCCCAGGGTCAGGCCCTGGTCACCGATCTGCGTGGTCGCGGCGAGCGCGACCTCGTCGATCCGGGCCGGGTCCAGGTCCGGGTTGCGGCGCAGCAGCTCCCGGATGCACTTGACGACCAGGTCGTCGGCGCGGGTCTCGTGGTAGATGCCCTTCGGGCCCGCCTTGCCGAACGGGGTGCGGACGCCGTCGACGAAGACGACGTCCCTAGCGGTACGAGGCACGTTGGCTCTCCTCCAGGTGCGGGGTGGCACTGCTGCGGGGCGCGCTCATGGCGCGCTGCCCACCGTCATGCTACTTGCGGGTAACCAACCTGCCCAGCCCCCTCGGCCGGAGCGGCGAACGTCACATTCACCTGCTGTTGCTCCAGGGGCGTTCCGGGACTTGGCGCGATCCGGGTGGCTTCGCCCGGTCCTCGCTGTGCCGCGGACTTAAGGGGACGTATCACCCCTACTCTGCCTCCCATGGATACGAAGCGAAGCGGAACGCTCGCGTACGGGAATCGCCCGGCGCGGCTGCGCGCGGCCGGCCTGGTGTGTGCCGTGGCCGTGGCGGGCGCGCTGGTCACCGGCTGCGGCGACGACAAGGGCGGCGGCGGGGGCGGCTCCTCGTCCCCGTCGGAGTCCGGCGGCGGCAAGTCCGCCGCCGCCTCGCCGAGCGGGAGCGGCAAGCTCACCCAGGACCAGGCCGAGCGCAAGGCCCTCATCCCGAAGGCGAAGATCACCTACGACAAGGCGCTGGCGGCCGCCACCGGCGCGGTGTCCGGCTCCAAGCCGGTCAGGGCCGAGCTGAAGCGCGGGATGGACGGCAAGCCGGAGTGGGAGGCCGAGGTCGCCACCTCCGACGGCACCAAGAGCGAGGTCGTCGTCGACGCGGTCTCCGGGAAGGCGGCCAAGCCCCGGCCCGACACCGACGAGGACAGCGAGGACAAGCAGAAGCTCGCCGGCCGGCTCAAGAAGGCCACGGTGACCGCCCAGCAGGCGGCCCAGGTGGCCACGGACAAGAAGCAGGGCAAGATCAGCTCGATCGAGCTGGACGACAACGACCAGGGCAAGGTCATCTGGTCCGTCGACGTCGTCACCACGAACGACTGGAACAAGACGACGTACGACATCGACGCGTCCAGCAAGAAGGTGCTCCGCACCCACGTCGACAGGGACTGAGCGCCGAGTACGGCCCCGCCGCGCCGCAAAACGCCGGACGGGCCGGTGCGTACCGGCCCGTCCGGCGATTGAGGACAGGACGCCCGCAGGCGTCAGCCCGCAGACGAGGTGCTCAGCGCCTCCACCAGCAGCGGCGTCACCAGCTCGACCTGCCAGGGCCGCGCACCGTACCCGGCCAGCGCCTCGGCAACGGCCGACGGAGTCGGCTCCGGCGGCTCCCAGCACACCCGCCGCACCGTGTCCGGCGTGATCAGGTTCTCCTGCGGCAGGTGCAGCTCCTCCGCGAGCGCGGTCACCGCGGCGCGGGCCGCGGTGAGCCGGGCGGCGGCGGCCGGGTCCTTGTCGGCCCAGGCGCGCGGCGGCGGGGGACCGTTCAGCGGCTGGCCCGGCTGCGGCAGCTCCGACTCGGGCAGTGCCCGCGCCCGGTCGATCGCCGCCTGCCACTGCTCCAGCTGCCGGCGGCCCATGCGGTGCCCGAAGCCGGACAGGGAGGCGAGCGCGTGGACGTTCGGCGGCACGTTCAGCGCCGCCTCCACGATCGCCGCGTCGCCCAGCACCTTGCCCGGCGAGACGTCCCGCTTCTGCGCGACCCGGTCGCGGGCCGTCCACAGCTCCCGTACGACCGCCATCTGGCGCCGTCGTCGCACCTTGTGCATCCCGGACGTACGGCGCCAGGGGTCCTTCCGGGGCGGGGCCGGCGGAGCGGCGGCGATGGCCGCGAACTCCTGCCGGGCCCACTCCAGCTTCCCCTGCCGGTCCAGCTCCTCCTCCAGCGCGTCCCGCAGGTCGACCAGCAGCTCCACGTCGAGCGCGGCGTACCGCAGCCAGGGCTCCGGCAGCGGGCGGGTGGACCAGTCCACCGCGGAGTGGCCCTTCTCCAGCGCGTAGCCGAGGACGTTCTCGACCATCGCGCCGAGGCCGACCCGCGCGAAGCCGGCCAGCCGGCCGGCCAGCTCGGTGTCGAAGAGCGAGGCCGGGACCATCCCTATGTCACGCAGGCAGGGCAGGTCCTGGGTCGCCGCGTGCAGCACCCACTCGGTGCCGGCGATCGCCTCGCCCAGCGCGCTCAGGTCGGGGCAGGCGACCGGGTCGATCAGGACGCTGCCCGCGCCTTCGCGGCGCAGCTGGATCAGGTAGGCGCGCTGGCCGTAGCGGTACCCGGAGGCCCGCTCGGCGTCCACGGCGACCGGGCCGCTGCCGGCCGCGAAGGCGGCGACGACCTGCGCGAGGTCCTCGTCGGTCGCGGTCACGGGCGGGATGCCCTCGCGGGGTTCGAGAAGCGGGACCGGTGCCGGCCGGGGGTCTTCCGTTGCGTCCCCGGGGGTTCGCAGTGTCGAGTCTTCTGCGGTCTTTTGGGCGTCGGTCACCAGTCAAGGGTATCGGTGTATGCACCACGTCCGCCGAGGGAACGTTCCCTCGACGGACGCTGTACCTATGTAAAGCCAGGAGAAGCGGGCGGGCGGACGGCCGGGCGGTCCGGGCGGGCGGTCCCGGAGCTCAGTGGATGATCCCCGTACGCAGCGCGACGGCGACCATGCCGGCCCGGTCTCCCGTGCCGAGCTTGCGGGCGATGCGGGCCAGGTGGCTCTTGACGGTGAGGGCCGACAGGCCCATCGAGACGCCGATGGCCTTGTTGGACTGGCCTTCGGCGACCAATCTCAGCACCTCGACCTCGCGCCCCGAGAGCTCGCGGTACCCGCCGGGGTGGCCGGGGGCGCCGGGCGGACGGCGGTGCATGCGGGCCGCGCCGGCGCCGATGGGCGCGGCGCCGGGACGGCCCGGGATGCCGAGGTTGGTGCGGGTGCCGGTGACGACGTAGCCCTTGACGCCGCCGGCGAGGGCGTTGCGTACCGCGCCGATGTCGTCGGCCGCGGAGAGCGCGAGGCCGTTGGGCCAGCCCGCCGCCCGGGTCTCGGACAGCAGGGTGAGGCCGGAGCCGTCGGGCAGATGGACGTCGGCCACGCAGATGTCGCGCGGGTTGCCGACGCGGGGGCGGGCCTCCGCGATGGACGATGCCTCGATCACGTCGCGTACTCCGAGGGCCCACAGGTGGCGGGTCACGGTGGAACGGACGCGCGGGTCGGCCACGACGACCATGGCCGTCGGCTTGTTCGGGCGGTAGGCGACCAGGCTCGAAGGTTGCTCGAGGAGAACAGACACCGGGCCTCCTGGGGAGTGGCGGGGACGGAAGCCGGCTTCAGGGGAGGGTGAGCCGGAGTGCTCCCGTGTTTGAAGGGTCATAGACCTCTTCGGCAGTAGTCCGGCCGGACTTTAGAGTTTGATCACGATTTAATTGGGACCAATTCGGGCAAATCGGAAGCGTGATCGGGGCCGGGGCAGCACGACCGCGGCCCGGAACCGCCTCGGAGGCGGCCCGGGCCGGACGGGGAGGAACCGGAAAGAGGAGCTGATCAGCGCGGCTGCGGCCCCCGCCGCTGCGGCAGCGGCACCACGCCGCCCCGCGCCGTGGGCTCGACCGGCGCCGGCGGCAGCCCCGCCACCTGGCACAGCAGATCGCACCACGCCGTCAGATGCAGCTCGGCGTCCCGCACCCCGCGGGGCCCCTCGGCCGGCGTCCACGAGGCACGCAGCTCGATCTGGGTGGTCGGCTGCCGGTCGCCGAGCCCGCCGAAGTAGTACGACCCCGCGCGCGTGACCGTGCCGCTCGGTTCCCCGTACGGCACCCCGCGCGCCTCCAGCGCGCCCGTCAGCCAGGACCAGCACACCTCCGGGAGGAGCGGGTCGGTGCCCATCTCCGGCTCCAGCTCGGCGCGGGCCAGCGTCACCACCCGGAAGGTGCCGCGCCAGGCGTCGTGGCCCGCCGGGTCGTGCAGCAGCACGAGCCGGCCGTCGGCCAGGTCCGTGTCGCCCTCCGCGTCCCGTTCGACGACCGTCGCCTCCAGCGCGTGCGCGAACGGCGCGAGCCGTTTCGGCGCGGGCATCGGCGCGATCTCGATCTCGGGTCGCAGCCTGGTCGCGTGGAGGGCCTCGACCGCCTGACGGAAGGCGATCGGGGTCTCGTCCGCGCTGTCCGCGAGGTGTTCGTGAGCCGCTGCCATGCTGGGAAGGTTAGGCGCAATGCGGCGTTCATATGCGGAGGACACCCGGTGGGCGGGTCGCCCGTTCGGAGGTGTCTCGCGCGCGTGCGAAGATTTGGGGCGTGAGTGCCAACGACGTTGCCCGCGCTCTCCACTCCGACCGAGCAGGGGAGACCCCCATGACGGGCCAGCAGCCAACCGCCTCCTTCGCCCCGGAGAGCACGCGCGAGTCCGCGTTCCTCAAGGCCTGCCGCCGGGAGCCGGTCCCGCACACCCCGGTGTGGTTCATGCGCCAGGCCGGGCGCTCACTGCCGGAGTACCGCAAGGTCCGTGAGGGCATCGCCATGCTCGACTCGTGCATGCGGCCCGACCTGGTCACCGAGATCACGCTGCAGCCCGTCCGCCGGCACAACGTCGACGCCGCGATCTACTTCAGCGACATCGTCGTCCCGCTCAAGGCCATCGGCATCGACCTGGACATCAAGCCCGGCGTCGGCCCGGTCGTCGAGCGGCCGATCCGCACCCGCGCCGACCTGGAGCGGCTGCGCGACCTCACGCCCGAGGACGTCTCGTACGTCTCCGAAGCGGTCCGCATGCTCGTCGGCGAGCTGGGCTCCACCCCGCTCATCGGCTTCGCGGGCGCCCCCTTCACCCTCGCCAGCTACCTCGTCGAGGGCGGCCCGTCCCGCAACCACGAGCACACCAAGGCGCTCATGTACGGCGACCCGCGGCTCTGGGCCGACCTGCTGGACCGCCTCGCCGACATCACCGCGTCCTTCCTCAAGGTGCAGATCGAGGCCGGCGCCAGCGCCGTGCAGCTCTTCGACTCCTGGGTCGGCGCGCTCGCCCCGGCCGACTACCGCCGCTCCGTCATGCCGGCCTCCGCCAAGGTCTTCGAGGCCGTCTCCGGGTACGGCGTACCGCGCATCCACTTCGGTGTCGGCACCGGCGAGCTGCTCGGCCTGATGGGCGAGGCCGGCGCGGACGTCGTGGGCGCCGACTGGCGGGTGCCGCTGGACGAGGCGGCCCGCCGCGTCGGCCCCGGCAAGGCGATCCAGGGCAACATCGACCCGGCCGTCCTCTTCGCCCCGCGCGAGGCCGTCGAGGCCAAGGCCCGCGAGGTGCTGGACGCCGCCGCGGGCCTTGAGGGCCACGTCTTCAACCTCGGCCACGGCGTCCTGCCGAACACCGACCCCGAGGCGCTGACCCGCCTGGTCGAGTACGTCCACGAGCAGACGGCACGCTGAGCCGCGCCGGGCGTCCGCCGCACGGCGGACGCCCGCGGCCCGGCACCGCTATCGCGCCACCGCGTCCGCCCGTACCGCCTGGACGGCCTTCCGCGCCGCCACCAGCACCGGGTCCCACACCGGCGAGAACGGCGGCGCGTAGCCCAGGTCCAGCGCCGTCATCTGCTCCACGGTCATCTTCGCCGTGAGCGCCACCGCCGCGATGTCCACCCGCTTCGCCGCGCCCTCGCGCCCGACGATCTGCACGCCCAGCAGCCGCCCCGTCAGCCGCTCGGCGAGCATCTTCACCGTCATCGGCGCGGCGTCCGGGAAGTACCCGACCCGGCTCGTGGACTCGATCGTCGCGGTGACGTACTGCAGGCCCACCGCCCGCGCGTCCTTCTCGCGCAGCCCGGTACGCGCGATCTCCAGGTCGCAGACCTTGCTGACGGCCGTGCCGACCACCCCGGGGAAGGTCGCGTAACCGCCGCCCACGCCGGAGCCGATGACCTGGCCGTGCTTGTTCGCGTGCGTGCCGAGCGCGATGTGCCGGTCCCGTCCGGAGACCAGGTCCAGCACCTCCACGCAGTCGCCGCCCGCCCAGATGTCCTCGTGGCCGCGTACCCGCATCGCCTGGTCGGTGAGGATCCCGCCGGACGCGCCCAGCGGCAGCCCCGCCGTCTCGGCGAGCGCGGTCTCGGGCCGTACGCCGAGGCCGAGCACCACCACGTCCGCCGGGTACTCCTTCTCCGCCGTCACCACCGCGCGGGCCCGGCCGTCGTCGCCGGTGCGGATCTCCGTCACCTCGGCGCCGCTGACCATCTCGATGCCCAGACCCGTCATCGCGTCGCGCACCAGGCGGCCCATGTCCGGGTCGAGCGTGGACATCGGCTCGGCGCCGCGGTCGACGACCGTCACCTCGTACCCGCGCTGGATCAGCGCCTCGGCCATCTCCACGCCGATGTACCCGGCGCCCACCACGACCGCGCGCCGCCCCTTGGTACGGGTCAGCGTGTCCAGCAGCGCCTGTCCGTCGTCGAGGGTCTGCACGCCGTGCACGCCCGGCGCGTCGATGCCCGGGAGCGGCGGCCGGAGCGGCTTCGCGCCGGTCGCGAGGACGAGCTTGTCGTACTCCGTCCACTCCTCCGCGCCGGTTTCGAGGTCGCGCGAGCGCACCCGCCGCTTGTCGACGTCGAGCTCGGTGACCTCCGTCCGCATCCGCAGCTCGATGTCGCGCGCCCGGTGCTGCTCCGGCGTCCGCGCGACCAGCGCGTCCCGGTCGTCCACGACGCCGCCCACCCAGTACGGGATGCCGCAGGCGGAGTACGACGTGAAGTGCCCCCGCTCGAAGGCGACGATCTCCAGCTCCTCGGGCTTGCGCAGCCTGCGGGCCTGCGACGCCGCCGACATCCCGGTCGCGTCCCCGCCGATGACCACCAGCCGTTCCGTCATGACAGGTTCCCCTTCGCACTCCGCGGCCTGCCCGGACACCGACCCGCCGGGCATCGCAAGGCTACGGCCTGCGCACTCCCGTCCGGCGCGGGTGACGGTGTCACGCGTGTGTCACAGCACTGTGTCCAGTGTTGGCAGCGATGTCCCTGAGTTGCCACGATGTATCCGGAAACGATGGTCCAGTTCGTGGCAGGGGGAGCCAGATGAAGTTCGACATGGGTGCGTCGACGCTGTCGACGCTGCAGTCCAAGTCGCAGGGGTCGAGCGAGGACCTCGGCTCACTGATCCGTCAGCTGGTGGATGCCGCCGCCCCGTTGGAGGGCAAGTTCAACGGTTCGGGCAAGGCGGCCTTCGATCAGTTCAAGGCGCGTTCGGACGAGATCGCCGCGTCGCTGCAGAGTTCGCTGTCGGGCATTCTCGGCGGCCAGAAGGGCATGGACTCGGCGTTCAGCTCGGGTGACCAGGAGCACGGCGACAACGCGCGGCAGCAGATGTCGGCGGCCAATTTCGACGCGGCCCGTTTCGGCGGCCGCTGACCGGTTCATCCTCCGTGCCCGCCCGAACGGGGCGTGTTTTTCGGTGTGACGGGAGTGAGTGTTGATGGGTGCTGCGGGTAAGGAT
>NZ_PQSQ01000043.1 GCF_002920575.1 Streptomyces sp. Ru73 | reverse complement strand
AACTCCGTCAACTTCATGGCCGGGAACCTCACGTCCCAGGTGCGGCAGATCGCTCAGGTGACGACGGCGGTCGCCCGGGGTGACCTCTCGCAGAAGATCGACGTGGACGCGCGCGGCGAGATCCTGGAGCTGAAGAACACCATCAACACGATGGTCGACCAGCTCTCGGCCTTCGCGGAGCAGGTGACGAGAGTCGCCCGTGAGGTGGGTACGGACGGCCGGCTGGGCGGTCAGGCGCAGGTGCCGGGCGTCGCCGGCGTGTGGCGCGACCTGACCGACTCGGTGAACGGCATGGCGGGCAACCTCACCGCCCAGGTCCGTAACATCGCGCAGGTCGCGACCGCGGTCGCCCGGGGTGACCTCTCCCAGAAGATCGACGTGGACGCGCGCGGCGAGATCCTGGAGCTGAAGAACACCCTGAACACGATGGTGGACCAGCTGTCCTCCTTCGCCGAGCAGGTGACCCGGGTGGCCCGCGAGGTGGGCACCGAGGGCATCCTCGGCGGCCAGGCCGAGGTCCAGGGGGTGAGCGGTACCTGGAAGGACCTCACCCAGTCCGTGAACTTCATGGCGAACAACCTGACCTCCCAGGTCCGCAACATCGCCGAGGTCACGACCGCGGTGGCACGCGGCGACCTGTCCAAGAAGATCACCGTCGACGCCAAGGGCGAGATCCTCGAACTGGTGACGACCGTGAACACCATGGTCGACCAGCTCTCGTCCTTCGCCGAGCAGGTGACGCGGGTGGCCCGTGAGGTGGGTACGGAGGGCCAGCTGGGCGGCCAGGCCCGGGTGCCGGGGGTCACCGGCATCTGGAAGGACCTCAGCGACAACGTGAACCTGATGGCCAACAACCTGACCATCCAGGTGCGGAACATCTCCCAGGTCTCCGCGGCGGTCGCCAACGGTGACCTGACCAAGAAGGTCACGGTCGAGGCGCGCGGCGAGGTCGCGACGCTGGCCGACACGGTGAACACCATGGTCACGACCCTGTCGTCGTTCGCCGACGAGGTGACGCGGGTCGCCCGTGAGGTGGGCACCGACGGCATCCTGGGCGGCCAGGCGCGGGTGCCGGGCGTCGCGGGCACGTGGAAGGACCTCACGGAGTCGGTGAACTCCATGGCGTCCAACCTGACCGGTCAGGTGCGGAACATCGCGATGGTCACGACGGCCATCGCCAAGGGTGATCTCACCAAGAAGATCGACATCGACGCCCGGGGCGAGATCCTGGAGCTCAAGACCACCATCAACACGATGGTCGACCAGCTGTCCTCCTTCGCCGAGCAGGTCACCCGGGTGGCCCGTGAGGTGGGTACGGAAGGCCAGCTGGGCGGTCAGGCGCAGGTGCGCGGCGTGGCCGGCACCTGGAAGGACCTGACCGAGTCGGTGAACGAGATGGCGGGGAACCTCACCCGCCAGGTGCGCGCGATCGCCGCCGTCGCCGCCGCGGTGACCCTCGGCGACCACAACGTCCGCATCGACGTGGACGCGGCCGGCGAGATCCTGGAGCTCCAGGACAACGTCAACACGATGATCGCCACGCTCCGCGAGACCACCCTCGCCAACGAGGAGCAGGACTGGCTGAAGGGCAACCTCGCCCGGATCTCCGGTCTGATGCAGGGCCGCCGCGACCTCAAGGACGTGGCCAAGCTGATCATGAGCGAGCTGTCGCCCGCGGTCTCCGCGCAGCACGGCGCGTTCTTCCTCGCCACCCCCGCCGACGACAACCAGGAGATCGGCGCGGACGGCGGCGAGGCGGGCGAGTACGAACTCCGGCTGATGGGTTCGTACGGCTACTCGATGGGCGCGATGCCCTCCACCTTCCGGCCCGGTGAGACGCTCATCGGCACGGCGGCGGAGGAGAAGCGCACCATCCTGGTGGAGAACGTGCCGTCGGGATACCTGAAGATCGCCTCCGGCCTGGGCGAGGCCCCGCCGGCCAACGTGATCGTGCTGCCGGTGCTCTTCGAGGACAAGGTACTGGGCGTCATCGAGCTGGCCTCGTTCCAGCCGTTCACCCAGATCCAGAAGGACTTCCTCAGCCAGATCGCCGAGATGATCGCGACCAGCGTCAACACCATCTCGGTCAACACCAAGACCGAGATCCTGCTGGCGCAGTCCCAGGAGCTGACCGAGCAGCTCAGGGAGCGCTCGGCGGAGCTGGAGAGCCGGCAGCGCGCGCTGGAGCTGTCCAACTCCGAGCTGGAGGAGAAGGCCGAGCAGCTGCGCAAGCAGAACCGCGACATCGAGGTGAAGAACACCGAGATCGAGGAGGCGCGGCAGGTCCTGGAGGAGCGCGCCGAGCAGCTCGCGGTCTCGATGCGCTACAAGAGCGAGTTCCTCGCGAACATGTCGCACGAGCTGCGTACGCCGCTCAACTCCCTGCTCATCCTTGCCAAGTTGCTGGCGGACAACGCCGAGGGGAACCTCTCCCCGAAGCAGGTGGAGTTCGCCGAGACGATCCACGGCGCCGGCTCGGACCTGCTCCAGCTGATCAACGACATCCTGGACCTGTCGAAGGTCGAGGCGGGCAAGATGGACGTCAGCCCGACCCGGATCGCGCTGGTGCAGCTGGTGGACTACGTCGAGGCCACGTTCCGGCCGCTGACCGCGGAGAAGGGCCTGGACTTCTCCGTACGGGTCTCCCCGGAGCTGCCCGCGACGCTGCACACCGACGAGCAGCGCCTCCTCCAGGTGCTGCGCAACCTCCTGTCGAACGCGGTGAAGTTCACCGACTCCGGCGCCGTGGAGCTGGTCATCAGGCCGGCCGGCTCGGACGTCCCGGTGGCGATCCGCGAGCAGCTGCTGGAGCACGGCGCGCTGCGTGACGCGGATGCCGACATGATCGCCTTCTCGGTGACCGACACGGGCATCGGCATCGCGTCCAGCAAGATGCGGGTGATCTTCGAGGCGTTCAAGCAGGCGGACGGCACGACCAGCCGGAAGTACGGCGGTACCGGCCTCGGCCTGTCCATCAGTCGGGAGATCGCGCGGCTGCTCGGCGGTGAGATCCACGCCGCCAGTGAGCCGGGCCGCGGCTCGACCTTCACCCTGTACCTGCCGTACAACCCGGGCGGGCTGCCGCCGCAGGGGTACCCGCAGCTGGTCGCGGGCGGCTTCGCGATGGACGCCGAGGCGCACGACGCGGAGATCGCCGAGCAGGAGGCGGCGGACAACGCGCGTGCGGAGGCCGAGCAGGCCACCCCGGACGAGGCGGTCTCCGGCCTCAACAGGCGCCGCAGGCGCGGGCTTTCGGCGGCGCCGCAGCGCACGGCCCTGCCCGGCCAGCCGACGACGGCACAGCCGGCGCAGACGGCGGACGAGCCGTGGCTGGGCAACGGACAGGACCTGGTGGCGCCGGCCGGCGAGGACGACGGCTTCCACGGCGAGAAGGTGCTGATCGTCGACGACGACATCCGCAACGTCTTCGCGCTGACCAGCGTCCTGGAGCAGCACGGCCTGTCGGTGCTCTACGCCGAGAACGGCCGCGAGGGAATCGAGGTGCTGGAACAGCACGATGATGTGACAGTGGTGCTGATGGACATCATGATGCCGGAGATGGACGGCTACGCCACGACCGCGGCGATCCGCCGGATGCCGCAGTTCGCGGGGCTGCCGATCATCGCGCTGACCGCGAAGGCCATGAAGGGTGACCGCGAGAAGAGCATCGAGTCCGGGGCTTCGGACTACGTGACGAAGCCGGTGGACACCGACCATCTGCTCGCGGTCATGCGGCAATGGATGCGCGCGGAGTGACGGGACGCGTACGGAGAGACCGGACCTCCGCCCATATGCTGACTCAGTGTGGTCGCGCACGTGTGGGAGCACGGTATTCGGGGAACCTTCTGGTCTCCTGCTGCGTTCCTGCTACGTGCACGGTGACATAGCAGTGACAGGGTGTGGCGACAGGCGGGGTGCGGCTACCATGACCGGCACAAGTACGGGCGGCATGACGGAGCCGTCCCCTGGGGCGGCGTCCGGTGGAGTGCCGGGGCGAGGAGGACGGGCCATGGTGCAGAAGGCCAAGATCCTCCTGGTCGATGACCGGCCGGAGAATCTGCTGGCGCTGGAGGCGATCCTCTCCGCGCTCGATCAGACGCTGGTGCGGGCATCGTCCGGGGAGGAAGCGCTCAAGGCGCTGCTCACCGACGATTTCGCGGTGATTCTGCTCGACGTGCAGATGCCGGGAATGGACGGGTTCGAGACGGCGGCGCACATCAAGCGCCGCGAGCGGACCCGGGACATCCCGATCATCTTCCTCACGGCGATCAACCACGGCCCGCACCACACCTTCCGCGGATACGCGGCCGGCGCGGTCGACTACATCTCGAAGCCGTTCGACCCGTGGGTGCTGCGCGCCAAGGTCTCGGTCTTCGTCGAGCTGTACATGAAGAACTGCAAGCTGCGCGAGCAGGCGTCGCTGCTGCGGCTCCAGCTCGAGGGCGGCCAGCCGGCCGGCGGCGAGGACGCCAAGGAGGCCGCGGGGCTGCTCGCGGAGCTCTCCGCGCGGCTGGCGGCGGTCGAGGAGCAGGCCGAGGCGCTGTCCAAGCAGCTGGACGAGTCGGCGGACGCGGCCGCCGTGGCGACGGCCGCACACCTGGAGCGGAAGCTGACCGGGCTGCGCCGCGCGCTGGACGCGCTGGAGCCGGGCGCGGGCAACAGCGACACGCCGTCCGTGCCGTCGCAGAACTGACGGCGCCGCACCGGCCGCACGGCGCGGACGCCGCGCCGGGCCCCGGCTGACCCGGTGGCAGTTCCCCGCGCTGCGCCGCTCGTTGGGCCGGGGGCCGGGCCAACCGCCCATATGGCGCGTTGGTTACGACACGAACGGGTGAAGGCCCGAGCACCCGTGTCACCCCGGGGTGACGCCTGTAACCTCGTCACCATGGCCTCACGTACGTCCGGCAAGGGTTCCCAGAGCACGGCGGGCCCCTCGAAGCAGCGCGCCGGGCGCCCCGGGGGCGCCGCCAAGAAGACCGCGGCGAAGCCGCCCGCCGCCAAGAAGGCGGCGCCGAAGAAGGCACCGCCCAAGAAGGCGGCGGCAGCCCGGAAGGCGCCGGCGAAGAAGGCGGCGGCGAAGAAGCCGGCCCCCTCACCCACCGGGGGTGTCTACCGCGCGGTGCGCGCCCTCTGGCTGGGCCTCGCGCACGGCGTCGGCTGGTTCTTCCGGAGCATGGGGCGCAGCGCGAAGAACCTCGACCCCGCGCACCGCAAGGACGGCCTCGCGCTCGCCCTCCTCGGCCTCGGCCTGGTGATCGCGGCGGGCACCTGGGCCAACCTCAACGGCCCGGTCGGCGACATCGTCGAGATGCTGGTCACCGGCGCGTTCGGCCGGCTCGACCTGCTCGTCCCGATACTGGTGGGCGGCATCGCCGCCCGCGTCTTCTTCCGCCCGGAGCAGCCGGAGGCCAACGGCCGGATCGTCATCGGACTCTCGGCCCTGGTCATCGGCGTGCTCGGGCAGGTCGCCATCGCCTGCGGCTCCCCGGACCAGAAGGACGTCGCGGGGGTGCGGGACGCCGGCGGCTACCTCGGCTGGGCCGCCAGCAAACCGCTGCTCTTCATGGTCGGCCAGACCCTGTCGGTGGCCCTGCTGGTGCTGCTGACCATCTTCGGCCTGCTGGTGGTCACGGCGACCCCGGTCACGGCCATTCCGCGGCGCTTCAAGGCCCTCGGCGTCCGGCTGGGCCTGCTGGAGACGTACGAGCCGGACGCCGACGCCTTCGCCGACGAGCCGCTGGAGCAGCCGGCCCGCAAGCCTCGCCGGGCCCGCGCAGCGGACCTGGAGGCCTCTCCCGAGGCCGCGGAGGAGGCGGCGCTCGCCAAGCGCCGCAAGCGCCGGACCGCGCCGGAGCCGGCCGCGGAGCCGGAGCACGCCCGCTCCCAGGACGCGGTGGACGTGGCCGCCGGGTACGCGGCGAACCTGGACGGCGCCGTCCTGCACGGCATCCAGCCCTCGCCGCTGGTGGCCGATCTCAGCAGCGGCATCAAGCCCGACCGGGGCGAGCAGGACGACAGCGGCGCGACGAAGAGCCTGCGGGGCTCCGTGCCGCCCGCGCGCGACGCCGGGCCGGAACCGGCCGGTGAGCCCTCCTCGCCGAGCGTCCCGGACTTCACCAAGAAGGCCCCGGAGCCCGTCGACGACCTGCCGCCGCGCGCCGAGCAGCTCCAGCTCGCAGGGGACATCACGTATGCGCTGCCCTCGCTGGACCTGTTGGAGCGCGGCGGGCCGGGCAAGACCCGCAGCGCGGCCAACGACGCGGTGGTGCAGTCGCTGTCGACGGTGTTCCAGGAGTTCAAGGTGGACGCCGCGGTCACCGGCTTCACCCGCGGCCCGACGGTCACCCGGTACGAGGTCGAGCTCGGCCCCGGCGTGAAGGTCGAGAAGATCACCGCGCTGGCGAAGAACATCGCGTACGCGGTGGCCAGCCCGGACGTGCGGATCATCAACCCGATCCCGGGCAAGTCCGCGGTCGGCATCGAGATCCCGAACAGCGACCGCGAGATGGTCAACCTCGGCGACGTGCTGCGCTCGGCCGAGGCGGTGGGCGACGACCACCCGATGGTGGTCGGGCTCGGCAAGGACGTCGAGGGCGGCTACGTCTCGGCGAACCTCGCGAAGATGCCGCACGTCCTCGTCGCGGGCGCCACCGGCTCCGGCAAGTCCTCCTGCATCAACTGCCTGATCACCTCGATCATGGCCAGGGCCACGCCGGAGGACGTACGGATGGTGCTGATCGACCCCAAGCGGGTCGAGCTGACCGCGTACGAGGGCATCCCGCACCTGATCACGCCGATCATCACCAACCCCAAGCGGGCCGCCGAGGCGCTGCAGTGGGTGGTGCGCGAGATGGACCTGCGCTACGACGACCTCGCGGCGTACGGGTACCGGCACATCGACGACTTCAACGAGGCCGTGCGGAGCGGCAAGGCCACGGCCCCCGAGGGCAGCGAGCGCGAGCTGTCGCCGTATCCGTACCTGCTGGTGATCGTGGACGAGCTGGCGGACCTGATGATGGTCGCGCCGCGGGACGTGGAGGACTCCATCGTCCGCATCACCCAGCTGGCGCGTGCCGCCGGCATCCACCTGGTGCTGGCGACGCAGCGCCCGTCGGTCGACGTGGTGACGGGCCTGATCAAGGCGAACGTGCCCTCGCGGCTCGCGTTCGCGACGTCCTCGCTGGCCGACAGCCGGGTCATCCTGGACCAGCCGGGTGCGGAGAAGCTCATCGGAAAGGGTGACAGCCTGTTCCTGCCGATGGGGGCGAGCAAGCCGACCCGTATGCAGGGCGCCTTCGTGCAGGAGGCGGAGGTCGCGGCGGTGGTCCGGCACTGCAAGGAGCAGATGGCTCCGGTCTTCCGCGACGACGTCACGGTGGGGCAGAGCAAGAAGAAGGAGATCGACGAGGACATCGGCGACGACCTGGACCTGCTGTGCCAGGCCGCTGAGCTGGTCGTTTCCACTCAGTTCGGGTCCACGTCGATGCTGCAGCGCAAGCTGCGGGTGGGGTTCGCGAAGGCCGGGCGGCTGATGGACCTGATGGAGTCGAGGGACATCGTGGGGCCCAGCGAGGGTTCCAAGGCGCGGGATGTTCTGGTGAAACCGGATGATTTGGAAGGAGTGCTCGCCGTCATTCGGGGGGAGGCTCACTGACAAGTCACTCGAAAGAGCTGACTCGTCACCGGAAAGAGATCGGAAGCAACCGTTTCTTCTGCCGATACGTCAAGTTGAAGGAAGAGACGGAGCGATGCGCGTCCGTCGGTCCCTCGATGCGTACCGAGGGGGCTACCGATGGCGTACAAAGTCCGCCCCTCCGCTTGCCCGACCCTTTCGGTACACCCCTAGACTGAACATCCAGCAGGTGGCTACACGCTCGAAAGGCGCCCCCGTGTCCATCGGCAACTCCCCTGAAGACGACCGGCCTTCCGTCGGTCGCATCCTCCAGCAGGCCCGCGTCGACGCCGGACTGACCGTCGACGAGATCAGTACGACCACGCGGGTGCGCATCCCCATCGTGCACGCGATCGAGCAGGAAGACTTCTCGCGTTGCGGCGGGGACGTGTACGCCCGTGGCCATATTCGAACACTCGCACGTGCGGTGGGGCTGGATCCGGCCCCCCTGATCGCCCAGTACGACGCCGAGCACGGCGGCCGGCCCGCGCCCACGCCGGCGGCGCCGCTCTTCGAGGCGGAGCGCATCCGCCCCGAGCGCCGCCGTCCGAACTGGACGGCCGCGATGGTCGCCGCCATCGTCGCCGTGGTCGGTTTCGTCGGATTCACGCTGTTCAGCGACGGTGGCAGGGGCCAGGAAGCCTCCGTCGCCGACGGCAACGTCGGCGAGAGTCCCACGGTGAAGCCGTCCCCGACCAAGACCAAGCCCGCCGAGCCCAAGCCCGACCCCTCCGACAGCGCCATCGCCGGGCTGCCGAAGGACAAGGTGACCATCAAGATCACCGCACGGGACGGGCAGAGCTGGGTCTCCGCCAAGAACGCCAACGGCAAGCTCCTGGAGGACGGCCTGCTCCGCAAGGGCCAGTCCAAGACCATCACCGACAAGAAGCGGATCGATCTCGTCGTCGGCAACGCCGGAGCCGTACAGCTGTACGTCAACGGCAAGGAGGTCAAGGAGATCGGCGACAAGGGCTCCGTGGAGCGCCTGAGCTACACCCCGGGTGATCCTCAGGAGGGCTGACCGCGCGCCTGCCGCCTGCCGGGGAACCGCCCGCCGCCTCTTCCGGGAGGCGGCGGGCGGCCGCGTATACGGGGCGCGGGGCCGTGCGGGAACCCTGCCAGCCATGGGGACGTCCGGGACGAAGTAGGCTGAGCCCCATGCCCGAACGCCGTACCGTCGCCCTTGTCACCCTTGGCTGCGCCCGTAACGAGGTGGACTCGGAGGAGCTCGCAGGCCGCCTGGCAGCGGACGGCTGGGAGCTCGTCGAGGAAGCCGCCGATGCCGATGTCGCCGTCGTCAACACCTGTGGTTTCGTCGAGGCCGCCAAGAAGGACTCCGTCGATGCCCTGCTGGAAGCCAACGATCTGAAGGACCACGGCCGCACCCAGGCCGTCGTCGCCGTGGGCTGCATGGCCGAGCGCTACGGCAAGGAGCTGGCCGAGGCGCTCCCCGAGGCCGACGGCGTGCTCGGCTTCGACGACTACACCGACATCTCAGGCCGCCTCCAGACCATCCTGAGCGGCGGCAACGTCGAGGCCCACGCCCCCCGTGACCGGCGCAAGCTGCTGCCGATCAGCCCGGCCGAGCGGCAGGGCGCCGACGTCGCGCTGCCCGGCCACGGTGACGCGCTGGCCTCGGCCCCCGAGGACCTGCCCGAGGGCGTCGCGCCCGCCTCCGGACCGCGCGCCCCGCTCCGCCGCCGCCTGGGCAGCAGCCCGGTGGCCTCGGTGAAGCTCGCCTCGGGCTGCGACCGCCGCTGCTCCTTCTGCGCCATCCCGTCCTTCCGCGGCTCCTTCGTCTCCCGCCGTCCCTCGGACGTGCTGGGGGAGACCCGCTGGCTGGCCGAGCAGGGCGTGAAGGAGATCATGCTGGTCTCCGAGAACAACACCTCTTATGGCAAGGACCTCGGTGACATCCGCCTGCTGGAGACGCTGCTGCCGGAGCTGGCCGCGGTGGACGGCATCGAGCGCGTCCGGGTCAGCTACCTCCAGCCGGCCGAGCTGCGCCCCGGCCTGATCGACGTGCTGACCGGCACGGAGAAGGTCGCGCCGTACTTCGACCTGTCCTTCCAGCACTCGGCCCCCGGTGTGCTGCGCGCCATGCGCCGCTTCGGGGACACCGACCGCTTCCTGGACCTGCTGGCGCAGATCCGTACGAAGGCGCCGCAGGCCGGTGCCCGCTCCAACTTCATCGTCGGCTTCCCCGGCGAGACCGAGGAGGACTTCGCCGAGCTGGAACGCTTCATCAGCGAGGCGAGACTCGACGCCATCGGCGTCTTCGGCTACTCCGACGAGGACGGCACCGAGGCGGCCGGTTACGAGAACAAGCTCGACCCCGACCTGGTGGCAGAGCGCCTGGCGCACCTGTCCCGGCTGGCCGAGGAGCTGACCGCGCAGCGTGCCGAGGAGCGGCTGGGCGAGACCGTGACCGTGCTGGTCGACCGGGTCGACGACGAGGACGGCGTGGTCGGCCGCGCGGCGCACCAGGCGCCCGAGACCGACGGCGTCACCCTGCTCACGAGCGGCACGGACCTGGCGCCGGGTCGTATGGTCGAAGCAAAGGTGGTGGCCACCGAGGGCGTGGACCTCGTGGCGGAGCCACTGCCGCTCGGCGCCGAGCACGGCGCCGGGTGTCCCGAGGAGGCGGCCAGATGACCGGAGTCCCGGCTTCCGCCGCCGGCGCTTCCGCTGCTGGCGGAGCCGGCCGGCCGAAGACCGTCCGGCGGCAGGCCGGGCTGTGGAACATCGCCAACATCCTCACGATGCTGCGGCTGGTCCTCGTCCCGGCCTTCGTGCTGCTGATGATGCACGACGGCGGCTACGACCCCGCCTGGCGCTCCTTCGCCTGGGCCGCGTTCGCCGTCGCCATGATCACCGATCTCTTCGACGGGCACCTGGCGCGCGCGTACGACCTGGTCACGGACTTCGGGAAGATCGCCGACCCGATCGCGGACAAGGCGATCATGGGTGCCGCGCTGATCTGCCTGTCGGTCCTCGGCGACCTGCCCTGGTGGGTCACCGCGGTGATCCTCTTCCGGGAGCTCGGCATCACGGTGATGCGCTTCTGGGTGATCCGGCACGGCGTCATCCCGGCCAGCCGCGGCGGCAAGCTGAAGACGCTGGCCCAGGGGGTCGGCGTCGGCATGTACGTCCTCGTGCTGACCGGCCCGCTGGCCACCCTGCGCTGGTGGGTGATGGCGGTGGCCGTGGCGCTGACCGTCCTCACGGGACTGGACTACGTGAAGCAGGCCGTGGTGCTGCGCCGGGCCGGGCTGGCCAAGTCGCGCGAGGCGCTCCGCGAGCGGTCCGCCGGGACGGTTTCCGGGGAGGGGCCGGCACGGTGAACGGCGGTACGGAGGCGGCGTACGAGCCCCAGGAGGGTGCTGGGACGGGCACTGAGGCCCTCGCGGGCGTTCCCGGGTCTTCCGGCACCTCCGGCGGCCCGGAGAGCGCTGCGCGGGCGCTGGCGGCCCTGGCCGAGCGCGGTCAGACCCTCGCGGTGGCCGAATCGCTGACCGGCGGGCTGGTCGCGGGTGCGCTGACCGCGGTTCCGGGTGCCTCCCGGTGCTTCCGTGGCTCGGTCACGGCGTACGCGACGGAACTGAAGAACCTCGTACTGGGTGTGGACGGCGCACTTCTGGCCACTCGGGGAGCGGTGGACGCCGACGTCGCCCGGCAAATGGCACAGGGCGTGCGACGCGTGCTCGCCGCTGACTGGGGTATTGCCACAACAGGGGTCGCCGGCCCCGACCCCCAGGACGGGCAGCCGGTCGGCACGGTCTACGTCGCGGTCACAGGGCCCGGCGGTGAGGGAAAAGTGCGCCGACTGGCGCTGCACGGCGATCGCGACCGGATCCGTCGGGACAGCGTCACCGCAGCAGTGGATCTGCTGCTGAGCGAACTGACAGGAAATGCGCGGGCAAAGGATACGGAACATCACGGGGGTATCTGATGTTTACAGCCCTGAGTGAACACGACATCGCTCCCGGCACGGCTGACGCCCGAGGCGGTACGGTGGGGCGAGATGGATCCGGATCCGAGGTCCGAGGAGGGAGCCAGCGATGATTCTGCTCCGTCGCCTGCTGGGTGACGTGCTGCGCCGACAGCGTCAGCGTCAAGGCCGCACCCTGCGCGAGGTCTCCTCCTCCGCCCGGGTGTCGCTCGGCTACTTGTCCGAGGTCGAGAGGGGACAGAAGGAGGCTTCCTCCGAACTGCTCTCGGCGATCTGTGACGCGCTGGACGTACGGATGTCCGAGCTGATGCGGGAGGTCAGCGACGAGCTGGCGCTCGCGGAGCTGGCACAGTCGGCGGCCGCGAGCGAGCCGGTGCCGGCGCCGGTGCGGCCCACGTTCAATGCGGTGTCCGTCGCTTCCCTGACGGGCGTCCCCGAAGAGCGCGTGACGATCAAGGCTCCGGCGGAGGCCGTGGATGTCGTAGCGGCCTGACCGTCCGGTTCGATGCATGAAGAGGACCCTGCTGGGCACCCGCCCAGCAGGGTCCTCGTTTTGCCGCAAGGTGACGCGATGATCTGTGTTGCCCCGAACTGCGGCATTTACTGCGGTGAGGCATCGTTTATACGAAGGTCAACCGGCCATACGAAGGTCAGCAGGACCTATCGCTCTGATACAGGGAGTAAATGCATGCCTGTCGTCAACAGCACGCTGTCCGAGAGCGACCGCAAGACGGTCGGCGACGCGCTCCAGGGCGCCCTGGTCGACCTGGTCGACCTGTCCCTCGTCGCCAAGCAGGTGCACTGGAACGTGGTCGGCCCGCGGTTCCGCTCCGTCCATCTGCAGCTCGATGACGTCGTCACCAGCGCCCGCGGCCACGCCGACACGGTCGCCGAGCGTGCCTCCGCGATCGGCGTGAACCCGGACGGCCGCTCCGAGACGGTCGCGAAGACCAGCGGGATCAGCACCGTCGACGCGGGCTGGATCAAGGACAACGACGCGGTGGGCACCCTCGTACGGGCCCTGGGCGCGGTCATCGAGCGGATGCGGGAACGCATCGCCGCCACCGACAAGCCCGACCCGGTCACGCAGGACATCCTCATCGGGCTCACCGCCGACCTGGAGAAGCACCACTGGATGTTCCAGGCCGAGGCGGCCTGAGCCGCACCCCACGGCGGACCGACCGTTTCCGGCGCACGATGCCGGACTCCGACCACGGCCTGAGCGCCGCTGACCGGCTCCGAAGCGGGCCGGGACCGGTCGGAGAACGGTTCGGTCCGACCGCGTGTCGCGCATTGCGGAACGCGCCGTTCGTGCCCCAGTGCGCCCTCCCGCCGGACCTTCATGGCCGACTAGCGTCGAGCGGAGGAGGCAGTCATGGCATGGCGCGGCTTCTTCTCCCGGCTCCCGGTCCGGGGCGTGGGCGCCGCGGCGCCCGGATCACCGGGCCGCGGCACGGTGGGGGCGCCAGGCAGCGGTCCGGTGGGGGCACCGGCTCACGGTCCGGTGGAAACGCTCCGCTCGGCGCCGGGCCGCTGGACCGCCGCGCTGCTCCTCGGCGGGCTGTGGTGGTGGGCCGTGCTGAGACTGCTCTTCTGGCCCGAGGGAGCGGGTGTCGTGGAGGGTGCGATGGTGGCGGGCGGCTGGGGTCTGAGCCTGCTGCCGGTGCACTGCGTACCGCGCCAGGCGCGCCGCGGTGGCGGGCGAGCCGGCGTGATCGGCTGGCGCCGCCGCGGCGGCTGCGCGGGCCGGCCGTACGGCCCCGCTCTCCCGGACCGGATCACCGACGGCTTCACCAAGGCGTACACAAAGGCGCACACGAAGGCACGGCGCTACCGGCGGGACGGCCCTGGCCGGCTCTGACGCGGCCTTTCATTTCGTTCGTGTCGCCGTCACGTCGCTGCCATGCCGGTCGACGCGCGCTCCTGGCCGGGTTCTGACGCCGTTCGGCCGTCTCGCCGTTTCGCCGTCACGCCTCTGCCGTGCCGGGCGGGGCCGGCTGGCAGGTGGGGCACCAGTAGGTGACGCGGGCCTGCGGTGAGGGGCCCTGGTCGGCGACTCGGATGGGGGTGCCGCAGCGCAGGCAGGGGCGGTCGGCGCGGGCGTAGACCCACAGGCGGCGGTCGGGGCGCGCGCTGGGCGTCGTCGTACGGGCGACCCGCCGCTTGTTCGCCTCCAGCAGCTTTTTCGCGAGAGTGACCGCCCGCTCCGGGCGCGGCAGAGCACCCACCGGCAGCCAGGGCGAGGCGCGCAGCAGGAAGCACAGCTCGCACTTGAAGACGTTGCCGATGCCGGCCAGATTGCGCTGGTCCAGCAGCGCCTCCCCGAGCGCTCGGTCCGGATCGGCCAGCAGCCGGCGCAGCGCCTCGTCCGCGTCCCAGTCGGGGCCGAGGAGGTCCGGGCCCAGGTGGCCGACGGCGCTGTCCTCGTCGGCGGTCCTGAGCAGTTCCAGTACGGGCAGGCGGTAGCCCACGGCGGTGCGCTCCGCCGTGGCCAGCACCGCGCGGATCTGGTGGTCGGGGCCGCCGCGCCAGCGCTCGCCCGCCGCGTACACCCGCCAGGCACCGTCCATCCGCAGGTGCGAGTGGAGCGTGAAGCCGCCCTCGATGCGGGTCAGCAGGTGCTTGCCGCGTGGCACCACCTCCAGTACCGCACGCCCGGCGAGGTCCGTCGTGGCCAGCTTCGGCACGCGCAGGTCCGTACGGGTCAGCAGCCGCCCGGCCAGTGCCTCGTGCAGCTCGGCGGCGGCCCGCCAGACGGTGTCACCTTCGGGCATGGCCCCATCATGCCGTGCGCGGCGCGCGGGCGGGGCGCGAGGCCGGCCACGCCGGGCGCCCGGAGGCCGGTACTCACATCCGCAGTCGCAGCCCCCTCGGTGTCGCGTGGAAGCCCGCGCTCTCCAGCTCGGCGGCGAGCGGCGAGGTGAGCGCCGACGAGCCGTTGATCCGCTCGACGGTGAGCGCGCCCACGTGGCCGTTCCGCACGGCCGCCGCCAGTGCCTCCAGGGCGAGCGTCACCCGGGTGCCGCCGCCCTCCTCCCCGGCCTGCCAGGCCAGCAGCGTCTTGCCGCCCCGCTCCAGGTACAGCGCCAGCTCGCCGTCGACCACGACGACCAGCGACCCCGCCTTGCGGCCCGGCTTGTGCGACGAGCCCTCCGGTGGCTCGGGCCAGGGCAGCGCCGCGCCGTACGCGTTGGCCGGGTCCGCCGCCGCCAGCACGACGGCCCGCGGAGTACCGCCGCCGCGCGCAGGGCCGGCCGGCTGCCAGGAGCCGCCCTGCGCGGTCTCCTCGGCCGTACGGTCCCGGCTCGTGCTGACCGCGCGCAGCCGGTCCACCGCGCCGTCCATCGCGAACTGCGCCGCGCCCAGCCCCTCGACCACGTACCCACGGCGGGCCTGGCCGGTCTCCTCGAAGGCGGACAGCACCCGGTACGCCGCGGAGAAGCCGCCCTCGACCCCCTCGGCGGCCACCGCGCCACGGGTGACGATGCCGTGCCGGTCCAGGAGGGTGTGGGCCAGTGCGTGCGCCCGGTGGGTGGGGTCCGGCTCCGGGGCCGGCAGCAGCGACCAGCGCCCGCCGACCGTGGGCGGCCCCGACCGGGATGCGGTGGGCCGGCCGGACCGTCCGGTGGCGGCGGTGAGGCTGCCGTACCGGCCGCGCGGGGTGGCCCGGCGGGCGCGGTGCGCGGTGGCGCCCGCCGTACGGCCCGAGCCGAGGAGCGCGCGCAGCGGCGCGAGGGTGTCATTGGTCAGCCGCCCGGACCAGGCCAGGTCCCAGACGGCGTCGGCCAGCTGCGGGTCGGTGACCTCGGGGTGCGTGGTGGCCCGCACCTCCCGCACCTGGTCGGCGATCTGCCGGAAGAACAGGCCGTACCCGGGGGCCAGCGCGTCCAGCACCGACTGGTGCAGCGGCGTCACCTCGAAGGGGTGCGGCTGCGGAAGGAGGAGCGGCGCGGTGTCGGCCGGGTACAGCGCGATCCAGCCGTCCTTGCCGGGCAGCGCGCCCGCGCCCGCCCACAGCACCTCGCCCGAGGAGGTCAGCTCGTCCAGCAGGGCGGGGGAGTAGCCCGCCACCCGGGACGGCAGGACCAGCCGCTCCAGCGCGGAGGCGGGGACCGGCGCGCCCTGCAGCTGCTCCACGGCCCGCATGAGGCCGTCGATGCCGCGCAGCCCCTGGCCGCCGACGCTCTGCCACTGCGGCAGGAAGGCGGCCAGCGCGGGCGGCGGCACCGGCTCCAGCTCGTGCCGCAGCGCGGCCAGCGACCGCCGCCGCAGCCGCCGCAGCACCTGCGCGTCGCACCACTCCTGGTGCACCCCGGACGGCGCGAACTCGCCCTGGACGACCCGGCCGGCCCCGGCGAGGCGGTGCAGCGCCCCGTCGGTGACGGCCGTGCCGAGGCCGAAGCGGGCCGCCGCCTGCTCGGAGGTGAAGGGGCCGTGGGTGCGCGCATACCGGGACAGCAGGTCGCCCAGCGGGTCCTTGACCGGCTCGGTGAAGGACTCGGGCACCCCCACGGGCAGCGCCGTGCCCAGCGCGTCACGCAGCCGCCCGGCGTCCTCGACCGCGGCCCAGTGGTCGGCGCCCGCGATGCGTACCCGGATGGTGCGCCGGGCACCCGCCAGCTCCGCCGCCCAGGCGGGGTCGGCGCCGCGCTCGGTCAGCTCCGCGTCGGTCAGCGGGCCGAGCAGGCGCAGCAGGTCGGCGACGCCCTCGGCGTCCTTGACCTTGCGGTCGTCGGTCAGCCACTGCAGCTCGCGCTCCAGGTCGGCCAGCACCTCCGGGTCCAGCAGCTCCCGCAGGTCGGCCTGGCCCAGCAGCTCGGCCAGCAGCCGCGAGTCCAGGGACAGCGCGGCGGCCCGGCGCTCGGCGAGCGGCGAGTCGCCCTCGTACAGGAACTGCGCCACGTACCCGAAGAGCAGCGAGCGGGCGAACGGCGACGGCTCCTGGGTGGTCACCTCGACCAGCCGGACCCGGCGCGCCTCGATGTCCCCCATCAGCTCCGCCAGGCCGGGGACGTCGAACACGTCCTGCAGGCACTCGCGGATCGCCTCCAGGACGATCGGGAAGGACCCGAACTCGCTCGCCACCTGGAGGAGCTGCGCGGCCCGCTGGCGCTGCTGCCACAGGGGCGTGCGCTTGCCCGGATTGCGGCGGGGCAGCAGCAGGGCGCGCGCCGCGCACTCCCGGAAGCGGGAGGCGAACAGCGCCGAGCCGCCCACCTGGTCGGTCACCACCTGGTCGACCTCGCCCTTGTCGAAGACGACGTCGGCGGCGCCCACCGGCGACTGGTCGGGATCGAACTCGGCGCCCGCCGCGTCCGGGTCGGTGTCCAGCAGGTCCAGGCCCATCAGGTCGGCGTCCGGCAGCCGCAGCACGATGCCGTCGTCGGCGTGCATGACCTGTGCGTCCATGCCGTACCGCTCGGTGAGCCGGGCACCCAGCGCCAGCGCCCACGGGGCGTGCACCTGGGCGCCGAACGGCGAGTGCACCACCACCCGCCAGTCGCCCAGCTCGTCCCGGAAGCGCTCGACGACGATCGTGTGGTCGTCGGGGACGTGGCCGCAGATCTCCCGCTGCTCGGCGAGGTAACTCAGGACGTTGCCCGCCGCCCAGTCGTCCAGCCCGGCGGCAGAGAGCCGGGCCCTGGCCGCCTCGGGCTCCAGCGCGCCGATCTCCCGGAGGAACGCGCCGAGCGCCCGGCCCAGTTCGAGCGGGCGGCCCAGCTGGTCGCCCTTCCAGAAGGGCAGCCGGCCCGGCACCCCGGGAGCGGGCGAGACCAGCACCCGGTCCCGGGTGATGTCCTCGATGCGCCAGGAGGTCGTGCCGAGCGTGAAGACGTCGCCGACCCGCGACTCGTACACCATCTCCTCGTCCAGCTCGCCGACGCGGCCGCCGCCCTTCTTGGGGTCGGCACCGGCCAGGAACACCCCGAAGAGGCCGCGGTCGGGGATCGTGCCGCCCGAGGTGACGGCCAGCCGCTGGGCGCCGGGCCGCCCCGTGACGGTGTTCGCCACCCGGTCCCACACGATGCGCGGCCGCAGCTCCGCGAACGCGTCCGAGGGATACCGCCCGGCCAGCATGTCCAGCACGCCGGTGTACGCCGACTCCGGGAGCCCCGCGAACGGCGCGGCCCGCCGCACCACCGCCAGCAGCTCCTCGACGTCCCAGGCGTCCATCGAGACCATCGCGACCAGCTGCTGCGCCAGCACGTCCAGCGGATTGGCCGGGACGCGCAGCGCCTCGATGGCGCCCTCGCGCATCCGCTCCGTGACTACCGCGGCCTGCACCAGATCGCCGCGGTACTTCGGGAAGACCACGCCCGTGGACACCGCGCCCACCTGGTGGCCGGCGCGGCCCACCCGCTGCAGTCCGGAGGCGACCGACGGCGGCGACTCCACCTGCACCACCAGGTCCACCGCGCCCATGTCGATGCCCAGCTCCAGGCTGGACGTGGCCACCACGGCCGGCAGCCGGCCCGCCTTCAAATCCTCCTCGACCTGCGCGCGCTGCTCCTTGGACACCGAGCCGTGGTGCGCCCTGGCCAGCAGCGCCGGTGCCCCCTTGGCGCCGCCGGACTGCGCCATCAGATCGGCGGGGGAGTGGTCCTCGGGCAGCGGCTCACCCGTGGCACGCTCGTACGCGATCTCGTTCAGCCGGTTGCACAGCCGCTCCGCGAGACGCCGGGAGTTCGCGAAGACGATCGTGGAGCGGTGCGCCTGCACGAGGTCGGCGATGCGCTCCTCGACGTGCGGCCAGATGGACGGCTTGTCGCCGCCCGAGTCCCCGTCGGGACCGGTCTCCTTCACCGGCGAGCCGCCCAGCTCTCCCAGGTCCTCGACCGGCACCACGACCGAGAGGTCGAACTCCTTGCCCGAGGCGGGCTGCACGATCTCCACCCGGCGGCGCGGCGACAGGAAGCGCGCGACCTCCTCCACGGGCCGGACCGTCGCCGACAGGCCGATGCGGCGGGCCGGGCGGGGCAGCAGCTCGTCCAGGCGCTCCAGGGACAGCGCCAGGTGCGCGCCGCGCTTGGTGCCCGCGACGGCGTGCACCTCGTCCAGGATCACCGTCTCCACGCCCTCCAGCGCCTCCCGGGCATTGGAGGTCAGCATCAGGAACAGCGATTCGGGCGTGGTGATCAGGATGTCCGGCGGGCGGTTGGCGATCGAGCGGCGCTCGGCGGCGGGGGTGTCGCCGGAGCGGATGCCCACCCGGATGTCCGGCTCCGGCAGCCCGAGCCGGACGGACTCCTGGCGGATACCGGTGAGCGGGGAGCGCAGATTGCGCTCGACGTCGACCGCAAGGGCCTTCAGCGGCGAGACGTACAGCACCCGGCAGCGCTTCTTGGGCTCCGCGGGCGGCGGCGTGCTCGCGAGGGAGTCCAGCGAGGCGAGGAAGGCGGCGAGGGTCTTTCCGGAGCCGGTCGGCGCGACGACCAGGACGTCGGAGCCCTCGCCGATGGCCCGCCAGGCGCCGTCCTGGGCGGCGGTGGGCGCGTGGAAGGCCCCCGTGAACCAGCCTCTGGTCGCGGGGGAGAACGAATCGAGCGCGGTCCTCGCCATGACCCCATCGTGCCTCGGACCACTGACAACGGGCCGACGGCGACCGATCCGGACCGTGGACGCGCAGGTCAGCGGCGGCGCGCCGGACGCAGAATGGGTGCATGGGGAGCAGCGGCGGGGGCCCGGCGGCGGGCCGGCGGACGGCGGACACCGGCGGGCGCGGACGCCCGCCCGGCGAGTGGGCGCGGCACTGGCGGCCCGCCGGGCTGCCCGGCCTCGACCTGCTGCGTGCCCGGTACGTCCGGCACACCTTCCCCCGCCACAGCCACGACGGGTTCACGCTGGGCGCGGTCAGCGGCGGCATCGAGGAGATCGGGCTGCCGGAGGGGACGGTACGGGCCGGCCACGGCAGCGTCGTCATGATCAACCCGGAGGTGCCGCACACCGCGCGGGCGGGCGTCGCCGAGGGCTGGACGTACGCCACCCTCTACCCGTCCGCCGGACTGGTCGCCGCGATCGCCGCCGAGACCACCACGCTCCGCGGCACCCCCGGGTTCACGGAGACCGCCGTGACGGACCCGCACACCGCCCGCCTCATTCACGAGGTGCACCGGGCCGCTGAGGAGGGCGACGCGCTCGCCGCCGACAGCGTGCTGCGCGTCGTCGTGGCCCGGCTGCTGCGCGCGTACGGCGGCTCCCTCCCGGCGCGCACGCCGCGCACGGCCGGTGCCCTGCGCGCCGCACGCGCCCGCGACATCCTGCGGGAGCGGCTGGCCGAGCCGCCGTCCCTGGAGGAGCTCGCGGCACAGCTCGGGACGGGCACGTTCGCGCTGCTGCGCGCCTTCAAAGACGCGTACGGGATGCCGCCGCACGCCTGGCTGACCAATGCCCGGGTACGCCGCGCCCGGCGGCTCCTGGAGAGCGGCAGCACGCCGGCCGAGGCCGCCGCCGCGGTGGGCTTCGCCGACCAACCGCATCTGAACCGGCACTTCACCAGGATCGTCGGGGTGCCGCCCGGCGCGTACCGGAGGGAACGCGGGGCGGCCTGAGGCCGACGTGTGGCCCGTGGGGTGGCCGACGCCGTTGCGCTCCTCTCGTGGGGCGGGCCCGATCCCGACGCGCGTCTCTTGTGGGCGGCGGCCGGCCGCAATCGGGTGCCGGGGCGGCGGCAAGAACGTACAAGACGGTGCTGCGCCCGCTGCGTACGTTGGCGACGTGCCTGAACGAATCGAACAGACCGCACCTCACGAGATACCCGACCCGCGGCGCACCACGGGGGACGCCGCCCCGGAGAAGCCCGACGCCGCCGTCATCAGGGACGCGCTCGGCGTCGGCGTCGCCGTCGGCCTCTCCGGCTTCGCCTTCGGAGTGACCTCCGCCGGCGCGGGCCTGACCGTGCTGCAGAGCTGCCTGCTCAGCCTCCTCGTGTTCACCGGCGCCTCGCAGTTCGCGCTGGTCGGCGCGCTGGGCGCGGGCGGCAACCCGTTCGCCGCCGCGGCCGGCGCCTTCTTCCTCGGCGCTCGCAACGCCTTCTACGGGCTGCGGCTCTCCGGGCTGCTCGGCTACCGGGCGCTGGTCAAGCCGTTCGCCGCGCACTGGGTCATCGACGAGACCTCCGCCGTCGCGTTCGCCCAGCCCGGCCGGCGCAGCGCCCGCCTCGGCTTCACCGTCACCGGGCTGACGCTCTACGTCCTGTGGAACCTCACCACGCTGGCCGGTGCGATGGGCGCCGAGGCGCTCGGCGACACCGACGCCTGGGGCCTGGACGCGGCCGGGCCCGCCGCGTTCCTGGCGCTCCTCGGCCCCATGCTCCGGACCACACTGGAGCGCGCCGCGGCCGGCCTCGCCGTCGTCCTCATGCTCGTCACCCTGCCGGTGCTGCCCGCCGGCGTTCCCGTCCTGGTCTCCGCGCTGGCCGCGCCCGCCGCGCTCCTCGTACGCGGCATCCGCTCCCGCAAGGCCCCGCACGCACAGGAGGAGAGCCGGTGAACACCTGGATCGCGATCGGCACCACCGCCGTCGGCTGCTACCTGCTCAAGTACGCGGGCCTGCTGGTGCCCGCCGGGCTGCTGGAGCGCCCCCTCGTCAAGCGGCTCGCCGCCCTCCTGCCGGTGGTGCTGCTGGCCGCCCTCACCGCCCAGCAGACCCTCAGCGACGGCCACCACCTGGTGCTGGACGCCAAGGTGGCCGGCGTCGGCGCGGCGGCCCTCGCCCTCGTGCTGCGCGCACCGTTCCTGTTGGTCGTCGCCGTGGCGGTGGTGGTGACGGCCGGGGTACGGGCGCTCGGCGCCTGACCCGAAGGGCGGCGGAAGCACGGCCTACGGGCGGCGGGGCGCGGGCCTACGGTCGCGCCCCGCCGTCGCCTACGGGCCGCGTCCCGCCGTCGTCTGCAAGGCCGCGCCCGGCTGTGCGTCCGTGCCCAGCCGCCGGGCGTCCCGCTCGGGGCGCAGGAAGCAGGTGACGGCCACACCGGCCACCGTCACCAGGCCGGCCATCAGCCCGTAGGCGCCGAAGTACCCGGACGCCACTGTCGCCCCCGCGTCCACGATGTGCCCCATGACGAGCGGCGCCAGCACGCCCGCCAGCGCGAACACGCCGGTCAGGGCGCCCAGGGTGACGCCTCGCCGGTCGGCGGGGGAGATCCGGGAGACCGCGGTCGCCGCGACCGTGAGGACGATGTCCGTGACGGACAACGGCCCCAGCAGCAGGACGACCTTCAGCCACAGCACGTCCGTCGCCGCGAACCACACCGTCGCCGCACCCGCCACGATCATCAGCAGGCCGGTCTTCACCCCCGAGGGCCACGGCAGGCGGGGCGGCAGCCCGGCAGCGGCCCGCTTGACCGACCGCTGCACGAGCACCCCGTGGGCCAGCATCGCGGCTCCCTTGGTGAGCGCCGACAGCATGATCAGCAGGCTCGCGCCGCGCAGCGAGAGGCCGCCGACCTCCTGGAAGTAGTCCGCCGACCAGGTCAGCCCGGCCGACAGCGTCCAGTACGCGGCGAACGAGCCCAGCGCCGCCGCCAGCCACGTGCCCGACAGCAGCAGCCGCCGGTAGGGGACGCGGACCGCCGCCCCCGTACTCGCTCCCGCGCCGCCCGGTCCGTGGGCGCGCCGTCTGCCCACCGGAGGGGCCAGCGGTCCCTCCGCGCCGTACCGGAGCCAGACCGCAGCCCATACGAGACCGACGAGGCCGACCGCCCCGAAGGCCCACCGCCAGCCCCAGTGACCGATCACCGCGCCCAGCGTGGGCGCTGCGACCGCCACGCCGGCCGCCGCGCCCGCCAGCAGTACCGCGGTCGGCAGCGTGCGGTCCTTCTGCTCGAACCAGCCGTACAGGTGGTGCAGCGCCACCGGGGACGCCGGCCCCTCCGCGGCCCCCAGGAGGACGCGCGTGACGACCAGCACCCCGAAGCCGGCCGCACCGACCAGCACCGGCAGCTGCGCCGCCGACCACAGGAGCGCCATCCCCAGCAGCAGGACGGACGTGCGCACCGTACGGGTGAGGTACGACCCCGCCAGCGCCGCCAGGCTGAACAGCGCGAAGAACGCCGACGAGGCCGTGCCGAACTGCTCACGGGTCAGCCCGAGGTCGTGCATCACCGGGTTCGCGGCCAGGCCCATCACCGTCTTGTCGGCGAAGTTCACCAGCATGAAGGCCAGCAGCAGCCAGGTCGTGCGCCAGGCACGCCCCCGTACGGCGGTGGCCGGGCCCGGGGCGACGGCCGGCGCGGCCCCGGCGGCGGACGTCACCGCAGCCGCCCGGCCGCCGCCCCGCTCCCGTCCGACGGGCCGCACGAGCAGCCGTCCGCGTCCGCCACGACACCGACCGCGATGCCGCCGGCAGCCCGCCGACGGCCTCCCTCGCTGCGCGTCAGCTCCGTGGTGAGGTCCGACCCCTCGGCGACCGCGGCGGACTCCGCAGCGGCCCACCGGAAGACGCCCTGGGCCATCGTGGACGTCTCGGCGGCGGCCCGCTTCGCGTACACCTCCGCACGGACCCGCGCCACCTCCCGGTCCTCCGGCGCCGCCAGCGCCGCGGTCTCCGCCAGGTGCGAGGCCAGCCGCAGCTCACCGCGGCCCAGCAGGTCCGCCGCCCGGCCCGCCAGTACGGCGGCGCCGCCCGCCGCCTCCGCCAGCTCGGCGGCCAGCTCCGCCTCGGGCGCGGGCTTGAGGTGCGCGGGGTTCTGGTCGTACCAGCCGCCCCACAGCCGCCACAGGTTGCGGACCACGAACTCCGGCTCGTCATACGCGGGATGCAGGTACGGCTTGGCGAGCAGCTCGGCCGGCACCCGCACCCGGTGCAGGACCTCGTCCAGCCGCAGCCCCGCGTTCATCAGCTCCCGCGTCTGGGTGCACAGCGACTCCAGCAGCTCGGCACTGTCCCCGAGGGCCTGCGCGACACGCGGCGCGCCCACGATGGGCACGCCGTGCCCGGGGAGCAGTACTTCGGCGCCCAGTTCCGCCATGGCGCGCAGGGCCCGCGCCCAGTCCTCGGGATAGCGCTGCACCTTCTGGGGGTTGCCGGCGTTCGGCGAGTTCCAGATGAACAGGTCACCCGTGCACAGCGTCTTCAGCTCCGGGACCCACACGTACGTGGCGTCGTCGGTCTCGCCGCGCGCATGGAAGAGCTCGAAGGTGAGGTCCCCGTGGCGCAGCGTGAGCCGGTCCCGGTAGGTGGTGTCCGGGTAGCGGTAACGGGTCGGCCAGTTGAGCGACGGCACGCCGAACTGCCGCCGGTTGATCCAGGAGTTGTAGCCGGCCGTCTCCGTGTAGCGGTCGAAGCGCGCCGCGACCGCCTCATGGGCGACCACCTCGGGAGCGGCGACGCCCCGCGCCCGTGCGTCCTCGTCGAACGGCGCGACCCCGAAGACGTGGTCCACGTGCCCGTGGGTGTACACGACGCTCCGCACGTCCTTGCGCGGCGCGCCGTCCGCCGTGCCGAACGCCGTCACCGCCGTATGCAGCCGCCGGGCCGTGCGGACGTCCCCCGAGTCCACCAGCACCAGCCCGTCCGACCCGGTGTCGAACACCGCCACATTGGCGAAGGCCGGGAAGAACCCCGTCTGCTCCCCGATGCGCACGAGAGCGTCGCCCGTGTACGCGCCCGAGAGGTGGGCGAGCAGCGTGTCCTGCCCCTGCCACACGCGGTCCACGTAGGCCAGGTAATCGTCGAGGCTGTGCTGCGTCATAGAAAGCGGCTCCTTCGGAAGATCGACTGCCGGCCGGTGCGCCACGGCCCTCCCCGGCCGGTGCACCGAGTCTGAGCCGCCCGCCGACCAGGGAACATCCGCCGCCGTCACACCCTCACGGCGCCGGTACTGTGACGCATCACAACCCGCTGCCCTCTCGTGGGGCCGTGACCGCATCCGCACGAAGGAGGCACGCGTGCCGCTCTCCGAAGCAGCCCGGCGCCTGGCCCTGCGCTGCGAGAAGCGGGTCAACGCACTGGCCCGCGAGATGAGCGGGGACGTGTTCGACGACGTCCCCGGGTACGCCGAACTGCCCGACGACATGAAGGACGTCGAGATCGCCGCCACCGCGCGGCACGGGCTGCGCCTCTTCATACGGCGGGCGCGCGGCCAGGACGGCCGCCACGGCGACCACGCGCTCTTCCGCGAGCGCGCCGCCCAGCGCGCCGAGGAGGGCCTGCCCCTCCACCTGCTGCTCCGCACCCACGTACTGGGCACGTACGCCCTCTGGCAGACGCTCCGCGACGAGGCCGGCCCCGGCGAGGAGGCCGCCCTCGTCGAACTCGCCGACTTCCTCCTCCGCAACCAGGGCAGCGTCATCGGCGCCGTCGCCGAGACCTACCTCGACGAACGCGCCGCACTGGACGCCGAACGGCACGAGGAGCGCCGCACACTGGCGCGCGCCCTCATCGACGGCGCGCCGCCCGCCGACCGGACCGCGCTGGAAGAACTCGGGCTCGCCGGACCCGTCACCGTCCTCGCCCTGCGGCTCCCGCAGGGCGACGGGCCCGCGCTCGCGCCCGTCGCCGTCCGCCGCCGGCTACGGCGCCTGCAGACGGCCCTGGAACGCGAATTCGGCACCGACGTGCTCGCCGCCCTGGACGCCACCGGCGGCCACGCGCTCGTACCCGGCGCGCCCGAACCCGCCGACGGCCTCGCCCGGCGGCTGGCCCGCGCCGGCGACGGCCCGGTGCGCTGCGCCGCCGCGCGGGCCGAGAGCCCCGAAGACATCCCGCACGCGGCCCGCACCGCCTCCGAAGTGATCCGCATCGCGCATGCCGCCGGACGGCCCCCGGCGCTCCACCGGCTCGCCGATGTGCTCCTCGAGTACCACCTCTCGCGCCACGACGAGAGCAGCCCGATGATCGCCGCCCTCCTCGACCCGCTCGACGGCCGCCCCGAACTGACCGACACCCTGCGCACTCATCTCGAGACGCGCCAGGACCGCCGCGCGACCGCGCAGGCGCTCGGACTGCACCCGAACACCGTCGACAACCGCCTCGCCCGGATCGCCGAGCTCACCGGCCTCGACCTGGCCTCACCACGCGGCACCACCCTGGCGCTCTGCGCGCTGCTCCTCAGGGACAGCACACCCGGGCCGCCCTCAGGGACGGCGCTCCCCGAGCATCCGCCCGCCCCCGGGGATCAGCCGATGTCGCGCCCGTAGGCGCGCAGCGTCAGCAGCGCCTTCAGCGTCACCATCGGACGGCACTCCAGCGCGGTGCCCGGCGCCCAGACCCGCCAGTTGATCGGCCAGCCGCCGTCCTCCTGCTGCAGCGAGGCGAGATAGTCCAGCGCCCGTTCCATCTCCGCGTCCGTGAACCAGCCGCGCGCCGGAGACGCCGGCGTGGGCGCGTAGTCGTACGCGAAGTGGTGCTCACCGGGTGCGTACCCCTCCGCCACCGGAATCTCCGCCACCCGCTCCGGCTCCGTGACCACCAGGCCCTGGTCCCGCACCAGCCGGCCCAGGCGCTGGGCGGCAGCAGCCGCGCGCGCCCGGTCCGGTACGCCCTCCAGGAAGGCGAGCGCGGCCTCCGCCCCGTAGGGATGCGTCTTCTCCAGGGACTCCACCGCCTGCCAGCAGTAGTCCGTGGCCCGGAAGAGCCAGGCGTGCCAGACCTCGTTCCGGTGCAGCAGCCCCACCACCGGGCCGGTCGCCAGCAGGTCGCTCGGCGGATCATCGACGATCGGGATCCACGGGGCCGCCGGATAGCCGCGCAACGAAGGGTGCAGCGCGGGCAGCGCACCCTCGGGCGTCGAGATGCGCGTCAGGTAGCGGCACACCCGCTCCACCCGGCGGCCGTCGCAGCGCCCGATGGCGTCCAGCACAGCCAGCGCGTGCGCCGTGTGCAGCGGCTGGCTGACCGGGCCGCGCAGGTCCGGCTCCAGGGCGTGCCCGTATCCGTCGTCGTCGTTGCGGTACGCCTCGAGCGCGGTCTCGACGGCGTCCGCGCTGCCGCCGAGGAAGTGATGAGCGAAGCGGCGCTGTTCCAGGACCCGCGCGGTCAGCCAGATGAAGTGCTCGGCGCGCGCCAGAGGGGTCGTCGGTGGGCTTGCGGTTTCGGCCATGGACCGACGGTAGGGCGGAACCCGCGGCCGGTCAGCGGCTCGCGCACGGCTGCACTCTCAGGGGCGGGATACTGGTGTCATGCGGTTGACGGACTTCTGGCAGCGGATGACGGACCATTTCGGCGCGGCGTACGCCGACACCTTCGCGCGCGACCACGTGATGTCCGAGCTGGGCGGCCGGACCGTCCACGAGGCGCTCGACGCGGGCTGGAGCGCCAAGGAGGTCTGGCGCATCGTCTGCACGGTCATGGGCGTGCCGCCCGAGAAGCGCTGACGCGCACCCGCCGGCTCCCCCGGCCGCCGCCGATCGCGCCCGGCGGCGTGGGTCACGGCCCGCGATGTCCGACCTGTGCGCGAGACTTGGCCCGTGTCCGCGACTCCGAAGCCCACCGGCCCCGACGACCGACGACCGAACGATCCGCGCGCCGCACGGATGCCGCGCTGGCTGCCGCGCGCCATGGTGCTGGCACTGGCCCTGCTGGCCTGCTTCCAGCTGGCGAGCTGGGCGTTCCACCAGCTCATCTCGCTGCTGCTGAACATCCTCATCGCGTTCTTCCTGGCGCTGGCCGTGGAGCCGGCGGTGGACTGGATGGCGGCGCGCGGCATGCGGCGCGGAGTGGCCACCGGGCTGGTCTTCCTCGCCATACTGATCGCCGGCGTGGGCTTCATGACCCTGCTCGGCTCCATGCTGGCCGGGCAGATCACCACGATGGTCGGGGAGTTTCCCCAGTACCTCGACTCGGTGATCAGCTGGACGAACAAGACGTTCCACACCCACCTCTCGCGCCTGGAAGTGCAGAACAACCTGCTGAAGTCCGACTGGCTCCAGCGGTACGTCCAGGACAGCGCCAACAACGTCCTCGCCGTCTCCGCGACCGTCCTGGGCTCGCTGTTCAACCTGCTCACGGTGGCACTGTTCTCGTTCTACTTCGCCGCTGACGGCCCCCGGCTGCGCCGCGCGCTGTGCTCCGTACTGCCGCCCACCCGGCAGACCGAGGTGCTGCGTGCCTGGGAGCTCGCGGTCGCCAAGACCGGCGGCTACCTGTACTCCCGCGGCCTGATGGCCCTGATCTCCGGCATCGCGCACTACGTCCTGCTGGAGATCCTCGGCGTGCCGTACGCGCCGGCGCTCGGCATGTGGGTCGGCCTCGTCTCCCAGTTCATCCCGACCATCGGCACCTACCTCGCGGGCGCGCTGCCGATGCTGATCGCCTTCACGGTGAACCCCTGGTACGCGGTCTGGGTGCTCGGCTTCGTCGTCGTCTACCAGCAGCTGGAGAACTACCTCCTGCAACCGCGGATCACCGCGCGCACCGTGGACATCCACCCGGCGGTCGCCTTCGGGTCCGTCATCGCCGGAACGGCACTGCTGGGCGCGGTCGGCGCGCTGATCGCCATCCCGGCGACCGCGACCCTGCAGGGGTTCCTCGGCGCGTACGTCAAGCGGTACGAGGTCACGGACGACCCGCGGGTCCTGGGCCGCGGCCGCCGCAGACGGGGAGCCTCGCTCCTGGCCAAGGTGCGCCACATCCTCCGCGCCGAGCACGCGCCGGCGCCGCTGGAGGACCGCCGGCAGGCCGAGAAGGCGGAGGACGAGAAGGCGGCAGGGGAGAACGAGGAGCGCGGGGACGACGGCGGGAACGAGGACCGCGGAGGGAGCGGCGGAGGCCGGCAGGACGGTCCCGGCGGCGGCTGAGCGGGGCGGGAGCCGATGTCCGATCCGGGGCTCGGGCGCGGCGTGCCGCGCTTGACACCAAAATCGAACATCCATTCTTATGAGGGCTACGGCCCCCATTTTCTGGGGCTCCCTGGAAGTTATCCACAGGCCGGGGCCGCGTCCGGGCGCATTGTCAGTGGCAGGCGTTAGCGTCATGGACGTGAAGCGATCGACTCAAGCGAACCGGGTGGAACCCATGGCAGGCACTGACCGCGAGAAGGCGCTGGACGCCGCTCTCGCACAGATTGAACGGCAATTCGGCAAGGGCGCAGTGATGCGCATGGGTGACCGGCCGAACGAACCCATCGAGGTCATCCCCACCGGATCGACCGCGCTCGACGTGGCCCTCGGCGTCGGCGGCCTCCCGCGCGGCCGCGTGGTGGAGGTGTACGGCCCGGAGTCCTCCGGTAAGACGACCCTGACCCTGCACGCCGTGGCCAACGCGCAGAAGGCCGGCGGCCAGGTGGCGTTCGTGGACGCCGAGCACGCCCTCGACCCCGAGTACGCCAGGAAGCTCGGCGTCGACACCGACGCCCTGATCCTCTCCCAGCCGGACAACGGCGAGCAGGCCCTGGAGATCACGGACATGCTGGTCCGCTCCGGCGCCCTCGACCTCATCGTGATCGACTCCGTCGCCGCCCTGGTGCCGCGGGCCGAGATCGAGGGTGAGATGGGTGACTCGCACGTCGGCCTCCAGGCCCGGCTGATGAGCCAGGCGCTGCGGAAGATCACCAGCGCGCTCAACCAGTCCAAGACCACCGCGATCTTCATTAACCAGCTCCGCGAGAAGATCGGCGTGATGTTCGGCTCGCCGGAGACCACGACCGGTGGCCGCGCCCTGAAGTTCTACGCCTCGGTGCGCATCGACATCCGCCGCATCGAGACCCTGAAGGACGGCACGGAGCCCGTCGGCAACCGCACCCGCTGCAAGGTCGTGAAGAACAAGGTCGCCCCGCCCTTCAAGCAGGCGGAGTTCGACATCCTCTACGGCCAGGGCATCAGCCGCGAGGGCGGTCTGATCGACATGGGCGTGGAGCACGGCTTCATCCGGAAGTCCGGCGCCTGGTACACCTACGAGGGCGACCAGCTCGGCCAGGGCAAGGAGAACGCCCGCAACTTCCTCAAGGACAACCCCGACCTCGCCAACGAGGTCGAGAAGAAGATCAAGGAGAAGCTGGGCATCGGCGTGAAGCCCGAGGAGATCCCGGCGGAGCCCGGCGCTGACGCGGCAGGCGCGGCGGAAGAGCCCGCCAAGACCGTCCCGGCCCCCGCGGCCAAGGGCGCCAAGGCAGCCAAGGCCGCAGCGGCCAAGAGCTAGTCCGCCGTGACCCGCCGAACGCACTGGCCCGACAGCGGCGACCACGACGCCGCGCCCGTCGCCGATGGCGGCAGCACGGACAGCGGTGGCCCGGCCTCGTCGAGGGCCGGGGACGGGCCGCCGCGCACACCCGAGGAGCAGGCGCGGGCCATCTGCCTGCGCCTGCTCACCGGAAACCCCCGTACGAAGAAGCAGCTGGCGGATGCGCTCCAGAAGCGGGGCATCCCCGACGAGGCGGCCGAGGAAGTGCTCTCCCGCTTCGAGGAAGCCGGGCTGATCAACGACGCGGCGTTCGCCGGGGCGTGGGTGGAGTCCCGGCACCACAGCCGCGGCCTGGCCCGCCGCGCGCTGGCCCGGGAGCTGCGCACGAAGGGCGTGGAATCCACGCTGATCGACGAGGCCGTGGGACAGCTCGACCCGGAACAGGAGGAACGGACCGCCCGGGAACTGGTCGACCGCAAGCTCCGTTCCACGCGTGGCCTGGACCGGGACAAGCGCCTCCGCCGCCTCGCGGGCATGCTCGCCCGCAAGGGTTACCCGGAGGGCCTGGCCCTCCGCGTCGTCCGCCAGGCCCTGGAGGCGGAAGGCACGGAGGACCCGGACGTGCTGGATGAGTACGGGCTGGGGGACTGAGGACGGACCGGGGGATTGAGTACGGGCTGGGACTGAGGACGGGGGATATGCGTCAGGGGCCGGCCCCGCTGGCGGCCCCTCGCCTCGGGGCCCCGCCCGGGGCGTAACCAGGTGGTCGCCCAGAGCGGTGGCCCCGAAGAGAGGCCCGAAGGGGCCCGGAGAGGGCCCTGCGGCGATGGCTCACCGAGCCGGAGGGCCTGAAGGCAGCCGGGAGGGCCCCGGAGAGGGCCCCGAAGGGAGCCGGGGGAGGGACTGGGGGGAACGGAGAGGGCGGCCCCGCGGCGGTGGCTTGCCGGGGCGGTGATGGCTTGCCGGGGCAAGGGGGCTCAGCCGCGGTCTCGGTCAGCCGGGAGGCGGTGCTGTCACCGGTAGGCCCGCGGCGTGCCAGGACTGGAAGCCTCCTGTGAGGTCCGTGGCGTGGCGCAGGCCGAGCCGGCGGAGCGAGACGGCGGCGAGGCTGGACGCGTACCCCTCGTTGCAGATCACGACGACGGGGAGGTCGTGACTCGTCGCCTCGGGGGCGCGGTGGTCGCCCGTGGGATCGAGCCGCCACTCCAGTTCGTTGCGCTCCACGATCAGCGCGCCGGGGATCGTGCCGTCCCGCTCGCGCAGCGCCGCGTAACGGATGTCCACCAGGAGCCCGCCGTCGCGCTGGATGGCCGCGGCCTCGTGCGGGTCCACGCGGTCCAGTTCCGCGCGGGCCCGTGCCAGAAGGTCGTCGATCGCGCTCACGCCCAGACCTCCGGGCGCTCGACCTCTTCGAGCCGCAGCACGGGGCCTGTGCGGCTGTAGCGCCGCATGAGGGGCAGCGGCGGGTAGTAGGCGTGCACGGACACGGCGTGGGTGTCGGACGAGGTGTTGAGGACCTGGTGCACATGGTGCGGGCCGAACGCCCGGCCGCGGCCGTCGCTGAGCCGCCGCTCGCGGTCCACGTCGTCCGCGAGCTCCAGCGTCTTCCAGCCCTCGGTGGGCAGCTGGGCCGCGAGGGACTGCTCGGTCAGTTCGCCGGCGGCCGCGGCGAACGCGCCCCGCGAGCCGCCGTGGTCGTGCCAGCCGGTGCCCGTTCCGGGCGGCCAGCCGATGATCCATGCCTCGCTGCCGCCCGGCCCGTCCAGTCGGATCCACGTACGGCCCTCCGGGTCGAGGGGAAGCGACGCGATCAGGTCCGCGTCGGCGGCCGTGCGGCGGACGAAGCCGAGCAGTTCGGAGGCGGTGGGGCCGAAGGTGTCGGCGGCGTGCGGTGGCGTGGGAGTACGTACGGCGGTCGTGGCGGAGGGTGCGTCGGTCATGGGTACCGTCCTGAATGATCGCGGGGATCGCGCGGCTGCGTACGGCGTGGCGTGGCCGTCGGCCTGGGGCCCGGGCGGGCCTCAGGACGAGTGCGCCCACGTTCGCGGGAGCGGTGGGTGGGCGGGTAGCCCGAGCGCGTTCGCTCAGCGGCACGTGTGCCGCGCGAAGAAGAAAAGGGGATCGGTGACCGGCGTCCGGATCAGGAGCCGGTCAGCAGGACGGACGACACACGCAGCCCGCATAGCGGACCAGGTCGAGATGGACCCTCCGCCAGAAGTGCGAGCCAGTGTCTGTCACGCTCCGTAGTGAAGCATGGCGTTCGCCGCACGGTCAACCGCGAAATGAAGGGCCGGAAGCGCGGGCCTTGCCCCGGCCCGGGCTCCGTACCTCGCTCCGCCCCTCTCCCCCCGTCCACGGTTCCGACCCCTCACCCGCGTCCGTCATCGAACCCGCTATCGAACCCGTCGTCGGCCCCACCGAGGGCCCCGTCATCGCGCGTACCGCGGCGTCCCGCCCCGCGCCCCTCGGGCACGTCCGCGCCGACATCCCCGGTCAGGCGCTCACCGCCCGCCGGACCGGCTGTCCCGGGCCCCGCATCCGCCTCCGTATCCACACCCGCACCCGCACCGGAATCCGCCCCCGCGGCCCAAGCCGCCACATCCGAACCCGAGACCGGCGTCATCCCCGAGCCCGACGGCTCCCCCGTCATCCCCGAGTCCGACAGCGCCTCCACCCCCGAACCCGACGGCGCCCCCGCCCCCGAGTCCGACGGCGCATTCGCGCCCCCGCGCGCCCCGCTTCCGAGCAGTGCTTCCGCGCATGCCCGCAGTTCCTCGGGGCGGACCCCGGCGAGGGCGGTGACGAGGTGGCCGTCGGGGCGGATCAGCAGGACGGTGTGGGCGGCGGCGCCCGGGTAGTGCTCCGCGACCAGGATCTCCGCGGGCAGAGGCAGCGCGGCCACCGCGTCGGTCAGCTGCGGCATGAGCCCGGCCGACATCCAGTGCCTGCGGTCCCACACGCCCGTGCCCGGCGCGACGAGGACGACCAGCAGGCCGCGCCCCAGCCGCTCCCGCAGCCGTACCGCCGAACCGTCCGGAGCCGTCACCGTGACGTCCTCGACCGGTCCGCCCGGCTCGGTGTCCACCCGGACCGCGCCGGCCGGTACGGTGGCCGGGGCGAGCGGCGACCGGTGGTACGCAGGGGCCGCGCCCAGTGGTCCGCGGCCCAGGTGCCCGTCCGTCAGCAGCGTCATCCGGCCGCGGCCGGCCGCCGTGACCACGCCCCGCAGCCGGCCGCGGGCGCCGCCGTCACGGAGCAGTGGCAGCGCCTGGTCAGCGGCGCGCAGGCGGGCGGCGACGGCGCTCCTGCGCTCCGTCTGGTAGCTGTCCAGGAGCGTGTCGGAGGCGCCGTGGTGCCAGGCGATGCCCAGTTTCCAGGCGAGGTTCTCGGCGTCCCGCAGGCCCTCGTCCAGCCCCTGCGTGCCCAGCGCGCCGAGCAGATGTGCGGCGTCCCCGGCGAGGAACGCGCGCCCCGAGCGCCAGCGCCGGGCCAGCCGGTGGTGGACCGTATGGACGCCGGTGTCCAGCAGCTCGTACGGGGGGACGGGCGAGCCGCCCGCGGAGTCGGCCCCGCCGTTCCCGCCGGCCGGATCGCCGCCTTCGTACCCAGCGCCGGTACGGGCCCCGCCGGTTCCCGTACCGGGCTCGGTCCAGCCCGCCAGCGTGTCCCGGATGCGGGCCACGAGGGCGTCCGGGGTGACCAGGTCGCGGCCCGGCGGCAGCAGCCAGTCGAGGCGCCAGACGCCGTCCGGGAGGGGCCGGGCCGTCACCTCGCCGGTCGTGCCGCCCCACACGCCGGTCCGGCCCGTTGCGGCGGCGCCGCGGCGCGGGGGAGCGCGGTGCAGCACGGCCTCGCCGGGCCAGGGGAGTTCGGTGCGCAGGGCGGCGACGGCGTGCCGCTCGACGGCGGTGCGGCCGGGGAAGCGGATGTCCAGGAGCTTGCGTACGGCCGAGCGGGGGCCGTCGCAGCCGATGAGGTAACTGCCGCGCCACCACGTGCCGTTGGGGCCGCGGGTGTGGACGCCGACGCCGTGGTGGTCCTGGATCAGTTCGATGACGCGGCTGTCGGTGACGACTTCGGCGAGCGGTTCGTGGTCGAGGACGGTGCGAAGGGCGCGGGCGAGGGCGTGTTGGGGCACGTGTATGGGGGAGAGCGGGGCGTGCGCGCCGTCGTCACCGGGCTTCGCGCCGTACGGGGTCCCGTCGCCTTCTTCCGTCCTGACCGCCACGGCTCCCGTCGCGGCGAACGCCACCCGGTCCAGCAGCCGGCGGCGCTGGACGGTGCGCCAGGCCGCCCAGCGGGTGCCCTCGGCGCCCAGGGTCTCGGCGCAGCCCAGCCGGGCCAGGAAGGCGGCGGTGTCGGGGCGGAGCACGGCGGTACGGGCGGGCCGTACCTCGTCGCGGCCGTCGGTCTCGTCCAGCACGATGCAGGGGACGCCGTGGCGCGTGAGCGCGACGGCGAGGGAGAGGCCGACCGGACCGGCCCCTGCCACGATCACCGGGTCCACGACGCTCCCCGGAAGCGGAGCTGCCGCACAGGACCCACGAGCGCGCTGGTCATACCGGTCGTACCGATCGCGCCTTCTGCATCGGGCGTACCGGCTGCACCCGCCGTACCAGCTGTGCCTACCGCCCCGGCTGCGCCTACCGCACCGGCCGTTCTTGTGACCCCGCCGGAAGGCCCTGACAACCCCGCGCCACCCGTCCGCCGGCACCCCGCGGCAGCGCGCACCGGGCGGCGTGAGCTGAACTGACCGGGGCTCAGCCGGAGGGTCTTGCGGGACGTACAGGAAATGGCAGTTGAGGCCCGGTGCGCGATCACACAGCGTATGCAACCTAGTGCGGGCGTGCCGCGTCAAGTGACAGGGGCAGCGGCGCCCATGCCGCTGCCCCTGCCACCTTTCGCTCCGTCAGTTACCGAAACTGCTCGGGGAGTAGGGGGTTCAGCCGCCCTTGCCCACCGGGCCGGTCGGCCGCCCTCGCCCGCCGGGCCGGTCAGTCGCCCTTGCTCACCGGGCCGGGAGTCGTCGCCCCGTCGATCGCCCCCATCGCGTCGCCGGCCGTGAGCGCCTGCCCCGCCTCGGCGACCGCGATGCCGGTCTTGGCGCGGCGGCCGCGGCGCTCGATCCAGTTGGCGAGCGCGGAGAGCGCGAGACACATGGCGACGTAGATCGCACCGCCGACGATGATCATCGGGACGTACGGGTTCTCGTCGTTGACGACCGTGTTGCCGGCCAGCTGCTGGATCGCGTACAGCAGCTCCTGGTAGGTGATGACGTAGCCGAGGGAGGTGTCCTTCAGCGTCACCACGAGCTGGCTGATGATCGTCGGGAGCATCGCGCGGACGGCCTGCGGGATCAGCACCGACGTCATGACCTGCGTCTTGCTCATGCCGATCGCGTACGCGGCCTCGCGCTGCCCCTTGGGCACGGAGTTGATGCCCGCGCGGAGCACCTCGGCCTGGACGGAGCCGTTGTAGACGGTCAGGCCGATGACCAGCGCCCAGAACTGCGTTCCCTCGCCGGTGAAGCCCAGCTCGGACTTGTAGCTGAGGAAGAGCACCCACAGCACGTAGATCGTGATCAGCAGCGGGACGGCACGGAAGAGCTCGATGAAGCCGGTGGCCAGCCAGCGCACGGGCTTGTGGTCGGAGAGGCGGCCGACGGCCAGCAGTACGCCGAGGGCCAGCGACAGCACCGCCGCCACCGCGAAGACCTGGAGCGTCGTGAGGACGCCGTTGCGGATCGAGGTGCGCACCCCGGCGTAGTTGAAGATGTCCCACATCTCCGGCGCGAACTGTCCCTTGGCGGCGAGGCGCAGGACGGCGAAGGCGATGAGGGCGAGCACGGCGAGCGCGCCGACGACCGTGTAGACGCGGTTCCGTACGCGGGCCTTCGGGCCCGGCGCGTCGTAGAGGACATTGCTGCTCATGCTTCCGCCTTGCTTCGCTCGGCCGTGCGCTCGGGCGACGGGCACTTCGTGGGGGCGTTCTCGCTGACCGCGTTCATCGGGCCACCTCCAGGCGGCGCTCCAGCAGCCGGAACAGGCCGCTGATGGAGAAGGTGATGATCAGGTAGGCCAGGGCGATCCACAGGAAGATCCAGCCGATCGCGAAGCCCTTGTCGCTCAGCAGCTTGGAGACGTTGAACAGCTCGGTGTTGCTGAAGGCGCCGGCGATCGCGGAGTTCTTGGTGAGCGCGATGAAGATGCTGCTCAGCGGCGGGATCACGGTACGCGTGGCCTGCGGCAGGACGATCATGCGGAGGGTCTGGATGAAGGTCATCCCGATGCTGCGGGCGGCCTCCGCCTGACCGAGCGGCACGGTGCTGATGCCGGACCGCACGGCCTCGCAGACGAACGACGAGGTGTAGAAGCCGAGCGCGAGCATGGCCAGCACGAAGGGGCTCGTGCCGGGGAAGAAGATCTGCGGAACGATGAAGAACGCGACGAGGAAGAGCAGCGTCAGCGGCGTATTGCGGAGCAGCGTCACCCAGGCGGTGCCGAAGGCGCGCAGCGGCGGGACCGGGGAGACGCGGAAGCCGGCTATGAGGACGCCCAGGACGAGAGCGAGTGCCCCGCTGGCCGCGGTCAGCGCGAGGGTCCCCAGGAATCCTTCGCGGAACTGCGGGAGGTGATCGAGGAGTACGTTCATGGGGTCTCCGCGGTGGCGGTGAGGGAGGTGGCGGCGGACGGGCGCGGGAGGCCGGCCCCATGGCGGGACGTTCGCGAGGCACCGCGCCCCGTACGCCCGCCGCAGCGGGCGTACGGGGCGCGACGGCTCGGGCCGGTGCGAGCGGTGTGATCAGTAGCGCGGCAGCGGGGTCTTCGGCGCCTCGTAGGGGGAGCCGGACTTGCCCAGCGTGCCCTCGTACGCCTTCTTGTAGTCGCCGTTCTTGATGTGCGCCTCGAGCGCGTCGGTGATCGCGTCGCGCAGCGCCTTGTCGTTCTTGTTCATGCCGACGCCGTAGGGCTCCTCGGTGAACGGCTTGCCCACGAGCTTCAGCTTGGTGGGACGCTCCGCCGCGTAGCCCTTGAGGATCGCGTCGTCGGTGGTGACCGCGTCCACCTGGCCGTCCAGCAGCTGCTTCACGCAGAGCGAGTACTTGGACAGCTCGGTGGTCTCGGCCCCGTACTTGGCCTTCTTGATCTCCTGGAGCGGGGTGGAGCCCACGATCGAGCAGACCTTCTTGCCCTTGACGCTGTCGGGCCCGGTGATGCCCTTCTCGTCCTTGCGCACCAGCAGGTCGGCGCCCGCGGTGTAGTACGGGCCCGCGAAGCCGACCTGCTTCTTGCGCTCGTCGTTGATCGTGTAGGTGCCGACGTAGTAGTCGACCTGGCCCTTGGAGATCGAGGTCTCGCGGACGTTGGAGTCGACCGTCTTGAACTCGATCTGCTTGGCCGAGAAGCCGAGGTCCGCCGCGATCATCTTGGCGATCTCGATGTCGAAGCCCGTGCGGTTGCCGTCGGAGTCCTGGAAGCCCAGGAACGGCTGGTCCGCCTTGGCGCCCACGATGATCTTGCCGCGCTGCTGGGCCTTCTTCAGGGTCGGGGAGTCGATCTTGACGTTCTCGGCGACCTTGTACGTCCCGCTGAAGACCTTCTCGCCCTTGGGCTTGTCGCCGGCCGTGCCGGACTCGCCACCGCACGCCGTGGCCGTCGCGGTCAGCGCGAGCACCACCGTGGCCGCAGCGGCCGTCTTACGCATCCTCATGGTGAAGTTCCTTCGGTTCAGCAGGGGTGGACAGTCATCGGGGCCACTGCGGGCTCAGTGATGCAGGATCTTGGAAAGGAAGTCCTTGGCACGGTCGCTGCGCGGATTGTCGAAGAACTGTGTCGGCTCGGCCGATTCGACGATCCGGCCGTCCGCCATGAAGACGACGCGGTTCGCCGCGGAGCGCGCGAAACCCATCTCGTGCGTGACGACGACCATCGTCATGCCGTCCCGGGCGAGCTGCTGCATGACCTCCAGCACCTCGTTGATCATCTCCGGGTCCAGGGCCGAGGTCGGCTCGTCGAAGAGCATCACCTTCGGGTCCATCGCCAGCGCACGGGCGATGGCCACGCGCTGCTGCTGGCCTCCGGAGAGCTGCGCGGGGTACTTGTCCGCCTGCGTGCCCACGCCCACCCGGTCCAGCAGCGCGCGGGCCTTCTGCTCGGCCGCGCGCTTGTCCGCCTTGCGGACCTTCAGCTGGCCCAGGGTCACGTTCTCCAGGACCGTCTTGTGCGCGAAGAGGTTGAAGGACTGGAAGACCATGCCGACGTCGGCACGCAGCCGTGCCAGCTCCCGGCCTTCCTGGGGCAGCGGTTTGCCGTCGATGGTGATGCTTCCGGAGTCGACGGTCTCCAGCCGGTTGATCGTGCGGCACAGGGTCGACTTGCCGGACCCGGACGGGCCGATCACCACGACGACCTCGCCGCGCTTGATCGTCAGGTCGATGTCCTGGAGCACGTGCAGCGCGCCGAAGTGCTTGTTGACGCCTGCCAGCACGACCAGATCGTCCGCCGCCGGGGCGGGGCCCCCGGGGTCCTTGGTCACCGATACTTCGCTCATCGGCGGGTAGCTCCGTCCTCCTCGGTTGAGAGGACAGTAGTGACGCACTGCGATCAGCGTCATTACATCTGAGCGGAAATTGAGCATAACGATCCGGCTGCAAAGGGACACTCTGGGTGAACGGGGCGCGGGGTGCGTGGACGCCTCGGCGGCCCGGTTTGCGGAGCGCAACGGTCCACCTCGTACGGGCCGGTACCGGCTGCGTAACAGATGTCCGTACCGGCTCGGCTCCCTCTTGACGCGCGCGCTGTCGATCGCGGTAGATGCCCTGATGGCCTGGGACGCGAGCCGGTGGAAGGGGGAGGGCCGATGCGGCTGCTGCTGGTGGAGGACGACAACCACGTCGCCGCGGCGCTGTCCGCCGTGCTCGCCAAGCACGGCTTCGAAGTGGTGCACGCGCGCAGCGGAGAAGAGGCGCTGCACGCGCTGGTCCCGGATGCCGGGGAGCCCTTCGCGGTCGTCCTGCTCGACCTGGGCCTCCCCGACCAGGACGGATTCGAGGTCTGCGGCCGGATACGGAAGCTCACCAGCACCCCTGTGATCATGGTGACCGCGCGGTCCGACGTCCGTTCCCGGATCCACGGCCTCAACCTCGGCGCGGACGACTACGTGGTCAAGCCCTACGACACGGGCGAGCTGCTGGCCCGTATCCACGCGGTCAGCCGGCGCACCGTGCACGGCCCCGGCGAGCACGGCACCGAAGAGGCGGCCGGCGAGCACCTGCTGCGCCTTGGGGACGTCACCATCGAACTGGCCACCCGCCGGGTCTCCGTGCACGGCGGCACGGTCCCGCTGACCCGCAAGGAGTTCGACCTTCTGGCGCTGCTCGCGCAGCGTCCGGGGGTGGTGTTCCGCAGGGAGCAGATCATCAGTGAGGTGTGGCGCACCAACTGGGAGGGCACCGGGCGCACCCTCGAAGTGCACATCGCCTCGCTGCGCTCGAAGCTGCGCATGCCCGCGCTCATCGAGACGGTGCGCGGCGTCGGCTACCGGCTCGTGGCGCCCGCTCCCGCGCCGCCGGGTCCCTGACGGCCGTCCCGTACCGTGCGCACCCGCCTCCTCCCGCTCCTCATCGTCCTGATGGCCGGTGTGCTGCTCGCGCTCGGCTTCCCGCTGGCCGGGAGCCAGGCGGTGGCGGAGCAGCAGCGGGTGGTGGTGGACCGGATCGACGACGCGGCGCGCTTCGCCTCACTGGCGCAGTTCGTCACCGCGCGTCCCGGTGCCGACGGGCGTGCCTCCACGAAGGACGAGCGGCTGAGCACACTCCGTACGGAGCTGCGGCGGTACCACGATCTGTACGGCATCCGTGCCGGTGTCTTCTACCGCGACCGCACCCCCATGGCCGCCGCGCCAGCGGGCTGGCGGGTACCGCGCGAGGGGGAAGGGCGACAGGCCTTCGAGGAGGCGCTCGCGGGGCGGCGCAGCCACGACCCGCACCAGGCGTGGCCGTGGGACGACCGCCGGCTGCCGGTCGCCTCGCCGGTCATCCGGGACGGTGACGTCGTCGCGGTGGTCTTCACCGACTCGCCCACCGGGCAGCTGCGGTCACGCATCCTGCACGGCTGGCTGTGGCTGGTGGCGGGGGAGTCGCTGGCCATGCTGGTCGCGGTCGGGGCGGCGTTCCGGCTCACCGGGTGGGTGCTGCGGCCCGTACGCACCCTGGACGCGGCCACTCACGACATCGCCACGGGCCGGATGAAGTCGCGGGTCGCCGCGGGGTCGGGACCGCCGGAACTCCGCAGGCTGGCCCGCTCGTTCAACGAGATGGCGGACAACGTCGAGGACGTGCTGGAGCAGCAGCGCGCCTTCGTGGCCGACGCCTCGCACCAGCTGCGCAACCCGCTCGCGGCCCTCCTGCTCCGCATCGAGCTGCTGGCGCTCGAACTCCCGCCGGAGAACGAGGAGATCGCCTCGGTCCGTACGGAGGGCAAGCGGCTGGCCCGGGTCCTGGACGGCCTGCTGGACCTGGCGCTGGCCGAGCACACCCCCGCCGACCTCCAGCTCACCGACGTCGCCGCGCTCGCCGCCGAGCGTGCCGACGCCTGGCGCCCGCTCGCCGACGACAAGGGCGTGGCCCTGCGGTACGAGGGCCACGGCGCGGTCACGGGCTGGGCGGACCCGGTGGCGCTCTCCAGCGCGCTGGACGCGGTCGTGGACAACGCCCTGAAGTTCACCCCGGCCGGCGAGGAGGTCACGGTCGCCGCGGCGCCCGAGGGCGAGTGGGTCCGGATCACCGTCGCCGACCACGGGCCCGGCCTCACCGAGGAGGAGCTGGAGCGCATCGGCGACCGCTTCTGGCGCAGCGGCCGCCACCAGAACGTCTCCGGGTCGGGGCTGGGCCTGTCGATCACCCGCGCCATGCTCGCCGCGGGCGGCGCGGAGATCTCGTACGCCCCGAACGCGCCACGCGGCCTCTGCGTCACCGTCACGGTCCCCCGCGACCGTCCGGCCCCCGAGCCCCCGGCAGGCCGCTGACGGCCCCGCGAGGCGGCCGCACGGCCCGCCCGTGGCTCAACGGCCCGCCTAAGGCTTGGCCGAGACGTAGTAGCGCCGGGCGCCCTCGTGCAGTGGCAGCGGGTCGGTGAAGACGGCGGTGCGCAGGTCCACCTTCTGCGCGTCGTGCACCTCGCGGCCGACGCGGTCCCGGCTGTCGATCACCGTCCGCGTCACCTCCCGGGTCAGGTCCGGGTCCTCGCGGTCGGTGGTGACCAGCAGGTTCGCCACCGCGATGGTCTTCACGGCCCGGTCGTCCTGGGCCTCGGGGTAGGCGTCCGCCGGCATCACCGCCGCCCGGTAGTAACGGCTGCCCCTGCCCTGCGCGTGCAGCGGCTCGACCAGGTCGCCGAGCTGGACCAGCCGTACGGGGAAGCGGTCGGCCAGCCGCTGCACGGCCGTGGTCGGCAGCCCGCCGGACCAGAAGAACGCGTCGAGCTTCCCGTCCTCCAGGAGCCGCGGCATCGCGTCGATGCCGACCCGCTCCGCGTGGATGTCCCGGTCGAAGTCCAGCCCCGCTGCGCGCATCAGCCGCCGGGTGATCAGCTGCACTCCGGAGCCGTCGGCGCCGACCCCGACCCGCAGCCCCTTCAGGTCGCGCGTCGAGCGCACCGTGGAGCCCTTGGGCACGACGAGCTGCATGTAGTCGTCGTACAGCCGCGCGCAGGCCCGCAGCCGGCCGGCGTCCCGGCCGCCCTGTACCTGGTACGTGGCGACCGCGTCGGCCGCCGCGATGGTGAATTCCGCACGCCCGGACACCAGTTTGCGGATGTTGTCGACGGAGCCCTCGCTCCGGGTGAGCGTGACGTCGAGGCCCGGGAGATCGTGCGCGAGGTCCTGCTTCAGGAGCTCCCCGTAGCGCGCGTACACCCCGGTCGGCACCCCGGTGGCCAGCGTCACCCGGCCGCTCGGTGACGGCCGTCCGCCCGGCAGCAGGCACCACAGCAGCAGCCCTGCGACGGCCGCCGCTGCGACCGCCATCTGCAGCGCGCGGCGCCCGCCGGGCCGGGGAATGCTGGGGACCATGGCGGGAATCCTGCCAGCCGCGGCCTCCGAAGGGGAGGGGCGAGCGGCGGCCGTCCGTCCCGCCGCGTGCGCCGTCCCACTGGCGACCGATGCATATCCCTGTTATATAATTGCTATATGCATTCATCGTCGACGTCCGACGAACAGCGCATCGAGAACGCCGCTCGCGGCCTCCTCAGGGGCATCGGCAGGCTCTCCCAGGCACTCTTCCGGCTCGGTGAATTCGGGCTGCCACGCACGCACGTCTCGCTCCTGGACGCCCTGGACAGCGGTCCCCGGCGGGTCACCGGACTCGCCGCGTACACGGGCATCGCCCAGCCCCGGGTCACCGTGGTCCTGCAGGAGCTGGAGGAGCGCGGCCTCGTCCAGCGCGAGCGCAGCGCCCACGACCGGCGCTGCATCGAGACGTCGCTGACCCCCGCGGGGCGGGAGCTGCTGGAGCACGCGCGGCAGCGGATGGCCGCGGCCCTCCTCGAAGGGCTGCGCTCGAACGTCGACGATCCGGAGCGCGCCGTGGGCGCGGCCCGGGATGCCGTAACGACCGTGCTGCACGCCATCGAACCGGAGGTCAGTTGACCACGCCAGCCACCGGAAGCCCGGACATCACCGACGGCCGCAAGGGCCGCGACCCGGCCCACGAGAGCGCCATCGCCCCTCGGCGCGTCGGCGGGCCGAGACGCTGGTGGGACTGGGTGCTCGCCGCCGACCCCGGACTCGGCCAGCTGCAGGCCGGGTGGCGGACGCTGGTCGCCATGGTCACCGGACTCGCCACCGGTTACGGCATGTCCCTCGTGCTGGGCCTGCCCGCCATGCTCGGCATGATGGCCGGCGGCATGATGGGCCTGATGAGCGCGTTCGCCGTCGCCGAGAACACCTGGCAGCGGCTGACCCGGGCCATCCTGTGGATGCCGTTCCCGTTCTCCGCCGCGCTGCCGCTCGCCGCCTGGCTGCATCAGTACCGCGCGCTCGAACTCACCATCATGGTGCTCGCCCTGGCGGTGACGTTCTTCCTCGCCCGGTTCGGGACCCTTGCGCTGCTGGCCGGCATGCTGCTCTTCAACGCCTTCATGGTCGGCATGATGGCGAACGTCCCGCTGAACCTCTGTGGCGAGATGTTCGCCGTCGCCGTGACGTCCGCCGTCGCCATCCTCCTGACGCGGCTCCTGCTGTGCTACCCGATGCCGCGCGAGGACCTCCTCCGTACGCAGCGCGCCTTCGTCGTGGAGGCCCGCAGGGTCGCCGACGCCGCCACCGACGCGCTGGACCCGGACGCCGACCACGAGGTCGCCGTCAAGCGGATGCGGCGCAGCCTGCGCCGCCTGAACGTCACCACCGTCACCATCGACGGCCGTCTCGCGCAGCCCGAGGTCGCCGCCGACCCCGGCACCGCCGAACTGCTCCACCGGCACCTCTTCGACGCCGAGCTGGCCCTCAAGGGCATCGGCCAGTGCGTCCAGCAGCTCACCCGCCTCCAGGCGCCGGCGCACCTGCGGGAGGCCATGGTCGTCGGCCTGGTCATCGCCCGGGACACCCCGCTCGGCCGGGCCGACGCGCTGCGCCCGGCAGCCCAGCTCATCCAGCAGCAGGCCACCGCCGTACTGGAAGCCCCCGGCACGAGCGCCGACGACGCCGAGGCCGCCGCGCTGGCCCGCCGGGTCGGCCACCTCCTGGACACGCTCGCCGACTCCCTCGCGCACTGGCTCGACCTCGGCCGGAACGCCCCCACCGCGCGCGCCAAGGTGCCCTTCCAGCCCACCGTCGCGCTGGAGCAGAACCGCCCCGCCGGCACCGGGGCCGTCGCCCGCCGCGTCATCGCGGCACAGAGCGAGACCGGCTGGCGGCGGGTGATCCCGTACCTGCGCGCCCCCGTGCACGCCGGGCTGGCCGCCGCCATCGTGTGCCCGATCACCGACGCCATCAACCCGCAGCGCTTCTACTGGGGCCTGGTCGGCGTGATGATCACGCTGTTCGGCACCAACACCACACAGGAGCGGCTGCGCAAGTTCGGGCACCGCATGGCCGGCACCATCGTGGGCGCCGTCGTCGGCGTCCTCCTGCTGCGCCTCATCGGCCCCGGCCACATCTACTGGACGCTCCTGGTCATCGTGGCCGCCCTGACCTTCGGCTCCTGGGGGATGCAGCGCCAGTACGCCTACTGGGTCGCGGGCCTGGTCACCGCCCTCGTGCAGCTCTACGGCCTGTCCACCCCGTACACCGGCATGGAGACGCTGCTCAGTGAGCGGCTGCTCGACAACGGGCTCGGCATCCTCATCGCCACCGCCTGCGCCGCACTGGTCTTCCCCGTGTCCAGCCGCAAGATCGCCCAGGAGGCGGAGCGCGGCTACGTCTCCGCCCTGGAACACCTCGTCTCGCAGGTCGCCGAGCGCTGGCAGGACCCGGCGGCGCCGGTCCGGCTGCGCGGCGCGGCCCGGGGCGTCGACGCCGCGCTGTACCAGGTACGCGGCGTGGCCCGGCCGCTCGTACGGATGCCGATCGGCGTGCGCGGCCGCGGCGCCGAGAACCGCCTCGCGCTGCTCACCGCGGCCACCGGCCACGCCAGGTCGCTCGCGGCCGCTGCCGACATCGACATCGACCTCGCCCCCGAGCTGGGCCGCCGCGTCGAGCGGATCACCACCACCTTCGTGGAGTCCCTGCACGCACTGGACCGCCGCTTCGCCACCGGCGAGCCCGACGGCACCTGGGTACGGGTCAGCCCGCTCGTCCGCGAACTGGAAGGCGCGCTGCACGCACCCTCCGGGCCGCGCGCCGACCGCCTCCATGTGGCGCTGCGGGAGCTGGCGGCGCTGGACGAGGCGCTGGCCGGTTACGCCGACGACTGCGGCCTGACCGTCACCGCCGCCTCCCCGGAGCCGGAGCCGGCCGCGGCGCCGGCGCAGCGGAGCGGCACGGCCGCGAAGAACACCGCATCGACCCTGGACCGCCGCACCCAGGCCGCGCTGGCCGCCTGGCTGGCGCACACCCGGCACGACGGCGAACCGGGCGCCAAGCAGGTCCCGGTGACCCCCGGCGCCACGGCCGGCACCCCGGCCGCCCAGCGGCCCGCAGCGGCCGCTCAGGCGCCCGCTGCCGGGCCCCGCGCCCGCACGGCGCCCTCCGGCGCCCGTACCGCCTCGGCGGCCGGCACGTGCACCGTCAGCGGCTCCCTGCACTGCCCGGAGCACCCCCGCGGCTGCGAGGCGTGGATCACCGTCGTCAGCGACCGCGGCAAGCGCAGGGCCGGCGTCCGCGCGGTGGGCGGCCGGTACCGCATCACGGGCCTGGAGCCCGGCGGCTACACCGTCATCGCCTCCGGTTCCGCGCACGCCCCGACGGCCCGCTTCGTGGCCGTCGACCCCTCCCGGGGCGACGTCCACCAGGACATCGAACTGAAGCCGGCCCGCCCCTGACCCGCTGACCGCGGCCGTTGCCCGTCCGCCCCCTCCGGGATGCCCCCGGAGGGGGCGGACGGCCTCCGGGAGCACGTACCCTGGTCGATTGAGATGAGTGCGAAGACATACGAGGTGCGCACCCACGGGTGCCAGATGAACGTCCATGACTCCGAGCGGCTGGCCGGCCTGCTGGAGGACGCCGGGTACGTGCCCGCGCCCGAGGGCGCCGACGGTGCGGACGTCGTCGTCTTCAACACCTGCGCGGTGCGCGAGAACGCCGACAACAAGCTCTACGGCAACCTCGGCCAGCTCGCCCCGAAGAAGGCCGCGCGGCCCGGCATGCAGATCGCCGTCGGCGGCTGCCTCGCCCAGAAGGACCGCGACACCATCGTCAAGAAGGCGCCCTGGGTGGACGTCGTCTTCGGCACGCACAACATCGGCAAGCTGCCGGTCCTCCTGGAGCGCGCCCGCGTCCAGGAAGAGGCGCAGGTCGAGATCGCGGAGTCCCTGGAGGCGTTCCCCTCGACGCTGCCCACCCGCCGCGAGAGCGCCTACGCGGCCTGGGTCTCCATCTCCGTGGGGTGCAACAACACCTGCACCTTCTGCATCGTCCCCGCGCTGCGCGGCAAGGAGAAGGACCGCCGCCCCGGCGACATCCTCGCCGAGATCGAGACGCTGGTCTCCGAGGGCGTCTCCGAGATCACCCTGCTCGGCCAGAACGTCAACGCCTACGGCTCCGACATCGGTGACCGCGAGGCGTTCTCCAAGCTGCTGCGCGCCTGCGGGAAGATCGAGGGCCTGGAGCGGGTCCGCTTCACCTCGCCGCACCCGCGCGACTTCACGGACGACGTGATCGCCGCCATGGCCGAGACGCCGAACGTCATGCCGCAGCTCCACATGCCGCTGCAGTCCGGCTCCGACACCGTCCTGAAGGCCATGCGCCGCTCCTACCGCCAGGAGCGCTTCCTCGGGATCATCGAGAAGGTGCGCGCCGCCATGCCGGACGCGGCCATCTCCACCGACATCATCGTGGGCTTCCCCGGCGAGACCGAGGCGGACTTCGAGCAGACGCTGCACGTCGTCCGGGAGTCCCGCTTCGCGCAGGCCTTCACCTTCCAGTACTCCAAGCGCCCCGGGACCCCGGCCGCGACCATGGAGGGGCAGATCCCGAAGGAGGTCGTCCAGGCCCGCTACGAGCGGCTGGTCGCGCTCCAGGAGGAGATCTCCTGGGAGGAGAACAAGAAGCAGGTCGGCCGCACCGTCGAGGTCATGGTCGCCGAGGGCGAGGGCCGCAAGGACGGCGCCACGCACCGCCTCTCCGGCCGCGCGCCCGACAACCGCCTCGTGCACTTCACCAAGCCCGCCGCCGAGGTCCGCCCCGGCGACATGGTGACGGTCGAGATCACGTACGCGGCGCCGCACCACCTGCTCGCCGAGGGCGAGGCCGTCTCGGTGCGCCGGACCCGCTCCGGCGACGCCTGGGAGCGCCGCAACGCCGCGCCGCCGCAGCCCGCCGGCGTCATGCTCGGCCTGCCGACGGTGGGCGCCCCGGCCCCCGCGCCCGCCGAGCCGGCCGGCGGCTGCTGCCCGGCCTCCTGAGCCGCCGCGGCCGCGCGGACACCCCGGGAGCCCCAGCACGGCTCCCGGGCCCCGCACGTGCCCGCGCAGACCTCCTCCCGGCCGCTTCCCGCACCGCGGGGCAGGGCGCGGCCCAGCGCCCCGCAGCCGCGGGGATACGCTGCGGAACATGCTCGTAGCTGCTGCTCTGTGTCCCTGTCCGCCACTGCTCGTCCCCGAGGTCGCCGGCGGTGCCGCGGCCGAACTGGACGGTCTGCGGGCCGCCTGCGCGGACGCCGTCGGCGTACTCGCGGCCGCCCGGCCCGACCGGCTCGTCGTCGTCGGCCCCGCCGAGCCCGCGGGCCGCGGGGCGTTCAAGGAGGGCGCGCCCGGCTCGTTCGCCGGCTTCGGCGTCGACCTCTCCGTACGGCTCGGCGCGCCGGACGGCGAGGGCGCCGACGAGGGGCGGCAGCTGCCGCCCTCACTGGCCGTCGGCGCCTGGCTGCTGGAGCGCGCCGACTGGCACGGCGTCCCCGTGACCGCGCTCGGCGTGGGCGAGCCGCTCGAACCGGAGAAGTGCCTCGGTGCCGGGCGCGAGCTCGCGGCCTCGGCCGCCCGTGTCGCCCTGCTGGTGATGGGGGACGGCAGCGCCTGCCGCACGGTCAAGGCGCCCGGTTACTTCGACGAGCGGGCCGAGGGGTTCGACGCGGAGCTGGCCCGCATGCTGGGTTCGGCGGACGCTGCCGCCCTCGGGGCGCTGGACGAGGAGCCCGCGCAGTCCCTCATGGTGTCGGGCCGCTCCAGCTGGCAGGTGCTGGCCGGGGCGGCGGAGGGCGCCGGGCTGGGCGGCGAGCTGCTGCACGAAGAGGCGCCGTACGGCGTGGGGTACTTCGTGGCGGCCTGGTCCTAGCGCTCTACCGGGCGCCGCGTGCGGCGGCCCGTGACGCATGACGGTGGCCGGGGACCGCGTGGTCCCCGGCCACCGCTCTCTCCGGCCCTGCCGGTCTCACATCGGGTCGCCGGGCCGCCTTCCGGTGCCGTGCTCACCGGCGGAGCGGCCGCCCGCGCCCGGGGTGTGCTTCTCCTGGCCCTCGGCCATCCGGCGCAGCGCTTCCTTGGCCTTCGTGGTGCCGGTGCCGATCTGGCCGCTGTACTTGCCCTTCGTCCTGGCGTCGGCCGTCCTGCCGGCCTTGTCCAGGCCCCGCTCGATCTTGTCCCCGTGCTGCAGCGCGAGGTCTCCGGCCTTGCCCTTGAGGAGGCCGGCCTTGGCCTTCAGGTTGTCCAGCAGGCCCATGAGCCACCTTCCTTGGTCGGAGGGCGCGGGGTTCAAAAGCGCCCATACCTGGCGTTTACCCTCCTCATGCGGGCCAAACCTCCCCGTCACCCGCGCCGCGCGCGGCTCCTGGGGGAGGCGGGCCGTCCGGTGCTCATTCGAAACCGGCCGCGCGGTTTGACACACTGGCTCGGTGAACACAGCAGTTCCCGCTCCGCGGGTCATCGCCGTCGTCGGCCCCACCGCGGCCGGCAAGTCCGACCTGGGCGTCGCCCTCGCCCGGCACTTCGGCGGCGAGGTCGTCAACGCCGACTCCATGCAGCTCTACCGGGGCATGGACATCGGCACCGCCAAGCTCACCCAGGAGGAGCGGGCCGGCGTGCCGCACCACCTCCTGGACATCTGGGACGTCACCCAGGCGGCGAGCGTCGCGGAGTACCAGCGGCTGGCCCGCGCCGAGATCGACCGGCTGCTCGCCGAGGGGCGCACCGCGGTCCTCGTGGGCGGCTCCGGCCTCTATGTGCGCGGCGCGCTGGACAACCTGGAGTTCCCCGGCACCGACCCCGAGGTGCGGGCCCGGCTGGAGGCCGAGCTGGAGCACGAGGGCAGCGGGGTGCTGCACGCCCGGCTGGCCGCCGCCGACCCCGAGGCGGCGCGCGCCATCCTGCCCAGCAACGGCCGCCGCATCGTGCGCGCCCTGGAGGTCATCGAGATCACCGGACGGCCCTTCACGGCCAACCTGCCCGGCCCCGGTGACCAGCGCGAGGTCTACGCCGACACGGTGCAGATCGGCGTCGACGTGGACCGCCCCGAACTGGACGAGCGGATCGCCGTACGGGTCGACCGCATGTGGGAGGCGGGGCTCGTGGAGGAGGTACGTGCGCTGGAGGCGCAGGGCCTGCGCGAGGGGCGTACGGCCTCTCGCGCGCTCGGGTACCAGCAGGTGCTGGCGTACCTCGCGGGCGAGTGCACCGAGGACGAGGCGCGGGCCGAGACCGTACGCGCCACCAAGCGCTTCGCGCGCCGTCAGGACTCCTGGTTCCGGCGGGACCCGAGGGTCCACTGGCTCAGCGGCGCGGCTGTCGCGCGGCGGGAGCTTCCGGAGCGCGCGCTGGCGCTGCTCGAACGACCGGTCACAGCCTGATCACGTCCTGGCATCGGGACGCTCCGGCCGTCATCGGGCCGCTTGAGGGCGTGTCATTATCGACCATCGACCGAGCCGTGCGTCTGGAAACCGGGAGGGCATTGGCGATGGAGGCCCGCCCTCGCAGCAGAGCGCACCAGCCGGACGTGCGGCGCGAAGGACAGCACGGCGGAAGGGAACCGATGCCGGGCCGCGCCCCCGCCCTCGACGACGACCCCGGGCCGGTCGGCGCCGGCTCCTCGGACGCGGCACGCCTTCCGGACGACGACGGCTTCGCCGACGGGCCCGACCGGTCCCTGGACGCCGGCCTCCCGGAGCACGGGCACATCGCCCCTGAGGACCGCCTCGACGAAGCGCCGCTGACGGGCGGCCACCACGCCCCGGAGAGCGACCGGCCCGGGGACGGCGTCCGGCTGGACGACGTGGACGCGCTCGACGGCTCCGACGGGCCCGACGCGCAGCCCGAGGACGACCGGCCCGCCGAGGACGCCGCGTCCTTCCGGGAGCTGCGGCCGCCGCGCCGTCTCCGCCTCTGGCAGCTCGCCCCCATCGTGGGGCTGGCCGCCGTCGGCTCACTGATGTTCGCCTTCCCGCTGGCGTTCGAATTCGGCGGGGACGGCGGGGCCGTCTTCGCGATGCTCGGGCTGCTGCTGTGCTGCTGCGCGGCGGGCGGCGGCATGATGGCGGCGCGCCGGGTCGGCCACACCTGGCCGGGCCTGCCGCCCCGCGGTTCCGGCCGGCGCGCCGACTGGCGGGTGGTCGCGGTGTACGCCGCCGTCGTCCTGGTGCTGGCCGCCCTGGCCATCTGGCGCGTGGCCCGGCTGCGCTGACCGCCGGCCCGGCCGGTACGGAGCGCGGCCCGCTGCCGCGCCCGGATGCGGCCGCTGTCGGTGGTGCCCCGTACGATTCAAGGGTGAGCAACGAGCGCATCGCCTTCCTCAAGGGCCACGGCACCGAGAACGACTTCGTGATCGTCCCCGACCCGGACGGTCTGCTGGAGCTGCCCGCCGCCCTCGTGGCACGGCTCTGCGACCGCAGGGCCGGCATCGGCGGCGACGGTGTCCTGCACGTCGTGCGGTCAGCGGCGCACCCCGAGGCGCGCGCGATGGCCGACGAGGCCGAGTGGTTCATGGACTACCGCAACAGCGACGGCTCCATCGCCGAGATGTGCGGCAACGGCGTCCGGGTCTTCGCCCGCTACCTGCAGTACGCCGGGCTGGCCGAGGCCGGCGACCTGGCGATCGCCACCCGTGCGGGCGTGCGCCGCGTGCACCTCGCCAAGGACGCGGCGGACGGCGCCACCGGGGACGTCACCGTCGTCATGGGGCGCGCCGAGCTGCCCGAGGAGCAGGTCACGGTCACGGTCGGCGAGCGCAGCTGGCCCGCGCGCAACGTGAACATGGGCAATCCGCACGCCGTCGCCTTCGTCGAGGACCTCGGCCACGCCGGGGACCTGCTCAGCGCTCCGCCGTTCAGCCCTGCCGCGGTTTATCCGGACGGGGTCAACGTCGAGTTCGTCGCCGACCGCGGCCCGCGCCACGTCGCGATGCGGGTGCACGAGCGCGGCTCCGGCGAGACCCGCTCCTGCGGCACGGGCGCCTGCGCGGTCGCCGTGGCCACCGCCCGCCGGGACGGCGCGGACCCGGCGGTCACGGGCAGCCCCGTCACGTACACCGTCGACGTCCTCGGCGGCACGCTGGTGATCACCGAGCTGCCCGACGGCACGGTGGAGATGACCGGCCCCGCGGTGATCGTCGCCGAGGGCACCATCGACCCCTCGTGGGCGGCCGCGGCAGGCATCTGAGGACCGCCTCCGGCCGGCTCCGAAAAGCACCCGGAAGCCGGCTCCGGACAGTCACGGCCCGCACCGAAGTTTCGCTCGAATGGGTGATCCGTTTCACTCTGGGCGAGAGGCGGTGAGCGGTGCGTGATGGGCTCGGTAGCATCAAGCACCGGCCCGGACACCGCCGTCACCGCCTGATCGCGTCCGGCCGCCGGTCGATGCTGCCGGAGGTGCCCCATGAGCGCAGAGGCCACTGAACCCAGCGGTGCGCCCGCAGAATCCCACCCGGCAGGGGGCGCGGCCCGAAAACGCGGCCGCCCCCGGCTGGAGCTGAGAGGGCTGCGCCGGTTCGGCCGCGCGGCGCTGCTGGGGCCGGCCCCGCGCGACGGCCTGCCCGACGCCCTGGAGCACGTCGCCAAGGTCCACCGCGCCCATCACCCGCACGCCGACCTCGACGTCCTCAGCAGGGCGTACGCGCTCGCCGAGTCCTCGCACCGCGGGCAGATGCGCAAGAGCGGCGAGCCGTACATCACCCACCCCCTCGCCGTGACGCTCATCCTCGCCGAACTGGGCGCGGAGACCACGTCGTTGACCGCGTCCCTGCTGCACGACACCGTCGAGGACACGGACGTGACGCTCGATCAGGTGGGCGCGGAGTTCGGCGAGGAGGTGCGCTTCCTGGTCGACGGCGTCACCAAGCTGGAGAAGGTCGATTACGGCGCCGCCGCCGAGCCCGAGACCTTCCGCAAGATGCTGCTGGCCACCGGCAACGACGTCCGGGTCATGTCGATCAAGCTCGCGGACCGGCTGCACAACATGCGCACCCTCGGGGTGATGCGCCCCGAGAAGCAGGCCAGGATCGCCAAGGTCACCCGCGACGTGCTGATCCCGCTCGCCGAGCGCCTCGGCGTCCAGGCCCTCAAGACCGAGCTGGAGGACCTGGTCTTCGCGATCCTGCACCCCGAGGAGTACGCGGCGACCCGCGCCCTCGTGCTGCGGCACGCCGAGCGCCCGGATCCGCTCGCGGCCGCCGCCGGGCGGATGCGCACGGTGCTGCACGACGCCGGCATCGACGCCGAAGTACTCGTGCGGCCGCGGCACTTCGTGTCCGTGCACCGCGTCCGGATACGGCGCGGCGAGCTGACCGGCGCTGACCTGGGGCGGTTGCTGGTGCTGGTCGCCGAGGACGCGGACTGCTACGCGGTCCTGGGGGAGCTGCACACCTGCTTCACGCCCGTCGTCTCGGAGTTCAAGGACTTCATCGCGGCGCCCAAGTTCAACCTGTACCAGTCCCTGCACACGGCCGTGATGAGCGAGGACGGCGACATTGCCGAAACGCTTATCCGCACCCACCGGATGCACCGGGTGGCCGAGGCAGGCGTGATCGCGCTGGGCAATCCCCACGTCGTCGCCGAGGGCGGCCCGTACGGCCCGTCGGAGGGCACGGAGACGCCCGACGGGGAGCGGGTGGACCCCACCCGCCCCGGCTGGCTCTCGCGGCTGCTGGAGTGGCAGCGGGTGGCACCCGACCCGGACACGTTCTGGACCTCGCTCCGCGACGACCTGGCCGAGGACCGGGAGATCACGGTCTTCCGCGCGGACGGCGGCTTCGGTGCCGGGGACACGGCGCGGGAGGCGGCCGGGCACTCCGGCGACCGCGGCGCGTTCCGGCTGCCGGCGGGCGCCAGCTGCGTGGACGCCGCGTACGCACTCCACGGAGCCGGGGCGCACTGTTGCATCGGCGCGCGTGTGAACGGCCGACTGGCCACCCTCTCGACGGTCCTCCGCGACGGCGACAGCCTGCACCTGCTCATGGCCCCGGACTCCGCGGCGGGACCGTCCCCGCAATGGCTGGAGTACGCCCGCACCCCCGCGGCCCGCCTCGCCATCTCCCGCTGGCTCAGCGCCCATCCGGGAGCGGAACGCGCGGAAGCGGAGGCGGAAGCGGAACGGGAGGCGCCCGACGAGACCGCGGAGCGCCCGGCGGACGAGACCGGGAGCGACGCGCCCCAGGAGGCGGAGAGGTCCACCGAGGCTGCCGGGGACGCCGGCCGGGGCCGCGCCGCCGCAGCGGGAAGCGCCGCCCCCGAGGACGCCGCCGCGGCCCCCGAGGCGCGCCGCCCGCGCCCGCCCGTCCCCGCCGTCACCGACCTCCCCGACGCCACCGTCCGGCTGGCCGGCTGCTGCACCCCCGTACCGCCCGACAAGGTCACCGGGTTCGCCGTACGCGGCGGCGCCGTGACCGTGCACCGCGCCCTGTGCCCCGCCGTTGCCCGGATGGCGGCGGCCGGGCGGACGCCCGTGGGGGTGCACTGGCGGCGCTCGGCGGCACCGGACCAGGGCTGCCGCGTCACGCTGCTCGCCGAGGCGTTCAGCCGGCCCCGGCTGCTGGCCGACCTCACCGAGGCCATCGCTGCGCAGGGCGCCGCCGTCGTCTCGGCCGACGTGGAGCCGCCCCGGGAGCAGCGCGTCCGGCACACGTACACGCTGCACCTCCCGGATGCCGCGGATCTGCCCTCCCTGATGCGCGCGATGCGCCAGGTGCCCGGCGTCTTCGATGTGCTGCGCGCGGGCCGCAACGAACCGGCCGCGAGCCTCCGCTCCTAGAGCTCCCGGAAGCCCGCGCTTCCCGGGCGCGCCGTCTCCCGCCGCTTCGTGGGCGCGTTCACCGTCCACCGGCGACGCGCCCGGGAAGCGGCCGGAACCGCTCGTTCGGGTGCCGCGCTGCCGCGCCGCCGCTCGCCGGGACGGCCCTGCTGGTAGCGGTAACGCATGTCCATTACGCCCCGCCGTACCGCGTCCCCCACCCGACAGGCGCCGGACCTGCCGGGTCCCGCAGCCCCGCGCCGCCGTGCCGCCCGCCGCGCCGTCCCCGCAGTGCTGGCCGTCGGCGCCCTCCTGGCGGCGGGTGCGCCGGAGCCCGGCCCCGAAGGGCTCGGCGACCGCCTCTACCCGTACCTCGGCAACCCCGGCTACGACGTCGACGCGTACGACATCGCCCTGAAGTACTCCGGGAAGAACGACGTCCCCCTGGACGCCGTCACCACGATCAGCGCGCGGGCCACCGGCCACCTGGACCGCGTCAACCTCGACTTCGCCCGCGGCACCGTACGGTCCGTCGAGGTCAACGGCGTCCCCGCGCGCCACGCCACGCGCGGGGAGGACCTCGTGATCACCCCCGCACAGCCCGTCGAGCCGGGCCAGGGCATGCGGATCGTCGTCCGGCACACCAGCGACCCCATGGGCGCCAAGGACGGCGGCTGGGTCCGTACCGGCGACGGGCTGGCGATGGCCAACCAGGCGGACGCCGCGCACCGCGTCTTCCCGAGCAACGACCACCCCTCGGACAAGGCCGTCTTCACCTTCCGGATCACCGCGCCCCGGGGCGTCACCGCCGTCGCCAACGGCCTTCCCCTGGGGCGCACCGCCCGCGGGCCCGCGACCACGTGGACGTACCGCTCGCTGCACCCGATGGCCACCGAGCTGGCCCAGGTCTCCCTCGGGAAGTCGGCCGTCGTGCACCGTAAGGGCCCGCACGGGCTGCCCCTCAGGGACGTGGTGCCGGCCGCCGACCGCAAGAAGCTGGAACCCTGGCTCGCCAAGACCCCCGGGCAGATCGGCTGGCTGGAGCGCCAGGTGGGGGCCTACCCGTTCGAGACGTACGGCGTGCTGCTCGCCGACGCCTCCACCGGCTTCGAGCTGGAGACGCAGACGCTCTCCCTCTTCGAGAAGCACCTGTTCACGACGGACAAGCTCCCCGCCTGGTACGTGGAGTCACTGATGGTGCACGAGCTGGCACACCAGTGGTTCGGCGACAGCGTCACCCCCCGTACCTGGTCCGACGTGTGGCTCAACGAATCGCATGCCACCTGGTACGAGGCGCGCTACGCGGACCGTGCGAGCAAGGGCACGGCCTCCCTGGAGGAGCGCATGAAGCGGGCCTACGAGGAGTCCGACGCCTGGCGCGCGGCCGGCGGCCCGCCCGCGGCCCCGAAGCCCCCGAAGCCGGGCCAGAAGATCGGCATCTTCCGCCCGGTGGTCTACGACGGCAGCGCGCTGATCCTGTACGCACTCCGGCAGCGCATGGGGGCCGCCGCCTTCGACCGCCTGGAACGCGCCTGGTTCGCCGAGCACCGCGACGGCGTCGTCTCCACCGCCGACTTCGTCGCGCTGGCCTCCCGCATCCACGGCGAGGACCTGACCGGCTTCCTGCGCCCCTGGCTGTACGGCACCCGCACCCCGCCGATGCCCGGCCACCCGGACTGGCACGTCAGGAAGGACCAGAAGCAGAACCCGCCCCCGAAGGGCGGCTCCTCCTGACCCCGGCCCTGACAGGACCCCGTTCACCAGGGACAATGGCCCGGCAGGAAAACTCGCATGACGGACCTCACCCGCCGTGCGACCATCGACGGGCCGACGCCGGGACCGCCGGGAATCTCCCGGAGCGTCCGGACGTTGTCACGATCGAGAGTCCCGGGCCCGCAGCGGGCCCGTTCCGGGACGTCCCAACGACACAAAGGATCAAATGACCTCCTCTTCTTCCCTTCCTCAGCAGGACCGACAGCGCCTCCACGAGAGCCTTCGGGCCGACGCCCTGATGGAAGAGGACGTCGCCTGGAGCCACGAGATCGACGGGGCGCGTGACGGCGACCAGTACGACCGTTCCGAGCGTGCGGCCCTGCGCCGGGTGGCGGGCCTCTCCACCGAGCTCGAGGACGTCACCGAGGTCGAGTACCGGCAGCTGCGCCTGGAGCGCGTGGTGCTGGTGGGCGTGTGGACCTCCGGGACGGTCCAGGACGCCGAGAATTCCCTCGCGGAGCTGGCCGCGCTGGCCGAGACCGCGGGCGCGATGGTGCTGGACGGTGTGATCCAGCGCCGTGACAAGCCGGACCCGGCGACCTACATCGGCTCCGGCAAGGCCCAGGAGCTGCGCGACATCGTGCTGGAGTCCGGCGCCGACACCGTCGTCTGCGACGGTGAGCTGAGCCCCGGCCAGCTGATCCACCTGGAGGACGTCGTCAAGGTCAAGGTGGTCGACCGGACCGCCCTGATCCTCGACATCTTCGCCCAGCACGCCAAGTCCCGCGAGGGCAAGGCGCAGGTCTCGCTGGCCCAGATGCAGTACATGCTGCCCCGGCTGCGCGGCTGGGGTCAGTCGCTGTCCCGGCAGATGGGTGGCGGTGGCTCCGGCTCGGCGGGCGGCGGCATGGCCACCCGTGGTCCCGGTGAGACCAAGATCGAGACGGACCGGCGGCGGATCCGCGAGAAGATGGCGAAGATGCGCCGGGAGATCGCGGAGATGAAGACCGGGCGCGACATCAAGCGCCAGGAGCGCCGTCGCAACAAGATCCCCTCGGTCGCCATCGCCGGATACACCAACGCGGGCAAGTCCTCGCTGCTCAACCGCCTCACCGGCGCCGGCGTCCTGGTGGAGAACGCCCTGTTCGCCACCCTGGACCCGACCGTCCGGCGGGCCGAGACGCCCAGCGGCCGGCTGTACACCCTGGCCGACACGGTCGGCTTCGTCCGGCACCTCCCGCACCACCTCGTCGAGGCGTTCCGCTCCACGATGGAGGAGGTCGGCGACTCCGACCTCATCCTGCACGTGGTCGACGGCTCGCACCCGGTGCCCGAGGAGCAGCTGGCGGCCGTCCGCGAGGTGATCCGCGACGTCGGCGCACAGGACGTGCCGGAGATCGTCGTGGTCAACAAGGCGGACGCGGCCGACCCGCTCGTGCTGCAGCGCCTGCTGCGCAACGAGAAGCACGCCATGCTGGTCTCGGCCCGTACGGGCCAGGGCATCGACGAGCTGCTCGCGCTCATCGACGAGGAGCTGCCGCGGCCCAGCGTCGAGATCGAGGCGCTGGTGCCGTACACCCACGGCCAGCTGGTCAGCCGGGCGCACGCCGAGGGCGAGGTGATCTCCGAGGAGCACACCGCGGAGGGCACGGTCCTCAAGGCACGCGTCCACGAGGAGCTGGCCGCCGAGCTCCAGCCGTACGTCCCGGCGGCCGCGGGCGGCTGACCCGCACGCGCCCGGAGGGCGTGACGCACGACGTACGAGGGCCCGCTCCCCAGCGTGGGGAGCGGGCCCTCGTGCATGTCCGCTACCGGGCGGCGGTGCCCGTCACTGGTTCGCGAACTTCTTGCTGACCGCCTCGTACACGCCCTTGGCCTCGGTGCCCAGGTGCGGCCCGGCCAGCCAGTCGGCCGTCACCGGGCCGATCGAGGTGTTGGACACCAGCGCCGTCCGGCCCTGCTGGTCCTCGGCGAACCACGGTCCGCCGGAGGACCCGGCGGTCATCGTGCAGCCGATCCGGTACATCGTCGGCTGCGCGGCGTCCAGCGACAGCCGGCCGGGCTTCGCCGGGCACTGCTGCAGCGTCTGGCCGTCGAACGGCTTCGCGGCCGGGTAGCCCTGCGCCGTCATCGACGGGATCTTCGGCACGGCCGGCGCGTTGAACTGCACCCGGTACGCCTTGCCGACCGTCTCCTCCAGCGACTTGGTGTTGCCCGCCTCGGGCTTCACGTGCAGCACGGCGAAGTCGTACGGCGCACCCTCGCCGCCGCTCTTCGCGCCCTGGTCGATCCACTGCTGCGAGGTCTGCGCGGCGTCGGCCCAGAACACGCCCTTCGGGGCGAGCTGCTCCTTCGTGGCGCCCTGCAGCTCCGCCGCCGACTTGGCGCTGTCGTTGTACGAGGGCACGAACGCGATGTTGCGGTACCAGCCGCCGTTCTTGCCCGCGTGCACGCAGTGGCCCGCCGTCCACACCAGGTTCGACTTGCCCGGGTGCGCCGGGTCCTCGACCACCGCGCCCGAGCAGACCATCGAGCCCTCGGGGCTGTCGAAGAAGACCTTGCCGACGCCGGGCGCGTGGGTGCTGTACTGCGCGCTGACCGGCTGCGCCCGCACGGGCGCCGGCTCGGGGTCGGTGACGCCCTGGTCGCCGGAGATGTCCTCCGGCTCGACCGGCTTGTCGGGCTGCTCGGCGTCCTTCATGCGGTCCGGGTCCCACAGCCCCTTGATGTAGGGGTTGACGAACTGGCCCGCCTCACGCAGCCACTTCTTCTTGTCCCAGTTCTTCCACTCGCCGTGCTTCCAGTCGTCCAGGTTGACGCCGAGGTCCTTGAGCTTGTCCTGCAGCTCCTGGGGGATCTTCAGCTTGCCCCCGCCCGGCTGCTCGACGGCGGTCTGGTCCGGCTGCGCACCGGCGTCGTCCCCCGAGGGGCCGCAGGCGGTGGCGGTCAGCGCCAGCGCGCCGACCAGCGCGGCCGCGGCGACGGCCGGGCGGACGCCGCGCCGGGTTCTCCCGCCGTCTCGCGGACGGGCGGCGGACGGGCGGATGGATCGCATGAGTGGCTTCCCCCTGGGTGTGTTCGGCGACCGGACGGCGGCCGCGACGACCGAAAGGGCGATCGTTCGGCGACCGTTGGCGATCGATATGGACTTGTTCGGACCGTTCCCTCGGTTCCTGTGGCCGGTCCGGAATGCAGAGCCCCACTATGCCGGTGCCGTGGGGGACGGCGCCGGGCGGGTCCGCGGTTCCGGCGGTCAAGGATCTTCGCCGAGACCGTGATCCGGTGCCCGTGGCGTCGTTGGTACGTACGGGGGAAGGCCGGCCCGTGTTCACGGTGCGGCCCACACAGCCGGCCACCGGCGCCGAAGCGCGCACCGGTGGTCCGTTGAACAGCAGGAGGACAACACAGCCGTGGCCTTGACCCAGCCTCCGCCGACGGCACCGCCGCTGGACCGCGAGCAGATCCTGCGGCGGCAGTCGCTCCGCGAGTCCGCCGCTCGTACGTACGCGCGCTCGCTGCCCGTCGTCCCGGTCCGCGCCCGCGGGCTGACGATCGAAGGCGCCGACGGGCGCCGCTACCTGGACTGCCTCTCCGGTGCCGGCACCCTGGCGCTGGGGCACAACCACCCCGTCGTGCTCGAAGCCATCCGCGGCGTCCTCGACTCCGGCGCTCCGCTGCACGTCCTGGACCTCGCCACCCCGGTGAAGGACGCCTTCACCACCGAGCTGTTCGCCACTCTGCCGCGGGAGCTGGCCGAGCACGGCAGGATCCAGTTCTGTGGCCCGGCCGGCACCGACGCCGTCGAGGCGGCGCTGACCCTCGTACGGACCGCGACCGGCCGCGCCGGCCTGATGGCCTTCACCGGCGCGTACCACGGCATGACGGCGGGGGCGCTCGCCGCGTCCGGGGGCGCGCGGGACACCTCCGTGATCCGGCTCCCGTATCCGTACGCCTACCGCTGCCCCTTCGGGACCGGCGGCGGCCGCGGCGCCGGTCAGGACGCCGGCGGCGGGGGAGCGCAGGACGCCGAGGACGCCGCCGAACGCGCCGCCGAGCTGTCGGCGCGCTGGGCCGAGAACGCCCTCGCCGACACCAAGAGCGGCGTGCCGCACCCGGCCGGCATGATCCTGGAACCGGTGCAGGGCGAGGGCGGCGTGATCCCCGCGCCCGACAGCTGGCTGCGCCGGATGCGCGAGATCACCACGGCCCACGACGTCCCGCTGATCGTCGACGAGGTGCAGACCGGCGTCGGCCGCACCGGCGCCTTCTGGGCCGTCGAGCACAGCGGCATCGTCCCGGACGTCCTGGTCCTCTCCAAGGCCATCGGCGGCAGCCTGCCGCTCGCGGTGATCGTCTACCGCGAGGAGCTGGACACCTGGCGCCCCGGCGCGCACGCCGGCACCTTCCGCGGCAACCAGCTCGCCATGGCAGCGGGCGCCGCCACTCTCGCCTACGTACGCGAGAACGGCCTCGCCGCACACGCCGCTGAACTGGGCGCACGGATGCTCACCCGGTTGCGCGGCCTGGCCACGCACCACGACTGCGTCGGCGACGTCCGCGGCCGCGGCCTGATGCTCGGCGTCGAACTGGTCGACCCGGAAGGCCCGGTGGGCCCCGACGGCGCCCCGCCACCCGCCTCCGGGCTCGCCACCGAGGTCCAGCGGCAGTGCCTGGACCGCGGACTGATCGTGGAGCTGGGCGGCCGCGGATCCGCCGTCGTCCGGCTGCTCCCGCCGCTCACCCTCACCGACGAACAGGCCGACGCCGTCCTCGACCGCCTCGCCGACGCCATCGCGGCGGCGGTCCGCCCCACCCCGGGACCGACGGGTTCCCCCCTCCCCACGATGCGAGGCACCACCCCATGACCGAACGCCTTGGCCCTGCGACGAACGGGCCGGCCGGCCCCTCTCCGGACGCAGCCCCCGCGGCCGAGACCCCGGTGGACGAAGCACACGAGGCCCCGCCGTCGCAGGACGGCTCCGCCCCCTCCGCGCCGTCGTCGCAGGCACCCGCGCGAGCCTCCTCCGACGGCTCGCACCAGGACTCCCCGGAAGACCCGGCGTCCCCCGAGGGCGGCCGCGCACCCGGCTCCGGCCGCGCACCCGGCTCCGGCCGGGACGCGGCGGCACCGGACGTACGCCGCGCTACGGAGGACGGTGACGGGCCGGCCGGCGCGTCGTCCGGCGCCGAGCCCAGCGTTCCCCGCCAGGCGCGCCGCATCGGCCACGTGTGCGAGGCGAGCCTGCCGGACGGGATGGACGGGGGAGCGGTGGCGGTCGACGTACGGGACGATTCCGCCGCCTCCTCGGCGTACGCCACCGCCGCACCCGAAACGGGCCCCGATCCGCTGGAACACCCCGACCCGGCGGTCGCGGCGGACGCGGCCGGCGTGGAGAACCTCCTCCGCTGCTGGACCCGTGAGAACGGCACCCCGCGCCCGGCCGGCGGGTACCTCCGGCTCCCGCTCGACGCCAGCGGCACGGCACTCCGGCGTCCCCGTCCGCTACTGGTCGCGCACCGGCTGCCACCGCTTCGGCCCGCCCGTACTGGAAACGCGCACCGGCCGGCGCCCCGCCCGTCGACGCCGTCACCCTCGCAGCCCTGCTCCGCCGCGAGGCGATGAGGGGCACGGCAGCGGACGACGGCGCGTCGGCCGGCGCGCGCCGCGGGACAACGCGGCCGCCCGGGGACC
>NZ_PQSQ01000042.1 GCF_002920575.1 Streptomyces sp. Ru73 | reverse complement strand
AGCCCGAGAAGGCCGCGCGCACCGGCTAGCCCGCCGCCTCCAGCGCCGTGCGCAGCACCTCGGGCGCCTCGGCCAACGACGGGCCGTACCAGGTGAGATGGCGGCCGCTGACCAGGGCGGCGGGGGTGCCGGGGAAGGCTTCCGGGCCGTCGTCGGGGGTGAAGCGGTAGGGCTCGTCGGGGAGGACGACGAGATCGGCGCCGCGGGCGGTCAGCTCGTCCAGGGGAATCCTCGGGTAGCGGTCGGCGTGGTCCGCGTACGCGTTGCGGACGCCCAGCCGGGCCAGCAGGTCGCCCGCGAAGGTGTCCCGGCCGAGCACCATCCACGGCCGCCGCCAGATGGGCACCACCGCGGTCAGGGGCGGGTCGTACGCCGGTACGTCCCGCCAGGCGGCCTCCGCCTCGTCCAGCCAGCCGGGGCGGGGCAGCCCGCAGCCGCGCACCAGCACCCGGTCCAGTTCCCGGAACGCCTGCGGCAGGTCGCGGATCTCGGTGACCAGGACGTCGAGGCCGGCGGCGCGCAGCGCGGCGAGGTCGGCGGGCCGGTTCTCCTCCTCGTTGGCGAGCACCAGGTCGGGGGCGAGCGCGGCGATCCGCGCGGTGTCGGGGTTCTTCGTGCCGCCGAGGCGCGGGACGTCGAGGCCGGCCGGGTGGCTGCACCAGTCGGTGACGCCGGCCAGCAGTCCGGGCGCGGTGGCGGCGACCGCCTCGGTCAGGGACGGAACGAGGGAGACCACCGTGCGGACGCGAGCGGGAGAGGAGGTCATCGCCCCACCGTAGAGCCTGTGCGGACGCGGACGGGCCCCGCCACCGGAGTGCGGTGGCGGGGCCCGTTCCTCGAAAGGTGCGCCGGGTCAGGACCGGTACGGCGTCACTTCACGGGAGCCATCTTGTCGACGATGCCCGGGTGGGCGTCGACCCACTTCTTGACGCCCGCTTCCTCGTGCCCGGTGCCGGCCTTGTTGACGGCCTGCTCCAGGCTCGCCAGCTCCTCGGGCTCCATGTGCCAGTTCTTGAGCCACGTGCTGAACTCGGGGAACTTCTTGGGGAAGTTCTTGTTCGCCAGCGACTTGATCTGGTTGTTGGCGCCCCAGGTGCCCTTCGGGTCCTTGAGCTTGGTCAGGTCGTACTTGTCGTACGCCCAGTGCGGCGACCACAGGACGACCGCGATGGGCTCCTTCTTGGCGTAGGACCGCTCCAGCTCGGCGAGCATGGCGCTGGTGCCGGCCTCGGTGACCTTCATGTCCTTGATGCCGTAGGCCGGCAGGACCTTGCTCTTCAGGCGCTTCATCTCACCGGTGCCCGGCTCGATGCCGATGATCTTGCCCTTGAACTCGTCCTTGTGCTTGCGCAGGTCGTCCATGGTCTTCACGCCCTTCACGTAGGAAGGCACCGCGATCTCCAGGGACGTCTTGTCGTACCACGCACCGAGGTCGACGAGATCGTTCTTGTACTTGTCCCAGTACTGCTTCTGCGCGACCGGCAGCCAGGCGTCCATCTCCACGTCGACCTGGCCGGTGGACATGCCGGTCCACATCGGGCCCACGTCGAGGTTGCGCATCTTCGGCTTGTAGCCGCGCTGCTCCAGGACGTACTTCCACAGGAAGGAGGTGGCGATGCCCTCGTCCCAGGACGGGTAGCCGATGTTCGGCGCGGCGCCGGCGTCCTTGCCCTTGGCGTAGGCGCCCGGGGCCGGGGCCAGCTTGTCGGCCATGCCCGGGTTCTTCTTCAGCCAGGCCCTGACGCCGTCCTGCTCGTGGCCCTTGCCGGCGTCCTGGATCTCCGCTTCCAGGCTGGTGAGCTGCTTCTCGTCCAGGTGGAAGTTCTTCATCCACGAGGCGACCTGCGGCTCGTCCTTGGCGAAGCCCTTGCGGCCGAGCGTGTGGATGCCGTCACCGGAGCCGAAGGAGCCCTTGGTGTCCTCAAGCTTGGTCAGCTTGTACTTGCTGTACGCCCAGTGCGGGGACCACAGGGTCACCGCGATCGGCTTCTTGGCCTTGATGGAGCGGTCCAGCTCGGCCAGCATCGAGGAGGTGCTGGAGGACTGGAGCTTGTACTCGCCCTTCAGGCCGTAGTCCTTGAGGACCTTGTCCTGGACGATCTTCATCTCGCCGGCGCCCGGCTCGATGCCGGTGATCTTGCCGCCGAACTCCTTGCCCTTGCCCTTGAGGTCGTCGAGCGTCTTCACGCCCTTGACGTAGGACGGTACGGCGATCTCCAGCGAGGTCTTGTCGTACCAGGCGCCGTAGTCCTCCAGCTTGTCCTTGTACTTCTTCCAGTACGAGGCGTGGGTGACCGGCAGCCAGGAGTTGGTCTGCACGTCGATGTCGCCCTGGGCCTGGCCCGTGTAGAGCGCGCCGGCCTCCAGGGCCTGCACCTTGGGCTTGTAGCCGCGCTGCTCCAGCAGCTCCTTCCACAGGTACGTGGTGGCCTTGCCCTCGTCCCAGTTGACGTAGCCGAGGTTCACCGAGCGGCCGTTGCCGACGCTCGCGGCAGCGTCGCCGCCCTTGGGGCCGAAGGCGTTCATGCCGCCGGCGGCCAGCGCGAGCACGACGACGCCGACCATCGCGACCGAGGTCGCCGGGCGCCACTGCAGGAACTTCCAGCCGCCGAGCGCGGCCTGCGCCTTGGCCAGCGCGCGCCGGCCGAGCGGCGAGACCCGCTGGTTCAGGGCACCGGTCATCCGGTCCAGGTACATGGCGAGGATGACCACGGCGAGGCCCGCCTCGCTGCCCAGGCCCACGTCGACGGAGCTGATCGCGTCGTACACGGAGGAGCCCAGACCGCCGCCGCCGACCATGCCGGCGATGACGACCATGGACAGGGCCAGCATGATGACCTGGTTGATGCCGGCCATGATCGTGGGCAGCGCCAGCGGGATCTGCACGCGGAAGAGCGTGCGCCGCGGGTGCGTGCCGAAGGCGTCGGCCGCCTCCACCAGCTCCGCGTCGACCTGCCGGATGCCCAGCTCGGTCATGCGGACGGCGGGCGGCATGGCGAAGACGATGGTCGCCACGATGCCGGGGACCACGCCGAGGCCGAAGAAGAGGATGCCCGGGATGAGGTAGACCATCGCCGGCATCGTCTGCATCAGGTCCAGCACCGGGCGCACCGCGCCGCTCACCGCGCGGTTGCGGGCGGCCCAGATGCCCAGCGGCACCGAGATGACCACGATGACCAGGCAGGCCACCAGGACCAGGGAGAGGCTCTCCATGGTGGCGTCCCACTGTTCGATCGAGTCGATCAGCGCGAAGCCGAGGAAGGTGAGGACGGCGGCGAGGAAGCCGCGCAGCCACCACGCGAGCACCGCGAGGATGCCCGCGAGGATCAGCGGCTCGGGCGCCGCGAGCACCATGTGGAAGAAGCCGTACACCGCGTTGAGCACGGTGGTGATGAAGTCGAAGAGCCAGGCGACGTGGGAGCGCAGCCAGTCGACGGCGGCGTCGGCCCAGGAGCCGATCTCGATCCTAGGCACCGGCGATCACCTTGCCCTCGTCGGCGGACCCGTCGCCGGCGGCGGCCGGCTTCTCGTCCTCGGTCTTCGCGTCCTGCGGCTCGTCGGCGGAGGCCGGCTGGGCGGGCACTCCGCCGGCGGGGGCGGTGTCCGCCTCCGCCTCGCCGAGGACGGCCATCAGCCGCTGTGCGGGCACCGCGCCGACCAGCTCACCGGCCGCGTCGGTGACGGCCACCGGGACGACACTGGCCGAGCAGGGCGCGAAGAGGTCGACGAGCGGGGTGTCCTCCGTGACCGTGGCGGGCGCCGCGGCACGGAACCGCTCGGCGGTGGATATCTCCTCGCCATCGGCGTCCTTGCCGCCGAGCACCGACGCCACGTCCGTCATGATCGCGCCGGCGGTCAGCACGCGGGTGCGGTCGACGTCCTGGATGAAGGAGGCGACGTAGTCGTTGGAGGGGCGTACGAGGATGTCCTCGGCCGTGCCGTTCTGGACGATCCGGCCGTCGCGCATGACGGCGATCCGGTCGCCGAGCCGCATGGCCTCGTTCAGGTCGTGGGTGATGAAGACGATGGTCTTCTTCAGTGTCTTCTGCAGCCCCAGCAGCTGGTCCTGCATGTCGCGGCGGATCAGCGGGTCCAGCGCGCTGAAGGACTCGTCCATCAGCAGCAGGTCCGCGTCGGTGGCCAGCGCGCGGGCCAGGCCCACGCGCTGCTGCATGCCGCCGGACAGCTCGTCGGGCCAGGACTTCTCCCAGCCCTTCAGGCCGGCGAGCTCCAGCGCCTCCAGCGCGCGCTTCTGGCGCTCCGCCTTCGCCACGCCCTGGACCTCCAGGCCGTACGCGGCGTTCTCCAGCACACTGCGGTGCGGGAAGAGCGCGAAGTGCTGGAAGACCATGGAGATCTTCTGGGAGCGGACCCGGCGCAGCTCCTTCGGGCTGAGCGTGGTCAGGTCCTGGCCGTCGAACCGCACACTGCCCGCGGTCGGCTCCAGCAGCCCGTTCAGCATGCGCAGCAGCGTGGACTTGCCGGAACCCGACAGACCCATGACGACGAAGATCTGGCCTTCGTCCACGGTGAACGACGCGTCGATCACCGCTGCCGTCGTACCCTCGGCGCGCAGCTCGTCGCGGGTGGCCCCGCCTTCGAGTTTCCGCACGGCGTCATCGGGTCGTCTCCCGAACACTTTGTACAGGTGCTCGGCTTGCAGCCTGGACACATACACCTCTCGAGTCGAACCAAGGACGGCCCGTCCCAGCCATGGGTGATCCCCAGGCCGAAAGGCTGGGGAGGGCCGTGGAGCGGTACGGCGTCGGGCCGCTCGCGCCGGGAAAAGAAAAAGTTGAATCCCCTACCGGTTCCGCTCCGGGTGCGCGCCTGCCCCTCTTTACTCACACCAAACACAACAGTGGCACGGCTCACAAAGGTCACAGGTTTGACACGGGGTCAGTCGCGACCCGGACACGCCCGCTCGCGACCCACTCGCGACTCACGGTGAGCGGGGGCGCACACCGGGCCCTGTCAGTGGGGTGCGGCATCATCGGCGTGTGACTCGACGCCTGATGCTCCTCGACACCGCCTCGCTCTACTTCCGCGCGTACTTCGGCGTGCCGGACTCGGTCCGCGCCCCGGACGGCACGCCCGTCAACGCCGTACGCGGCCTGCTGGACTTCATCGCCCGCCTCCTCCAGGACCACCACCCGGACGACCTGGTGGCCTGCATGGACGCCGACTGGCGCCCCCAGTGGCGGGTGGACCTCATCCCCACGTACAAGGCGCACCGGGTCGCCGAGGAGGCCCCCGAGGGCTCCGCCGAGCCCGACGAGGAGGAGATCCCGGACACCCTCTCGCCGCAGGTCCCGGTGATCGAGGCGGTGCTGGACGCGCTGGGCATCGCCCGGGTCGGCGCCGCGGGATACGAGGCGGACGACATCATCGGCACGCTCGCCACCCGGGCCACCGGGCCCGTCGACATCGTCACCGGCGACCGCGACCTCTACCAGCTCATCGACGACCGGCGCGGCGTCCGCGTGCTGTACCCGCTCAAGGGCGTCGGGACGCTGCAGCTCACCGACGAGGCGTGGCTGCGCGAGAAGTACGGCGTGGACGGCGCCGGCTACGCCGACCTGGCCCTGCTGCGCGGCGACCCGAGCGACGGCCTGCCGGGCGTGCCGGGCATCGGCGAGAAGACCGCGGCGAAGCTGCTGGCGACCTTCGGCGACCTGGCCGGGATCATGGCGGCGGCCGAGGACCCGGCGGCGAAGCTCACCCCCACCCAGCGCAAGCGGCTGACCGAGGCCCGTCCGTACCTCGACGTGGCACCCAAGGTGGTGCGCGTCGCCACGGACGTCGCGCTGCCCGCCTTCGACCCGGCGGTGCCGAAGGAGCCCGCCGACCCCGCGACGCTGGAGGAGCTGGCCGGCCGGTGGGGCCTGGGCGGGTCGCTGCAGCGCGTCCTCACCGCACTCTCATGATGTGCTGTTAGGTTAGGTGTACCTAACTTATTCTCAGTACGCCCAGGGGGCCCACCGTGGCAGCAGACCGACCCGCCGAACGTCCCGCACGCAAGAAGGCCGTCACCCACCGCGCCCGCGTGGTGCACACCGAGCGCCTCAGCCCGCACATGATGCGGGTCGTGCTGGGCGGCGCCGGCCTGGCGGACTTCCACGCCGGGGAGTACACCGACCACTACGTCAAGCTGCTCTTCCCGGTACCGGGCGTGACGTACCCGGAGCCGTTCGACATGGCGCAGATCCGGGCCGACTTCCCGCGCGACCAGTGGCCCCGCACCCGCACGTACACGGTGCGCGCCTGGGACCCGCAGAGCCTGGAGATGACCCTCGACTTCGTCGTCCACGGCGACGAGGGCCTGGCCGGTCCGTGGGCGCAGCAGGCCGAGGCCGGCGAGGAGATCCGCCTCCTCGGCCCCGGCGGTGCGTACGCGCCCGAGGAGGCGGCCGACTGGCACCTGCTCGCCGGTGACGAGAGCGCGCTGCCGGCCATCGCCGCCTCGCTCGCCCGGATGCCGGCGAACGCGGTGGTGCGCGCCTTCATCGAGGTGCCGGACGCGCGCGAGGAGCAGAAGCTGCGGGCGCCGGCCGGCGCGGAGGTCGTCTGGCTGCACCGGAACGGCGCTCCGGTGGGCGAGCGGCTGGTCGAGGCCGTGCGCGGCATGGAGTGGCTGCCGGGGCGGGTGCAGGCGTTCGTGCACGGCGAGGCGGGCTTCGTGAAGGAGCTGCGCCGGCTGCTGCGCGTCGAGCGCGAGATCCCGCGCGCCGACCTGTCCATCTCCGGCTACTGGCGCCGCGGCCACGACGAGGACGGCTGGCAGGCGTCCAAGAAGGAGTGGAACGCCGCGGTCGAGGCGGAGCAGGAGCAGCAGGCGGCCACGCCGGACGCCTCCTGACCGGCGGGCCCGTCCCGGGCGCCCGCGCACGGCGGGCGCCTCAGCGGTCCCCGGAGCCGTATATCCGGGACGAGGCGTCCGTGTGCGCCATCCGCCGCATCGCCGAGAGCACGGCGTCGCCGATGACGGTGCCCACGACGACGCCTTCGACCAGCCGTTCCACGTCAGCGGCCCGCCCGACGTACGCCAGGTCCGCCGTCGCTATCCGCTCGCACGCGTCGGCGTAGACGTCGAGCACCTCCTCGAAAGCGCCGTGCCCCAGGCCGCGCATCGTGGCCAGCGCACCGGCCAGCGCCTCGCCCGCCGGGCCGTCCGGCGCCGTACGCCAGCCCCGCCGGGCGACCAGCGCGGCGACCGCCTCGCGCGCCCCCGCCAGCTCCGCGGGCTCGGCGGCGTGCGGCGGCGTCAGGCTCTCGTGGGCCGAGCCGAGCACCTTGTGCACCGGCCGGTCCGCGTCCTCCACCGCCGCCAGCACCTCGCGCACGGCCGCGACCGAGAGCCCGCCGACCTCCAGCAGCCCGCGCACCAGCCGCAGCCGCCGCTCGTGCGTCTCGTCGTAGTCGGCCTGGTTCGGGCTGGTCAGACGGCCCGCCGGAAGCAGCCCCTCCCGGACGTAGTACTTGATCGTCGGTACCGCGACCCCGGTCCGCCGGCTCAACTCGCCGATACGCACGCGCCGTTCACTCCCCTTCGAGCCTTGCCAGATGGCTCCCCATCATAGATAGTCCAGCTATCGGATAGCGGTAAGTGCCGCTATCCATTCCTGCGACATGACGATGACGGGGGTCACTCATGCCCGCTCCACTTCTGCCTGCCCTGCGCCGGGCGGCACCGCACCGCCCGCTCACCTGGTTCTCGCTCGCCATGGCCGGCCTGGCCGTCGTCTCGGCGGCGGGCCTGGTCGCCGACGACCGGGTGCTCGTCGGGGCGCCGGTCTGGCTCAAGCCACTGAAGTTCTCGCTCTCCTTCGTCCTCTACGGGCTGACGCTCGCCTGGCTGCTCGGCCGGTCCCCGGCACGCAGCCGTACCGGCTGGTGGGCCGGTACGGTCGTCGCCGCCACCGGAACCGCCGAGATGGCCGTCATCGTCGGCCAGGCCGTCCGAGGCCGGCGCAGCCACTTCAACCTCGCCACCCCGCTGGACGCGGCGCTCTTCCAGGCCATGGGCGCCACCATCGTGGTCCTGTGGCTCGCCACGCTGGTCATAGCCCTGCTCCAGTTCCGCCGTGGCCGGGGCGCCGACCCGGCCGCGACCTGGGCCGTCCGGCTCGGCGTGCTCATCGCGCTGGCCGGCCTGGCGCTCGGCGGGCTGATGCTCGCACCCACCCCGGACCAGCAGGCCGCGGCCGCGCACGGCGTGCGGGACGTCCTCGGGGCGCACAGCGTGGGCGTGCCGGACGGCGGTCCCGGCATGCCGCTGACCGGCTGGAGCACCACCGGCGGCGACCTGCGCATACCGCACTTCGTCGGCATGCACGCACTGCAGCTGCTGCCCCTGTTCCTGCTCGGCCTCGACGTCCTCGGCCGCCGCATACCGAGGCTGCGGGCCGGGCGCACACGGCTGGGGCTCGTCCTGGTCGCCGCTGGCTTCCTCACCGGGCTGCTGGCCCTGGTCACCTGGCAGGCGCTGCGCGGCCAGCCGCTGATACGCCCGGACGCGGCGACGCTGGGCGCGCTGGCGGCCCTGCTGGCCGCGACCGCCCTCGGTGCGTACGCGGCACTGCGCGCGCCGGCCCGGCCCGGCGACGCCCCCACGGACACCACCGCACCGCCCCCTGCCACACCCCGGGAGCTCACCGCATGACGGACGTCCTCTTCGACCTCGCGTTCTGGCTCGCGGCGCCCTTCTGGGCCCTGCTGATCCTCGCTCCCGGCCGGCGGTGGACCGACCGGATCGCCGCCTCGCCGCTGCCGCTGGTCCCGGTCCTCGCGGTCTACGTCGCGCTGACCGTACCGGTCTTCCCGCGGCTGTGGGCCGCCGTGTCCCGCCCCGAACTGGGCGGTTTCCAGGAGCTGATGACCGTGGACGGCGCGGCGGCGGCGATCTGGGCCCAGGTCATCGCCTGGGACCTCTTCCTCGGCCAGTGGATGTACCGCGAGGCCCGCCGCCTGGGCATCCACCCGCTGGTCATGGGGCCGTTGCTGGTCCTGACCGTGCTCCTGTCGCCGATCGGCGTGCTGCTGTTCCTGGCCTTGCGGGTGCTGCGCAGCCGCACGCCGGGGAGGCGTACGGCGAGCCGTACAGCGAACAGCGGGACGGCGGACCCGAAGCCGTCCGCCGTGTGAGGACGCTCCCGTCGGGCGGCCGGCACGCATGCGTGCGCACCGGCCGCCCGACGGCGGGGCTCACCCCACCGACGAGTACGCCACGACCCCGCGCAGCACCCCGTCGACCGCCTTGCGGGCGGCCCGGGTCACCGTCGAGCCCTCCGGCGCGGCTGCCGCGATCTGGCCGAGGACGTCGATGAGCTGCTTGCACCACCGGACGAAGTCACCGGCCGGCATCTCCGCCTCACGGAGCACCGCGTCCAGCCCGACGCCGGACGCCCACTGATACGCCGCCCACGCGAACCCGAGGTCCGGCTCCCGCTGGCCGACGCCCTCCGCCTGGCTGATCCGGTGGTCCTCCTCCAGGGCGTCCAGCCGGCCCCAGATGCGCACCATCTCGCCCAGCGCGGCCCGGGCCTTGCCCGAGGGCAGCTTCGGCGCGACCGCGTCGTCCGCCTGGCGCGCCTCGTACACCAGCGCCGACGCGCACGCCGCCAGCTCCTGGGCCGACAGGCCCTCCCAGACGCCCTCGCGGAGGCATTCGCTCGCCAGCAGGTCCAGCTCGCCGTAGAGCCGCGCCAGCCGACGGCCCTCGTCCGTGACCGTGTCGCCCTGCAGATAGTCCAGCTCGGTCAGCAGCGAGCAGATCCGGTCGAAGGTGCGCGCAATGGTGTTCGTACGGCCCTCGATACGGCGCTCCAGCTGACGCGTGTCCCGCCGCAGCCGGTGGTAGCGCTCCGCCCACCGCGCGTGGTCCTCGCGCTCGTCGCAGCCGTGGCACGGATGCGCGCGCAGCGCGGTCCGCAGCCGCTTGATCTCCCTGTCGTCCGCGGCCTCCGACCGCCTCTTGCGGTGCCGCTCCGGCGGGATGTGCCCGGCCTTCGTCCGCAGCGCGGAGGCCAGGTCACGGCGCGACTGCGGATTGCGCGCGTTGAACGACTTGGGGATGCGCATCCGGTCCAGCGGCTGCACCGGCACCGGGAAGTCGATCGACCCCAGCCGCTTGACCTGCCGTTCAGCGGTGAGCACCAGCGGCCGCGGCCCGTCCTCGGCGTGATGGCCGCGGTGCCCGTTGGTCCGCCCCGACGGCATGCCCGGGTCCAGCACCAGCGCCAGGCCCGCGAACTTCCCCGTCGGCACGTGGATCACATCGCCCGGCTTCAGCTTCTCCAGCGCCGCCGCGGCGGCCGCCCGGCGCTGCGCCGCGCCCTGCTTGGCCAGCTCCGTCTCGCGGTCCTTCAGGTCCCTGCGGAGCCGCGAGTACTCCTCGAAGTCGCCGAGGTGGCAGGTCATCGCCTCGCGGTAGCCCTCGAGGCCCTCCTCGTTCTTCTGCACCTGGCGCGAGATCCCGACCACCGACTTGTCGGCCTGGAACTGCGCGAAGGACATCTCCAGCAGCTCGCGCGAGCGGTGCCGGCCGAACTGCGAGACGAGGTTGACCGCCATGTTGTACGACGGCTTGAAGGAGGAACGCAGCGGATACGTACGGGTGCCCGCCAGGCCCGCGACGGCGGCCGGGTCCATGCCGCGCTGCCACAGCACCACCGCGTGGCCCTCGACGTCGATGCCGCGGCGCCCGGCCCGGCCGGTGAGCTGGGTGTACTCGCCGGGGGTGATGTCGGCGTGCTGCTCGCCGTTCCACTTGACGAGCTTCTCCAGGACCACGGAACGGGCCGGCATGTTGATGCCCAGGGCCAGGGTCTCCGTCGCGAAGACCGCCTTGACCAGGCCCTTCACGAACAGCTCCTCGACCACCTCCTTGAAGGTGGGCAGCATCCCGGCGTGGTGCGCCGCGATGCCGCGCTCCAGGCCCTCCAGCCACTCGAAGTACCCGAGGACGTGCAGGTCCTCGTCGGGGATGCCGGCCGTACGCGCCTCGACGATCTTGCGGACCTTCTCCCGCGCCGCCTGGTCGTTCAGCCGCAGGCCCGAGTACAGGCACTGCTGCACCGCCGACTCGCAGCCCGCCCGGCTGAAGATGAAGGTGATCGCGGGGAGCAGGCCCTCGCTGTCCAGCCGGTCGATCACCTCGGCCCGGCTGGGCGTCCAGATCCGGCTGCGCTGCCGCCGCTCCCGCTCGCGGTCGGCCTCGCGCAGGCCGTTGCGCCCGCGGCGCTTGTCGCGGCCGAAGGTGGGGCGGCTGTTCTCCAGCCGGGCGAGCCGCACCAGGTCGGGGTTGACCTCGCGCTTGCCCTGCCCTGCCTCGCCGTCCTTCTCCTCGAAGAGGTCGTACATCCGGCGGCCCGCCAGCACGTGCTGCCACAGCGGCACCGGGCGGTGCTCCGAGACGATCACCTCGGTGTCGCCGCGCACGGTGTCCAGCCAGTCGCCGAACTCCTCGGCGTTGGAGACCGTGGCGGACAGCGACACCAGCGTCACGGAGTCGGGCAGGTGGATGATCACCTCTTCCCAGACGGCACCGCGGAAGCGGTCGGAGAGGTAGTGCACCTCGTCCATGACCACATAGCCCAGGCCGTCGAGCGCCTGGGAACCGGCGTACAGCATGTTCCGCAGCACCTCGGTGGTCATCACGATCACCGGGGCGTCGCCGTTCACGCTGTTGTCGCCGGTCAGCAGGCCGACCTTCGCGGCGCCGTACCGTTTGACCAGGTCCTGGTACTTCTGGTTCGACAGGGCCTTGATCGGGGTGGTGTAAAAACACTTGCGGCCCTGTCTCAGGGCCAGGTGAACGGCGAACTCGCCGACGATCGTCTTGCCGGATCCGGTGGGAGCGGCGACCAGCACACCCTTGCCGGCCTCAAGGGCCTCGCACGCCTCGATCTGGAACGCGTCCAGCGCGAAGTCGTACATCTCCTTGAAAGGGAAGAGTGCGGTGGCCTGCTCGGCCGCGCGCTCACGCGCGGCGGCATAGCGCTCAGCAGGGGACATGTCCTCGGTCATCGTGTCTACGAGCCTACCGGCCACCTCTGACAGTCACGCGATCTTTATGCCAGGCGGTCCCGCCCGCCCCACGGGAAACACGCCCGAGGGCCCGTTCCCGCCCGGGAACCGGCCCTCGTACGTTCTCCCGCCGCGGCGCACGCGGCGTGGCAGCCGTTACGTGATGTCGTCCATGTCCCCGCGGCGGCTCTCCAGCTCGTGGCCGTTGACCGACTGCTCGGGGAGCGCGCGCGGCGGCGCGACGGGCTCGATGCTGCCGATGTCCTCGGGCGTGAGGTCCAGCTCGGACGCCTCGTCGTCGGCGGGGCCGGACTCGGCGGCCTGCGCCCTGCGGCGGTCGTTCACCAGGGAGACGACCACGGCGGCGAAGTAGAGCACCACGATGGGCGCGGCGAGCGCGATCATCGTGAGCGGGTCGGTGCTGGGCGTGGCGATCGCGGAGAAGACCGTGATGCCCATGACCATGCCGCGCCACCAGCCGAGCATCCGCTTGCCGGAGAGCACGCCGCCGAAGTTCAGCAGGACCAGCAGCAGCGGCAGCTCGAAGGAGAGGCCGAAGACGACGATCATCCTGATGACGATGTCGAGCAGCTTGTCCAGCGGCAGGAGGTTGTCGATGCCGATCGGCGTGAAGTCCAGCAGGACCTTGGCGGTGGTCGGCAGGACGGAGTACGCGAAGTAGCCGCCGACCACGAAGAGCGGGAAGCCGGCGCCGACGAAGCTGAGCGCGTACCGCTTCTCGTTGCGGTGCAGGCCGGGCGCGAGGAACGCCCAGAGCTGGTACAGCCAGATCGGCGAGGAGAGGATCAGGCCGGACATCAGCGAGACCTTCAGGGCGAGCGTGAAGGGACCGAGCAGGTCCAGCATCACGATGCGGGCGCACGTCTCGCCGCCCTGCTTCTTCGCCAGCTCACCGAAGGACAGGTCGCAGCCCACGGACTGCAGCACCGGCTTGGTGATCAGGTTGATGAGGTCGTTGTAGAAGAACGCCGAGACGATGCTCGCCACCACGATGGCCAGCACGGCCTTCGCGAGCCGGTTGCGGAGCTCACGCAGGTGTTCCGCGAGGGGCATCCGTCCCTCGGGGTCCTTGATCTTCTTTTCTTTCCTCGGGGCAGACTTGAGCAACCCACGTCCTCATCTCGTGCGGCGGGCAGCGGTACCGGTCCGCCGCCCCAGTCGGCCCTGGATCAGCGCTTGGTCGTGCTGTCGGTCGGCTCGGCGACCGGACGCGAGCTGTTCACGTCGCCGGGCGCGGCCTGGATCGTCTTCGGGGTCTCGCCCTGGGCGTCCTTGGGCTCGGCGGGCGCGGACTCCGACTGCGAGCCCTCGGACTTCATGGCCTTGGCCTCGCTCTTGAGGATGCGCGCCGACTTGCCGAGGGATCGCGCCATCTCGGGGAGCTTCTTGGCGCCGAAAAGCAGGAGGACGACGACGAGGATGAGGATGATCTCGGGTACGCCGATCTTTCCAGCGAACATAAGTGGTTACCTTCTCACCGAGGCGGCTGGGGTGGGGCTGCCCGGCGGGTCGGACAGGTGTCCGTTCGCCGTGCTCCAGCGATCGTAACGCGCGGGGGTTAACCGGCGGCAATCCCTGTGCATACGCCCGATTGCGGGCCGTGCCTCGCTCGTCGTCCCGCAGTCAGCAGCGTACCGCTCAGGCCCCGCCGGTTTTCAGACCCCGTCCCGACGGGTTCCGGCCATGGTCCCGGCGTCCCCGGCGAGCGGCGCGGCGGCCCGTTCCAGGTCCTGTGCGGCCTGCTGGATCCGGCGGGAGGTCCGGTCCACCTGCCGGGCGAGCCTGCGTACCTCGACGAAGACGCGGACGGCCAGGACGCCGAGCACGGCGAGGCCGAGGAAGCCGAGGGCGATGGCGATCATGGGCCAGAGCATGGGGCGAGCCTACCGGCGCCTACGGGGCAATTCGAACGAGCCCGCACCCCCACCGGGGGATTACCCGGGGCGGGGCGCGCCGGAACCCGCAGGGCCCGCGCGCGCCCCCGGCCACCGACGGCCCCGGTGTCCCGGCAGCATCCGCCCGCCCGGCCGCCCCGCGGCCCGCCGGCTCACCCCGTGTGCAGCCGCAGTGTCCGTACGCCGCCGCCCGTGAGAAGTTCCACGATGCGTTCGCCGGCCGGCTTGCGGACGGCGGAGCCGCAGGCGGGGCAGGTGAAGGAGTAGAAGGTGGTGCGGCGGCTGCCGCCGATGGCCAGCCGCAGTGCGTCCGAGGCCAGCTCGACGCGGCCCCGGCAGTCCGGGCAGGCCGCTTTGAAGACCACAGGCGCGGCCGGTGTCGTCACCGTCGTCATCGCACTCACAGCTCCCCTGCTGTTTCCTCGACTGTCCTGCCTGCTCCGGGCGGGCCGCTCAGCCGCCGTACGCGGCGAGCGCCCGGGCCGCCGCGTCGCGTGCGCTCTCGGCCAGCTCCTGCGGGGCGACGATCCGCCCGTCCCGGCCCAGCCGCAGGGCGAGGCGCCGCAGCGACGCGGGGTCCGGCGTACGGAGGGTGATGCGCAGGCCCCCCTCGGGCAGCTCCTCGGCGGTGTCGTGCGGGTAGTACTCGGCGACCCAGCGGCCGCCGGGCCCCACCTCGATCACGACCTCCGGGTCCTCGGCGGCCGGCTGCACCAGTCCCTCGGACAGGTCACGCAGCTCGACCGGCGGCGGGTCGGAGGGCGCGTCCAGCAGCTTGATCTCGGCCACCCGGTCCAGCCGGAAGGTGCGGCGCGCCTCGGACAGCCGGCACCACGCCTCGACGTAGGTGTGGCCGATGGTGAAGAGGCGGATGGGGTCGACCTCGCGCTCGGTGAGCTCGTCGCGGGCCGGGGAGTAGTACTTCAGCCACAGCCGGCGGCGCTCGGCGATGGCCCGGTCGACGTCGGCGAAGACGCCGCCCTCGGACTCGAAGGTGACCGCGAGCCGGGAGCTGGCGCCCGCGGCCTCGCCGGCCGCTGCCTCCAGCTTGGCGGTGGCGCGCAGTAGCGCCTGCCGGTCGCCCTCGCGCAGGCCCGGCAGGGTGGCCACGGCACGCGCCGCCACGAGCAGCGCGGTCGCCTCGTCGGCGGCCAGCCGCAGCGGCTCGGCCACGTCGTCGGGGTTGTGCCACCAGATGCGGTCGCCGTCGGTGTCGATGTCCAGCAGGTCGCCGCCGCGGAAGCTCGTCCCGCACATGGGCAGGACGTCGAGGTCGGCGATCAGCTCGTCCTCGGTGATGCCGAAGGCCCGGGCCACGTCGCTGACGCGGGCGCCGGGGCGCTCGCGCAGGTACGTCACCAGGGACAGCATGCGGCGGGTCTGGTCGATGGCGTTGGTCGCCATGGTCGGTCGTGTCCCCCTCAGCCCTTGGCCACGGCGCGCAGCCGTTCCACGACGTCGTTGCGCAGTTCGGCCGGTTCCAGTACGACCACGTCGGGTCCCAGTTCGACGAGCCAGGCGTCCAGCCCGTGCCCGTACGGGATCTCCAGCTCGTCCCAGCCCTCGCCCGCCTCGCGGACGGACAGGGCGCGGGCGCGCAGCGGGTAGCCGTGGTCGGCGCGGAGCTTGATGCGGGCCGTGCCGGTGGCGGTCTCGCCCGCCCAGCTCTCCACCGTCTCCCGCACGGTGACGTGGTCGGGCACCTCGGCGGTGAACTTCCCGGCGCGGGAGCGGACCTTGCCGGTGATGCGGGAGAGCCGGAAGACCCGCTCGGCCTGCCGCTCGCGGTCCCAGCCGGCGAGGTACCAGTGGCCGCGCCAGCACTCCAGGATCCAGGGCTCGACCTGACGCTGCTCGGGCGTGGCCGCGTTGGCCTTGCGGTAGTCGAAGACGACTGGGCGGCGGTCCCGGCAGGCCAGCATCAGCGGCTCGAAAGCGGCTTCGTGCGCGGGGATGCGGGGTTCCAGGGCGCTGTGCGGCTGCGCGGGGTCGTACGGGTCCTCGTCCTCGGCGGCGAGCGGCATGCCGGCCGCGCGGAGCTTCTGGAGCGCGCCGCTGGCCGCGCCCGCGAGCCGGGCCTGCTGCCAGATCTTCGCGGCCAGCCCGAGGGCCGCGGCCTCCTCGGCGTCCAGGGTGATCGGCGGGAGGCGGTTGGAGTCGCGGCGGGCGAGGTAGCCGGTGTCGCCGTCGAGGCCCTCGACGGTCTCGATGACCATGCCGAGCTCGCGCAGGTCGTCCTTGTCGCGCTCGAACATGCGGTTGAACGCTTCGTCGCCCGCGCCGGCCACGGTGTCGCCGGGGCCGAACGCCTCCACGTACGCCTCGATGGAACCGCGCAGCTCCCGCTTGGTGAGCGGGCGCCGGGTCCCCAGCAGGCACAGCGCCAGGTTCATCAGCCGCTCGGCCTTGGCAATGGCCATCGACGCCCCTTCTTTCTGTCTCCCGACCGATGACCGTACCGCTACCGCGAGCCGCTTCAAAAGCCGAGGGCCCATACCCCCACAAGGGGGCACGGGCCCTCAATACTCGCGCCTCGCGCCGTGCCGGCGCCGCCGAAGGACGGAACCGGCCACCGGACGCGGTGCCGGCGGGCGAAGATCAACGCCGGGCCGGTGCCGACCGGCCGCCGGCTGCGCCCCGGCTCAGACCGAGACCAGGTCGCAGACGAAGATCAGGGTCTCGCCCGGGGCGATGCGGCCGCCGCCGGCGCCGCGGTCGCCGTACGCCAGGTGCGCGGGGATGGTCAGCCGGCGGCGGCCGCCGACCTTCATGCCCTGCACGCCCTGGTCCCAGCCCGCGATGACCTGGCCGGCGCCCAGCTGGAACTGCAGCGGCTTGCCGCGGTTCCAGCTCGCGTCGAACTCCTCACCGGTGCTGAAGGAGACGCCGACGTAGTGGACGGAGACGGTGTCCCCCGCCTTGGCGACCGGCCCGTCACCCTCCCACAGGTCCACGATCTCCAGATCGGTGGGCGCGGGGCCCTCCGGGAAGTCGATCTCGGGCTTGTCGATGCTCACGTATGTGCTCCTACGAACGAATCGTTCTACAACGCGTGACAGTCTCGCAGATCACGGCCGCGTGATCACCGCGGCCCGCTGCCGGCCTCAGACCGTGCCGAGGATGTCCACCGAGAAGACCAGCGTCTTGTTGGCGAGCTGACCGCCCTGCTGCGGGTTGGTGCCGTACCCGTCCTCGGGCGGGACGACGATGGTGACCCGGTCGCCGACGTGCTTGCCGACGAGGGCCTTGTCCCAGCCCTTGACGACGGAGTTGGTGCCGATCTGGAAGGCCGTCGCGCCGCCGTGGTCCCACGAGGAGTCGAACTTCTTGCCGTCCTCCCAGGACACGCCGGTGTACTGCGCGATCAGACCCTGGCCGGCCTTCACCTTCGGGCCGTCACCCTTGATGAGCACCTGGTCCTTCGTCTCCTTCGGGGGCTTCTGCCCCTTCGGGACGGTGATCGTGGCGGCCTTCTGGCCGTTGTCCTTCACCTCGGGCATGCCGGCCTCGGGGGACGCCTGCTCGCCCTTGGCCATGCCCTTCTTCTCCGCCTTCTTGGCGGCGACCACGTCGACGACCCAGACCAGGCCGTCGCCCGGCTTCACACCGGCCTGCGGGTTCAGCTGGTCGCCGATGAGCGCCTTGGCGGTGCCCTCGATCTCGAAGCGGCTGCCGACCTTCTGGCCCACCACCGACTGCATCACCTTCGTCGGCAGCTGCTGGCTCGCGGTGCCCGCCTCGCCGACGGGCTGCATGCGCGGCGCGCCGGCCTTGGCGCCCGGCGTCTTGGTCCAGCTGCTGCCCAGCGAACGGCCCTTCGTCGTCTGCCCGACGAAGTCCAGCCGGACGAAGTCGCCCTTGGCGACGGTCGCGCCCTTGCCCTTGCTGAGCGTCTTCACGACCGCCTTGTCGGGCGCCTTGGCGTCCTTGTCGACCTTGATCTTGGGCTGCTCGCCGGCCTTGCCCTCCACCGACGCGACACTGGAAGCGGAGTCGTCGTCGGACCCGCACGCGGCGGTGAACAGCAGGACGGGCACGGCGATCGCCGCGGCCGCGGCACGGCGGGTGTTCTTCGTGAGCTTCATCAGTCCAACTCGGGCTAGAGGGGTGGGTGGGCAATGCCCGCCACTCTACGACCTGAACCCCGCCGTGCCACGAGCCGAACGCCGCCGCTTTACCGGAGACAACACGGCGGTGTGCACCGGCGCAATAGCCGTTGACACACCGCCGTGCTCGCGGAACCGTCACATTCCCGCGATGAGCTTCTCCACCCGGTCGTCCACCGACCGGAACGGGTCCTTGCACAGCACCGTGCGCTGCGCCTGGTCATTGAGCTTGAGATGCACCCAGTCGACCGTGAAGTCCCGGCGCTGTTCCTGGGCGCGGCGGATGAAATCGCCGCGCAGCCTGGCCCGTGTCGTCTGCGGCGGCACGGACTTCCCCTCGAAGATCTTCAGATCATTGCACACCCGCGCCGCCTGGCCCTTTTTCTCCAGGAGGTAGTACAGCCCGCGGCGGCGGTGGATGTCGTGGTACGCGAGGTCTATCTGCGCCACCCTCGGGTGCGACATCGTGATGTTGTTCTTGCTGCGGTAACGGTCGATCAGCTGGTACTTCATCACCCAGTCGATCTCGGTCGCGACGCGGTCCAGCTGCTCGTCGCGGATCGCCTCCAGCGTCCGGCCCCACAGCTCCAGGACCCGCTCGACCGTGCCCGTGCGGATGCCGCGGCGGTCGCAGAAGTCCACCGCCTTCTCGTAGTACTCCTGCTGGACCTCCAGGGCCGAGGCTTCCCGGCCGCTGGCCAGCCGCACCTTGCGCTGACCGGTGATGTCGTGGCTGACCTCGCGGATCGCCCGGATGGGGTTCTCCAGGGTCAGGTCGCGCATCACCGTGCCCGCCTCGATCATGCGCAGCACGAGGTCGGTGGCGCCGACCTTGAGCAGCATGGTCGTCTCGGACATGTTGGAGTCACCCACGATGACGTGCAGGCGGCGGTAGCGCTCGGCGTCCGCGTGCGGCTCGTCGCGGGTGTTGATGATGGGCCGGGAGCGGGTCGTCGCGGAGGAGACCCCTTCCCAGATGTGCTCGGCGCGCTGGCTGACGCAGTACACCGCGCCGCGCGGCGTCTGCAGCACCTTGCCGGCGCCGCAGAGCAGCTGACGGGTCACCAGGAACGGAATGAGGATGTCCGCGAGCCTGGAGAACTCCCCGTGCCGGGCCACGAGGTAGTTCTCGTGGCAGCCGTAGGAGTTTCCCGCCGAATCGGTGTTGTTCTTGAAGAGATAGACGTCTCCGGCGATTCCCTCCTCGTGCAGACGGCGTTCGGCGTCGACGAGCAGGCCTTCGAGAATGCGCTCACCGGCCTTGTCGTGGGTGACCAGTTCGGTCACGTTGTCGCACTCGGGAGTTGCGTATTCCGGGTGCGATCCCACGTCCAAGTACAGGCGGGCGCCGTTCCGCAGGAAGACATTGCTGCTGCGGCCCCATGACACGACACGGCGGAAGAGGTACCGCGCCACTTCGTCGGGAGACAGGCGGCGCTGTCCCCTGAACGTACACGTGACGCCGTACTCGTTCTCCAGCCCGAAAATGCGGCGGTCCATGACTGAACATTACGCCTGATGGCCAGCTCTGAAACCGGGTTCGACAGCACCGTTCCGATCATTTTCCGCCGGGACGCCACCCGTGGTCCGCATCGCGGACGGCAGCAGAAAACGCCGCGCGGCCACCATCACTGCCAGCGCGGCGACACCGCCGCCGCCCGCGACCGCGAAACCCGCGGCCGCGCCGCCCAGCTCCACCGCCGGGCCCACTACGGACGTACCCACCGCGGCCCCCACCCCGAACGTGGTGACCAGCCACGAAAAGGCCTCCGTGACCGTGCCGCGCGGCGCGTGCCGGTCCACCACCACGAACGCGCACGCCAGCGCCGGGGCCAGGAACACCCCCGCGAGCCCGGTCAGCGCCGTCATCCCCGCCACGCCCGGCACCAGCGGCAGCGGCAGGTATCCGAGCGCCAGCAGCCCGATCAGCACCCGCAGCCGGTTCTCCGGCTCCCCCGGCCACTCCCGTGCCCCGTACACCACACCGCCGACCAGCGCCCCCGCGCCCAGCGCGGAGAGCAGATAGCTGGACACCATGCCGCCGCCGTGCGTGTCGGCGTACGCCACCGCCGCCACCGCGATCGACCCCAGCGCCAGCCCGACGAAGAAGAACGACCCGACGAGCACGAGCATCCCGGAGGAGCGCAGCGCACCCAGCCAGTGCGCCTCGCGCGGCGCGCTGCGCCATTCGCGGGACGGGGCCGAGACGACCACGGAGAGCGCGCCCAGCACCCCGAGCAGGTTGATGACGAGCAGCGCCACCCGCTCGGACCAGGCCGCGACGCTCAGCGTCACCAGCAGCGGGCCGACCGCGAACATCACTTCCTGGGCCACCGCGTCCAGCGCGTACGCCGCGTGAACCCGCTCCGGGCGCTTCAGCACCCCGGGCCACAGCGCCCGCAGCCCGCCCTCCAGCGGTGGCGTGAAGAACCCGGCGACCACCATCGCCGCGTACGCCGGCCAGAGCGGGTCGATGCCGACGGCGGCCAGCAGGACCATCCCCAAGGCCGACAGGACGGCCGAGGGGAGCATGACCCTCGGCTGGCCCCACAGGTCCACCGCGCGGCCCAGCAGCGGCTGTCCTACGGCGTTGCAGACGCCGTACACGGCCGACAGCGCACCCGCCAGGGCGTAGCTGCCGCCCTCGGCACGGGTGAAGAGCACCACGGCCAGCGCGGCCGTGGCGTTCGGCAGCCGGCCGACCAGCGTGCCGGCCAGCAGCCGCGCCGCGTGGCGCGTCCTGAGCAGCTCCGCGTACCCCGCGGCCATGTCCGCCCCTCTCCCCCGGCCTCCGAGCCGGTCAGCCACCGTGAAGTTTTACGTATAACGCAACCCGCCATACGTACCACGACCACTCACCGGCGGTCCACCGCTGGGCTCTGGACACGGTCCGAACCACCGGCCTCGGGCCGCACGGGCCCGATCCCGGCCGCCGCAGCGGTGCGTACGCCGCGCCCCCTCCTACGTACCATTGCCGCTGACCGCGGATCGGCACGGACCGCAGCACCGCGCGCACGACCACAGCACCGCCGCACGAAGGGCAGCCACACCAGTGACCGAAGAGGGGGCGGCGCGGGGCGACGTGGCGGACGCGCGGGGAGCGACCGCCGCGCCGGGCGCGGGGGCACGTGGCGCCGGAGCACACCCGGCCGCCGACGCCCCCCGTGTCACCAGCAAGGACGTGGCGCGCGCCGCCGGCGTCTCGCAGGCCGCCGTCTCCCTCGTCCTCGGCGACAAGTGGCGCGGCCGGGTCTCGCAGGCCAAGGCCGACGCCGTACGCGCCGCCGCACGCGAACTCGGCTACCGGCCCAACCTCGCGGCGCGCAGCCTCCGCCTCGGCCGTACCCGTACGGCGCTGCTCGTCGTCCCGGCCCTCACCACCGAATTCTTCGCCCGCGTCTACACCGGCGCCGCCCGCATCGCCGCCGACAGCGGCTTCGGCCTCGTCCTCTACCCCTCCCCCGAGGGCATCGGCCCCGCACGGGACCCCTTCGACTCGGCGCGCGCCACCCTCGACGGCGTCATCGCCTCCTCCATGGCGGCCGACGCCCTCGCCGCGCTCTACGGCGAGGGCCTCCCCCTCGTCATGCTCGACAGCGATCCCGACAGCACCCCGGCGGCCGCCACCGTCAACCTCGACATCGCCGACGGCGCCCGCCGCACCGCCGACCACCTGCTCGGCCTCGGCCACCGCCGCCTGACCCACCTCGCGGCGGCCGTCGACTCCTGGACCTTCCACCTGCGCGCCGGAGCCCTGGCCGAGGCCGTACGCGCCGTACCGGGCGCCACCCTGCGCACCGAACCCGCACCGCTCAGCGTGGACGCCGGACTCCGCGCCGCGCACGCGGCACTCACCGCGCCGGGCCCCCGCCCCACCGCCCTCGTCTGCGACGACGACCTGCTCGCCGCGGGCGCCTGCAAGGCAGCCCGCCGCCTCGGCCTCCGCGTCCCCGAGGACGTCTCCGTCACCGGCTTCGACGACCTCGCCCTGGCCACCGCGCTCGAACCCGAACTCACCACCGTACGGCTGCCCGCCGAGGAGTTCGGCGCCGCCGGCATGCGCGCCCTCATCGACGTACTCGACGGCCGGCCGCCCGCAGCGCCCACCACCCTGCCCGTCGAACTGGTCGCCCGCGGCTCCACCGCCGCGCCGCCTCCCGACGCGCCGTAAGGCGGCGCGGCCCCGAAACGCCGCGCGCCCCGGCAGGCAGGGCCCACCGGGGCGGCGCGGAACGCCGGAAGCGCGGCTCAGCTCTCGGAGTCGGAGCCCTCCTCGGCCTCGCCGCCGGCCTCGCCGGACTCGGCGGCCGGCGTCGCGGCAGCGCCGTCCGCCTCCAGCAGCCGGGCCAGCTGACGGCCCAGCACCCGCTTGAACTTCCGCTGCTGCGGCCGCTTGCGGTCCAGCACCGCGACCTCCAGCTGCTCGGCGGTCAGCGTGCGCTCCCCGCCGTTGTTGTCCCGCGACAGCGACTCAACGGCGAGCTTCAGCGCCTCGCCCAGCGTCATGCCGTCCCGGTGGTGCTGATCGAGGTAGCTGCTGATCTGGTCGGCATTGCCGCCGACCGCGACCGAACCGTGCTCGTCCACGATCGAACCGTCATGCGGCAGCCGGTAGATCTGGTCGTCCTCCGGGGTGGCACCCACCTCGGCGACCAGCAGCTCCACCTCGTACGGCTTCTCGCCCGCACTGGAGAAGATCGCGCCGAGCGTCTGGGCGTAGGTATTCGCCAGCCCGCGCGCCGTCACGTCCTCACGGTCGTAGGTGTACCCCCGCAGATCGGCGTAGCGCACACCACCGATCCGGAGGTTCTCGAACTCGTTGTATTTGCCGACCGCCGCGAAGGCGATCCGGTCATAGATCTCACTGACCTTGTGCAGTGCACGGGAAGGATTCTCGGCGACGAAAACGACGCCGTCGGCATACTGCAGGACGACAACACTGCGACCACGCGCGATGCCCTTGCGGGCGTATTCGGCGCGATCGGCCATGGCCTGCTGGGGTGAGACATAGAACGGCGTCGACACCGGCTATCCGTCCCTTTCTGTCAATGGCTCTCTCACGGCGAAAGCCCCTCCGGATCCGTCATCCACTGTCGTCACGTCAGAGCAGCGCGGCCCGCGGACCGTCGGGCTGCTCCATACGCCGCTCGTGGACGGCACGGGCGATCTCGGAGACCTCGTCCTCGGTGAGCTTCTTGAAACCCTCGTCATTGATCACCGTGACGATGGGATAGATCCGCCGGCCCATGTCCGGACCACCGGTGGCCGAGTCGTCGTCCGCCGCGTCGTAGAGCGCCTGCACGACCGCGGTCGTCGCCTCGCCCTCGGAGAAGTCGTCCCGGAAGAGCTTCTTCAGAGCACTGCGCGCGAACACCGACCCGGAGCCGGTCGCCGCGTACCCCTTCTCCTCGGAACGCCCGCCGGTCACGTCGTACGAGAAAATACGGCCCTTCTCGCGGTCCAGGTCGTACCCCGCGAACAGCGGCACCACGGCCAGGCCCTGCATGGCCATGCCCAGGTTGCTGCGGATCATCGTCGAGAGGCGGTTCGCCTTGCCCTCCAGGGACAGCTGCGCACCCTCGACCTTCTCGTAATGCTCCAGCTCCAGCTGGAAGAGCTTGACCATCTCGACGGCCAGGCCCGCGGTGCCGGCGATGCCGACCGCGCTGTACTCGTCCGCCGGGAAGACCTTCTCGATGTCCCGCTGCGCGATGACGTTGCCCATCGTCGCCCGGCGGTCACCGGCGAGCACGACGCCCCCCGGGAAGGTCGCCGCCACGATCGTCGTGCCGTGCGGCGCCTCGATCGCACCCTGCACGGGCGGCAGCGGCCGGTTCCCCGGCAGCAGCTCCGGCGAGTGCTCACTGAGAAAGTCCATGAACGAGGAGGACCCAGGCGTCAGGAAGGCAGCCGGTAGACGCCCGGTGTTGTGAGTATTGGCTTCCACACGTTTCCTTCCGGATATGCGATGGCCCGACGCGCGACGTCGGGGTCACCCTGAAACTTGCCTAGTGCCGAACAGAAGTCGAAGCAGTATGCCCCGGACCTTACCTCTCCCGTGATCATGATTCTCATGCACGGGCAGGGGCTTGAGGCGGGTACCGCTGCGCCGCCGGGGAGGGCTGCTTCGGCCACGCGTCGTCCTGCGCCGGCGAAGGCCGCTCGCGGCGTCCGAAGGTGACGCCGCGAGCAGCTCCCCGACTCACAACCGCTGGCCGGCACCCCGACCAACTCGACTGAATGCCTTCGTTACGAAGGCGAGATCACTCTCCGCCCTTCTGAACGAAGGAGCGAACGAAGTCCTCGGCGTTCTCCTCGAGCACGTCGTCGATCTCGTCCAGGACGGAGTCCACGTCGTCCGACAGCTTCTCCTGGCGTTCCTTGAGGTCCTCGGACGCCTCAGCGTCCTGGGTCTGCTCCTCGACCTCTTCGGTGCTGCGCGAAGCCTTCTGCTGCCCGCCGCCGGTGTCCTTGGTCGCCATATCCCTCACCCCGCTCGGTTCGCCCCGCTCGATGTGACTGTCAAGATCAGACCCTACAAGCTGGGTCCGACATCGGCCCTGCACTTTCCCTCAACGTTCGGGACCCACTTCGATGATTCCCGCCGGGCGGCCTTTTCAGCCGCCCGGCGGGGACCGGATCGGTCACGATCGGGCCGCTCATCAGGCCGTGAGCGGCCCGTACGCGCCCTCGCCGCCTCAGCCGCCGCTCAGCACCCGCACCAGGTCTTCCGCCGTGCGGCAGCGGTCCAGGAGCTCCTTGACGTGGTTCCGCGTGCCCCGCAGCGGCTCCAGGGTCGGAACCCGCTGGAGGGAGTCGCGGCCCGGCAGATCGAAGATCACCGAGTCCCAGGAGGCGGCCGCGACGTCGTCCGCGTACTGCTCCAGGCAGCGGCCCCGGAAGTAGGCCCGGGTGTCCTCCGGCGGCTTGATCTCCGCCGTCTCCACGTCCGGCTCGGTCAGCAGCCGCTGCATCTTGCCGCGCGCCGCCAGCCGGTTGTACAGGCCCTTGTCGGGCCGTACGTCGGCGTACTGGAGGTCGACCAGGTGCAGCCGCGCGGCGTCCCAGTCCAGGCTGTCACGGCGCCGGTAGCCCTCCATGAGCTCCCGCTTCGCGACCCAGTCCAGGGTGCCGGACAGGCTCATCGGGTCGTTCTCCAGCCGGCCCAGCACGTCCTCCCAGCGGGTGAGGACGTCCTTGGTCTGCTCGTCGGCGTCGGCGCCGAACCGCTCCTCGACGTACTTACGCGCCAGCTCGTAGTACTCCATCTGGAGCTGTACGCCGGTGAGCGTCCGGCCGCTGCGGAGCGTGATCAGGTGCTGCAGCGACGGGTCGTGCGAGACCTGGTGGAGGGTGCGCACGGGCTGGTCGACGGCGAGGTCGACATTGATGAAGCCGTCCTCGATCATGGAGAGGACCAGGGCCGTCGTGCCGAGCTTGAGGTACGTCGAGATCTCGGAGAGGTTCGCGTCGCCGATGATCACGTGCAGCCTGCGGTACTTCTCCGCGTCGGCGTGCGGCTCGTCGCGGGTGTTGATGATGGGCCGCTTGAGCGTCGTCTCCAGCCCCACCTCCACCTCGAAGTAGTCGGCGCGCTGACTGAGCTGGAAGCCGTGCTCGTGGCCGTCCTGGCCGATGCCGACCCGCCCCGCGCCGCAGACGACCTGCCGGGAGACGAAGAAGGGGGTGAGGTGGCGCACGATGTCCGAGAAGGGGGTCTCCCGCTTCATCAGGTAGTTCTCGTGCGTGCCGTAGGAGGCGCCCTTGTTGTCGGTGTTGTTCTTGTAGAGGTGGATCGGCTGGGCGCCGGGGACCTGGCCGGCCTTCTCGGCGGCCTCGGCCATGATGCGCTCGCCGGCCTTGTCCCACAGCACGGCGTCGCGCGGATTGGTGACCTCGGGGGCGCTGTACTCGGGGTGCGCGTGGTCGACGTAGAGCCGCGCACCGTTGGTGAGGATGACGTTGGCCAGGCCGATGTCCTCGTCGGTGAGCTGGCTGGCGTCCGCATTCTCGCGCGCGAGGTCGAAGCCGCGGGCGTCCCGCAGCGGGTTCTCCTCCTCGAAGTCCCACCGGGCGCGGCGCGCCCGGTGCATCGCCGCCGCGTAGGCGTTGACGACTTGGGACGAGGTGAGCATGGCATTGGCGTTGGGGTGGCCGGGAACGGAGATGCCGTACTCCGTCTCGATGCCCATTACTCGCCGTACGGTCATGCGGCCCTCCTTGCCCGGCGGCGCCCCCGGCTGGGGTCGGCGCTCAAGTACCGCTGCGCTTCCGGTCCGTATGCGGTCCCCGCTTCCGCACGTAGTAGTGCGGCGGTACCGAAGAGCCTAGAACGCCGGAACGGCGCTGGGGAGATCATTACAGTCATTGCTCCAGTCCGGTTTTCCCTGTTCCGCCGGGTCCCCTCCAGGGCGCGTCCCACCCCTGGAAATGCGTCCGGCTGCGGACGCCCCGCCTGGGACATCCGCAGCCGGTGAGCGGTGTTACAGGTACTGACCGGTGTTCGCCACCGTGTCGATGGAGCGGCCGGTGTCCGCGCCCTGCTTGCCGGTGACGAGGGTGCGGATGTAGACGATCCGCTCGCCCTTCTTGCCGGAGATGCGGGCCCAGTCGTCGGGGTTGGTGGTGTTGGGGAGGTCCTCGTTCTCCTTGAACTCGTCCACGCACGCCTGGAGCAGGTGGGCGACCCGGAGGCCCTTCTGGTTCTGCTCGAGGAAGGCCTTGATCGCCATCTTCTTGGCGCGTCCGACAATGTTCTCGATCATGGCGCCGGAGTTGAAGTCCTTGAAGTACAGGACTTCCTTGTCACCGTTGGCGTAGGTGACCTCCAGGAAGCGGTTCTCCTCGGACTCCGCGTACATCTGCTCGACGACCGACTGGATCATGGCGCTGACCGCGGCCTTCGGCGATCCGCCGTGCTCGGCGAGGTCGTCGGCGTGCAGCGGCAGCCGGTCCGTGAGGTACTTCGAGAAGATGTCCTTGGCGGCCTCGGCGTCCGGACGCTCGATCTTGATCTTCACGTCCAGCCGGCCGGGGCGCAGGATCGCCGGGTCGATCATGTCCTCGCGGTTCGAGGCACCGATGACGATCACATTTTCCAGGCCCTCCACGCCGTCGATCTCGGAGAGCAGCTGCGGAACGATGGTGTTCTCCACGTCCGAGCTGACGCCCGAGCCACGGGTGCGGAAGAGGGAGTCCATCTCGTCGAAGAAGACGATGACGGGCGTGCCCTCACTGGCCTTCTCCCGCGCCCGCTGGAAGACCAGGCGGATGTGCCGCTCGGTCTCACCGACGTACTTGTTGAGGAGCTCGGGGCCCTTGATGTTGAGGAAGAAGCTCTTCCCCGCGGGCTTGCCGGTCACCTCGGCGACCTTCTTGGCCAGGGAGTTGGCGACCGCCTTGGCGATGAGCGTCTTGCCGCAGCCGGGCGGGCCGTAGAGCAAGACACCCTTCGGCGGGCGCAGTTCGTGCTCCTTGAACAGATCGGGGTAGAGATACGGGAGCTCGACGGCGTCCCGGATCAGCTCGATCTGGCCGCCCAGACCGCCGATCTTGGTGTAGTCGATGTCCGGTACCTCTTCGAGGACCAGCTCTTCGACCTCGCTCTTGGGGATGACCTCGTAGACGTAGCCGGAGCGGGGCTCGAGCAGCAGGGCGTCGCCGGGACGGATGGTGACGTCCAGCAGCGGCTCGGCGAGCCGTACCACCCGTTCCTCGTCGGTGTGCCCGATGACCAGGGCGCGCTCGCCGTCCTCGAGGATCTCCTTGAGGGTGACGATGTCCCCGGCCCGCTCGAACTCCATGGCCTCGACCACGTTGAGCGCTTCGTTGAGCATGACCTCCTGGCCACGCCTGAGCTCTGCGAGCTCGACGCTCGGGCTGACATTCACACGGAGCTTTCGGCCTCCGGTGAAGATGTCGGCCGTGTCGTCCTCGTTCGCCTGCAGGAAGACGCCGAAGCCGGCCGGCGGCTGAGCGAGCCGGTCGACCTCCTCCTTGAGCGCGACGATCTGGTCGCGGGCCTCACGGAGTGTGTTGGCGAGCCGCTCGTTCTGAGCCGATACGCCAGCCAGGTTTGTCTGCAGCTCGACGATCCGCTCTTCGAGAATCCTCGTGTGACGCGGAGAGTCGGCGAGCTTGCGTCGCAGGACGGCGATCTCCTGCTCGAGATAGGCAACCTGGCCGGCAGGGTCGTCAGACCCCCGCCCCGGCCGGATGCCGCGGTTGATGTCGTCGTCGTGGGCTGCCACGGTCCTCACCTCCTCCAAGGGGAGCTGGACGCTTCCTGACCCTACCTGGGCCGGTGCAGGTTGAAACCCCTAGATCGAAAAGACTGTCGGGGTGTGTCCGATCTTCACCCTTGCGCACGTCCTCACCCTGGGGTGATACCCACCCGACAACATCCGAAAGCGACCGGTTGTATCGTCGACACGGTCAACACCCGTCAGGGGTGGCACCACTTAGTCGGCAACGATGGAACGTACGCGGGAACGGCAGGCGAGATGAGCGCCCAGGAAGAAGTCACCGAGCTCGAGGTCTGGATCGACCAGGACCTGTGCACGGGGGACGGCATCTGCGCGCAGTACGCGCCGGAGGTCTTCGAGCTCGACATCGACGGGCTGGCGTACGTGAAGAGCGCCGACGACGAGCTGCTGCAGGAGAAGGGCGCCACCACTCCGGTCCCGCTGCCGCTGCTCAACGACGTGCGGGACTCCGCGAACGAGTGCCCCGGCGACTGCATCCACGTGCGCCGCGTGTCGGACAAGACGGAGGTCTACGGGCCGGACGCGGAGTAGCCGCGGGAGGACGCCTCGCGACCGGTTGCCGGCGCGGGGCGGGGCCGGGCTCCGGCGGTCGCGGGCGGCTGTCCGCGGGGCGTGACGGGTTTGCCAGCAGGGCCTGGCGGTTCCTGGTGGACCATGGCCGGTTTCCGGCGGGGCATGGGCGGTTCCTGGCAGGCGACGGCCGGTTCTGACGGGTCCGTGGCCGGTTTCCGGCGGGTCCACGGCCGGTCTGCAGCGGGGCGCGGGCGTTCCGTACGGGCTCGGCCGGTACGTGTAGCGGCCTCTTCCGGTACGTGTACCGGACTCCGGCCGGTCGTTATCGGGCTCCGGCCGGTCGTTGTCGAACCTCGGACGGTCCGTGCCGGGCTTCGACGGTCCGTACTGTGCTTCTACGGCCCGTACTGGGCTTCAACCGTCCGTACTGGGCTTGGGACGGCCCGTATCGGCCTGGGGCCGGGCGGTGCCTGGCAATGACCGGCAGCGCCCGCCCGTATGCCGCCGCCCGTCGGCCGTCGACCGACGGGCCTTCACGGCCGGGCCTCTCAGACGCCTCGGGACTCGGAGACGTCGCCATTCGACGCGGGGAGTTCGCTCTGGACGAACTTCCCGTTCTGCCACTGCCACTTGGCGCCCTTGCGGACGTCGGGGCAGCAGCGCGGCACATCGGTGGCGGAGTACCCCAGCAGCGTGGCGCGCACGGCCCGGCCGGTCAGCCCGAGGTCCTGCACGCTCATCTTTTCCCTGGGGTCGACGAGGGTCGCCACCACGCGCGGCGCTGCGCCCTTCACGGAGGGCGTGGCGAGGACGTACACACCGCTGGGCGGGGTGCCCATCTCGGCCTTGCAGCGCACCACCGCGACGGTCTCGGGGCCGCCGTCGCCGTCGAGGTCCCCCGAGACCTTGTCGGTCACCTGTACCGGGTTGGGGCCGCAGTCGAGGGGGTAGTGCGCGGCGCGGGCGTCCGGGGCGGTGGCCGCGGGGGCCGGCCGGGCGCCGGACGAGGTCGCGGCGGAGGCGGTGGGGACCGTGGCAGTGGGCTGGACCAGGGAGGCGAGGGCGACCACGCCGGCGACGGCGGTCGCCGTGGCGAGCCACTGCATGGGGGTCGTGCTGGTGTGCGGAAGGTCCGGACCTGCCAAGGACTGCACGCGGGATAACTCCTGGGAAGAGCTGTGGCGGTGGGGGTTGCCGGGCATCGTTCCACACGACGCACCGCCACGGAACCAACAAGTCCGGGCCAAGAAGAAAACTTGAGGAACTCGGCCCTTGTCCTGGAAACGCGGGTGCCGCGCCGGTGGTTCCCGTACCGGTGAAAACGGCACGGACGGGATGATTCCGCGGTCACCGCCGCCCGGTGGCCCCTGGTAGCCGCCTGACCGGCACGCGGAGCGCCCGTTCGCCGCCCGTTCGCCGCGCGGTCGCCACCGGGTACGGGGCCTGTACGCCACCGGGTATGCGTCGGCGCCGCCCGTGGTTCCCTGCGGGGAACTCACGGGCGGCGCCGTTCGGTTCGGTACGCGATGGAGAGGGCTGCCTCCGGACCGGAGCGCCGGCCACCCGTGGCGCCGGCTCTCCCGTCGGATGCGCGGCCACCGGCGGCGGGCGCCGGCTCCCGTACGTCAGCTCTCGGTGGTGTCTCCGCCGCTCTCCTGGCCCGCGGCCTGCTCCTGCTGCTCGCGCGCCTTCTTCTCGCGCAGCTTCTGGGCCGGGCTCTTGTGGGTCTCGGCGGGCGCGGACTGGCCACCGGGGCCGGTGTAGTCCTCGCCGTACGCGCCCTTGGCGGGCCGGCGGCGGCGCAGCGGCGGCTCCACGCCGTCCGCGAGGCGGCGGGCGGTGAGCAGGAAGCCGGTGTGGCCGATCATGCGGTGGTCGGGGCGGACGGCGAGGCCCTCGACGTGCCAGGTGCGGACCATGGTCTCCCAGGCCGACGGCTCGTTGAAGGTGCCGTGCTCGCGGATGGCCTCCACCGTGCGGGCCATCTGCGTCGTGGTGGCGACGTACGCGCACAGGATGCCGCCCGGGACGAGCGCCTTGGAGACGGCGTCCAGGCACTCCCACGGGGCGAGCATGTCCAGGATGACCCGGTCGACGTCCGTGTCGGAGAGGTTGTCCTGGAGGTCACCGACGGTGAGCGTCCAGGCGGGGTGCGGGCCCCCGAAGTACCGCTCGACGTTCTGAGTGGCGATCTCGGCGAAGTCGGCGCGCCGCTCGTAGCTGTGCAGCATGCCCTGGTCGCCGATGGCGCGCAGCAGGAAGCTGCTGAGCGACCCGGATCCCACTCCCGCCTCGACGACGCGGGCGCCGGGGAAGATGTCGGCCATCGCCAGGATCTGCCCCGCGTCCTTGGGGTAGACCACGGCGGCACCGCGGGGCATGGACAGGACGTAGTCGGGGAGCAGGGGGCGCAGCGCGAGGTAGGCGACGTTCCCGGTGGTACGGACAACACTGCCCTCGGGAGCGCCGATCAGCTCGTCGTGGGGGAAGGCTCCCTTGTGGGTGTGGAAGCTCTTCCCCGCTTCGAGCGTGAACGTGTAGTGGCGACCCTTGGGATCGGTGAGCTGGACCTGGTCCCCGACCTTGAAGGGCCCGCGACGGCGGGCGGCACCGGTCGGTTCGGACATGTGACCAGCCTACCGGGCGCACGGACCGCTCCGTACCAGGGCGGGTCGGGCGGCGCACCGGGGCGGGTCGGACAGCCGTACGCGCCGGGCTCCCCGGGACCGGGGCCAGCACGGGCGCCTGCGCCTGCGCCTGCCGCAGAGGATCCGCCTACGAGACCGGCGCGGGCGCTGCGCCTACGTGGCCGGTGCGCCCGCCGCGGCCGTACGCCTGTCGCGGCAGCGCCCCTGTCACGGGCAGCGCCCCTCTCGCGGCCGCTGCGGCCACCGCACGCACTGCGCTTGCCGCGGGCTCTGCGGCCACCGCACACGCTGCGCCTGCCGCGGGCGCTGCGCCTGCCGCACGCGCTGCGCCTACATGGCCGGTCGAACACCCCCGTCCCCCCAGCCGGGGGTTACCCAGGAGGGGCGGGCGGGAACCGGCCCGCGCGACCGTGCGCCCCGCCCGTGCCCCTCAGGACGGGTGAGGCCACAGAACAGACGGGCGGGGCCCTCAGGACGGCGAGCCCCCCTCAGCGGCCCAGGTCGCCTCAGGACGGGCGGGCCATGGCTGCCACGAAGGCCTTTTCGACGTCGGCGGTGGAGAGGACGCCGTAGATCTCGCCGGTGTCCTCCACGACCAGGTACTCGGTGGCCGGGGTGGCGCGGAGGTGGTCCAGCAGGTCCTCGCCGGCCAGCTCGGCCGGTACCCGCATGCCCTCCTTCAGCTCCTGGGCAAGGCCGCCGACCGCGACCCACGGGCGGCGGTGCTCGGGGATGGCCACGATCGCCGTCTCGCGTACGACCGCGGTGGGCACGCCGTGCCCGTCGACGACCACCAGGGCGCGGGCACCCGCGTCATTGGCGCGGCGCAGCGCCTCGGAGAGCGGCAGGCTCGGCTCCACGGGGACGGCGCGCCGGGTGAGCGTACGGGCGCGGAGGTCGGGGAGGTGTTCGCGGAGCCGGGCCATGCGCAGGCTGTTGCCGGCCCCGGTCCAGATGATCGCGGCGAGGATCGCGGCGAGCAGGGCGTCGCTGAGGGAGTCGACGCCGCCGATGTCGGGGCGTTCGTTGCCCAGCGCCCCGGTGTGGGTGAGCAGCGGCAGTCCGACGAGGACGGCGACGGCGAGCGCGCGGCCGACCCAGGCGGCGGCGACGGTGCCGGTCATCGGCTTGCCGCTGATGGCCCAGACGACGGCGCGGAGCATCCGGCCGCCGTCGAGCGGGAGGCCGGGGAGCAGGTTGAAGATCGCCACGATGAGGTTGGAGATCATCAGCCCGGCGACCAGTACGCCGGGGACCGTGCCGGGCTCGACGAGGTACATCGCGCCGTAGAAGACCGCGGCGAGGACGAGGGAGAGCAGCGGGCCCACGAAGGCGAGGACGAACTCCCGCCCCGGGGTCTCGGACTCCTTCTCGATCTCCGAGACGCCGCCGAAGAACTGGAGCTGGATACGGCGCACGGGGAGCTTGAAGCGGAGCGCGGCGACGGTGTGCGCCAGCTCGTGCACCAGTACGGACGCGTAGAAGGCGACGGCGAAGAAGAGGGAGACGAGGTAGCGGGCGGCGCCGAGCTCGGGCAGGACGCGCTCCAGCTGGCCGCCGAAGACCCAGGTGATGAGGGCGGCGACGAGGAACCAGCTGGGGGCGACGTACACGGGCACGCCGAAGGGCTTGCCCATGAGGATGCCGCCGCCGATCCCCCGGCGTCCGTTGGCGGCGCCGTCGACGGACCCGGGCGTGACGGCGGACCGGCGCTGCGCCCCACCGGGAGCGGGCCCACCGCCGGGAGTAGTCCCACCGGGCGCGGCCCCGCCAGGAGCGGACGCGTCGGGCGCCGATGCCCCGCGGGCGTCGCCCCCCGTCCCGCCGGTCCCGCCCTCGGGGTCACCCTCCGGGGCGCTCCGAGCGGCGCCCCCGGCCGTCTCCAGCCCCTCCTCGGGCGCCGTCTCCGGTGCCGTCTCCGTCACCCTCTCGGGTACGTCCTTTCCGGGTACGTCCTTCGTGGGTGCGTCCTTCGTGGGTACGGCGGCCCCCGGTACGGCGCTCTTCTCGGGTACGCCCCTCTCCGGTACGGCGCTCGGCTCGCCCTTGTCGGAGGCGTCCCTCTCGGGCTCCGGGCCCCCGTCCTGGGCGGGCTCGGGTGCGGCGGCGGACTCCTGGGCGTCCTGCGGGCCCTGCGGCTTCCCGCTCTCGTCCACGGTGTCCCCTCGTCGATGTGCGGCCTTCGCCCTGGCCGGCGTGACCGGTGCGATACCACGATCATGCAGGGCGAAGCGGTCCGCCGTCGATGGTATGCGGAGTGTTGTCGGTGGCGGGCCGTAGGGTCTAGGGCTATGGACACGAGCACCGAGAAGGCCGTAGGGGCTGCGCCGGCCGCGGCGCGCCCGGTGGCGCTGTCGCCCTCCCGCGCGAGCGATTTCATGCAGTGCCCGCTGCTGTACCGCTTCCGGGTGATCGACAAGCTGCCGGAGAAGCCCAGCGAGGCGGCCACCCGGGGCACGGTGGTGCACGCGGTCCTGGAGCGGCTCTTCGACGCGCCGGCCGCCGAGCGTACGGCGACGGGCGCGCGGTCCATGGTGCCGGGCGAGTGGGCGAAGCTGCTGGAGAAGCGCCCGGAGCTGGCCGAGCTGTTCGCGGACGATCCGGAGGGCGAGCGGCTGGCCCGCTGGCTGGCGGAGGCCGAGACGCTGGTGGAGCGGTGGTTCTCGCTGGAGGACCCGACGCGGCTGGAGCCGGCCGACCGCGAGCTGTACGTGGAGACGGTGCTGGACTCGGGGCTGCGGCTGCGCGGCTTCATCGACCGGGTGGACGTGGCGCCGACGGGCGAGGTGCGCCTGGTGGACTACAAGACGGGCAAGGCGCCGCGTCCGGAGTACGCCGAGGGCGCGCTCTTCCAGATGAAGTTCTACGCCCTGGTGGTGTGGCGGCTGAAGGGCGTGCTGCCGCGCCGGCTGCAGCTGGTCTATCTGGGCAGCGGTGACGTGCTGACGTATGACCCGACCGAGGCGGACCTGCGGGGCGTGGAGCGCAAGCTGCTGGCGCTGTGGGACGCGATCCAGCGGGCGACGGACTCGGGCGACTGGCGGCCGCGGCCGACGAAGCTGTGCAACTGGTGCGACCACCAGGCGGTGTGCCCGGAGTTCGGCGGCACTCCCCCGCCGTATCCGCTGGCGCCGGGCGCCGAGGGCGCCGACGGGGGCGCAGCGCCCGCCGGGCCGGTGCTTCCGGTGATCCCCGCGCCGCAGCCCGGAGACGTGGCGGCAGGGCAGAATGGGGCGGCAGGCCAATCGAAGGAGAGTTCGTGACTATCCGCGTCCTGCTGGTCGACGACCAGCCGCTGCTGCGTACCGGCTTCCGGATGATCCTGGAGGCGGAGCAGGACATCGCGGTCGTCGGCGAGGCCGGTGACGGCATGCAGGCGCTGGACCAGGTGCGGGCGCTGCAGCCCGACGTGGTGCTGATGGACATCCGCATGCCGCGGATGGACGGGGTGGAGGCGACCCGCCGGATCACGGGCCCGGAGAAGGACGGCCCGGCGAAGGTGCTGGTGCTGACCACGTTCGACCTGGACGAGTACGTGGTGGAGGCGCTGCGGGCCGGCGCGAGCGGTTTCCTGCTGAAGGACGCCCCGGCGAACGAGCTGGTGCAGGCGATCCGGGTGGTGGCGGCCGGCGAGGCGATGCTCGCGCCGAGCATCACGCGTCGGCTGCTGGACAAGTACGCCACGCATCTGCCGTCGGGCGAGGAGCCGGTGCCGGACACGCTGGGCACGCTCACCGAGCGCGAGGTGGAGGTGCTCAAGCTGGTGGCCCGCGGCCTGTCGAACGCGGAGATCGCGGCGGACCTGTTCGTCAGCGAGACGACGGTGAAGACGCACGTGGGCCATGTGCTGACGAAGCTGGGCCTGCGGGACCGGGTGCAGGCGGCGGTGTACGCGTACGAGAGCGGGCTGGTGCGCCCCGGCGCGCAGTGAGCCGGCGGCCCGGCGCACGGCCGCCGGGCTCGCCGTCCCAGCAGCAAGGCCCGGCGCGGTCCCCCGCGCCGGGCCTTCACTGCTTCACGTCCTCCGGGCCGCTCAGTCCTCGGAGCTCTTGCTGATCTCCCAGAACCGGAAGACGGTCGAGGAGTCCAGCGTCCACTCCAGGCCGGAGACGGTGTCCCGGGCGACGGCGTACTGCTTGCCCTGCCACAGCGGGATGACGGGCAGCTCGTCGGCGACGATCTGCTGCACCTCGCGGTAGTCCTTCTTGGTGGCGCCGCGGTCGGGCTCGGCGGCGGTCCTGGGCAGCAGCTGGCGGGTGATCCGCGGCGAGTCGTAGCCGTTGTTCAGGACGTTGCCCTTGCCGAAGAACGGCTGGGTGAAGTTGTCGGGGTCGGGGTAGTCGGGGACCCAGCCCTTGACGTACACGCCGTACTTGCCGGCGGCGACGCCCTTCTCGTACTGCTCGATCGGCACGCTCCTGACCTTGGCGTCGAAGAGGCCGCTGGCGTTGAGCTGCTTCGCGATCTCCTGCATCGCCGCGTCGGTGTCGGGGCCGTAGCGGGTCGGGGTGGACCAGATGGTGAGCTTGGCCTTGCCCTGGATGCCGGCGGAGCGGAGCGCCGCCTCGGCCTTGTCGCGCTGCGGGCGGGACCCGTAGGTGTCGAAGAAGGCCGTGGTGTGGCCGGTGATGCCGGCCGGGACGATGGAGAACAGCGGCTCGACGGTGCGCTGGTAGACGTCGCGGACCAGGGCCGCGCGGTCGATGGTGTACGCCATGGCCTTGCGGACGCCGAGCTTGCCGGTGACCGGGTCCTTGGTGTTGAGGACCAGGTGCATGACCTCGGCGCTGTCGCCCTCGACGACCTGGGTGTGGCCGCTGTCGACGGCCTGGTCGAGGCCGGCGATGTCCTTGTTGGCGAGGCCGCGGTAGGCGAGGTCGATCTTGCCGCCCTGCACGGCGTCCTTCAGTGCCGTCTGGGAGTCGAAGAACTTCATGGTCATGCCGGAGTTCTTGACCTTGGCGGGCCCCTTGTAGGAGGGGTTGACCGCGAAGCGGGCCTGCTCGTCGTTGTAGCTGCTGAGCTTGTAGACGCCGGAGCCGACGGCCTTGCCGTCGGTGCGGAGCTTGTCGGCCGGGTACTCCTTGCGGTCGACGATGGAGCCGGCACCAGAGGCGATCTTCATGGGGAAGGTCGCGTCGGGCTTCTTCAGGTGGAAGACGACGGTCTTGTCGTCCGGGGTCTGGATCTTGTCCAGGCCGGCGAGCATGACGGCCGGGCCGTCCTTGTCGTTGATCCGCAGGGTGCGGTCGAAGGAGTACTTCACGTCCTTGGACGTGAGCGCGTCCCCGTTGCTGAACTTCAGCCCGTCCTTGAGGATGCAGCGGTAGACCCGGCTGCTGGTGTCGGTGAAGGTGCAGCTCTTGGCGGCTTCCGGCTGGGGCGTGGTGCTGCCCTTGGGGAAGCTGATCAAGGACTGGAAGACGTTGTTGAACAGGAGCCAGGAGCCGGGGTCGTAGCCGGACGCCGGGTCGATCGACTTGATGGCGTCAGTCATGCCCATGACCACGGGTTCACCGACCCCGGCACCCTCGTCGTCGCCCGAGCCGCACCCGGCAAGCAGGGCTGCGGCCAGCCCCGCACACAAGGGGACGGCGAGCAGCTGGTCACGTTTCCTCACGTGCGCGTTCCTCACAGTTGGTGTCGCGGTTGCCTGCCGACGGGGCCGTCGGCCGATGAGAGCGAGCGGCTCGCTCTTCGGGCGGGCCGGCCGGTGCCCGGTGGGGCGCCGGCCGGCCGTTGCTCGGGCGTCAGTCGGCGACGCCGCGGCCCAATTCCCAGATCTGCAGCGCGGAGGAGGAGTTCAGCGCCCACTCCACGCCGGTGATGTCGTCGCGCGCGGCGACGTACTGCTTGCCCTGCCACAGCGGGAGGACGGGAACGTCGTCGGCCACGATGTTCTGTGCCTTCTTGAAGCTGCCGGCGGCGGCGTTGCGGTCGGCCTGCTGCCGGGTGGCGGGGATCAGCTGGTCCTCGATCGTGTGGTTGCGGTACGGGGAGCCGAGGAAGTTGCCCTTGCCGATGAAGGGTGCGAGGTAGTTGTCGGCGTCGGGGATGTCGGCGTACCAGCCCATGCCCCAGACCGGGTACTTCTGCTTGGCGGAGTCCTCGCGGAACTGCTGCCAGCTGTCCACGCCCTTGAGTGTCACGTCGAAGACGCCGTCCTTGTTCAGCTGCTTGCGCAGCTCCTGGAACTCGTCCTTGGTGATCGACCCGTAGTGGTGCTCGGTGTAGGCCAGGGTGAGCTTCACGGGCGTGTGGATGCCCGCGCGCCGCAGGATGTTCTTGGCCTCGGCGGGGTCGGGATTGCCGTACTTGCTGAAGAAGGAGTTGATGTGGCCGGTGAGGCCGGTCGGGACCAGGGAGTACAGCGGGTCGCCGGTGTGCGCGTAGACGTCGCGGACCAGGGCCGGGCGGTCGACCATCTGCGCGACGGCCTGCCGGACGGCCTTGTTGCGCACGGCGGGCGCGTCGGTGTCGAAGGCGAGGTAGCGGATCTCCTGGCCGGGCATCTCCTGGAGCACGACGTGGGAGTCGCGGGAGTTCTGCAGGCCCTCGACCTGTTGCGGCGACAGGCTGCGGTTCATCAGGTCGATGTCGCCCTTGCGGAGCGCCTTCTCCATGGCGTCCGAGTCGTCGAAGAACCGCATCTCGACCTTGTCGTTCTGCGGGTCGATGCCGCCCTTGTACTCGGGGTTGCGGGTGAAGACGGCCTTGGTGACGCGGTTTCCGTTGTGCTCGGCCGCCAGCTTGTACGGGCCGGAGCCGACCAGGTCGAAGCCCTTGTAGAGGGCGTTGCGCGGATAGACCTTGTGGTCGACGATGGCGGCGGCCGGGGTCGCGAGCTTCTGCGGGAAGGTCGCGTCGGGCTTCTTGAGGTGGAAGACCACCTCGTGCCGGCCGGCGGTCTCGACGGTGTCGATGTTGTTCATCAGCGACACGGGGCCGTTGGCGTTGTTGATGCGCAGCATCCGGTCGACGGAGAACTTCACGTCGGCGGCGGTGAGCGAGTCGCCGTTGGAGAACGTCAGGCCGTCGCGGAGGGTGCAGCGGTACTGCTCGTTCTGCGTGTCGCGGAAGCCGCAGGAGCGGGCCGCCTCGGGGACCGGTGCGGTGCCGGTGCGGGGCAGCCGCATCAGGGTCTGGAAGGTGCCGCGGAGGACGTTCCAGGCGCCGACGTCGTAGGTCTGCACGGGGTCGAAGGGGGCCGGTGCCGCCTTGGACGCCTCGATGGTGTCGGTGGTACCGACGACGATCGCCTTACCGTCCCCACCTGCACTGTCGCTGCTGCCGCAGGCGGCCAGTGCAGGGGCGAGCAGGCCGACCAGGGCCGGCAGCACCAAGGTCTTGCGATTCATCGTCGGCAGGTTCCTTATCAGCGCAGAGGTGTTGCTCGCGTCGACATTAGTAGGAACGGTCAGCGGGTCTGTGACACAGCAGAGTTGAGCGCATATCACGCCGGGATAACGCTCCCGGGGTGACCGATATCCGGACACCGGAACGATTCGTACGCTGACTCACCAATCAGGACACTTACCCTCGCCGAACCCTCCGCCTCACCCCCTTGGAACGCCCGTTCCGCCGCTTGTCGAGAGCCGGGCGCGTGATAAACGTCACGGATCATAATGCAACCGGCAGCATGGGAATTCAGCGGAAGCATTAGTCACGGAAAATGAGCGGCCCGCTCCTCAGCGTCCCTTCCCGCTTTCCGTCCGCGACGCTCAGTGCCCGGTCATCCCTTTTCCGTGATGAGCGACCGCAGAAAAGGCAGATCGACCTCTTCCAGCGACCCGACGACGGTGCGCGTGGGCGTTGGCTCGATGGGCAGCAGCGACGGCACCGCCACCACCCGGCAACCGGCCGCCTCGGCCGCCGTCACGCCCGTCACGGTGTCCTCCACCACCGCGCAGCGCGCCGGGTCCACGCCGAGCCGCGCCGCGGCGGTCAGGTACGGGTCGGGGTGCGGCTTGGTCCGCGGGAGATCGTCGCCCGCGAGGGTGAGGTGGAAGTGCTCCGCACCCAGCGAGTCGAGCATGCGGTCGATGATGTCGCGGTGCGAGGCGGAGACCAGCGCGGTCGGCACCCGGTGCGCGGCCAGCTCGGCGAGCAGCCGGCGGGCGCCCGGCATGAGCGGCACCCCGCGCGCGATCCGCTCGGCGAACCGGGCGTTGAGCAGCGTGGTCAGCTCGGCGAGCGCGATCGTGGCGCCGGTGGCCTGGATCAGGTACGAGGCGCTGCGGCTCATCGGGCCGCCGACCACCACTTGGCGGTGCGCCTCGTCCAGGACGTACCCGAGATCGGCGAAGACCTCGGCCTCCGCCTCCCACCAGAAGTTCTCGGTGTCGACGAGGGTGCCGTCCAGATCGAGGAAGACGGCCTGGAGGGTGGAGCCTTCGGCCGTTCGGGTGCCGACGGCGGGGATGCTGCTGGTCATCCGTACACCTCCGTTGCAGGGGTCCCTGGAGGGACAAAAGGGCCGGTCGCCTCTCCTGCGGGAAAGACGACCGGCCGCTACCGGACCGATAAGTGTACGACTGTGCCGGTCCGTACGCTTCGGTGCCCGACCGGACTCCCGGCTTCGGGCCCCGCCGGAACCCGGACCGGCCGGACGGCCGGTCCGGCCCACCGCGCTACCGCGCGTTGAAGTACTTCGCCTCCGGGTGGTGGATGACGATGGCGTCGGTGGACTGCTCCGGGTGGAGCTGGAACTCCTCGGAGAGCTCCACGCCGATCCGCTCCGGCTGCAGCAGGTCCGCGATCTTGGCGCGGTCCTCCAGGTCCGGGCAGGCGCCGTAGCCGAGGGAGAAGCGGGCACCGCGGTACTTCAGCGCGAACATGTCCTCCATCTCGGCGGGGTCCTCGCCCTGGAAGCCCAGCTCGGCGCGGACCCGGGCGTGCCAGTACTCGGCGAGGGCCTCGGCGAGCTGGACGGAGAGGCCGTGCAGCTCCAGGTAGTCGCGGTAGGAGTCGGCCGCGAAGAGCTTGGCGGTCTCCTCGCCGATCTTCGAGCCGACGGTGACGACCTGGAGGCCGACCACGTCGGTCTCGCCGGACTCCTCCGGACGGAAGAAGTCCGCCAGGCACAGCCGGCGGCCGCGGCGCTGGCGCGGGAAGGTGAAGCGGGTCCGCTCGGTGCCGTCCTCGTTGAGCAGGATGAGGTCGTCGCCCTTGGAGTGGCAGGGGAAGTAGCCGTACACCACGGCCGCTTCGAGGACGTTGTCGGTCTGGAGCCGGTCCAGCCAGCCGCGCAGCCGCGGCCGGCCCTCGGTCTCCACCAGCTCCTCGTACGTCGGGCCGTCACCCGTACGGGCCTGCTTCAGGCCCCACTGGCCCTTGAAGAGCGCGCCCTCGTCCAGCCAGGAGGCGTAGTCCGCGAGCTGGATGCCCTTGACCACGCGGGTGCCCCAGAACGGCGGGGTGGGGACCGGGTTGTCGGTGGCCACGTCGGAGCGCACCGAGCCCTCGGGCTCCTCCACCTCCAGCTCGGCGGTGTCCCGCTTGGGCACCCGGCGCTGCTTGAGCTCGGGCAGGGTGGCGCCGGGCACGCCGCGCTTGACGGCGATGAGGGCGTCCATCAGGCGCAGGCCCTCGAAGGCGTCGCGGGCGTAGCGGACCTCGCCCTCGTAGATCTCGTGCAGGTCCTGCTCGACGTACGCGCGGGTGAGGGCCGCGCCGCCGAGGATGACGGGGAAGTCGGCCGCCATCTTGCGCTGGTTCAGCTCCTCCAGGTTCTCCTTCATGATCACCGTGGACTTCACCAGCAGCCCGGACATGCCGATGACGTCGGCCTTGTGCTCCTCGGCGGCCTCCAGGATCGCGGAGACCGGCTGCTTGATGCCGAGGTTGACCACGTTGTAGCCGTTGTTGGACAGGATGATGTCCACGAGGTTCTTGCCGATGTCGTGGACGTCGCCGCGGACGGTGGCCAGCACGATGGTGCCCTTGCCCTCGTCGCCCTCCACCTTCTCCATGTGCGGCTCCAGGTACGCCACCGCGGTCTTCATGACCTCGGCGGACTGGAGCACGAACGGCAGCTGCATCTGCCCGGAGCCGAAGAGGTCACCGACGACCTTCATGCCGGCCAGCAGGGTGTTGTTGACGATGTCCAGCGCCGGGGTGGTCTGCAGCGCCTCGTCCAGGTCCTCCTCCAGACCGTTGCGCTCGCCGTCGATGATGCGCCGCTGCAGCCGCTCCTCCAGGGGCAGCGCCGCCAGCTCCTCGGCCTTGCCGGCCTTCAGCGACTTCGCCGTCGCCCCCTCGAAGAGGGCCATCAGCTTCTGCAGCGGGTCGTAGCCCTCGCGGCGCCGGTCGTAGATGAGGTCCAGCGCCGCGGTGACCTGCTCCTCGTCGAACCGCGCAATGGGCAGGATCTTGCTCGCGTGCACGATCGCGGAGTCCAGCCCGGCCTTGACGCACTCGTCCAGGAAGACGGAGTTCAGCACGATGCGCGCGGCCGGGTTCAGGCCGAAGGAGATGTTGGACAGGCCGAGGGTGGTCTGCACCTCCGGGTGGCGGCGCTTGAGCTCGCGGATCGCCTCGATGGTGGCGAGGCCGTCCTTGCGGGACTCCTCCTGACCGGTGCAGATGGTGAAGGTCAGGGTGTCGATGAGGATGTCGGACTCGCGGATGCCCCAGTTGGTGGTGAGGTCGTCGATGAGCCGTTCGGCGATCTCGACCTTCTTCTCCGGGGTGCGGGCCTGGCCCTCCTCGTCGATGGTCAGCGCGATCAGTGCCGCGCCGTGCTCGCGGGCCAGCGCGGCGACCTTGGCGAAGCGGGAGTCGGGGCCGTCGCCGTCCTCGTAGTTCACCGAGTTGATCACCGCGCGGCCGCCCAGCTTCTCCAGGCCCGCCTGCAGGACGTCGACCTCGGTGGAGTCCAGCACGATCGGCAGCGTGGAGGCGGTGGCGAACCGGCCGGCCAGCTCGGTCATGTCCGCGACGCCGTCCCGGCCGACGTAGTCGACGCACAGGTCGAGCATGTGGGCGCCCTCGCGGATCTGGTCCCTGGCCATCTCCACGCAGTCGTCCCAGCGGCCCTCCAGCATGGCCTCGCGGAACTTCTTCGAGCCGTTGGCGTTGGTCCGCTCGCCGATCGCCAGGTACGCAGTGTCCTGCCGGAAGGGCACCGTCTGGTACAGCGAGGCCGCACCCGGCTCGGGGCGCGGGTCCCGCGCGGTCGGGGCTGCGCCGCGGACGCGCTCGACGACCTGGCGCAGGTGCTCCGGCGTCGTGCCGCAGCAGCCGCCGACCAGGGACAGGCCGTACTCGGCGACGAAGGTCTCCTGCGCGTCGGCCAGCTCGCCGGGGGTCAGCGGGTAGTGGGCGCCGTCCTTGCCCAGCACCGGCAGGCCCGCGTTGGGCATGCAGGAGATCGGGACGCGGGAGTGGCGGGCCAGGTAGCGCAGGTGCTCGCTCATCTCCGCCGGGCCGGTGGCGCAGTTCAGGCCGATCATGTCGATGCCCAGCGGCTCCAGCGCGGTGAGCGCGGCGCCGATCTCCGAGCCCAGCAGCATCGTGCCGGTCGTCTCGACGGTGACCGAGCAGATGATCGGCAGGTTGGTGCCGGTGGCCTCCAGCGCGCGGCGGGCGCCGAGGACGGCGGCCTTGGTCTGCAGCAGGTCCTGGGTGGTCTCCACCAGCAGTGCGTCGGCGCCGCCGGCGATCATGCCCTCGGCGTTCTGCTGGTAGGCGTCGCGCAGGGTGGTGTAGGGCGCGTGGCCCAGCGTGGGCAGCTTGGTGCCGGGGCCCATCGAGCCCAGCACCCAGCGCTGCTGTCCGGTGCTCGCGGTGAACTCGTCGGCGACCTCGCGGGCGATGCGGGCGCCGGCCTCGGACAGTTCGAAGACCCGCTCGGGGATGTCGTACTCGCCGAGCGCGGCGTGGTTGGCGCCGAAGGTGTTGGTCTCCACGCAGTCCACCCCGACCGCGAAGTACTCCTCGTGCACCGAGCGCACGATGTCGGGGCGGGTGAGGTTGAGGATCTCGTTGCAGCCCTCCAGCTGCTGGAAGTCCTCCAGGCTGGGGTCCTGGGCCTGGAGCATGGTGCCCATGGCTCCGTCGGCGACCACCACGCGCGAGGCGAGCGCCTCGCGGAAGGCATCGATACGGGCGGAGGGTGTGGTCGTAGGCGTGTGCGAGGCCATGGAGCTGCTCCCGTGGTTGCGACGGCTGTCGGCTTTGCGTCTTCCAGTACGAAGGCGCACCGGGTCAGGGTAACCGCCGGACACCTTCCCGTGACGGCCGTCCCACGGCGTGGGACGGCGGGGGTACTCGTCCGGGGCAGGCGGCACGGGGCCGTGCGGGTCCCGCCGGCGTGCGGGGCGGTGGGCGCGCCGCCGGACCGGGCGTGATCATGGTGCGATGCGCGGCCCACTCCCCCGGGGTCGGCATCGACCGATATCGTTTGGCATTGTCGAACCGCTTCTCCCGGAGGTTGCTCCATGGCACGGACCATTCAGTCGCTGGAGCGCGCCGCGGCCATGCTGCGGCTGCTGGCCGGCGGCGAACGGCGCCTCGGGCTCTCCGACATCGCCTCGGCGCTGGACCTGGCCAAGGGGACGGCGCACGGCATCCTGCGCACCCTTCAGCAGGAGGGCTTCGTGGAGCAGGACGCCGCCTCCGGCCGGTACCAGCTCGGCGCCGAGCTGCTGCGGCTGGGCAACAGCTACCTGGACGTGCACGAGCTGCGGGCGCGCGCCCTCGTGTGGACCGACGACCTGGCCCGCTCCACCGGCGAGAGCGCCTACCTGGGCGTGCTGCACAAGCAGGGCGTGCTGATCGTGCACCACGTCTTCCGGCCCGACGACAGCCGGCAGGTGCTGGAGGTGGGCGCCATGCAGCCGCTGCACAGCACGGCGCTGGGCAAGGTCCTCTCGGCGTACGACCCGGTGGCGCACAGCGAGGCGGTGGAGGCGCCGCGGGAGGCGTTCACCGCGCGCACCCTCACCGATCTGGAGGACTTCGAGGGCGTGCTGGACCTCACCCGTGCCCGGGGCTGGGCGGCGGACGTGGAGGAGACCTGGGAGGGCGTGGCGTCGGTGGCCGCGCCGATCCACGACCGGCGGCGGATGCCGGTGGGCGCGGTGGGCATCACGGGGGCCGTGGAGCGGGTGCAGCGGGACGGGGAGCTGCGTCCCGAAATCATCGCCGCGGTGAGGGATTGCGCACGGTCCGTGTCCAGGGATCTCGGCGCACAGCGCTTCTAACCGATTTGTCCGGTATTTCTGCTTAGGTTTTCCCTCACAGGACCCTTGACGGGCTACTGGCCGTAAACAAAACTGCCGTTCGTCGGTCGGCATTGTCGAACGCAATACGACGATTGTCGTATGGTGGGCAATGCCGGATCGCCGACCAACGCCCTCACCGAGGGCTCGGACCACCGGAGGGACCCGGGGTACGGCGCATCTCGGTGTCCATCTGGACGAAGGACAAAGGAGTCGCGGGTGTCCAGCTCCGACATCTTCATCAGCGAGACCATCGGTACCGCTGTACTGATCCTGCTGGGCGGTGGCGTGTGCGCCGCCGTCACTTTCAAGCGCTCGAAGGCGTACGAGGCCGGCTGGGTGGCCATCGCCCTCGGCTGGGGATTCGCCGTCCTCACCGGCGCTTACATCGCGGCCAAGTCCGGCGCGCACCTGAACCCCGCCGTCACGATCGGCCTGGCCATCCAGGGCGGCATCGAGTGGAGCCAGGTCCCGGTGTACTTCGCCGGCGAGCTGTTCGGCGCCATGATCGGCGCGGTCTGCGTGTGGCTCTCGTACTACGGCCAGTTCAAGGCCCACCTCACGGACCCCGAGGTCATCACCCCGCCGAAGGGTGAGGAGGGCCTCGTCGACCAGGCCCAGGCCCCGAAGGCGGGGCCGGTGCTCGGCATCTTCTCCACCGGCCCGGAGATCAGGAACGCGTGGCAGAACCTCGTCACCGAGATCATCGCCACCATCGTGCTCGTGCTGGCGATCCTGACCCTCGGCCTGAGCGACGACGGCAAGGGCGTCGGCCCGCTCGGCAGCCTCCTGGTGGCGTTCGTCGTCGTCGGGATCGGCCTGTCGCTGGGCGGCCCGACCGGTTACGCCATCAACCCGGTCCGTGACCTCGGTCCGCGCATCGTGCACGCACTGCTGCCGCTGCCCAACAAGGGCGGCTCCGACTGGGGCTACGCCTGGATCCCGGTCGTCGGGCCGCTGATCGGCGGCGCCCTCGCGGGCGGCATCTACCAGCTCGCGTTCGCCTGAGCCGCCGCAGCAGAAGCCGTACGAGACAAGAGCCGCACTCCCCACCGCACCTCCTGGAGCACACACCATGAGCGACACCCACACCACCGGCCCGTTCATCGCGGCCATCGACCAGGGCACGACCTCCAGCCGCTGCATCGTCTTCGACCGCGACGGCCGCATCGTCTCGGTCGACCAGAAGGAACACGAGCAGATCTTCCCCAAGCCGGGCTGGGTCGAACACGACGCCACCGAGATCTGGGAGAACGTCCAGCAGGTCGTGGCCGGCGCCGTCGAGAAGGCCGGCATCACCGCCGCCGACGTGAAGGCCATCGGCATCACCAACCAGCGCGAGACCACGCTGCTCTGGGACAAGCACACCGGCGAGCCCGTCCACAACGCCATCGTCTGGCAGGACACCCGCACCGACGCGCTCTGCAAGGAGCTCGGCCGCAACGTCGGCCAGGACCGCTTCCGCCGTGAGACGGGCCTGCCGCTGGCCTCCTACTTCGCCGGGCCGAAGATCCGCTGGCTGCTGGACAACGTCGACGGGCTGCGCGAGCGCGCCGAGGCCGGCGACCTGCTCTTCGGCACCATGGACTCCTGGGTGATCTGGAACCTCACCGGCGGCGTCAACGGCGGCAAGCACGTCACCGACGTCACCAACGCCTCCCGCACCCTGCTGATGAACCTGCGGAACCTGGAGTGGGACCCCAAGATCCTCAGCTCCCTGGACATCCCGGCGTCGCTGCTCCCGGAGATCAAGTCCTCCGCCGAGGTGTACGGCGAGACCGCCTCCGGCGTGCTGGCCGGCGTGCCCGTGGCCTCCGCGCTCGGCGACCAGCAGGCCGCCCTCTTCGGCCAGACCTGCTTCGACAAGGGCGAGGCCAAGTCCACGTACGGCACCGGCACCTTCATGCTGATGAACACCGGCGGCGAGCCGGTCAACAGCTACAACGGCCTGCTGACCACGGTCGGCTACCGCATCGGCGACCAGGCCCCGGTCTACGCGCTGGAGGGCTCCATCGCCGTCACCGGCTCGCTGGTGCAGTGGATGCGCGACCAGATGGGCCTCATCAACTCCGCCGCCGAGATCGAGACCCTGGCCTCCACGGTCGAGGACAACGGCGGCGCCTACTTCGTACCGGCCTTCTCCGGCCTGTTCGCGCCGTACTGGCGCTCCGACGCGCGCGGCGTGATCGCGGGCCTGACCCGGTACGTCACCAAGGCGCACATCGCACGCGCCGTCCTTGAGGCCACCGCCTGGCAGACCCGCGAGATCACCGACGCCATGACCAAGGACTCCGGCGTCGAGCTGACCGCGCTGAAGGTCGACGGCGGCATGACCTCCAACAACCTGCTGATGCAGACGATCTCGGACTTCCTGGACGCGCCGGTGGTGCGCCCGATGGTCGCCGAGACCACCTGCCTCGGCGCTGCCTACGCGGCCGGCCTGGCCGTGGGCTTCTGGTCCGGCACCGACGAGCTGCGCGCCAACTGGCGGCGGGCCGCCGAATGGACCCCCCGCATGGACGCGGCCACCCGTGACCGCGAGTACAAGAGCTGGCTCAAGGCCGTCGAGCGGACCATGGGCTGGATCGAGGACGAGGAGTAATCACATGAGCACCCTGCAGAGCGTCCCGGCACTCGGGACGCACCCGGCCGACGGTTCGCTCCCGAGCCGCGCCGAGACCCGGGAGCGGCTCGACAAGGCGACGTACGACCTCCTGGTGATCGGCGGCGGCATCCTGGGCATCTCCACCGCCTGGCACGCCGCGCAGTCGGGACTGCGGGTGGCACTGGTGGACGCCGGCGACTTCGCCGGCGCCACCTCCTCCGCCTCCTCCAAGTTGCTCCACGGCGGTCTGCGCTACCTGCAGACCGGCGCGGTGAAGCTGGTGGCGGAGAACCACTTCGAGCGCCGCGCCGTCTCCCGCCAGGTCGCCCCGCACCTGTCGAACCCGCTGACCTTCTACCTGCCGGTCTACAAGGGCGGCCCGCACGGCGCGGCCAAGCTCGGCGCGGGCGTCTTCGCCTACTCCGCGCTCTCCGCGTTCGGCGACGGCGTCGGGCACGTCATCAGCCCGGCCAAGGCCCAGCGGGACGTACCGGAGCTGCGCACGGAGAACCTCCGCGCGGTCGCCGTCTACGGCGACGACCAGATGAACGACTCCCGGATGGCCCTGATGACGGTCCGCGCGGCCGTCGCGGCCGGCGCCACCGTGCTGAACCACGCCGAGGTCACCGGGCTGCGCTTCACCCAGGGCCGGGTCACCGGAGCCGACCTGAAGGACCGCACCGACGGCACCGAGTTCGGCGTCAACGCCCGGCTGGTGCTGAACGCCACCGGCCCGTGGGTGGACCACCTGCGGAAGATGGAGAACCCGAACGCGGCCCCCTCCATCCGCCTCTCCAAGGGCGCGCACCTGGTCCTCAAGCGCACCTCCCCCTGGAACGCGGCGCTGGCGACCCCGATCGACAAGTACCGCATCACCTTCGCGCTGCCGTGGGAGGACATGCTCCTGCTCGGCACCACCGACGAGGAGTACGAGGGCGACCCCGCGGACGTCGCGGTCAACGAGAAGGACGTCGCGCAGATCCTGGACGAGGCGGCGTTCTCCGTCCGGGACCAGCAGCTCTCCCGCGACCTGATCACCTACTCCTTCGCGGGCCTGCGGGTGCTGCCGGGCGGCCCCGGCGACACCTCCAAGGCCAAGCGGGAGACGGTCGTCACCGAGGGCGCCGGCGGCATGCTGTCGGTGGCCGGCGGCAAGTGGACGACGTTCCGGCACATCGGACGTACGGTCATGAACAAGCTCGCCGCGCTGCCCGGCCACCCGCTGGGCGAGGACATGGAGCCGATCTCGGAGCTGCCGCGGAAGCTGCCGCTGCCGGGCATCGCCAACCCGCAGGCGGTCGCGCACCGGCTGCTGGTCGACGGCGGTACGCCGGGCCCTCGGATGTCCGCCGACACCGCCCGGCACCTGGCCACCCACTACGGCTCGCTGTCCTTCGACATCGCCCGGCTGGCGAACGAGGACCCGGCGCTGGCCGAGCGGATCCACCCCGACGCGCCCGAGATCTGGGCGCAGGTGGTGTACGCGCGGGACCACGAGTGGGCCGAGACCGCGGACGACGTGCTGCGCCGCCGTACGACGCTGACGATCCGGGGCCTGGCGACGGACGACGTCCGTGCCAAGGTCGCGGACGTGCTGGCGGCCCGCAAGAGCTGAGGCAGGGGCCGGCGGGCGCGCCCGCCGGCCGTACCGGGGCGGGATTCCGGGAGACCGGAGTCCCGCCCTCGGGCGTCTCCGGGGCCATAATGGCCTCCCCTCAGACATCGGATGTCTGACGGTCGTTTCCGGCGGTTTTCCGGCATACGAACGGGGAGGTCGGCCATGGCGGTCACGGACGAGGCCATCGAGAAGATCAAGGGCATGATCGTCTCCGGCGCGCTGCGCCCCGGCGACCGGCTGCCCAAGGAGAGCGAACTCGCCGCCGAACTGGGCCTGTCCCGCAACTCCCTGCGCGAGGCGGTCCGCGCGCTGGCGCTGATCCGCATCCTGGACGTGCGCCAGGGCGACGGCACGTACGTCACGAGCCTGGACCCGCAGCTGCTGCTGGAGGCGATGAGCTTCGTGGTGGACTTCCACCGCGACGACACCGTCCTGGAGTTCCTGGCCGTCCGCCGGATCCTGGAGCCGGCCGCCACCGCGATGGCCACGGCCCGGCTCACGCCGCCCCAACTGGACGCGCTGGACGCCCAGCTGGACGCGCTCGGCACCGCGCCCTCGGTGGAGGACCTGGTCGCCGCCGACCTGGAGTTCCACCGCGGCATCGTGGCCGCGTCCGGCAACTCGGTGCTCTGCTCCCTGCTGGACGGCCTCTCCGGGCCCACCACCCGCGCGCGCATCTGGCGCGGGCTCACCCAGAAGGACGCGGTGACCCGCACCCTCACCGAGCACCGCGCCATCGTCGGCGCGCTGCGGGCCCGGGACGCGGAGGCAGCGCGCGCCTGGGCCACCGTGCACATCGCCAGCGTCGAGCAGTGGCTGCGGGCGTCGCTGTGACGGGCGGGGCCGGCTGAGGCCCGCGGTCCGTACCGGCGGCGTCTGCGCAGCCGTGGAAACCGGCCGTCGTGCCGTGCGGCCGGACGCCGCCGGCGGGCCCGCGCCGGGGTCCCGTGGGGCCGGTGGCACGGAGGGACATCCGATCTGTGCCGCGCTCCGATGTCTGGGCGGCGCCGCCGCGCCACCGCCCCGATGACGTGCGGCGGTTGCCGGGGACAGATCGGATGAATGAGTACTCGTTAGTGCAGAGGGGCTGCGTGCGGGTACCACCGACGCCGTAGGCTGGGGGCGCACGGAACGGGAACAGCAACCGGTGGCCGCCGACGGGGGGCCGACCGGCCGGAAGGAGGCGTTGGGTGATCGAGCTGGAGGGGGTGCCCGAGCTGATCGACCCGGTCATGGTGGCCGCGTTCGAAGGCTGGAACGACGCCGGCGACGCCGCCTCCGCCGCGGTCGCGCATCTCGACCGGGAGTGGAAGGGCGAGGTCTTCGCCGCGCTGGACGCCGAGGACTACTACGACTTCCAGGTCAACCGCCCGACCGTCTTCATGGAGGACGGCGTACGCAAGATCACGTGGCCGACGACGCGGCTGTCCGTGGTCCGGGTGGGCGGCGAGAAGCCGCGCGACCTGGTGCTGGTGCGCGGCATCGAGCCCAGCATGCGCTGGCGGTCCTTCTGCAACGAGATCCTGGGCTTCGCGCACGAGCTGGGCGTGGAGATGCTGGTCGTGCTGGGCGCGCTGCTCGGCGACACCCCGCACACCCGCCCGGTCCCGGTCAGCGGGGTCACCTCCGATCCGGACCTGGCGCGCACGATGGACCTGGAGGAGAGCAAGTACGAGGGCCCGACGGGCATCGTCGGCATCCTCCAGGAGGCCTGCACGCACGCCGGGGTGCCGGCGGTCAGCCTGTGGGCGGCCGTGCCGCACTACGTCTCGCAGCCGCCCAACCCCAAGGCGACGCTGGCCCTGCTCAACCGCCTGGAGGACCTGCTCGACCTGCGCATCCCGCTGGGCGAGCTGAGCGAGGACGCGCGGGCCTGGCAGCTGGGCGTGGACCAGCTGGCGGCGGAGGACAGCGAGGTCGCGGAGTACGTCCAGTCGCTGGAGGAGGCCCGGGACACCGCCGAGCTGCCGGAGGCGTCGGGCGAGGCCATCGCGCGCGAATTCGAGCGCTATCTGCGGCGCCGGGACCCGCAGGCGGGGCCCGGCGTGGCGACCGACGGCGGGCTCGGCGACGGCCGTGACGCCTCCTACCTGCGCGACACCTCCAGCGGGCGGACCCGCCCGCCCAAGCCGCCGAAGCCGGAGGCGGGCGGCCAGGGGCCGGCCCGCGGCGCGGCGGACGGCCCCGCGAAGCAGCAGGACGACCAGGAGCGCGGCGGGCAGGGGGACGAGCAGACGGGTCCGCCGGACTCCTCGGACCCTGATTCCTCGGAGGACTGACCGGAACGCAGCGGGGCGGTGCAAAGGCACCGCCCCGCTTCGTCGTTCCCGCCTCCGGACGTGCCGTCCACGGGCACTTCCGTCCCAGCTCCCCGCGTACGTCTCCGTAGTGTTTGACCGCTTGACGGCGTGTCATAGGTTTCCGGCCGATTTGCCCACGCTTCCCATTTAGGCCGGATCCCAAACGTAGGGGCCTTCACCGGGCTGGACGAAGACCGTCGGAGGTAGCAGGGTGACGCCCCGAAGCCCCGGCGACACCGCGCCGCAACATCCGGTACACACCGCTGTTGCACGCGGCGGAGTGTGCGGGGTGCGCAGGGCACGGAGCGGCAGGGCACGGAGCAGCACCCGAAGGGAGCGGTCCCAGCGATGACCGATCAGGCACCTCCCGGTACGGGCCCCGGCATGGCGGGCCCCGGACCCGACGGAGCGGGATTCACCTACCAAGGAGCCGAACCGGAGCTGATCGTCGTCGCGCGGGCCGAGCCCCGGCTCCGCGCCGGCGCCGACGGCATCCGGTCGGCCTCAGGAGCGGACGTCTCCGCACTGGAGATGTTCCTCAGTGACCAGCAGCTCACTCTGGAGCCGCTGTTCGGCAACGAGGACCGGATCCAGGCGGCCATGCCCCAGGAGCTCGCGGCGGGCACCACCGCGCTGCCGGACCTCTCGCTCTTCTACCGGGTGCGGGGCGGGGACCAGCGGGCCGTCGAGCTGACCGCCCGGCTCTCCGCCCTCCCGGAGATCGAGACGGCGTACCTCAAGCCGGGGGCCGTACCCGCCTCCTTCCCCGCCCGCGGCCCCGAAGAGGGCCAGGGGCGCAAGGAAGGGGCGCCGGCGACCCCCGACTTCACCGGCCGGCAGGGCCACCTCGGCGCAGCGCCCGAGGGCGTGAACGCCGTGTGGGCCTGGCAGCGCAAGGGCGGCGACGGCGAGGGCGTGACCGTCATCGACGTCGAGGGCGCCTGGCAGCTGGGCCACGAGGACCTGGCGGAGCGGCTCGCCGGCATCGTGATCGGCACCCCGTTCCAGGACCTGGCCTGGCGCAACCACGGTACGGCCGTGCTCGGTGTCATCGGCGGCGACCGCAACGACAAGGGCGTGGTGGGCATCGCACCCGGCGCCGTGACCGCCGCTGCCTCCATCCAGGGCATCGGTTCGGCTGCGGCGATCCTCGCGGCGGCCGAGCGGCTCTCGCGGGGCGACATCCTGCTGGTCGAACTGCACCGGCCGGGCCCGCGGTACGACTTCGAGCACCGCGACGACCAGCGCGGCTACATCGCGCTGGAGTGGTGGCCGGACGACTTCGCCGCGATCCGCTGGGCGACGGCCAAGGGCGTCGTGGTCGTGGAGGCGGCCGGCAACGGCGCGGAGAGCCTGGACGACGCGCTGTACGAGCGCCGCCCCGACCGCTTCCCGGAGTGGTGGCGCAACCCGTTCAACCCCTCCAACCAGACCTCCGGCGCGATCCTCGTCGGGGCCGGCGCCCCGCCGCCCGGCACGCACGGCCGCGACCACGGCCCGGACCGCTCCCGGCTCGGGTTCTCCAACTACGGCACGCGGCTGGACGCCCAGGGCTGGGGCCGCGAGGTCACCACGACCGGCGGCTTCTGGGACCGGCCCGGCGACCTCCAGGGCGGTACCGAGGAGATCGCCTGGTACACCGACAGCTTCTCGGGCACCTCATCGGCCTGCCCCGTCGTGGCGGGCGCGCTGGCGTCGCTGCAGGGCATGCTCAAGGCGGCGGGCATGGAACCGATGAGCCCCGAGAAGGCACGCGAAGTGCTGCGGAACACCGGGTCGCCGCAGCAGGACGCACCGGGCCGGCCGGCCTCCCAGAGGATCGGCAACCGGCCCGACATCAGGGCGGCGGTGACGCACCTGGTGCCCACCTCGGTCGGCTCCGGCCAGGCCGAGCGGTACTGGGACGAGTTGCTTCCGTACCCCCGAGAACTCCCCCCGCGGCTCCGGCTGTTCGTGGCCGGCGCGTGGCGGAACCTGAACCGGCCGGCGCCAGAGGTGCGCCAGGCGGTGCACGCCGCCTTCGCGGGGGGACGGCCCGACGTACGTGTGTGGTACTCCGACGACGAGGTCGTGGGCCTGGTCATCACAGGCTGACGGGCTGGTCGTCACCGGCTGAAGCACACCCACAAAGTCAGGGAAGGCAGACCCTCATGACCACTCAGATGAACCCCCTCGCCCAGCTCGGCCAGCAGGGCCCCAGCACCTCCCCGTTCGGCCAGCAGGGCATGGGCCAGCAGCAGCCCTTCGGGCAGCAGCAGCCGTTCGGCCAGCAGATGCAGCAGCCCATGGGCGGGCTGGAGCAGCTGCAGCAGCTCGGCCAGCAGCAGCCGTTCCAGCAGCTGCTGCAGCAGCTGGGCGGCCAGCAGCCTCAGCAGTACGGCCAGGCGCAGCAGATGGAGCAGCAGCACGAGCAGCAGTACCAGCAGCACCTGCAGCAGATCCAGCAGCAGGTCGTCCAGCAGGTGCAGCAGGTTCAGCAGCAGGAGGCGCAGCAGCTGGCCTCCGGTGTGGCGAACGCCTTCATCTCCATCCCGCAGCCCCTTCCGGGCCAGCCGCGGCTGATCGTCCTGCGCATCAACAACCAGCTGCGCGTTCTGCCCAACCCGACCACCGAGACCTTCGACCAGGTCCAGGAGGCTTTCGCGTTCGGTCAGCACGTGGTCGGCATCTGGCACACCCAGGCCCCGAGCGTCCTGCGCAGCGTCCGCATCCAGCGGATCTGACGCAGCCCGGACGCCACGGCGGCACGCCACCGGGCGGTCATCGGCTGAACCGGTGCCGGTGACCCGCGGGTGAGCGAGAAAGGGGCGCTTCCTCCTCGGAGGAAGCGCCCCGTTACATGTGTGTGCGGTCAGCGGGTCACAGCGCCACGCCGAGCAGCGCGTCCACGGCCCGGGACACCAGGCCCGGCGCGCCCTCGTCGGTGCCGCCCTCGGCCTGCTGCTTCGCGGCCCAGCGGTCGACGGCGGCGAGCGCGGCCGGCGAGTCCAGGTCGTCGGCGAGCGCCTCGCGCAGCTCCTCCAGGAGCGCCTCGGCGGGCGGGCCGTCCGGGCGGGAGACCGCGGCGCGCCAGCGGGCGAGCCGGTCCACCGCGTCCTGCAGGACCTGGTCGGTCCACTCCCAGTCCGCGCGGTAGTGGTGGGCCAGCAGGGCGAGCCGGATGGCGGCCGGGTCGGTGCCGGCCCGGCGCACCTTGGAGACGAAGACCAGGTTGCCCTTGGACTTGGACATCTTCTCGCCGTCCAGGGCCACCATGCCGGCGTGCACGTACGCCTTGGCGAACGGGTGCTCGCCGGTCAGCGCCTGGGCGTGCGAGGCGCCCATCTCGTGGTGCGGGAACGCCAGGTCCGAGCCGCCGCCCTGCACGTCGAAGCCCATGCCCAGGTGGTCCAGGGCGATGGCGACGCACTCGATGTGCCAGCCGGGGCGGCCCCGGCCGAGCGAGCCGCCGTCCCAGCTGGGCTCGCCGTCGCGGGCCGCCATCCACAGCATCGGGTCCAGCGGGTTCTTCTTGCCCGGGCGCTCCGGGTCGCCGCCGCGCTCGGCGGAGAGCAGCCGCATCGCCTCGGCGTCCAGGTTCGAGACCCCGCCGAAGTGCGGGTCGGACTCGACGGAGAAGTAGATGTCGCCTTCGAGCTCGTACGCGGCACCGGAGTCCCGGAGCCGCTCCACCAGCGGCACGATGCCCGGTATGGCCTCCACGGCGCCGATGTAGTGCTGCGGCGGCAGCATCCGCAGGGCGGTCATGTCCTCGCGGAAGAGCGCGGTCTCCCGCTCGGCGAGCGCGGTCCAGTCGTCGCCGGTGGCCACGGCCCGCTCCAGCAGCGGATCGTCGACATCGGTGACGTTCTGTACGTAGTGGACCTGCCGCTTCGTGTCGAGCCACACGCGCTGCACGAGGTCGAACGCGTTGTAGGTCGCCGCGTGACCCATGTGGGTCGCGTCGTACGGCGTGATGCCGCAGACGTAGAGACGGGCGACGGGACCGGGGGCGAGGGTCACCCGTCCGCCGGTCGCGGTGTCGTGGATCCTCAGGTCGCGGCCCTGGCCGGGCAGGGCGGGGACCTCAGAAGCGGGCCATGCATGCATGCCATGAGCGTAACCGGACGCAGGTTCCGGATACGAACCGGAGTGTGGGTCTTGGCCTGATAGGCGGTCTTGCGTCTTCGGCGCGGGTGTGCCTCACCGTGCCGTACGGGTCAGATCGGGGGCCACGGGATCGGCGGCCACTCGCCGCTGGGCTGCGGGTGCACGCCGGAGCGGAGCATCGCGGCGATCCGCTCGCGCAGTGCGGTGATCTCGTCCCCGGTGAGACATTCGGCCAGTCGGGCGGCGAGCGGCTGCCCGTCGGCGGTCTCCGCTGCCAGCCGCTCCAGCGCGGCGACGGCCTCCTCGGTCAGCGGTTCGCCGGCCCAGCCCCACAGGAGGGTGCGCAGCCGGTCCTCGACGTGGAAGGTCACCCCGTGGTCGATCGCATGGACGTGCCCGTCGGCGGTGGGCAGCAGGTGGCCGCCCTTGCGGTCACCGTTGTTGATCACCGCGTCGAGGACGGCGAGCCGGCGCAGCCGCGGGTCGTCGGCGTGCACCAGGAGCGCGGTACGCCCCTCGCCGACCTCGGCGAAGCCGACCGCCTTCCAGCCGGGTCCCGGCTCCTCCTCCTCGACCAGGGCCAGCAGCTCGGGGCTGTCGCCCTCGCCGGACGCCTCGATCCACTCCTGGACCATGCCGCGCCCGTACGGGCCGTCGCGCAGCACCGTGGGCGGGATCAGGTCCCAGCCGGTGGCGCGGGAGACCTCGTACGCGGCGACCTCGCGCTGGGCGAGGGTGCCGTCGGGGAAGTCCCACAGCGGGCGCTCCCCCGCGACCGGCTTGTACACGCAGTGGGCGGTCCGGTCCTCGTACGTCACGGAGCAGTACAGGACGGCGTTGGACGCCTCGCGGACCCGGCCCAGGACGGTCAGCTCGCCGTGCTCGAGGTGCTTCTCGAGCTCGGCGGGCGTCAGGCGTCCCGCCGGTATCCGTTCTGGCGCGGACATACGTGTCCCTCCGGGTCGAGCGGCAGGCTGCACAGCGGGCACGGCGGGCGCCCGGCGTTCACGACTTCCAGGGCGCGCTTGGCGAAGGCGCGGGCCATGGTGCCGGTGAGCCGGACGCGGAGCATCGGGGGGCCGTTCTCGTCGTCCTGGAGCAGCCGCTCCTCGGCCTCGGCGAGGTCCTCGTCGTTGTCGGCGTCCAGCTCGACCAGCGCCTGCGCCTCGACGATCATGCGCTCCTCGTCGCCGTCCCAGGCCAGCGCCATGGTGCCGACGCGGAACTCCTCCTCCACCGGGCTCTCCAGCGGTGCCGTGTCGTCGATCTCGGACGGGGCGACGGCCGGCACCGGGGCGTTGCCCCCGCTGCGGCGCACCACCTCGTCCAGCAGCTCGTCCATGCGCTCGGCGAGTGCGGCGACCTGGGTCTTCTCCAGGGCGACGCTGGTGGTGCGGCCGGCCGCGCTGGCCTGGAGATAGAAACTGCGGCGGCCAGGCAGCCCGACCGTGCCGGCCACGAAGCGGTCCGGCGCGTCGTAGAAGAACACCTGACGGGACAAGGTCCTGCTCCGATTGCTCGACTGCGGGGATCTGTGGTCACGGGAACGGGATCACAGGTGGCGTGGCGGGCAGCGCCGTCGCACCACCCTACTGCGCCATCTGATCACGTCGCTCCCGCGCCACCGCCGATCGTCGCGTCGCGCTCGGCGGCGGCGCCGGAGCCGTCCTCCTTGGGGGCCAGCGAGCCGAAGTCGCCGGTGTCGCCGAGCCGGATCAGGTACGGGCGCAGCGGCGTGTAGCGGATCGCCGTGACCGAGCAGGGCTCGACGGACACCCGCTGGAAGAGGTCCAGGTGCATGCCGAGCGCGTCGGCGACGAGCGACTTGATGATGTCGCCGTGCGAGCACATCAGGTACACCGCCTCGGGCCCGTGCTGCTCCTCGATGCGGGCGTTCCAGGCCCTGACCGCGTCCACGGCGCGGTTCTGCATGGTGCGCATCGTCTCGCCGCCGGGGAAGCCGGCGGCGGAGGGGTGCTGCTGCACGGTGTTCATCAGCGGCTCGTCGGCCAGCTCGGCGAGCTTGCGGCCCGACCAGTCGCCGTAGTCGCACTCGTTGATGCCGTCCTCGGTGTGCAGCGGCAGGTCCGGGCGCGCCGCGAGCAGCGGGGCCAGCGTCTCCCGGCAGCGCTGGAGCGGGCTGCACACGGCTGCGGCGAGCGGCACGGCGGCGAGCCGGCCGGGCAGCGCTGCGGCCTGTGCGGCGCCCCGCTCGTCCAGGGAGACGCCGGGCGTGCGCCCCGCGAGGACGCCGGAGTTGTTGGCGGTGGAGCGGCCGTGCCGTACGAGGATCAGCGTGGGCATGGCGACCACCCTACGTCCCGGCCGGGAGCGGAGCGCGGGCCGTCCGCCGGCCGCCCTGGCAGGAGTGGCCGCAGGCAGCGAGAATGCCCGGTGTGATCGTGGATTGTGCCATCTACCGGAACGGCCGGCGGATCGAGAAGCCGGCGGACTACTCCACCGCGCTCGAGGAGGCCCGCGCGGAGGGGCACTCCTTCCTGTGGCTCGGTATGCATGAGCCGACCGAGGAGGAGTTCGAGCAGGTCAGCGAGGAGTTCGGGCTGCATCCGCTGGCCGTGGAGGACGCGCTCAAGGCGCATCAGCGGCCGAAGCTGGAGGTGTACGACGACTCGCTGTTCATGGTCCTGAAGCCGATCGAGTACGACGACGAGGCGGACAGCGTCAGCTCGGGCGAGCTGATGCTCTTCATCGGCGACTGCTTCGTGGTGACGGTGCGGCACGGCGAGGGCAGCCCGCTGGCGGCCGTGCGCCGCCGCCTGGAGCACGAGCCCGAGGTCCTGGAGCAGGGCCCGACGGCGGTGCTGTACGCGGTCAGCGACGCGGTCGTCGACCACTACATCGACGTGGCCGCCGAACTCCAGCTGGACCTGGAGGAGTTGGAGGCCGAGGTGTTCGCGCCGGTGTCCTCCGAAGGGGGCCGGGCCGGCCGCGGCAGCCGGAACACCGCACAGGCGATCTACAACTTCAAGCGGGAGGTGCTGGAGTTCCGGCGGGCCACGGGGCCGCTCGCCGAGCCGATGGCGCGGCTGCGGAACCCCGGCGTACCGTTTGTGCACGACGGCGCGCGCCCTTTCTTCCGCGACGTGGACGACCACCTGACGCGGGCGAACGAGTCCGTGGAGGGCATGGACCGGCTGCTGTCGGACATCCTCTCGGCGCACCTCGCGCAGATGGGCGTGCGGCAGAACGACGACATGCGCAAGATCTCGGCGTGGGCGGCGCTGGCCGCCGTGCCGACCATGGTCGCGGGCGTGTACGGCATGAACTTCGAGCACATGCCCGAGCTGAGGTGGACCTTCGGCTATCCGGCGTGCCTGCTGGTCATGGCCGGCCTCGAACTGTGGCTGTACCAGCTCTTCAAGCGGCGCGGGTGGCTGTAGGGGCCGGCCGGTTCCGGCACCGCGGGCCGGGCTTCCCAGGCGCCTCCCTGGCGCCGCCCCGAGCCGTCAGGCGAATTCGGGTGCCGCGGGGGCCGGGCCGCCCAGCGCGTCCCGCCGCTCCGGCATCCGCAGGCTGACCATGCGCCGCCAGCCGTACGCCTGCTCGTAGGCGTACAGGGCGTGGATGCCGGCCGTGAGCAGCGCCCGCTTGGCGCGGGGCCAGCGCAGGATGTGGCCCATCCGCTCCATGACCGCGAGGCTGACGTCGCGGTGGACGGCGATCTCGGCCTGTACGCCCTCGCGCAGGGCCCGCCGGATCTCCTCGGCATACCCGGCGCCGGAGAGCCGCAGCAGCTCCTCGTGGCAGTAGGCCAGGTGGTTGTCCTCGTCCCTGGCGATCATCCGGACCGCCTTGCCGACCTCCGGGTGGTCGCCGAAGTGTTTCTGCAGCAGTCCCATCTGCGCCGCTGCCCGCTCCTCGGTGATCCGGCTGTGCGCCAGGTAGGCGACGATGTCCGTCTCCGTCAGCGGCTCGTCGCGCTGCAGCTTCTCGTGCGCCAGCCCGATGCCGCGCCGCTCCAGGAGCATGGTGTAGTCGGCCGCGGCCGGTACCGCGACGGCCTGGAGCCCGCGCCGCCGCAGCAGGGCGTTGAAGATCCGGCCGTGCTTCTCCTCGTCAGCGCCGTGCCGGGCGATCTTGCGGGCCATGGCCCGCTGGCTCTCCGGGACCAGCGCGGCGATCCGCCCGTTCTCCCAGCCGCCCTGGGTCTCACCGCTCGCGGCGATGGAGCAGAACAGCCGGAAGGATTCGTCGTGGTCCAGGATCTCCTGGAAGAGACTCTTCGCCGTGAGCATCGACGGACCTCCATGACTCCACCTCGAACAGGACACCCGCAAAGGAAAAGTCAAGTGCGGTGCCGGGTCCGCGGCAACACGGAGCCCGGCGAACTCCTCCGAACGATGGACCGGAGCCCCCTGTGCGGGGCGTAACCACCCCGGGCGTCGGCGCGTTGTGCTGTGTGACGGCCGTGGCGGGGAAGACCCCCGAGCCCCCACCACGGCCGCAGTCGTCCGGCCCTGGGGGCCACTTCCCCGCCCCCAGGGCCGCCTCCCCGCCGCCGGCGGGTGCCGTTGCCGGTGTCCGGCCGGTCCGGCCCCGGACCGCCCCTCGGACCAGTCCGGCCCTCGGGCCGTCCCTCAGGCCAGTCCGGCCCGCTCCAGCGCCTCGGTGCCCGCCCGCAGCGCGGCGATCCGCTCCTCCAGCGTGAAGCCCGCCGGGGACAGCGTCAGCGTCGTCACCCCGGCCGCCGCGTACGCCTGCATGCGGTCCGCGATCCGCTCCACCGAGCCGAGCAGGGTGGTGGAGTCGATGAGCTCGTGCGGGACGGCGGCCGCAGCGGCGTCCTTCTCGCCCGCCAGGTACTTCTCCTGGATCTCGGCCGCCGCCTCCCCGTAGCCCATCCGCTGCGCGAGCCGGTTGTAGAAGTTCTGCTTCCGGCTGCCCATGCCGCCCACGTAGAGCGCGGTGTACGGGCGGAAGGCGTCGGCGAGCGTGCGTACGTCCTTGTCCTCGCCCACCGCGATCGGAAGCGTCGGGCAGACGTCGAAGCCCTCCATGGTCAGCCCGGCCTTCTCCCGGCCCGCGCGCAGGTGCGAGATCGCGGTGTCCTGGAGGTGCTCGGCGGCGGGGAAGATCAGCAGCGCGCCGTCGGCGATCTCGCCGGTCTGCTCCAGGTTCTTCGGCCCGATCGCCGCGATGTACAGCGGAATGCGCTCGCGCTTGGGGTGCACCGTCAGCTTGATCGGCTTGCCCGGACCACCGGGGAGCGGCAGCGTCCAGTGCTCGCCCTCGTAGGACAGCCGCTCACGCGCCATCGCCTTCCGGACGATCTCCACGTACTCGCGGGTGCGCGCCAGCGGCTTGTCGAACTTGACGCCGTACCAGCCTTCGGAGACCTGCGGGCCCGAGACGCCGAGGCCGAGCCGGAAGCGGCCGTCGGAGAGGGAGTCCAGGGTGGCGGCGGTCATCGCGGTCATGGCGGGGGTGCGGGCCGGGATCTGGAAGATCGCCGAGCCGACGTCGATCCGCTCGGTCTGCGCGGCCACCCAGGACAGCACGGTCGGCCCGTCCGAGCCGTACGCCTCCGCCGCCCAGCAGACCGCGTAGCCGAGCCGGTCGGCCTCCTGCGCGACGGCGAGGTTGTCCCCGTCCATGCCGGCACCCCAGTAACCGAGGTTGATCCCGAGCTTCATGCGGCTCCCCTCACATCGATGACGATCACTCGCCATGTTCGATCTTCGCCGTCCGCCCCACAAGAGCGCCGGATCCCTGGCATGACACAGCGTCTTACTCGTCGGTAACGACGTCGTGCGGGGACTGTAACGCGGCGCCCCCGCACGGCGTAAGGGATGGCCCGGCCGCCGCCGTGCCGGGCGTTGTCCACAGGTCCCCGCAAGTCCGGGACGGGCCAGTAACCTCAGGGCCCATGGAGCAAAGGCACCTCGGCCGCACCGGCCTGCGCGTGTCCCGTCTCGGCCTGGGCACGCTGACCTGGGCGCGCGATACGGACGACCGCGACGCCGCCGACCAGTTGAAGACCTTCTGGGAGGCGGGCGGCACGCTCGTGGACACCGCCGACGTCTATGCCGACGGCGGCGCCGAGTACCTCCTGGGCCGGCTCGTGGAGGGCATGGTGCCCCGCCGGGATCTGGTCATCGCCACCAAGGCCGGCAGCGTCCTGGAGGCCGACCGCCGGGTCGACGGCTCCCGCCGCCACCTCCTCGCGGCGCTCGACGACTCCCTGGAGCGCCTCGGCACCGACTACGTCGACCTGTGGCAGGTGCACGCCTTCGACCCGCACACCCCGCTGGAGGAGACGCTCCAGGCCCTCGACATCGCCGTCAGCAGCGGCCGCGCGCGGTACGTCGGCGTCGCGAACTTCTCCGGCTGGCAGCTCGCCAAGGCCGCCACCTGGCAGCTGGCCGCGCCGACCGTGCGCGCCCGGCTGGCCAGCGCGCAGATGGAGTACTCCCTCCTCCAGCGCGGCGTGGAGCGCGAGGTGCTGCCCGCTGCCCGCGACCTCGGGCTGGGCCTGCTGCCCTCCTCCCCTCTCGGCCGCGGCGTCCTCACGGGCAAGTACCGGCACGCCACGCCGCCCGACTCGCGCGGCGCGTCCGAGCACCTGGCGCCCTTCGTGGCGCCGTATCTGGACGAGGCGGCCGGCCGGATCGTCGACGCGGTCGCCACGGCCGCCGACGGCCTCGCCGTGACCCCGCTCCAGGTCGCCCTGTGCTGGCTCCGCGACCGCCCGGGAGTGACCGCTCCGCTCCTCGGCGCACGCACTGCGCAGCAGCTCAGGGCGGCATTGTCAGTGGAGACCCTTAGTCTTCCTGACGAGATCCGGCGTGCACTGGACGACGTCTCCGCGCCCGTGCACCGCTACCCCGACCACGACTGGAGCACCCTGTGAACACCGACCACCCCACCGGCGCCCCCGCCCCTGCCGAGGCCCCGGAAACCCCGGCTCCGGCGGGCGACGACGCCCCGCAGCCGGCCACGGGGGCCGACGCGGGGGGCACCGGCGCGGACGAGACGGCGCCGGGCGGCGCGGCCCGGTCGGCGGAGGACGGCGGCACCGCGGCCGCGGGCGGGGCTTCCGGCGACGGGGACGCTGGTGGCGAGACGTCCGGGGCTGCTGGGAGTGCTGGAGGGGCCGGTGC
>NZ_PQSQ01000041.1 GCF_002920575.1 Streptomyces sp. Ru73 | reverse complement strand
GGCGAGTTCTTCCCCGCCGTCCCCCGCTTCTTCCGCGAGAGCTCCTACGGACGGCTCGACTACCGCTCGACGCCCGTCCTGAAGTGGATCCGGATGTCCCGCCCGCTGTCCTCGTACCGCATCGGACGCGGCACCTCCTTCAGCCCCGCCTCGCACAACGGCTACTACGCGCTCGCCAAGGAGATCGTGCGCGCGGTCGACCGCCGCGTGGACTTCCGCGCCTATGACCTGGTGAACGTGCTGGTCACCCCGGAGGCGGGCCCGCCGGCGACCAAGAACGTCTGGTCCGTCACCTTCAGCGGCGGCCCGCTGGGCCTGAAGACGGGCGACGGGACGCAGCTGAAGAACGTGTCGTTCATCTGGAGCCGGCAGACCGGTCCGAGCGCGTACCGGGTCCTCAACCACGAGAACGCGCACTCCTTCGGGCTGCCCGACCTGTACTTCACGGACGGGCGCGCCGACCCGCACCCGGTGGGTCACTGGGATCCGATGGACGTGGACTGGGGCCCCGAGAACGACTTCCTCGGCTGGCACAAGTGGAAGCTGGGCTGGCTGGCCCCGGGCCAGGTGGACTGCGTGAGCCGCCCCGGCGCGGTCACCACCCACCGGCTCACCGCCGCCGCGGCCCGCGGCGGCACGAAGATCGCCGTCATTCCGGTGTCCCGGTACCGCGCGTACGTCGTCGAGGCGCGCCGCACCGGCCACCTCGACCCGACCGCCTGCCGGCCCGGCGTCCTGGTCTACCGGGTCGCCACCGACGTCCCCTCGGGCAAGGGCCCGGTCCGCATCTCCGACGCCACCCCGAAGAGCACCGGCTGCTACCGCAACGACCCGAACGTCCGCGCCGGCCTGACCGACGCCACGTACCGCCCCGGCCAGACCTTCCGCGCCGGCGGCCTGTCGGTCGAGGTCCTCGAGGACCGCCGCCCCGCAGGCGGGAACGACACCGCCCCGAACACCTTCCGCGTACGGATCACGACACCGAAGCGCTCCTGAAGCGAGCGGGCGGGCGGGGGCATGCAGGTCGACCCGGCCGGAAGGCAGCGCGCCGCGGACGCTCACGGGCCCGCTGACGCATCCGGACGGCCCCGCCGAGGTACGAGCGCTCCACGAGCGCGCCGGGCCCGCAGCGGCGGCTCAACGCCGCCTCAGCGGCCGCTCAGCCCCTCCGGAGCATCCGCCCCAGGAGCCGGCCTTCCCCAGGGGTCAGTCCTTCCAGTGCAGCCGCCCCAGGCTGATCAGCCGCAGCTGCCTGCGGGCGCGTTCGGCCGTGCGGGCGGCCGCCGCCATGTCGCCGTCGTCCGCCGCGTCCAGGATCGCCGAAGCGGTCATCACCAGGTGGTCGACGTACATCTCGGCGAGCATCAGCACGTCGTCGTCGCTCCAGCCGTCCGACACCGGCTGCTCCCGCAGCGCCGCCGCCACCTCGGCGGCGAACCGCTCCAGTTCGGCGGCTATCGCCCTCCGTACGGCCCGCACGCCGCCGTGCCGCTCCCGGGCGATGAAGCGGATGTGCGCCGGGTTCTCGCGGACGTACCGCTCGACGACCGCGACCGTACGGTCGATGCGCTCCTCCGCGTCCGGCTGCTCGGCGAGGATCGCGCGGACGACGCCGTGCAGGCTGCCCAGGGACTCCTCGACCAGCGCGACCCCCAGGTCGGGGATGTCCCGGAAGTGCCGGTAGAAGGCCGCCGGCGCCACGCCCACCATCCGCGTCACCTCGCGCAGCCCGATGCTGCTCAGGCTCTGCTCCGCCAGCAGCCGCAGCCCGGCGTCGAGGAGCGCCTGTCGGGTCTTCTGCTTCTGCGCCTGCCGGGCGCCGGTGGTGTGACTCATGCCATTCAGTAAACATCCGTTCTCCGACACGATCCACCCCGGGGGCGCGCTAGACTCGTAAGTCAGTGAACAAGTGTCACACCAACTGTTCACCCAATAGAACGATCAAGGCCACTCACCTCACCTGGAAGGGCCAGAAATGATCTTCCTTGTCGCAGCCTTGCTCCTGCTGGGAGTGCTCATAGGCACCGCGGCACACCTTCCGCTCGCCGCGACGCTCACCGCAGCCGCCGCGATCGCCGGCTGGCTGCTGATCTTCGCCGTCCGCGAATACCGCGCGAAGGAGGCCCGCCGATGACCACCCTCACCCACCGCGCCCGGACCGAGTCCGACGAGACCCGCACCGAGACCGCCGAGGCCGGGGCGCGTACCGCGACCGAGTCCGCCCGGCCCGCCGCGGACGACGCGGCCGGCGCCGCGACCGCCGCCCCCCGCGCGACGAAGCAGGCCGACGGCATGGCCGTGGCCTCCTTCATCCTCGGCCTCGTGGGCCTGCTGGTGATGAACCTCGTCCTGGGCCCGCTGTCCCTGATCCTGGGCGGCCTCGCCCTCTACCGGGGCACCGCCCGCCGCGGCCGCGCCCTCCTCGGCATGACCCTCGGCGCCGCCGACCTCATCGTCCTCGCCGCCATCGTCACCGCCGACGGCACGGTCAGCTGGAACTTCCCCGCCTGACCGCACTCCGCAGAGGGGCCGCGCCACGCCGCCACGGGGCCGGAGAACCTCCCGGCCACCCAGTGGCGAGACCGGGCGCGACCCCATCCGCTACCCTGTTCACGGCCAGCCGATGGTGCGCACACCGCCCCGCCGTGCTCCCTCACCAGGGCCCGGCGCACCACCACTGACCGCCCGCCTCCGTAGCTCAGGGGATAGAGCACCGCTCTCCTAAAGCGGGTGTCGCAGGTTCGAATCCTGCCGGGGGCACCAGCGTGAAGGCCCCGGCCCGAGTGGCCGGGGCCTTTGGCGTATGCGGGTGGCGGAACGTTTGCGCAACCCCCGTGGAACGTATGGGTGGTTGAGGCCCATGATCGGCTGATCGCTTCAGGGGAACGGGGGTTCTTACTCTGCTCCAGTGATCTTGGCGATGGGGCGCGGGCCGTGGACGGTTTCGGCGGGCCCGCGCGATTAGGTGGAGTGCGTGCCATGTGAACTCTTCATGCGTCCACGCGACTTCCCCGGATCGCGCACGGCGACGCTGTCAGTGATGCAGGCGGTGCACGGGAGTCACCGGTACCGATGTGCGGCGGACGCACCGTGCCGCCGCGCGACCGACGGCGACCGGCGGGGGCCGGCGGACGGGGGGTCCCGGTGTCCGCGCTGAGCAGCATGGCCGCCGCGTCCCCGGCCGTGCCCTCGGCCACGGAGGGCGGCATCGGCGGCCCCGCCACGGGAGGCGCCGACAGCTCCGCCACAGGAGGTGCCGACGCGGCGCTCTTCGGGTGGGCGCGGGAGCTCGTCACGCCCGCGCTGCGCCGGGTCGTGGCCGATCTGCCCGGCCCCCAGCGGGAGATCGCCAGGTACCACCGCGGCTGGGGCGCGGGCGCGGAGTCCACGGCGGGAGGCGGCGGGAAGGCCGTACGCCCGGCGCTCGTCTTCCTATCGGCGATGGCGGTCGGGGCGCCTCCGGAGAGCGTCGTCCCGGGTGCCGTCGCCGTCGAGTTGGTGCACGACTTCTCGCTGCTGCACGACGACGTCATCGACGCCGACCCGCTGCGCCGCCACCGGCCCGCCGTGTGGCGGCAGTACGGCACGCCGGCCGCCGTACTGACCGGGGACGCCCTGCTGATCAGCGCGCTCGCCGTGCTCGCCGCCGACGCCACCCCGCACGCCGCGGCGGCCACCAGGGAACTGTCCGGCATGCTGGAGGACTTGCTGCGCGGCCAGAGCCAGGACGTGGCCTTCGAGAGCACCGCACGGGTGCGCGCGGAGGAGTACCTGGAGATGGCGGCAGGGAAGACGGGCGCCCTGATGGGCTGCGCGTGCGCCCTGGGGGCGCTGCTGGCCGGCGCCTCCGAAGCGCGCACCGCCGGGCTGCGGGACTTCGGGCGCCACTTGGGCGTCGCCTTCCAGTGCGTCGACGATCTGCTGGGCATCTGGGGCTCCACGCGGCGCAGCGGGAAACCGGTGGGCGCCGACGTGGCGGCGCGCAAGAAGTCGCTGCCGGTCACGGTGGCGCTGGCCGACACCGGGCCCGCGGGGCGGCGGCTGGCCGCGCTGTACGACCGTACGGAGCCGCTGTCGGCCGCCGACGTCGCGACGGCCACCGAGCTGATCGAACAGGCCGGCGGCCGGGAGGCGACCGAGGTCGAGGCCAGGCGGCAAGTGGGTGCCGCGATGCGGGCGCTGGCCCGCGCTGAGCCGGTGCCGTCGGTGTACCGGCAGTTGCACGACCTCGCGCTGCTGATGACGCGCCGGGACCACTGAGGAATGCGCTGCCGCGCGTCATCCGTACGGCTGCGCACGTAACCCGAAAGGCCCTGCGGCCGTTTCCCCTAGTGGCCATTGCACATTCCGGCAGTATTGCGGAACCCAGCCGGGGCGGCGGATTATTTGGAACAGCAACAGCACACCCCTCACGGGAAGAATCCGTCGGTCGACGGACTTCCGGCGGTCAGCGTGTACGGACTGCATGTCGCGCGCGGCGACCGGACACTTCTGGACGACATCAGTTTCGCCATTCCGCGTGGTGCGATCGTCGGCCTGCTGGGTCCCAGCGGATGCGGAAAGACCACGCTGCTCCGCTCGGTGGTCGGAATTCAGTCGTACGCGGCGGGGCACGTCCAGGTGCTCGGCAGGCCGGCCGGTGCCCCGGCGCTGGCGACGCGCGTCGGCTATGTCACGCAGGCGCCGTCCGTCTATGCCGATCTGACGGTGCTGGAGAACCTCCGGTATTTCTCCGCCGCGCTGGGGCTGCGGGGCTGGCGCCGGGAGCACGCCGTGGTCCGGGTGGTGAAGGAGGTCGACCTGGCGGACTGGGCCGACCAGCCGGTCGGCCGCCTCTCGGGCGGGCAGTACTCGCGGGTCTCCCTGGCCGTCGCCCTGCTCGGCTCTCCGGAGCTGCTGGTGATGGACGAGCCCACGGTGGGGCTCGATCCGCTGATCCGGCAGGAGCTGTGGGCCGTCTTCCGGCGGCTGGCCGACGAGGGCACCACCCTGCTCGTCTCCAGTCACGTCATGGACGAGGCCGACCGCTGCGACCGGCTGCTGCTGATGCGCGACGGCCGCCTGCTGGCCTCCTGCGCCCGCACGGAGCTGCTGGCGCACACGGGCTGCGCGAACGTGGAGAGCGCCTTCATGCGGCTCGTACGGCCGGACCGGGGAGCGACGGCGGCCGGCGCAACCGTGGGGCCCGCAAGCACGTCGGTACCGGGCCCCGCAGGCGCGCCGGAACCGGGGCCCGCCGACGGCTCCCCACCGGAGGCGGCGGACGCCGCACCCGAAGGCGGCCCGGCTACGGGCGCCGCGTCCTCGGACGCCGTGCCGGCTCCCGCGACGCCGCTGTTCGACGGCGCCGTGCTGCCCGATCCCCACGCATCATTCTTCGCATCGGAGTGCCGAGGTCGATAACGTGAGAACCGAGTCCCGGCCGGGGACGATGGCCCGGGCGGTACGCACCGTCCGCGCCCTCCCGCTCACCCCGGGCATCACCTTCGCCACCGCCCAGCGGGTGCTGCAGCAGATCGTCCGCGACCGCGGCAGCGTCGCGCTCATGCTGGCGATCCCGTGCATGCTGATGGTGATCCTCAAGCTGATGTTCGACGACGCGGACGGCGCCTTCGAGCGCATCGGCCCGCAGGTCTTCGGCATCTTCCCGCTCATCGTGATGTACCTGGTCGCCTCGGTCTCGACGCTGCGGGAGCGCACCTCGGGCACCGCGGAGCGGCTGCTGACCATGCCGGTGCAGCGGCTGGACATCGTCCTCGGCTACAGCCTGGCCTTCGGCTTCCTGGCCCTGCTCCAGGCCGTCCTGGCGACGCTGCTCTCCGTGGGGCCGCTGGGGCTGGACATCAAGGGCCCGCCCTATCTGCTCATGATCATCGCGATGCTGGGCGCGCTCCTCGGACTGGCGCTCGGCCTGCTGGTCAGCGCCTTCGCGCGGAACGAGTTCCAGGCGGTGCAGTTCCTGCCGGCCGGGGTGCTGCCGCAGTTCCTCGTGTGCGGCCTGTTCGTGCCGCGCGAGGACATGAGCGGCGGGCTGGCGGCGCTGGCCAAGGTGATGCCGATGACGTACGCGGTGCAGGCCGCTGGCGAGGCCGCCCATCACGAGGGGGTGACCGGCCTCTTCGTGCGGGACGCGCTGCTGATCCTGGGGTGCGTGATCGTCGTCCTGCTGGCCAGCGCCGCGACGCTCAAGCGGTGAGACACACGACGGTGAGGTGGGCCCGGCATCGCCGCCGGGCCCACCTCACCGCGTTGTGCCGGTACCGGTGCCTCAGTAGCCGCCACCGGTGGTGTTCCAGCCGAACCCGCCGCTGACCTGGCCCTGGGCCGGGAACGAGAACGGCCCCATCTGGATCGGGCGGCCGCCGGGGCCCTCGTCGTAGGGGTCGGCGGACGACGACGCGGGCGAGGCGGCCAGCGCGGCCGGGGCGGCGCCGCACGTCGCGAGGGCGACAGCGATCACGGATGCGGCCGCGGCACGTCGCAGGAACGACATGGATTCTCCTTTGTGGAGCGGGATTTCTGCCGGACACCAAAACCTTAATGGCGGCCTCGGCGGCATTCGACGGCTTCCCACGCATTCCGCGTTTCTTCCCCAAAAGGGGGACCGCGCGCCGTCGGGATGACCCGACAATCGACAATCGCTTTTCGTGAGAGCGGCCGGAGCCTGCTTTCCGCATCCCGCGTGCACCCCATGGCGAAGTCCACTCCGCCGGGCGAAAGTATGACGGAGAGGGCCTGGAACGCATACGACAAGAACACCGAGAGCGGGAGCGGAAATGGCCGGGCGGTCGGCGAAGTACGGAAATGCACGCGGGCGCGGCAGGGCGCTGCCCCTGACGGCCCTGCCACTCGCGGTCCTGTTGCTGGCGATGACCGCGACGGCGGCCGGCGGCCTGGAATTGCCGTACGCGGCGGGCGGGGCCGCCCGGACCGCTCAGGGATTTCCCGCCGGGGCCAATTCCCGGCCGGAGCGCGGCCGTTCCCCCGATGCGGTGCTGCGGCTGATCAACGAGCGGCGCGCGGCGGCCGGCTGCCGCCCGGTCCGTGAGCACTCCGCGCTGACGCGGGCCGCGCGGCGGCACAGCGCCCACATGGCGCGCACGGCGTCCCTCGCGCACAGCGGTCCGGGCGAGGGACGGCCCGGCGGCCGGCTCACGGCCGCGGGATACCGCTGGAGCCGCGTCGGCGAGGACCTCGCCCAGGGGCAGCCGGACGCCGCCACGGTCGTACGGGACTGGATGCGCAGCCCCGGGCACCGCAGGACGCTGCTCACGTGCGCGTACGAGCACGCCGGCGTGGGCGTCAGCGGCGGCCCTGCGGGTCCGTGGTGGACGGTGCTGCTCGCCACCCGCCGGTAGCCGTCGCAGGCCCTCACACGCCCAGCAGCGCGTCGTCCCACCACCACGCCACCGTGGGCAGTCCGCGCGGTGCCGAGCGGTCGTCGTCCGCCGGGGTCTCGGCCCACTCCAGGGGCGTCTCGTCCATGGGGTCCGGTACGCGCCCGAGGCTCAGGTAACGCGGCACCCGGAGGCCCCACTCGGCGTTGCCCCGGATGCCGTACCGGAGGCCCTGCAGATAGGTGGCCAGCTCCAGCCCCGCCCGTGGACGCACCGTGTCGTGCACCTCCATGAAGCGCAGCAGTACGCGGTCCCGTAGGCGCGTGGCGGCGCTCACGGCCTCCTGGAGCGGCAGCCCCTGATGGTGCATCAGCACGCTGTACACGTTCTGGTCGGTCTGCCCCCGGGCCAGTTCCTTGCGCAGGGAATGGCGGTCGTTGTCCAGTGCGGCGACCATGATGGCCATCTCGGTGAGCGCGCGGACGGCCGGCCGTTCCATGTCCTGCGCGGGCACCTCGTGGCCGGTGGCGAGCTCCAGCATGGCGAACGGCGGCTCGCCACCGGCGGACAGCAGCCGCATCGCGAGGTACTCGTCCAGGTCCGGCATGCGGCCGAGCGCGGCGTTGCCGACCTGCCAGGTCACCCCGGAGAGCCAGGCCCGGTGCGCGGCGATGAAGCGGCGTACCTGGAGCGGGCTGCCGAAGGACCTGAAGGCGGCGCCGATCTCCTGCAGGGCCGCGACGAAGCCCTCCGACTCGTCACGGGCCGTAGGCGCCTCCAGGGCACGCTGCACGCGGCCGGCGAGGGCGCTGAACGTGGCGGGCCGGGTGCTGAACGGGCCGTTGTCGCACCGGTTGTCGTCGAAGGCGAAGCCCCAGTAGACCCACAGCGAGGTCCACAGCAGGCGCTCGTCGGTGGCGGCATCGGGCGCGAACCGGGCGAAGAAGTCGGTGCTGCAGGTGGCGATGGTCCAGGTCCGCTCCTCCTCGGTGGTGCACATCGGGCTGCGCCGGATCCATTCCTTGGCCCGTTCGTCGACGATGTGGGCGCGGGGGTGGCGGGCGGACTCCAACGGGCAGAAGATCAGCGGAAGATCGATCTCGTTGACGGTCACGGCCATGAACGGCACCTCTTGCCCTGGTCGACGACGGCACGAACGAGCCTCATCCTGCAACGGACAACACCGGGCAACCATGACCTACATGCACCTGGCAGACATTCCCCCCTAACAGGGCAGGAGCCACCCGCCGGTGTTGACGATCATCACTCGTCCCCCTGACCTCCCGCGCCGGCCCCGCTCTCCGGGCCCTCACCCGCGTCCGTCCGCTCGTCGATCTGGGCGATGGCCCACTGGGCCCAGTCGCGCGAGGCGGGGAGCATGTGGAGGCCGAAGCCCGCGGCGAGGTGCCCGAAGGCGAGCGGGTCGTGCAGCATGCCGTCCTTCAGGTCGACGTCACCGGACTCCACGAGGGCGGTGAGGGCGTCGAGATCGCGCTGAACGGACGCCGCGTACTCCGCGAGCACGCCGCGCGCCTCCTTCGGGTCGAGCGCGAAGAGGAGGAAGAGCCGCAGCACGAACTCGTTCCTGACCACAGGGGTGCGCGGCGGGTTCAGCAGCCACTGCCGCAGGTCCTCGCGGCCCGCCTCGGTGATCGCGTACGTCTTGCGGCCGCGCGCGCCTTCCTCGACCACCTCGGCGAGGCCGTCGGCGGCCAGCCGGTTGAGCTCTTGGTAGACCTGGTTGTGCTTGGCGTGCCAGGCGTAGCGATCCAGGCTCTGCTCGAACTTCTTGGTCAGCTCGTATCCACTGCCCGCCTCGTCGGCCAGCAGTCCCAGCAGCGCGTACCGCAGCGACATCGCGTCTTCCCCGCCTCTCCCTGTGCTGCGATCACCTTAAACCACCGACACGTAGAAGTTGACACGTGTGGGCCAACGTGTCACTTTCTACGTGTCGAAGTTGAGCAGGCGGAGACCGTCCGAGCGGCGCACGCCCCGAAGGGGGCCACAGGTGACGCGTACGGAGGGACCGCCACGGGGGAAGGACGACGCGATGACCGACAGGACGACGGCACGGATACCCGGCACGGCCGGACACGAGGCGCAGAGCGCGCCCACTGACACGGCCGCCCGCCCGCTGGTCCTCTCGGGCCACCTGGCACCGGTACCGGACGAGATCGACGCACGCGACCTGCCGGTCAGCGGCGCGCTTCCCCCGGAGCTGCGCGGCCGCTACCTCCGTAACGGCCCGAACCCGCTGCCCTCTTCGGGGGCCGGCGCGCACTGGTTCCTCGGGCACGGCATGCTGCACGGCATACGGATCGCCGACGGGCGCGCCGAGTGGTACCGGAACCGCTGGGTGCGCACCACCCGCCTCGCCGGCGCCCCGGCCGTACGCCCCGACGGCACCCGCGACCTGACCGCCAACTCGGCCAACACGCACGTCATCGAGCACGGCGGCCGGCTGCTGGCCCTGTGCGAGGGCGGCCTGCCGTACCGGATGACGCCCGAGCTCGGCACGCTGGGGCCGGAGGACTTCGGCGGCCGGCTGCACACCGCGATGACGGCGCACCCGAAGGAGGACCCGGCCACCGGGGAGCTGCACTTCTTCGGCTACGCGCCGACGCCCCCGTACCTCACGTACCACCGGATGTCGGCCTCCGGGGAGCTGGAGCACAGCCGCGTGATCGACGTCCCGGGGCCGACGATGATGCACGACTTCGCGATCACCGAGCACTACGCGGTCTGGCTCGACCTTCCGGTGACGTTCGACGCGGCGCTGCGCGGCGCGGGCATGCCGCTGCGCTGGAACGACGCGTACGGCGCCCGGCTGGGCGTGATGGCGCTGTCCGGCGAGGGTCCGGTGCGGTGGTTCGACATCGAGCCCTGCTACGTGTTCCACGTCGGCAACGCCCACGAGGACGCCGCGGGACGGCTCGTCCTGGATGCCGTGCGGTACGACCGTGCGACGTTCAACAGCATGTGGACGGCCATCGGGGGCCGGGCGGCCGCCGCCCCGGGAGCCGCTGCCGCCCTGCCGACCGGACCGGGCGCCTCGGGGGCGGCGTCCCCGGCGGCTCCCGGGCCGGTGCTGTACCGGTGGACGCTCGACCTGGTGACCGGCGCCGTCGGCGAGACGCCGCTGGACGACCTCGCGGTCGAGTTCCCCACGCTGCACGCCGGACGGGTGGGCCGGGACAACCGGTACCTGTACCTGGCCGCGGAGCAGCCGAGCGGCGCGGTGGTGCGGTACGACGTGACCACCGGCGAGCGGCGCGTGCACGACGCCGGCCCGGACCGGGCCGTCGGCGAGGCCGTGTTCGTGCCGGCGCGGGACGCCCGCGCCGAGGACGAGGGCTGGCTGCTGACGATCGTCACGGACCGCTCGGGCGCCGGCTCGGACCTGCTCGTCCTGGACGCCACCGACCCCGCCGGGGCCCCGGTCGCCTCGGTACGGCTGCCGCGCGCGGTCCCCGCGGGCTTCCACGGCTCGTGGCTACCGGACGACGCCGAGGCCGAGGGCGGGGCCGGGAACGGAACCGGGCGATGAACGCATCCACTTACGACGGCGCACATCAGGGAGCAGACACCGTGCACACGGGGGCGATGACCATGGAGCCGGACACGGCGGCGGAGCGGCCCGAGGGGCCCGGCGAGCAGCCGGCCACGGGCGCGGCGGGAGTCACCTCCACGGAGGCGGCGACGGATGCGCACACGGAGGAGACGACGGTCGCAGCGCGTGGGGGCGAGCGCTGGTACACCGGCCTCGGGGAGATGTTCTCGACGCTCTTCTGGGACATCGGTCTGTCGATCGCCGTCTACTACGTCCTGCGGGCGTGCGGTGTCGGCGTGTACCCCTCGATGCTCGGCGCCACGGCCGCCGCCGCGCTCCGCGTGGTGTACGTGGCGGTCCTCCCCCGCCGCTTCGACGTCTTCGCGGCGTTCATGCTCTCCGTGTGGGGCGTAGGTCTGCTGCTGTCCTTCGTGAGCGGCGACGCGCGGTTCGTGCTGGCCAAGGACTCGGTGCCGACCGGCCTGGCCGGGCTGATCTTCCTCGGTACGGCGGTGGCCGGGCGGCCGATGATCTACGCGGTCGTGCGGCGCACCCAGGGACGCACGCCGCGGGCGCTCGCCGAGCTGGAACGGCGCTGGGCCGCCGAACCCGCCTTCCGGCGCACGCTCACGGTCATGACCTGCGTCTGGGGTGTCGGCATGACGGCCGAGGCCGTCCTCAGGCTCCCGATGATCTACCTGCTTCCGGTCGACGCGGCCACCGGCCTCTCGGGCCTGATGCAGCTGGCGACCTTCGGTCTCCTCACGGTCTACACGGTGGTGCACCGCAAGTGGGCCACCCGCCACCTGCGGCGCTGACGCCGCGGGACACAGGGGCGGCGGGGTACGGCGCGGGGGGCCGTACCGCGCCGCCCTTCGTGCATGCGTCACGGGCAGCGCCACCGGGACGTGCGGCGCAGAATGAGGAACGAGGGCACCGGAGCGGCGTGTGGGTGCGCCGAGCGGGTCCGAGCACGTAGTGCCCTCCTGCCCGGTGCGGGTGATCCTGATGAACCGCATGATTCCTGCGGGACGCACTCTCCCTCCTCGTGCCCGTCGCCTGCGCGCCGTCGGCCCCGCGGCCGTTCTGGCCGGCGCGGCGGCGACGGTCCTCACGGTCGGCGGCTGCACGTCCGAATCGGGTGGCGCGCCGGAGGACGGCAGGACGGTCACGGCCACCGTGACGGCGCCACCGTCCTCCTCCGGCGGCGGGCCGGAGGAACCGGCCGCGTCGCCCTCCGCTTCCCGGCCTCCTTCGCAGGACTCCCGGGAGGCGGCGCCGGAGGCCACGCGGGACGCCGCCGCCACCGTCGAGGCGTACTTCGCGGCGATCAACGCGGGCGACCACCGGCAGGCGTGGGAGCTGGGCGGCAAGAACCTCGGCGGGTCCTACGACGCCTTCGTCGAGGGGTTCGCCACCACGGAGCAGGACACGGTCCGGGTCATCGACGTCCACGGCGGCTCGGTCACGGTGCGGCTGGACGCGCTGCAGACGGACGGGACCACGCGCCACTTCGCCGGCACGTACACCGTCAGCGGCGGCGTGATCACCGGCGCGGCGATCAGGGCGGTCGGGGAAGCCGAGCCGTCGACGCCGTCGGAGCCCGGGGAGCCTGGCTCGTCGCCGTCCTACCAGTACTGCTCGGACGCCCGGGATGCCGGCGCGGCACCGATCCACAGCGGTGAGCCCGGGTACGCGGAGCACCTGGACAGCGACCGGGACGGCATCGCGTGCGAGCCGTACGAGGGCGTTCCGTAACCAGACCTGATCGCGGACAACGGCGCCGCGGCGGGTGCCGGCGGCGGCCCGGCTATGACCTCGCTCACCACCCGCCGGACAACGCCCGCCCCGTCCGGCGGGAGTTGTCCACAGGCTCAGCGGCGGACGGCTCATGGCTCGTAAGCTGCCAGACATGAACGACGTGGACGGTGGGCCGGACGAGGTCCCGGGCGGCGCTGGCAGCCCGGGCGCAGGCGAGGACGCACGGGCCGGAGGCGGGCCGGGCGGTGAGGCGCTGGAGGTCCTGCACCGCGTCTTCGGCTACGACGCGTTCCGCGGCAGTCAGCAGGAGATCGTCGAGCACGTCATCGGCGGCGGCGACGCCGTCGTGCTCATGCCGACCGGCGGCGGCAAGTCGCTCTGCTACCAGATCCCCTCGCTCGTGCGGCCCGGCACGGGCGTCGTCATCTCCCCGCTGATCGCGCTGATGCAGGACCAGGTCGACGCGCTGCGCGCGGTCGGCGTGCGCGCGGGCTTCCTGAACTCCACGCAGGACCTGGAGGAGCGCCGCCTGGTCGAGGCGGAGTTCCTGGCCGGCGAGCTGGACCTGCTCTACCTCGCGCCGGAGCGGCTGCGCGTGGAGCAGACCCTGGGGCTCCTCGACCGGGGCAAGATCTCCCTCTTCGCCATCGACGAGGCGCACTGCGTCGCCCAGTGGGGCCACGACTTCCGCCCCGACTACCTCGCCCTGTCGATGCTGCACGAGCGCTGGCCCGAGGTGCCCCGCATCGCGCTCACCGCCACGGCCACCGAGGCCACCCACGCCGAGATCACCTCACGGCTGCGGATGGAGCAGGCCCGGCACTTCGTGGCCAGCTTCGACCGGCCGAACATCCAGTACCGCATCGCGGCCAAGAGCGAGCCGAAGAAGCAGCTGCTGGACCTGCTGCGCACCGAGCATGCCGGGGACGCGGGCATCGTGTACTGCCTCTCCCGCGCGTCCGTGGAGAAGACCGCCCAGTTCCTGGTGCAGAACGGCATCGACGCCGTGCCGTACCACGCCGGTCTGGACGCGCGGACCCGCGCGCACCACCAGGCGCGCTTCCTGCGCGAGGACGGCCTGGTGGTCGTCGCCACGATCGCGTTCGGCATGGGCATCGACAAGCCCGACGTGCGCTTCGTGGCGCACCTGGACCTGCCGAAGTCGGTGGAGGGGTACTACCAGGAGACCGGCCGCGCCGGGCGCGACGGCCTGCCCTCCACGGCCTGGCTGGCGTACGGCCTGCAGGACGTCGTCCAGCAGCGGAAGATGATCGACGGCTCGGAGGGCGACGAGGCGCACCGGCGGCGGCTCGCGGCACACCTGGACGCGATGCTGGCGCTGTGCGAGACGGTGGAGTGCCGCCGCGTGCGGCTGCTCGCGTACTTCGGCCAGGAGAGCAAGCCGTGCGGCAACTGCGACACGTGCCTGGCGCCGCCACAGTCCTGGGACGGCACGGTGCCGGCGCAGAAGCTGCTCTCGACGGTCGTCCGGCTGCAGCGCGAGCGCGGGCAGAAGTTCGGCACGGGCCAGATCGTCGACATCCTGATGGGCCGGAAGACCGCCAAGGTCATCCAGTTCGACCATGACGCGCTGAGTGTTTTCGGCATCGGCGCCGACCTGCGGGAGGCCGACTGGCGGGGCGTCGTACGGCAGTTGCTGGCGCAGCGGCTGCTGGCGGTCGAGGGCGACTACGGCACGCTGGTGCTGACCGAGACGAGCGGCGAGGTGCTGCGCGGGGAGCGCCAGGTCCCGATGCGGCGCGAGCCGGAGAAGCCGGCCCGGGCGGCCAGGGCGAAGACCGCGAAGGGCAAGCGGGCGCCGGTGGACCTGCCGGCGGAGGCGGCCCCGGTCTTCGAGGCGCTGCGGACCTGGCGCGGGCAGACCGCGAAGGAGCAGGGCGTCCCGGCGTACGTGATCTTCCACGACGCCACGCTCCGCGAGATCGCCACGGCCCGGCCGGCCACCACCGCCGAACTGGGCACGGTCAACGGCGTCGGCGAGAACAAGCTCGCGAAGTACGGCGACGCGATTCTGGAGGTGCTGTCCGGCGAAGCGGCGAGCGGCGGACCGGCGTCCGGCGGCACGGCGTCCGGCGGGGCAGCGGCGAGCGAGGGACCGGCGCCCGGCGGAGCGAGTGCCGAGGCCGCTCCGGGTCGCTCCGCCGCGAGCGGCCGGGGCGCCGGGAAGCCCGCCGCGCCGGAGCCCGACGGTGACTGGGACTGGGCCATGGAAGAACCGCCGCCGGAGGACGACTGGGAGGGCGCCTTTGGGTGAGCCGGTACCGAGCGCGGCTCGGGATGAGCCGGTACCAGGACGCCTTGGGGTGAGCCCGTACGAGCGCGCCTTGGGATTAGCCCGTACGAGGACGCGCCTTGGGGCGAGCCGGGGCGCCGCAGCGGTCCTGCCTACCGGCTCCGGGGGCGTCAGCGGGGGCAGTGGCCCGGGCGGGCGTAGAGCGTGATGCGGGCGCCGGTGACGTCCTGCGTGCTGCAGCGGTCGAAGTGGTCGCGGAGGACGGTGCGCTTGACGATCTCCCGGGAGGTCTCGTCCTCCGGTTCGTCGCGGGGATCGCCGAGCACGACGATGCGCTCGGCGGCGAGCATCCGGGCTGCCGTGCGGTCGGCGGACACTTCCGTGCCGTACAGCGAGCCCGAGGCCGCGGGCGAACGGTACAGCGCCAGGTCGGTCAGGCCGCGGAACGCCGCGGGCTCGGACAGCGTCCACACCCGCCGCCTGGCCGGCATGAACAGCAGCCCGTCACCGGGCCGCGCCACCGCCCGCACGGCCCGGACGACGGCGGTGGCGTCGTCCTTGCGGCTCTCCGGGGTACGCAGGTGGACGGCGACGGGCACCAGCGCGGCCAGTACGGCCACCAGCGCCCAGGCCGTACGCCGCCGCACCCGTACCGCCCGGCGCTCCTCGGCTTCCCCCCGGCCCTCCTCCCCCGGGGCCCGCCCCCTGTCCTTCCCCCGGCCGTCGTCCGTGCGCGGCCGGAACGTCCGGTCCAGCGCCGCACCGGCCAGGAGGGCGAAGCCGACGACGTAGTACAGGACGTAGCGGTCGACGTACACCGGCTTGAGCTGCGAGAGCAGCAGCAGGGTGGCCTGCGGCGCGATCAGCAGCGGTACGGCGAGGGGCCGCAGCCGGACCGGCCCCCGCGTCCGTACCGGCACCCGGGCGCAGACCACGCCCACCGCCGCCAGCACCCCGAAGGTCACCAGCTGCACGGGGTCGGGCCACAGGATCCAGCCCAGCTGGGCCGACTGCCCCGAGCTGAAGAGCGCCAGCGGCGCCAGCCCGACGGCCACTACGCCGACCGCGACGAGCCAGGTCCGGCGGACGGCTGCGCGTACGGCACTCGGCACGCCGGCCAGCACCACCGTGATGCCGTGCGCGGTGAGCACCAGGACGGCGAACTCGTGCAGCAGACAGGCGGCGAGGGTGACGAGCGCGTACCCCGTCCACCAGCGCCGCGCGGCCCCGGGCACGCGGAACAACCCGGGCCCGGCGGACCCGGCCGCCGCCTCTCCCTTGGCCCCACCCGCCGCCTCTCCGGTGGCCCCGGCCGCCGTCTCCCCGACTGCCCCGGCCGGTTCCGCGTGCCCGGTGGCGCTGGCGCAGAGCGCGCGGACCAGGAAGTACGTGGACCAGGTGACCAGCGCGCAGACGAGCGCGTACGACCGGCCTTCCTGCCCGTACTCCTGCACCAGCGGCACGAGCGGGAAGACCAGGCCCGCCGCGACGCCCGCGCGGCGCCCGGCCACCCGCGCCCCGAGGAGCGCGACCCCGGCGGCGGCCAGGGTCATGGCCAGCGCGGACGGCAGCCGGAGGGTCGTCACGCCGCCGCCGAAGACGGCGAAGAGGCCGTGCATGAAGAGGTAGTAGAGGCCGTGGACGGCGTCGGCCTGCTGCAGCGCGGCCCACAGGTCGGGCAGGCTGCGGTGGGCCATGTCGTAGGTGACGACCTCGTCGCGCCAGATGCTGCCGTCGCGGCGGATGCCCCACAGGCACAGGACGAGCGTCAGCGCCACCGGTGCCGGGACGACCCTGGTCCAGGGCACCGGTTCGGCACGGGCGAGGCCCACGGCCGGCCGGGCGTTCAACGCGGTACCGATGGCGGTCTCCTGAGCGATGACGGACTCCTGAACGGCGGGAACGGTCGCAACTCGCCCCCTGCGGCCCAGTGGCACCGCTTCACATTACCGGTAGCCGTGCCCGGACTTGCCGGGACAGGTGACGGGGACGAACCGCCCGTTCCCCGAACGCGGAAGGGCCGCCCGCACCGAGTGCGAGCGGCCCCTTCACGACCGACGCGAGTGTCAGCCCACGCGCGTGAGCTTGGCGCCGAAGGTCGGTTCGGTCAGGTCCTTCTGGAGCGCCACCGGGACCTTCACCTGGCCGGGCCCGCTGCCCGCCGTCAGCACGCCGACCTTCGTGCCGGCCTTCGCCTCGTGCGGGATGACCTTGCCGTTGCCCGACAGCCCCAGCTTCACGGTCAGGCCGTCCCAGCCGACCGCCTTGAGGTTCTTCGTGGCCACGACCGGCGTGGTACCGCCGAGCCCGTCGTCCACCACGCCGACGACGTCACCCTTCTTCACGACCGTACGGTCCTCCAGCGCACTCTGCGTCGTGGTGAGCAGGCCCTTGCTGACGGCGTTGGCCGTGTCGATGATCGGCGTCCGGTGCTGGCCGAGCACCGCACCGACGATCAGCTGCGTCGTGCCGCCGACCTGCTGCCGGCCCGCGAAGAGCAGGTTGCCGCCCGCCTTCGAGGTGGACCCGGTCTTGAGGCCGATCGCGTTGTTGTACGGCGGCAGGGTGTTGTAGTTCCGCCACTGCTTGCCGGAGGGGTCGGTCCACGACGGCAGCTTGGTGATGTCCACCAGCGCGGGCATCTCCATCGCCTTCTTGCCCAGCTTCACCTGGTCCTCGGCGGTACTGACGGTGGTCTCGATCAGACCGCTGGGGTCGGTGTAGGTGGTGTTCTTCATGCCCAGTTCCTTGGCGGTGGCGTTCATCTTCTTGACGAACGCCTCCTGGGAACCGGCGTCCCAACGGGCCAGCAGCCGGGCGATGTTGTTCGCGGAGGGGATCATGACCGCGGACAGCGCGTCCTTCTGCGAGATGTGGTCGCCTTCCTTGACGGTGTCGAGGACCGACTCGTCACCGTGGCCGGCGCCCTTCTTGCCGTCCTCCTCGGCCTGCTTGTCGATCCGGATCTGCGGCCCCGGCTTGCCCGGCTTCAGCGGGTGGTCGCGCATGATGATGTACGCGGTCATCGTCTTGGCGACGCTGCCGATCGGCACCGGCTTCTGGGCGCCGTACGAGCCGATGGGGCCGAGCCCGGAGACCTCGACGTACGCCTGGCCCTCGGACGGCCAGGGCAGCGACGGCTTGCTGCCGTCGAAGGAGTACGTGGCGTCCGAGGCCAGCGCGAGCGTCGGGTCCGGGAGCGGGCGCACGGCCTGCACGATCACGAAGATCAGCAGGAGCAGCAGGACCAGCGGGGTCCAGATCTTGAACCGCCGTACGACCGTACGCAGCGGGGTCTCGGGCGGCGGCGGGGTGTTGGTGAGCTGCGCGAGCAGGTCGAGCGGGGGCAGCGGCTGCTGCTTCGTACGCTCGGACTCGGGCAGCGCGCCGGGCTCCGCCGCGGGGGCGGCGGCCGACGGCTGGGCGGCCGGCGGCTGCGGGCCGGCCGGCGGAACGGCGGTGGGGAGCGCGGCCGTCGCGGCCGGGTCGCCCGGGGCCTTGATGGCGTCCGAGGCGTCGCCGATCTTCGCGAAGGGCTTGCCGACCGCCTTGCCGACGGGCTTCGGCGGCTTGACCGGACGCTCGTCCGCCGACTTCAGCGCGACGAACTGACTGGTCCGCTCCGCGTCCCGCTCGGCGGCCTTCTTGTCGTCCTCGGCGGTCTTGTCGTCCTTTGTGTCCTTGGTGTCCTTGGCGTCCTTGGCCTCGGGCGTCTTGGCGTCGGGCGTCTTGGCGCCGGCGGCCTTGGCGTCGGGCGTCTTGGCGCCGGCCGTCTTGGCGTCGGCGGCGGTGTCGGCGACCTTGGCGTCGGACTTCTCCTCCGCCTTCTCGTCCGTGGCCTTCTTGACCTCGGGCTTCTCGTCCGCGGCCTTCTTGGCCGCAGGCTTGGCGCCGGCAGGCTCCTTGGCATCGACAGGCTTCTTGGCGTCGGTCGCCTCGGCGCCCGCGGCCTTCTTGCCATCGGTCGCGGCCTCGGCCTTGCTGTCGGCCTTGGCGCCGGGGACGTCCTGGGCGGCACCGGCAGCAGGCTCGGCGTCCTTGCCCTCGCCCGCGTCCTTGCCCTTGGCCGCGGCGTCGGCCTTCTTCGCGGTCTCGGAGCGCTTCGGGATGGCCGCGGCCGTGGCCTTACGGGCCTCGGCCTCCGCCTTGGCGCCCTTTCCGGCACCCGCCCCCTCGGCGGCCTTCGAGCCCTTCGCGGCGCCCTCGGCGGATGCCTTCCCCGCGTCCGCACCGGCGTCCGCACCGGACTCCGTACCGGCGTCGCCGCCGGCCCCCTTCTTGCCCTTCGGCTTCACGGCCGCAAACACTCGTGTGGCGTCATCGGCCGGTGCCGGCTTCGGGGCAGCCGTCCCGAAGACCGCGGTCGGCTGGTCGACCTGGCCGGCGCTCTTCTTGCCCTTCGCGGCGGGCTTCCGTACGGGCAGCGCGGGCTCGGCGTCGGCGTCCTTCGCCACGCCACCGCCCTTCGCCACCCCGTCGCCGTCCGCGCCGCCCTCGGGGGCCTTCGCGGCGCTGGAGGGGCGCTCAGAGGCCCCTTCGCGAGCCTCCGCCTTCTCCGCCTTCTCGGCCCCGGCAGCGTCCCCCTGGGCGCCCTCCGGCCCGTCCTCCGGGGCGTCCTTGCCCGCCACCCAGGCGGCCACCGCCGCCTTGAGCCGGGCATCGCCCTTCTCGCCGGCCCCGGCCTTCCCGGAACCGCTCACGACCTCCCCGGAGCCGTCGTCCTCAGCATCCGCGGCGCCCGGCTCCGCCGAGCCCGCCGCGTCCCCATCGACCCCCGAGCCGGCCGCCTTCGCGCCGTCCGACTTCGCGCCGTTCGACCCCGCCTCGCCGGACCCCGCACCATCCCGCCGCGCGTCCGCTGCAACCGCATCCGGCTCCGCCGGCGTCTCCGTATCCGTCGGTGCTTCGCGGAAGACCGCGAGCCGCGGATCGCGTTCGCTCCCCGCCGTCTCCCCCGACGACTGCTTCTGCTCCGACCTGTCGGGGGACTCGCCCGCCACCGGTGTCTCCTTCGTATGTCGCGCTGCTGCTGTGCCCAGTGTTGCCAAGTGTCCTGTGTGCGAGAAGCGCGGCTCCACCGCCGCGCGGTCCGAGGCCCCTCGTCCCGCCCTCGGAGGCTGTCGCCCATGCAGTAGACGAGAACGACATACCTACCGGTTCCCTACCGAATCACCCACGCACTCTCGACAGATGAATGTGAGAGGGGTCACCCTGTCATTCATCCACGCGGGGAGGCATGGATGGGCAGGAGCCGCAGAACAATTCCGGAGGAGCTTCTGCTGCTCGCTTTGGACCCGGCCACGGGAACCACAGCGCAGCCGCAGTCGCTCGACCTCGGTCTGGCCGGGGCCCAGCTAGTGGAGCTGGCGCTGGCGGGACGGATAGCCCCTGACGGGGATCGTATCGCCGTGGTACTGCCACGGCCGACTGGAGATCCGACGCTGGACTCGGCACTCGAGTTGCTGCGACGCCGCGGCAGCCCGGTGCGCGCGGTCCACTGGATCGGCGGGCCCCGGCTGGGGCTGCGCCAGACCTACCTCACGCACCTGGAGCGGTGCGGCATGGTGCATGCCGTGGCGGGCCAGATGTGCGGGGTGCTGCCGACGACTCGCTACCAAGCGACGGACACGGCCATCAGCCGGGAAATCAGGGCCCGGCTGGACAACGCGATCCGCACCGGCGTACCCCCGGACCCGCGGACCGCGGCGCTCGCCGCACTGGCCCACGCGGTCGGTCTCGGCAAGCACCTCTACCCCGGTAACGAGGGGCGCTCCTCGCGCTCCCGCCTCCGGGACCTGATCCGGCACGACCCCATGGGCGGGCTGGTCGCGCACGCCGTCATGGACGTGCAGAACGGCGTCGCGGCGCAGCCGAGGCGCACTTCGGCGGCGGGGCCGGGCCCCGGTGCGGGCCGGCAGCCGGCCGCCCGGGCGACGGACGGGACGCCTGGCGGCGTTCCGGTGCAGCCGCGGCGGGGCAGCATGGCCCGCGTCGGCGCCCGTTAGCCGGACGAGCAGGAGCGGACGGACAGCAGCAGGACGCCGCCGATCCCTGGCGGTACCGGCACGTGCGGTGTTCGCGCGGCAGCAGCGCGCGACGGCCGCCCGCCGGAGTCCCCGTCCGCGGCACCAACCCCCCACGCAGCACCGCAGTCCCAGCAAGAACACGACCGGCCAGTCATCATCGACATCATCGACCGACGACACCGACAACGTAGCGCCCGGCGACGAACCGCCCGCCAACACGGAGCACCCGGCGGCGGAACAGCCGGCGACGCGGCACCCGGCGACACACCGCGGTACCGACAGCACCGCCCCCAGGTCCCGTCCGGGAGCCGCACCAAGCGCGGGGTGGCGGGCCTGCCGTTCTGGACGACGGCAGACCCGCCACCCCGCGCGCTTGTCCGCGCACGCTCGCCCGCGCCGCTTGTCCGCACGCCTGCCCGCGCGCCAGGCGCCCGCCCGAACGGCGCGTGCGCCCGCGTACCGGCCCCGCACGCCGGCCGGGCCGTCTCGGTCCGTCCACCTGGCGACCGGGCCGCAACGGCCCGTACGCCCGCGCTTGAACGGGCCACACGCCCGCGCACGCTCCCCGTCTCCCGAGCCGGCGTACCGGTTCCGGGAAGCGCCGGGCATCCGTACGCGCTCCCGGTATCCGCCCGTACGTCCCAGCGGCGCGTCCCGGCCCGCCGCATCCCGTAGCGGCTCTGGTCCCCGCACCCACCTTGTCCGGCCATTTCCCAGCGCGGTACCGACCGGTGGTGGCAGTCTGCTGAACAGGAAAAAACAGCAGTCCGGAGCCGGAGGTGCACGTCCCGTGGCGTCCAATGTGAATCCCACCGTCAGGCGACGCCGGTTGGGCCAGGAGCTGCGCAGGCTCCGGGAGCTCAAGGGCATGACCGCGGAGGAGGTCGCGGAGCGCCTGCTGGTCTCGCAGTCGAAGATCAGCAGGCTGGAGAACGGCCGTCGCAGCATCAGCCAGCGCGACGTCCGCGATCTCTGCGGCGTGTACGAGGTCGACGACCACCGCATCGTCGATTCGCTGATGCAGATGGCGAAGGACTCCCGCCAGCAGGGCTGGTGGCACGCCTTCGGCGACATCCCGTACAGCGTCTACATCGGCCTCGAGACGGAGGCGGCCTCGCTGCGGGTGTACGAGTCGCTGCTCGTGCCCGGCCTGCTGCAGACGCCCGGCTACGCGGAGGCCGTGATCCCCGGCACCGTGCCGGAGCTGGCCCCGGACCAGCTGGAGAAGCGCATCCAGGTGCGGATGCGGCGCCAGGAGCGGGTCAGCGACCCGCAGAACCCGCTGCGCCTCTGGGTCGTGCTGGACGAGAGCGCGCTGCGCCGCGTCGTCGGCAGCCACCTCATCATGCGCGAGCAGCTGGAACACCTCGTGGAGATCAGCAAGCTGCCGCACGTGACGGTGCAGGTACTGCCGTACGACACCGGGGCGCACGCCGGCATGTCCGGCACGTTCTCGATCCTGGAGTTCGACGACGCGGCCGACTCCAGCGTGGTGTACATCGAGGGCGTCACGAGCGACCTGTACCTGGAGAAGACCAACGACGTGCACAAGTACACGATCATGTACGAGCACTTGCGCGCCCAGGCGCTCAATGCCGACCAGAGCCGGGAATTCATCGCCGAGGCGGCGAAGCAGCACGCCGACAGCACCGGCTGAGCCGGCCGGCCGATCCGGCGCCCCGGATCACTGAGCGCCACCGCCCGCAGGTCGCCGCAATGTCCCGCCAGCCCTGTGACCTGGCGGGAAAGCGCCTGCCCGGCCACTGGAAGAACCATTCCGGAATGGCGAGCGGGGCAAGGTACACCCGCTCAAGTTCTCTTGGAAAGAGATCAAGAAATATGCCATACGGATGGGTGACACCCCTCTGGCGTCGGTGATGTTGGCGCGTAGCGTCATGCATACCGAATCCGCGCCAAGTCGCGGCAACCCAGAGTGAGTCGGAGTGAACATGGCCATCAAGCCCAATTCCGCATTTTCCTGGAAGAAGTCCTCGTACTCCGGTGGCAACGGAGCCTGCGTCGAGGTCGCCGTACCCACCACCGAGGCCATCGCGGTGCGCGACTCCAAGGACCCCGACGGCCCCCGCCTGACGTTCGACACCGCGGCCTGGAGCACGTTCGTGGCCGAGGTCGGCGCCGGCACGTACGACCTGGCCTGAGCGGGCTCTCGTACCAGCCCTCAGACGTCCGCGTCCTCCTGGCGCGGGCCACCCCTCAGCACCTGCCCAATTCACCCCGCGGTCTCATAACTCCATATCGGCACCACCGCACAACAATTCCATCGCACCACTGCATTACCCACCGCACAGAGCCCTCTCGACTGGATCGCCGTCCCGGCCGAGGGGGCTCGGCTCACACGCCCCCGGTCCAGCCGCTCCCTGCCCGTCCGCTGATCTCCTCCCCGTCAGCGGAGTTGGTCGACGTAGCCGTCCGTTCCGGGCACGGTCGGCAGGAAGGGCGCGACCAGCTCCACCCGCCCCAGTCCGGAAGCCGCCACCTCGGCGTCCAGCCCCTCGAAGGTGTTCGCCCAGCACGCGCGCGGGTCGGCCTCCAGGAACCACAGCAGCGTCAGCCGCGTGTCCACGCCGGCCACCTGCTGGACGTACGCCATCCGGTCCGCGGGCAGCGGCGTCGGCCGGAAGACCGTGACCAGCGCGGCACGCGAACCGGCGAGCCGGTCCGGCAGGTGCCGGGTACTCAGCCACTCCAGCAGTTCAGCGCGCTGCTGCGGCCCCTCGGCGTCGATCACCTGGAGAACCAGGCCCGCATACGGATGGTCCAGCGCGTGGAAATCCCGCGGGCCCGCCGCGCCGTCCCGGTACACGGTCGCCTCGTGGTCCTGGAAGGCCGTGAAGACGTGGGTGCGGCCCTGGTGGACCCGGCCGTCGCGGTTGAGGCGCCGGTTGATCGCCACCGTCCAGCGCATGTGGTCGTCGTAGCGGCCCTCGGTGAGCCAGTACGTCGTCAGGTAGCAGCCGGCCGTGACCGGGTCGGCCACCGCCGACGGGTCGGGATAGCGGAGGAGCTGCAGGTCGCGGGTGGCGACCCAGCGGCGCCCCGCGAAGATCCACGGCATGGCCATCGCGCCGGCGATGAAATGGTCGTCCTCGTACCAGCGGTTGTAGGCGCGCTCCTGGCCGGGGTGCGGCTCGACCATGGTGATCAGCGCGTGCCCCGGGCGCACGCCGTACGGCCCGACGGCGGCCAGCTCCCCGTACGTCTCGCTCCTGGTGTCTTCGGTCATGGCAGCCAGGTGTAGCTGACAGGGCATCAGATGAGGAGGGTCGCGACCGCTTCCATGGCGAGAGGTGTGTCTTTGGCGGCCCAGGATGTGGAAAGTCATGCACGCCGGACGTTTACCGGCATAAGCTCCATGACTACTGCAGCTAACGCTGGTTAACGGCGTTGGCGCGGCACGAGTGATGGGAGTCAGCCGCCATGCCGGAAACCGCCACCGCACCCACCGTCGCCACCACGGCGCCCGTTCCCGGGCTTGCCGGGCGGGCGTCGCGGACGGGGGCCTCGCCCGTACGGGAGATCCTGGCGCTGACCGCGCGGCCCGAGGTGATCTCGTTCGCCGGCGGGCTGCCGGCGCCGGAGCTGTTCGACACGGCGGGGATAGCCGACGCCTTCGGGCGGGTGCTGGCCGACCGGCCGCAGCAGGCGTTGCAGTACTCGACGACCGAGGGCGACCCGGCGCTGCGCGGGATCGTCGCCGAGCGGGCCACCGGGCGCGGGCTGGCCACGGGCGCCGACGACGTGCTGATCACCACCGGCTCGCAGCAGGGGCTCACGCTGCTGACGACCGCGCTGCTGGAGCCGGGCGACACGGTGGTCGTGGAGGACCCCTGTTACCTCGCGGCCCTGCAGATCTTCTCGTTCGCCGGTGCGCGGGTCGTGCCGGTGCCGTGCGACGACGACGGGCTGATCCCCGAGGCGCTGGACGAGATCGTGGCCCGGGAGCGGCCGAAGCTGCTGTACACGGTGCCGACGTTCCAGAATCCGACGGGGCGCACGCTGCCTGCCGAGCGCCGGGCCGCGATCGGTGCGGTCGCCGCGCGCCGGGGCATGTGGATCGTGGAGGACGACCCGTACGGCGAGCTGCGCTTCGAGGGCGAGGCGGTGCCGTGGCTGGCCACCTTCCCGGGGGCCGAGGACCGTACGGCGCTGCTCGGCTCGTTCTCCAAGATCCTGGCGCCGGGGCTGCGGCTGGGCTGGCTGCGCGCGCCGGCAGAACTGCGCCGCGCCTGCGTGATCGCCAAGCAGGCCGCCGACCTGCACACCTCGACGGTCGACCAGGCGGCGACGGCGTACTACCTGGCGCACGCCGACCTGGCCGGGCATCTGGAGCGGGTGACCGGCGCCTACCGCGACCGGCGGGACGCGCTGCTGGCCGGGCTGGCGGAGGCGCTGCCCGCGGGGTCGCGCTGGAACCGTCCCACGGGCGGGATGTTCGTCTGGGCGCAGCTGCCGGCCGGGTACGACGCGACGGAGCTGCTGCCGTCGGTGGCCGAGCACGACGTGGCGTACGTGCCGGGCGCGCCGTTCTTCGCCGGTCAGGCCGACCCGGGGGCCATGCGGCTGTCGTTCGTGACGCACTCGCCGGAGGAGATCCAGGAGGGCCTGCGCCGCCTGGGGGCCGCCCTCCGCTGAGGCACCCGGCACCGGCCCGCGGCGGCGGCCGGGCACCCGGCCCACGAGACCCTCGGTCGGGCCGCCGCGCCCGGACGCCGCGCCCCGTACTCGCAGGAACCCTTCCGCACCGCTCCCCTCCGCGCCTACGCTGACGGCCCGTCAGCCGTGGCCGGAGGGGATCGCATGCTCCTGCAGGGCAAGACCGTCATCGTGTCGGGCGTCGGGCCGGGGCTCGGGTTCCGCGTCGCGGAGGCGTGCGTGCGGGACGGGGCGTTCGTCGTCCTGGGCGCGCGCACGGAGGCCCGGCTCGCCGCGTGCGCCGAGCGCATCGACCCGGCGGGCGGCTGGACGGCCTGGCGGGCGACCGACATCGCGGACGAGGCGCAGTGCGCGGCGCTGGCCGGACTCGCCGAGGAGCGGTTCGGCGGGGTGGACGCGGTGGTCCACGTGGCCGCGCTGGACGCGTACTTCGGCGGGCTGGCGGACGCGGACTTCGCCGCCTGGCAGCGGGTGGTGGACGTCAACCTCTTCGGAACGCTGCGCATGACGCGGGCCTGCCTGCCCTCGATGCGGGCGCGCGGCGGCGGCTCGGTCGTGATGATCGGCACCCAGTCGTCGGTGGCCGCGCCGTCACAGGTGCGGCAGGCGGCGTACGCGGCGTCCAAGGGGGCACTGGTGTCCGCGATGTACTCGCTGGCGCGCGAGCTGGGCCCGGACCGGATACGGGTGAACACCGTCCAGCCGGGCTGGATGTGGGGCCCGCAGGTCGAGGCGTACGTACGGATGACGGCGGAGTCCGAGGGCGTACCGGAGCAGGCGGTGCGGGACCGGCTGGCGGAACGCATGGCACTGCCGGAGCCGGCCACGGACGGTGACGTGGCGGAGGCCGCGGTGTTCCTCGCGTCCGACCGGGCGCGGGCGATCACGGGTCAGTCGCTGCTGGTGAACGCGGGTGAGCTGATGCGCTGATGCGTATCGGGGCGCGCCGTACCGACCGGGCGCCCCACGGCACCCGCCTGCGAACGACCTCCTCTCCGCACCGCACGGGATCCCGCTCCCGTGGGGTGCCGACGCGTGCGCGGAGCCTGGCGAAGTGTCCGCTCATGGTGCGGTCGCCGCCGTGGGCACGACAACGAGGCGTGGAGTCAAGAGACGGTAAAATCGTTCGGTTAGGTGACTGATGTTCATATCCATGACCTACGAACCCCCTTGACCGGGCTCCGCGCCAACGGTTCAATCCCCGAAGTCCCCACTCCCGCACGGGGGCGCCGCCGAGGCGAAGTGCGTTTGCGTTCTTGCACGTTCACAAGGCGGACCCCTTGGAGGGGGCATGAACGGTCTCGACTGGGCTGTGCTCATCGGTTACTTCGGCGTCATGGTCGGCATCGGCGTCTGGTCGCACAAACGCGTCGACGACGTGAGCGACTTCTTCACGGCGGGCGGCCGGATGCCGTGGTGGCTGTCCGGCATCTCGCACCACATGTCCGGATACAGCGCCGTGATGTTCACCGGGTACGCGGGCATCGCCTACCAGTACGGCATCACCTCGTACGTCACCTGGTCCTTCCCCATCGCGATCGGCATCGCCATCGGGGCCAGACTCTTCGCGGGCCGGCTGAACCGGCTGCGCTCCCGGCTGCACGTCGCGTCCCCCCTCGAATACCTCAAGGCGCGCTACAACCTGCCCACCCAGCAGGCGCTCGCCTGGTCCGGCGTGCTGCTGAAGATCGTGGACGTGGGCGCCAAGTGGGCCGCGATCGCGACCCTGCTGTCCGTGTTCACCGGGGTGTCGATCAACCAGGGCATCCTGATCACGGGCGTGGTCACGGCCGTGTACTGCACGGTCGGCGGGCTCTGGGCGGACGCCCTCACCGAGCTGGGGCAGTTCGTGATCCAGCTGCTGGCGGGCCTGGCGATGCTGGTGACCGTGCTGGCCGAGCTGGGCGGCGTCAGCGCCCTGTGGACCGTGTGGGGCGACCTGCCGGACACCCACACGCAGCCGACCGTCGGCCCGTACACGCTGACCTTCCTGCTGGCCTACCTGTTCATCAAGACCTTCGAGTACAGCGGCGGCATGTGGAACCAGGCGCAGCGCTACATGGCCACGGGCAGCGCCCGGGAGGCGCAGCGCTCGGCCCGGCTGTCGGCGGTGCTGTGGTTCGTCTGGCCGCTGGTGCTGTTCTTCCCGATGTGGGTCGCGCCGCTGCTGGTCAAGGCGGAGAAGCCGGACGCGTCGGACTCGTACGCGCTGCTGACCGAGCGGCTGCTGCCGCACGGCCTGCTGGGGCTGGTCATCGTGGGCTTCTTCTCGCACACGATGGCGATGTGCTCCTCGGACGCCAACGCCATCTCGGCGGTCTTCACCCGGGACATCGCGCCGGCCGTCTCGGCGAAGGCCCGCGGCTGGACGCACCGCGCCGGACTGGTGGCGGCGCGGCTGTCGACGCTCGCCTTCCTCGGCCTGTCGATGGCGATCGCGACGCAGGTGGACTCGCCGGCCTTCGCCGGCATCATCTCGGTCGTGATCAAGTGGGTGGCCGGGCTGGTCGGGCCGATCTCGATCCCGTTCCTGCTGGGGATGCTGCCGGTGTTCCGCCGCTCCGGCCCGGTGGCGGCGCTGGGTTCCTGGGCGGCCGGACTGTTCGCCTTCTGGCTGACGAACTACGGCATCGCGGGCCTGTCGCTGCAGATCCAGATCGTCTCGCCGGTCGCCGTCTCGCTGGTGCTGTTCGTACTGATCGGGCTGGTGAAGCCGGAGGCCACGCCGGAGCGGGACGCGGTGCTGGCGCGCATCAACTCGGACGGCGACGACGACGGCTCCGGAGGCGCGGCGGCACTGACCGTACCCGGGCAGGCAGCTCCGCAGGGCCAGGAGAAGCCCGTGTAGCGGCGCCCTGAGAGAGGCTGCGGGTACTGCGCGCCCTGAGGGGCTGCGGGTGCTACGCCCTCGGGTAGCGCGCCAGCCAGCCCGGTGCCGAGTTGCCGGGCCCGTGCAGTGCGGGCCCCTGGGTCATCTCCATGGCGAAGTCGTCGGCGAGCTGGAGGACGGTGGCACGTCCCTCCAGCTCCACCAGCCAGACCGGCGGCAGCGCCGTCTCGCCGTGCAGCGTGCCGAGCAGGTTGCCGCAGAGCGCGCCGGTGACGTCGGAGGGCCCGCCGTGGTTGACGGCGAGCAGCAGCCCGTGCCGGATGTCCTCGGCGACCAGCGCGCAGTACACGGCGACGGCGAGGGCGCCGGCGGCGTCCCCGGCCTCCCCCAGCGCCTCGACCCGGGCGGCGGTGGGCATGCCCTGCCGTACGGCGCCCAGGGCGCGCTTGAGCGCGTCCGTGGTGTCCTCGTGGCCGGGGCGGGTCGCCAGGTGGGCCAGGGCCTTCTGGACGGCGCTGTCGAGGTCCTCACCGCGCGCGAGGGAGTGGACGACGACGGCGAACGCGCCGGCCGCGAGGTAGCCGGTCGGGTGGCCGTGGGTCTGCGCCGCGCACTCCACGGCGAGCTGGAAGACCAGCTGGGGTTCCCAGCCGACCAGCAGCCCGAAGGGCGCCGAGCGCATCACCGCGCCGCCGCCGTCGGCCTGCGGGTTGCGGGGCGCCTCCAGGGTGCCCATGACCTGGTCGCCGAGGCCGGTGAGGCAGTCGCGGGCCGGCGCGCGGCGGGCGTACAGCCACTCCTCGCGGGCCAGCCAGCCGTCCTCGGCGCGGCGCTCGTCCGGGCCCCAGTCGTGCTGGGTGACGGCCCAGCGGCGGTAGGCGCGGTACAGGTCGGTGGGCGGGTGCCAGGCACCGGTGTCGCGGCGCACCTGGGCCCGTATGAGCCCGTCGACGGAGAACAGGGTGAGCTGGGTGGCGTCCGTGATGGCGCCGCGCCGTCCGAAGACGGGCACGTAGTCGGTGAGCCCCTCGGCGCCGTGTGCCTGGCGGAGGGCGTCCAGGGAGGCGTCGGCCGCGCCCGCCCCGAGGGCGTCGCCGATCGCCCCGCCCAGGAGGCAGCCGCGCACCCGGCTGCGGAAGTCCTGCTGCTCGGCGCGGCCCCAGATGGCGTTCGCGCTCACTGTGTCCCTCCCGGCACTGCGCCCTCCCGGCCGTGCTCCCGCTCCCGACGCCTCGTGACGCCCGTCTGACGGAGGGCACTGTAATAGACAAAGATTCAGCCATCAGTGGGCAGGAAGGGAATGCGAAGAGGCGACCATCGAGCGGCTTTTGATCGGTAACGGAACTTTCCGTTCAGCTGGGCAATATGGGCACAGGAGTCATCCTCCGCCCCCGCCGTGGGCATGCTCCGTCCATGTCCGAGTACGAGTGGGACCGCACGACCATGGCCGTCGTCGCGTGCGCGCTGGCCGGGGACAGCGAGGGGGCGGTGGAGCTGCTGCGGCCGCTCCCCCAGCGCGACACCTGCCACATCGCCGTCCGGCTCGCGGCGATGGCCGCCGACGCGCTCATCACCGCGGCCGAGGACGCCGGCGGCGACCGGGCCGAGGCCCTCGCCCGCTGGCAGCAGTGCATCCTCCAGCACGAGACGGAGCACGGCGGCGAGGGCTGACGGGCGCGGGGCCGCCCGGCGGCGCGTGGCCGCCCTGCGGTGGGGACGGGGTGTGCGGGGCCGCCGGTCGCCGGACGGCCCCGCACACCGCTACTCCAGTACCGGCAGCAGCTCCGGCAGATGGCCGTCGGAGCGCCGCGCCGCCTCCTGCCGCTCCTCGGGCACCGGACCGTACGTCGTCGTACGGGCACGGGCCGGACGCCCGGCCTCCTCGGCGATCGCGACCAGGTCCCGCACCGACCGGTACGAGCCGTAGCTGGACCCGGCCATCCGGGAGATGGTCTCCTCCATCAGCGTGCCGCCGAGGTCGTTGGCGCCCGAGCGCAGCATCTCCGCCGCGCCCTGGGTGCCGAGCTTCACCCAGCTGGTCTGGATGTTGGGGATGTGCGGATGCAGCAGCACCCGTGCCATCGCGGTCACCGCACGGTTGTCGCGCGAGGAGGGCCCCGGACGGGCGATGCCCGCCAGGTAGACCGGCGCGTTCGTGTGGATGAACGGCAGGGTCACGAACTCCGTGAAGCCGCCCGTCTCCTGCTGGATCTCCGCCAGCAGCCGCAGATGGCCCAGCCAGTGCCGCGGCTGGTCCACGTGCCCGTACATCATCGTCGAGGACGACCTGATGCCCAGCTCGTGCGCGGTCTTGACGACCTCGACCCAGGTGGCCGTGGGCAGCTTGCCCTTGGTGAGCACCCAGCGCACCTCGTCGTCGAGGATCTCCGCGGCCGTACCGGGAATCGTGTCGAGCCCCGCCTCCTTGGCGGCCGTCAGCCACTCCCGGATGGACATGCCCGTACGGGTCGCGCCGTTGACGACCTCCATGGGCGAGTACGCGTGGACGTGCATCCCCGGGACGCGCTCCTTCACCGCACGCGCGATGTCGAAGTACGCCGTGCCGGGCAGGTCGGGGTGGATGCCGCCCTGCATGCACACCTCGGTCGCGCCCACCTCCCACGCCTGCTGGGCACGGTCGGCGACCTGGTCCAGCGACAGGGTGTAGGCGTCGGCGTCCGTACGGCGCTGCGCGAAGGCGCAGAACCGGCAGCCGGTGTAGCAGACGTTGGTGAAGTTGATGTTGCGCGTGACGATGTACGTGACGTCGTCGCCGACCGCCTCCCGGCGCAGGTCGTCGGCGATGCCGCACAGCGCATCGAGGGCCGGCCCGTCGGCGTGCAAGAGGGCGAGCGCCTCGTCGTCGCTCAGCTTCGTGGGGTCGTCCGCCGCCTGCTTCAGGGCGGCGCGTACGTCCGTGTCGATGCGCTGCGGCACCATCCCGGGTGCCGCCGCCTCGCGCAGCGCCTCCCAGTCGCCGTAGACCTCGTCGAAGTCGTTCCTGCGGTCACCGGTGCGGCCCTCGGTGTCGATGGTGCGGTGCAGGTCCGTCCGGCCCGAGCCGTGCAGCGAGAACTCCTCGTCCGGCTCCTGCCAGGGCCGCCCCTCGACCACCGCGTCCTCGCGCGCCAGCCCCGTCTCGGGGTCCGCCAGCGCCCGTACGTGCGGCAGCAGCCGCGGGTCCAGCCAGGGCTCGCCGCGCAGCACGAACTCCGGGTAGACCGCGAGCCGTTCCCGCAGCCGGAAGCCGCTCTCGGCGGAACGGGCGGCCAGCTCCTCGATCTGCGGCCAGGGGCGCTCGGGGTTGACGTGGTCCGGGGTGAGCGGCGAGACGCCGCCCCAGTCGTCGATGCCGGCCCCGATGAGCCGCCCGTACTCCGCGTCCACCAGGTTGGGCGGCGCCTGGAGGCACGCGGACGGGCCCAGGATGTGCCGCGCGACGGCCACGGTGGCGACCAGGTCGTCCAGCTCCGCGTCCGGCATGCCGCGCATCGCCGTGTCCGGCTTGGCGCGGAAGTTCTGGATGATCAGTTCCTGGATGCCGTGGTACGCGCGGGAGACGCGGCGCAACGCGAACAGCGAGTCCGCGCGCTCCTCGTACGTCTCCCCGATGCCGATCAGCAGGCCGCTGGTGAAGGGCACGGAGCTGCGCCCGGCGTCCTCCAGGACGCGCAGCCGGACGGCGGGCTCCTTGTCGGGCGAGCCGTAGTGCGGGTTGCCGGGCTCGCTCCACAGCCGCTCGGAGGTGGTCTCCAGCATCATGCCCATCGAGGGCGCGACCGGCTTGAGCCGCTGGAAGTCCGTCCAGGACATCACCCCCGGGTTCAGGTGCGGCAGGAGCCCGGTCTCCTCCAGGATGCGGATCGCCATCGCCCGCACGTAGGCGAGCGTGTCGTCGTACCCTTCGGCCTCGAGCCACTCGCGCGCTTCGGGCCAGCGGCCCTCGGGCTTGTCCCCGAGGGTGATGAGGGCTTCCTTGCAGCCCATTTCGGCGCCGCGGCGGGCGATGTCCAGGACCTCGTCCGGGGACATGAACATGCCGTGGCCCTCACGGCGCAGCTTCCCCGGCACGGTGGCGAACGTGCAGTAGTGGCACTTGTCCCGGCACAACCGGGTGAGCGGGATGAAGACGCTCTTGGAGTAGGTGATGACGCCGGGGCGGCCGGCGGCCTCGAGCCCCGCGTCCCGTACCCGGGAGGCGGAGGCGCACAGGTCGTCCAGGTCCTCGCCGCGCGCCTGCAGAAGCACGGCCGCCTCGGCCGCGTCCAGTGCCACGCCGTCCCGCGCGCGCCTCAGCGCCCGGCGCATGGCGTTGGCGGTCGGCGCGGGGCGCCGGTTTCCCTGCGGAGGCTGGTCGGGCCCCTGCGGTGGCTGCTCGGATCCCTGCGGGCTGGAAGTCATCCTCCGAGGATACGAGCGGGCGGCGGGGCGGCCGACGGGCCGCGGAGCCCGTTTCGTGTGCCGATGATCACCCCAGCCGGAGGTTCCCTCCGGCTGTCTTCCGGGCACACTCCCCGCCGCACCTGCCGTGCCACGCGCGCCTCACAAATGGTCCGCGTACGCGTCGAGCGCCCGCAGTACCTCGCCCTCCCCCGCCGCCGGCAGCTGCACGACCACCTCGTCCACGCCCAGCTCCTGATAGTGCGCCAGCTTTCCGGCCGAGGGACGCACCGCGTACGGCACCACCACCGGCTCCCCCTCACGGCCCGCCTCGGCCCACACCCGGCGCAGCTCCGGCAGCGCCTCGGACAGCCCCCGCCCGCCGATCGGCAGCCAGCCGTCCGCGTACTCCGCGATGTGCGCGAACAGCTTCGGCCCCGCCCCGCCGCCGACCAGGATGCGCGGCGCGCCCTTCACCGGCTTCGGGTACGCGTGACTGGCCCGCACCGACCCGAAAGCCCCCTCGTACGCCGTCGGTTCGTCCGCCCACAGCGCCCGCATCAGCGCGATCCGGTCCTTGGCCAGCGCCCGCCGCGACGACCACTCCACCCCGTGATCGGCGGCCTCCTCCACGTTCCAGCCGAAGCCCACCCCCAGCGTGAACCGGCCGCCGGAGAGGAAGTCCAGCGTCGCCACCTGCTTCGCCAGGTCGATCGGGTCGTGCTGGGCCACCAGCGTGATGCCCGTGCCCAGCGCCAGCCGCTCGGTCACGGCCGCCGCCTGGCCGAGCGCGACGAACGGGTCGAGGGTCCGGCCGTACTCGCGCGGCAGCGGTTCGCCCATCGGCGCGGGGGTGTCGCGGGACGCGGGGATGTGGGTGTGCTCGGGCAGGTACAGCCCGGCGAACCCGCGCTGCTCCAGCTCGGACGCCAGCCGCACCGGCCGGATCGTCTCGTCGGTCAGGAAGATCGTGGTCGCGATCCGCATGGCGTCGCCTCCGCGTCGGCCGTCCTGTGCAAAGGGGGTGGTGAGCGCATGTTGCCGCACCTTCCCCGAGTTATCCACAGGCCTTCCGGTCCGTGTCACACGCGCGTACAACAGTTTTCACATGACGCGGCAGATACCTGGCAGAACCGGCGGAGGGGCGGAGATGGACCGGCGCGACATCTTGAGACTCGGCGCCGTCGCGGGCGCGACGGGAGCCCTTACGCTCGCCCCTGTGAGCTTCGCAGGCGCCGAGGGGCGCGCGGACGGACCCGGCGGCTCCGGCGGGCCGGCGGACGAGACCCGGACCGTCACAGGGCACCTCCCGACCGGCGCACCCGACTTCGTGTACGTCCCGGTGGAAGTCCCGCGCGGCGTGCGCGAGATCGCCGTCTCCTACACCTACGACAAGCCGTCCGTCCCGGCCGGCACCAACGGCAACGCCTGCGACATCGGCATCTTCGACGAGCGCGGCACGGAGCTGGGCGGCGCCGGCTTCCGCGGCTGGTCCGGCGGAGCCCGCACGGAGTTCTTCCTCCGCGCCGACGCCGCGACGCCCGGCTACCTCCCGGGCCCCATCAGGCCCGGCACCTGGCACATCGCCCTCGGCCCGTACACCGTCGCGCCCCAGGGCATGGACTACAAGGTCGCCATCACCCTGCGGTACGGCGCGGCGGGCGAGACGCCCAAGCCGGTGTACCCGCCGCAGCGCGCCAAGGGCCGCGGCCGGGCGTGGTACCGCGGCGACAACCACCTGCACAGCGTCCACTCCGACGGCAGACGCACCCCCGCGGAGATCGCCGCGCTCGCGCGGGCGGCCGGGCTGGACTTCCTCACCACCACCGAGCACAACACCACCTCCTCGCACGCCGCGTGGGAGGGCCTGTGGGGCGACGACCTGCTGATCCTCACCGGCGAGGAGATCACCACGCGCAACGGCCACGTGGTCGCCATGGGCACCGACCCCGGCGTGTTCGTGGACTGGCGGTACCGCGCCCGGGACAACGCCTTCGGGAAGTTCGCCCGCGCCGTCCGCCGGGCCGGCGGCCTGGTCATCCCCGCGCACCCGCACGCGACGTGCATCGGCTGCAACTGGAAGTTCGGGCTGAACGAGGCGGACGCGGTGGAGGTGTGGAACGGCCCGTACACCCCGGACGACGAGGTCACCCTCGCGGAGTGGGACAACACCCTGGTCGCGCACGCCCAGGGCCGCGGCGCCTGGCTCCCGGCGGTCGGCCACAGCGACGCGCACCGCGACCCGGACGTGGTGGGCCTGCCGCAGACCGTCGTCCTCGCCGACGACCTCTCCCGGCAGGCGATCCAGGAGGGCATACGGGCGGGCCGCGTATGGATCGCCGAGTCCGCGAAGGTCAGTCTCGCGTTCTCCGTGACCGGCGAGCGCGGGGAGCACGCCGGCATCGGCGAACGGCTGCGGGTGGGCCGTACGTCCTCGGTGACGGCCCGGCTGGAGGTGAGCGGCGCGCCCGGCTGCACGGTCTCCTTCGTCACCGACCAGGGCCTGCGGTACTCCGAGCCGCTGCCGGACTCCGGCTCGGGCACGGTCAGCTGGCGGACCACACCGGACAACGCCGCGTACATACGCGCCGAGGTCCGCCACCCCGCGACGACACCGGCCCTCCCGGGCCCGATGGCGGCGCTGACCAACCCTGTGTTCCTGGGACGGGAGTGAACTGAGGGCGGAAGCAAGCTGAAAACGAGAGGCGGCGGCGGAGGAGGAGGGGTGGGGCGGGGGCGGGGGCGGGGGGAGGCCCCCCGGGGAAGAGAAAAGCGGAGGCGACGTCGGCCCCCTGCCCCGAAAGCCGCCCCCAGCCCCGGCACCCCAGCCCCCGCACCGCGCCTGCCCCGCCCCGCCCCGCCCCGGAGCCTGAGTCCCGGGAGGCAAGCGTGAGGGCGGCGCCCCACCCCGGGCCCTCGGACCTCGTGAGGCGGCAGGAGCGGCGGGACGGGACGGGACGGGTTAACGGGTCGGGGGCACCCGCCGGGGGAAGGGGGCCGTCTGCGCCCCCTCAGTCCTCCACGACCAGCGCAGGCGTGCTGCGGGTCAGGACTTCACCGCGGAAGAAGGCGGGGCTGCGGCGTTGCATGAACAGCATGATGACCAGGCCGAGGACGAGGAGGCCGACGCCGATGACGAAGACCGAGCCGATGCCGAAGACGGAGCTGCCGGTCCCGTAGGCCGGGTCCCAGATGTCGATGAGCGTCTTCACGAAGACGCCGGTCAGCAGCAGTCCGCCGAGTACCGGGAAGACGCCCTTGAAGATCATGTCGCGGGCGGAGTTCCGCAGGTCGGAGCGGAAGTACCAGGCGCAGGCGAAGGCCGTGATCGCGTAGTAGAAGCAGATCATCAGGCCGAGCGCGTAGATCGTGTCGACGAGGACGTTCTCGCTGAGGAAGGTCATCACGGCGTAGAAGACGCCGGTGGCGACGCCGGCCGCGACGGTGGCCCGCCCCGGGGACTGGAAGCGCGGGTGGATGCGCGCGAAGGAGGCGGGCAGCGCCTCGTACGTGGACATCGCCAGGACCGTGCGGGCCACCGGGATGAACGTGGTCTGCAGGGAGGCCGCGGCCGAGGCGAGGACGGCGACGAAGAGCAGCACGCCGAGCGCCGGGCCCATGACCGGCCCGGCGAGGGCCGCGAAGACGTTGTCCGAGGTGGCGGGGTTGCCCAGGCCCAGGCCCTTGGTGCCGACGCCGGAGAACATCTGCGCGGCCACCGCGGTGGTCAGGTAGGAGCCGATGAGGACGACCATGGCGAGCATCGCGGCACGCCCCGGGGTCTTCTCGCTGCCGGCGGTCTCCTCGTTCACGGTGAGGCAGGTGTCCCAGCCCCAGAACATGAAGATCGAGAGGGAGAGTCCGGCGGTGAAGGACGCGAAGGACTTCACCTCGAAGGGGTTCAGCCAGGACCAGTGGAAGTCGATGGAGCCGGCGAAGTCACCGGCCCGGGCCTTGCCGATCGCCATGCCGACGAAGACCACGAGGACGACGAGCTGCAGGCCGACGAGCGCGTACTGCAGGCCCTTGGTCGTGGTCACGCCGCGGTAGCTGATCGCGGTGGCGATGGCGACGAAGGCGAGGCAGGTCAGGACGTGTACGGGTTTGTTGCCGTCCAGCGCCGCGATGGAGTCGCTGCCGGTGAGCTGTCCGAGGAGGAGGTAGAAGAAGGAGGTGGCGACGCCGGCGAGGTTCGACAGCACGATGATCGTCGCGATCACGAGGCCCCAGCCGCACATCCAGCCGATGCGGGGACCGAACGCCTTTACCGTCCAGGTGAAGGAGGTGCCGCAGTCGGGGACGGCGTTGTTCAGCTCGCGGTACGCGAACGCGACCAGCAGCATCGGCAGGAAGCCCGCGAGGAACACCGCGGGCATCTGGAGGCCGACCTCGCCCACGGTGGGGCCGAGCGTGGAGGTCAGGCAGTAGACGGGGCCGACGGTGGACAGCCCGATCACGGCACTGCCGAGCAGGCCGACGGAGTTGCCGCTGAGGCCCTTGCTGCGGGTTTCGCCCGATGCGTCGCCATTGACGCTCGTTACCGTGTCTCCGGCCGGGGGCCGGGGGTCTACCTGAACCATGAACAGGACGTTAAGTCCTGCTGTATTCGCATCCGGAGGGTCGAACTCCACGACCATACGCCTTGCGAATGAAGCCAAGTTGGCGATTCAACCCCGCCTTCATGAGGTGAAACCCCTAAAGCACCACCACTCCCCAAGGTCCAATAGTTGAGAATGGGATTACGTAAACCGCAGCCATGTCCGCTTTGGGTAGGTTCAAAATTTTCCCGTCGGTGTCCGTTATTCGGACTCCCGGTCGCGCCGAACGGCGAGCGCCCGCACCACGGCGCCCGACGTCGCGGCGCCCGGCACCCCGCACCACGGCGCCCGCCGGCGCCGCGGCCTCAGCCCGGCCAGACCAGTGACTGGAGTTCGCTGTACGCGTGCAGGGCGTACGAGCCGACGTCGCGGCCCACGCCGCTCTGTTTGAAGCCGCCGAACGGGGCCTCCATGTTGCGGCCGACGGTGTTGATGCCGACCCCGCCCGCGCGCAGCCGGCCCGCGACCCGGAAGGCGCGTGCCACGTCGCCGGACCAGACGTAGTCGATCAGGCCGTAGTCGCTGTCGGCGGCGAGGGCGACGGCCTCCTCCTCGTCGTCGAAGGGGAGGACGGCGACGACCGGGCCGAAGATCTCCTCGCGGACGATCCGCATGCCGGAGGTGCAGTCGGCGAAGAGGGTGGGGGCGACGTACCAGCCGCTGTCCAGGGCCGGGCGTTCGCCGCCGGTGACCAGCCGGGCGCCCTCCTTGCGGCCGAGTTCGACGTACGTCTCGATCCGGTCGCGGTGGGCGGCGGAGATGACCGGGCCGACGACCGTGGCGCGGTCGCGCGGGTCGCCCACCTTCAGGGCGGCGGCGTACGTAGCGAGCCCGTCGACCAGCCGCTCGTACACGCCCCGCTGGGCGAGGACGCGGGTGGGCGCGGTGCAGATCTGGCCGCTGTAGAAGGAGAAGGTGGTGCCGATGCCGGCCACGGCGGCGGGCAGGTCGGCGTCGTCGAAGACGAGCGCTGCGCCCTTGCCGCCGAGCTCCATCAGCTGGCGTTTCATGCCGCGGCCGCACGTCTCGGCGATGGCCCGGCCGACGGCCGTGCTGCCGGTGAAGCTGACCATGTCCACGTCCGGTGCGTCGACCGCTGCCTCGCCGACGTCGGGGCGCGAGCCGGTCACCACGTTCACCACGCCCGGCGGCACCCCGGCGGCCGCCAGCGCCTCCGCCAGCCGGAAGACGGAGAGCGGGTCCTGCGGCGCGGGCTTGACCACGACGGTGTTGCCCATGGCGAGGGCGGGGGCAATCTTGCCGGCCGGGTTGGCCCAGGGGTTGTTGTAGGAGGTGATGCAGGTGACGACGCCGACGGGCCGGCGGACGGCGAGCGCGCCGAGGACGCCGGCCTTCCCCATGGGTCCGGCCTGGCTGATCTGTGGCGGGAGGGGTTCCTCGACGGGTTCGAGGGCGCCGCGCGCGTACCGGTCGAAGCGGGCGGCGCCGACCGCGACCTGCATGCCGCGTGCGGTGGCGGTGGTGGCGCCGGATTCCGCGCGGGCGAGTTCCGCGTACGGTCCGGCCCGGTCCCGGATGATGTCGGCGGTGCGGGCGAGGATGCGGGCGCGTTCCTCGGGGGCGGTGCGCGACCAGCCGTCGAATGCCTCGCGGGCCGCGGCGGCGGCCGCGTACACCTGTTCCCTGCTTGCCTCGGGGGCGAGGCCGACGACCTCTTCGGTGGCCGGGTCGATCACCTCGTAGTGACCCAGCTCGGGGGCCACCCACCGGCCCCCGATGAACAGCCGCTCCGGCCCCTCGTCCCGAACCACCAGGCGCTCACCCGCGCCGTCACGCGTCACCGGCCCCTCACCCCCGACGCCGGACGTCACCGTGCGCTCCCCCTCCCCATCGCGCGTCACCGGGTGCTCACCGTCTCCGTGTCCCGGCCGGAGCGCAGCACCGTGCCCGGTACGGCTCCGGTCAGCGCGTCGTCGCGCAGCGTCTCCACGCCGTTGACGCGCACGCTCACCACGCCGAGAGCGCGCGAGTCCAGCCGGGGGCTGTCGCCGGGCAGGTCGTGGACGAGGGTGGCGGGCCCCGCGTCGATGCGTTCGGGGTCGAAGAGGACGAGGTCGGCGTGGTACCCCTCGGCGATCCGGCCGCGGTCGCGGAGGCCGAAGAGGCGGGCGGGGTCGTCGGTGAGCATCTTCACGGCGCGTTCCAGGCCGACGAGCTTGCGGCCGCGCAGGCAGTCGCCGAGGAAGCGGGTGGTGTAGGGGGCGCCGCACATCCGGTCCAGGTGGGCGCCCGCGTCGGAGCCGCCGAGCAGCACGTCCTCGTGCTCCCAGGTCTCGCGGCGGAGTTCCCAGCTGGCGGGGTCGTTGTCGGTGGGCATGGGCCACAGGACGGTACGGAGGTCGTCGGCGGCGCAGATCTCGACGAGGCAGGTGAAGGGGTCCTGGCCGCGTTCGGCGGCGATGTCGCGGACGACGCGGCCGGTGAGGCCCTCGTTCTCCACCGAGTAGGTGTCGCCGATGACGTACCGGGCGAAGTCGGTCAGCCGCCGGAAGACGCCCGCCTCCTTGCTCTCCGCGCGGCGGAGCATGCCGTCGCGTACGGCGGGGTCGCGGAGTCTCGCGATGCGTTCGGGTACGGGGAGGCCGAGGACGTCGCCCCAGCCGGGGATGAGGTTGAGGGCGCAGAAGGTGTCGAGGGACATGTTCATGGGCGTGAGGATGGGCATGGTGAGGGCGACGATGCGGCCGCCTTCCTTGCGTGCCCGTTCGCTGGCGAGGAGCTGGCGCGGGACCCGTTCCGGTACGGCGGCGTCGATGGTGAGGACGTTCCAGTTCAGCGGTCGTCCGGCGGCCACTGACATGGCGACGAAGAGGTCGATCTCGGCGTCGGAGAACTGGTCGAGGCAACCGGCGACGATGGCTTCCAGCTGGGTGCCTTCGTGGTCGGCGACGACGCGGGAGAGGGCGAGCAGTTCGTCGGGGCCCGCATGCCGGGAGGCGACGGGTGCGCCGTCGCCGTCGGAGTGGGAGCTGGACTGGGTAGTGGACAGGCCCCAGGCGCCGGCGTCCATCGCCTCGTGGAAGAGCCGCAGCATTTCCCGGAGTTGCCCGGCTGTGGGCTGTCCGCCGATGGCGTCAGGACCCATGACGTGGCGGCGGAGTGCGCAGTGGCCGACCATGAAGCCGGCGTTGACGGCGGTCCGCCCGTCCAGCGCGCCGAGGTAGTCGGCGAAGGTGTGCCAGTTCCAGGGCGCGCCCTCTTCCAGCGCGACCAAGGACATGCCTTCGACCTTGCTCATCATGCGGCGGGTGTAGTCGGCGTCCTCGGGGCGGCCGGGGTTGAGCGGGGCGAGGGTGAAGCCGCAGTTGCCGCCGACGACCGTCGTCACGCCGTGGTGCATGGACGGGGTGGCGTACGGGTCCCAGAAGAGCTGCGCGTCGTAGTGGGTGTGGGGGTCGATGAAACCGGGTGCGAGGACGAGTCCTTCGGCGTCCTCGGCCGTGCGGGCCGGTTCGGCGACGGTGCCGGGTTCGGCGATCACGGCGATCCGGCCGTCCCGGATGCCGACGTCCGCGGCGTACGAGGGTGCGCCGGTGCCGTCGACGACGGTGGCGCCCTTGATCAGGTGGTCGAGCATGGTGCCGGTCCTCCTCTCGGACGCGGGGTGTCAGCCGGCCGCCCGGCGGAAGCGCGTGGTGCGGTGCACGGGGTCCGTGTCGATCTTGGGGATGACGTGTTCGCCGAGCAGCTTGATGGTGGTGAGGGTGTCCTCCCGGGAGATGCCGACGGGCAGGCCGAAGGAGAGCTGGTCGGCGCCGGCCTGTTCCCAGCGCTTGCACTGCTGCAGCACCTCGTCCGGGTCGCCGCAGATCATCAGTTCCTCGGCGATCAGCAGCTCGATGATCTCCTCGGTGTAGTCGGGGAGGAGTTCGGGCCACCGCGGGATGCCGTCGGGCCGGGGGAAGGTGTCGTGGTAGCGGAAGAGCAGCGACTGGAGGTAGTTCAGGCCGCCGCTGACGGCGATCTCGACGGCCTTCTTGTGGGTCTCGGCGCAGATCGCGGTGGAGGTGACCATGACGTTGTCGTTGACGAAGGCGCCGACCGGTTCGGCCTCCTGGATGGCCGACTTGTAGGACTCCAGGACCCATTCCATGTCGGAGACCTTCTGCACGCTGAAGCCGAGGACGCCGAGGCCCTTCTTGGCGGCCATGGCGTAGGAGGGCGGCGAGCCGGCGGCGTACCACATGGCGGGGTGGCCGGTGCCGTACGGCTTGGGGAGGACCTTGCGGGGCGGGAGTTCCCAGTGCTTGCCCTTGAAGCCGACGTACTCGTCCTGGAGCCACATCTTGGGGAACTCCGCGATGGTCTCTTCCCAGATCTCCTTGGTGTGGTTCATGTCGGTGACGCCCGGCAGGAAGCCGAGGATCTCGTGGCTGCCCGCGCCGCGACCCGAGCCGAATTCGAAGCGGCCGCCGGACAGGTGGTCGAGCATGGCGACCTTCTCGGCGACCTTGACGGGGTGGTTGACGGGGGCGAGGGGGTTGAAGATGCCGGAGCCGAGGTGGATGCGTTCGGTGGCGTGCGCGAGGTAGCCGAGGAAGACGTCGTTGGCGGAGAGGTGGGAGTACTCCTCCAGGAAGTGGTGCTCGGAGGCCCAGGCGTACTTGAAGCCGGACCGGTCCGCCTGGATGACGTACTCGGTCTCCTCGATCAGCGCCTTGTGCTCGGCTTCCGGGTCGGCCTGGGCGCGCGCCGCCGGTACGTATCCCTGTACAAAGAGCCCGAATTCCAAGGGGTCCGCCCTCCTCGATTTTCTGACGTACCGTCAGATCGAATGCGTCGACTGTTCCACCGGGGTCCGGCCGGGTCAAGAGCTGATGTTCCGTCAGGTGCGTTGCCGCGGCGGACCGGAACGGCCGCCGGGCGGCGGGCCGTTCCGTCGTGCGGCACGCGGTTCAGTCGTTGAGCAGGGGCGCCACGTCCGTGCCGAACGCCGCCATCTGGTCGGTGAGTTCCGTACGGCCGCGGCTGCGGAAGCGGAGCTGGATCTGGTGCACGCCGAGCGCCGCGTACTCCCGCAGCGAGGCGGCGATACGTTCCGGCGGGCCGGTCAGCGCGCCGGGGCCGGTGTCCCAGCCCGGCTCCCCCACGTACAGCGGCTCGGCGATGGCCCCGATCACCACCGGATCGGTCACTCCGGCCCGCTCGCGGAGCGCGGTCAGCCGCGCGATCTGCCGCGGCAGCCGGTCCCGGCGGTCGCCCTGCGGCAGCCAGCCGTCGCCGCGCTCCGCGGCCCGGCGGAGCGCGGCGGGCGAGGAGCCGCCGACCCACAGCGGCGGGCGCGGCGTCTGGACCGGCCGCGGCGCCTGTCCGAGCCCCTCGAAAGCGAACCGCTCCCCCGCGAACGCCGGGAACTCCTCGGGGCCCAGGGCCGTTTTCAAGGCGTCGACCGTCTCGTCCAGCAGCGGCCCGCGCCCCTCGAAGTCCACCCCGAGCGCCTCGAACTCCTCCCGTACGTGCCCGGCGCCGACCCCGAGGATCAGCCGTCCGCCGGAGAGCCGGTCGAGCGTGGCGTAGCTCTTCGCCGTGAGCAGCGGGTGCCGCAGCCCGACCACCGCCACGTGGCTCAGCAGGCGTACCCGCTCGGTGACGGCGGCGAGGTGCGCGAGCGTGGCCACCGGGTCGTACCACACGGTGCTCATGGCGGCGGCGAGCCGCTGCGGGACGGCCACGTGCTCGCAGCAGGCGAGGTAGGCGAAGCCGTGCCGGTCGGCGGTCCGGGCGATCCCCACCAGGTCCGCGGGCCCGGCTCCGGTCTCCCACGCCTCCGTGTACAGCGTGCTCTGCGACTGCACGGGCAGCTGCATGCCGTACGCCAGCCGCCCGTCGGGCGGCCGCCACACGCCGCCGCTGTCCCCGTCCGCCGGGCCGGTCACCGGGCGCCCGGCCCCGGCCACAGGCCGTCCGCGGTCAGGCCCAGCAGCTCGATGGCGTTGCCGCGGACGATGCGCTCGACGACGTCCGGGGCCAGGTGGCCCATCTGGTCCTCGCCGACCTGCCGGGACCTGGGCCAGGTGGAGTCGGAGTGCGGGTAGTCCGTCTCGTACAGGACGTTGCCGGCCCCGATGGCGTCGAGGTTGCGCAGGCCGAAGGCGTCGTCGAAGAAGCAGCCGTGGACGTGCTCGGCGAAGAGCTCGGAGGGCGGGCGGTGCACCTTGTCGGCGACGCCGCCCCAGGCCCGGTTCTCCTCCCAGACCACGTCGGCGCGCTCCAGGATGTAGGGGATCCACCCGATCTGCCCCTCGGCGTACATGATCCGCAGGTTCGGGAAGCGGTCGAACTTGCCGCTCATGAGCCAGTCGGTCATCGAGAAGCAGCAGTTGGCGAAGGTGATCGTGGAGCCGACGGCGGCCGGCGCGTCCGCCGAGGTGGAGGGCATCTTCGAGGACGAGCCGATGTGCATGGCGATGACCGTGCCGGTCTCGTCGCAGGCCCGCAGGAAGGGGTCCCAGTAGTCGGTGTGGATGCTGGGCAGGCCCAGGTGGGGCGGGATCTCGCTGAAGCAGACGGCGCGCACGCCGCGGGCCGCGTTGCGCCGCACCTCCTCGGCGGCGAGCTCCGCGTCCCACAGGGGTATGAGGGTCAGCGGCACGAGCCGGCCCCGCGCTTCGGGGCCGCACCACTCCTCCACCATCCAGTCGTTGTACGCGCGCACCCCGAGGAGCCCCAGCTCACGGTCCTTGGCCTCGGTGAACGTCTGGCCGCAGAACCGCGGGAAGGTGGGGAAGCAGAGCGCCGTCTGGACGTGGTTGACGTCCATGTCCGCCAGCCGTTCGGGGACGCTGTACGAACCGGGGCGCATCTGTTCGTACGTGATCCCCTCCAGCCTGATCTCGTCCCGTGAGTAGCCGACCGCGGTGTCCAGGCGGGTGAGGGGGCGGTGCAGGTCCTCGTACACCCACCAGTCCGCGAGGGGTCCGTCGTCGCCCGGTGCGCCCATCTTCGGGGTGAATTTCCCACCCACGAAGGTCATCTCCTTCAAGGGTGCGCGCACGACGCGGGGGCCGGTGTCGTGGTACTTCGCGGGCAGCCGGTCCCGCCAGACGTGCGGCGGCTCCACCGTGTGGTCGTCCACCGAGATGATCCGGGGGAAGGTCTCCGAGGTCTCCGTGTGCGTCGCCATGTGCCTCACGGTAGCGCCGATCTGACGAACCGTCAGCTACTGGGAAGCGGACGAATGGCCTCCGGAGCCGGCGGCGGGGATTCCGCAGGCGCCCGTCGCCGGGGCGCCGCCCGGCCGTTCCCGGCCCGGTGGATCACAAGAGGAGGGATTGTGCACAGACCTGACCCCTACTGACGCAGGGGCCGCCGACAAGGCAGACTGGCCGATGCGAACGAGATGCACAGGCAGGGGGAGACCATGGACGAGAGTCCGGGGCAGGGGCAGCAGCTCCGCTTCACCGTGCTCGGTCCCGTACGGGCCTGGCGGGGCGGCACGCCGCTCGCGGCCGGCACCCCGCAGCAGCGCGCGCTGCTCGCCGCCCTGCTGCTGCGCGGCGGGCGCACCGCCACCGCGGCCGAACTGGTCGACGCCATCTGGGGCGAGACGCCCCCGCACGCCGCGCTCGCGGCCCTGCGGACCTACGCCTCCCGGCTGCGCAAGGCGCTCGGCGCTGACGCCGACGCACTGGTCAGCGAGTCCGGCGGCTACGCGCTGCAGCCCGGCCGGCCCGGCGCACTCGACCTCGACCTCACCCGCGCCGAGGGCTACGCGGCCGAGGCCGAGAAGGCCCGTGCGAGCGGCGACCGCTGCCGCGCCCGCGACCTGCTGGACTCCGCACTCTCCCTGTGGAACGGCGAACCGCTCGCGAGCGTTCCCGGCCCGTACGCGGAGAACCAGCGCACCCGCCTGGAGGAGTGGCGGCTCTCCCTCACCGAGGCCCGCCTCGACCTCGACCTGGAGCTCGGCAACCACGCCGAGGCGGTCTCCGAGCTGACCGCGCTCACGGCCGCCCACCCGCTGCGCGAACGGCTCCGCGAGCTCCTCATGCTGGCGCTGTACCGCTCTGGACGGCAGGCCGAGGCGCTGGCCGTCTATGCCGATACCCGCCGTCTGCTCGACACCGAGCTGGGCGTCGACCCGTGCGCCTCGCTCGCCGAGCTGCACCAGCGCATCCTGCGCGCCGACGCCGCCCTGGAGGCGCCCAGCCCGCCGCCGGAGGAACAGACCGGCACCGGCCCCGCCGTGCTGCGCCCCCAGCAGCTCCCGGCGTCCGTCGCGGACTTCACCGGGCGCGCCTCCTTCGTCGCGGAGCTGAGCGAACAGCTCGCCACCGCCGAGGGCAGCATCATGGCCGTCTCCGCGCTCACCGGCATCGGCGGCGTCGGCAAGACCACGCTGGCCGTGCACGTCGCGCACGCGGCCCGCGAGCACTTCCCCGACGGCCAGCTCTACGTCGACCTCCAGGGCGCAGGGCACACCCCCGCCGAACCGGAGGCCGTGCTCGGCGCGTTCCTCCGCGCCCTCGGCACGCCGGACTCCTCCATCCCCGACGGCACCGAGGAGCGGTCCGCGCTGTACCGCTCCCTGCTCGCCGGGCGCCGGGTGCTGGCGCTGCTGGACAACGCGCGGGACGCCGCCCAGGTACGGCCGCTGCTGCCCGGTACGGAGGGCTGCGCCGCGCTGATCACCAGCCGCGCCCGCATGATCGACCTGCCCGGCGCGCACCTCATCGACCTCGATGTGATGAGTCCTGAGGAGGCGCTGACGCTCTTCACGCGCATCGTCGGCGAGGAGCGGGTCGCCGCCGAGCGCAAGGCCGCCATGGACGTCGTGGGCGCCTGCGGCTTCCTGCCGCTGGCCATCCGCATCGCCGCGTCCCGGCTCGCCGCGCGCCGCACGTGGACCGTGTCCGTACTGGCCCGCAAGCTCGCCGACGAGCGGCGCCGGCTGGACGAGCTGCGCGCCGGTGACCTGGCCGTCAAGGCCACCTTCGAGCTGGGGTACGGGCAGCTGGAACCGGTGCAGGCCCGCGCATTCCGGCTGCTGGGCCTGGCCGACGGACCCGACATCTCGCTCGCGGCGGCCGCCGCGCTGCTGGACATGGACGTCGACGCAGCGGAAGACCTGATCGAGTCCCTGGTCGACGCCTCGCTCCTCGAATCGGCGGCCCCGGGCCGCTACCGCTTCCACGACCTGGTCCGGCTCTACGCGCGTGCCTGCGCCGAGCGCGACGAGCACCCGCCCTCCGAGCGGGCCGCCGCCCTCTCCCGCCTGCTGGACTTCTACCTGGCCTCGGCGGCCCGCATGTACGCGCTGGAGCGCCCCGGCGACCGGCTGGTGGACCACATGGAGGCCACCCACTACCCCGGGCTGGCCTTCGAGGACCGCGCGGTGGCACTGGAGTGGCTGTTCAGCGAGGCCCGCTGCCTGCTGGCCTGCGCGCAGCAGTCCACCGGCGCCGACACGGTGCGGCGCGCCGCCGACCTGCTGCTGCTCACCAAGGACCTGGCCGAGTCCGGTGCCGACGCGCGCCAGCACGACCAGGCCAACATGACCGTCCTCGCGGCCGCCAGGGAGCTGGGCGACCGGCACGCCGAGGCCCGCATCCACACCTCGCTCGCCTACATCCGCACCCTGGCCGGGCGGCTGGACGACGCGGACGACCACGCCAGGTCGGCAATGCTGCTCGGGCTCGCGATCGAGGACCCGATCTCCTCGTCGTACGCGCCCAACGACCGCGGCATCATCGCGGGCGCCCAGGGCCGGCACGACGACGCCGAGGCCTACCTCAGCCAGGCGCTGGTCGCCTTCCGCGACGACCGCAACCAGCAGTCCGAGGCCAGCGCGCTGTGCAACCTCTCCCGGGTCCACCTGGACACCGGCCGGGTGGACAGCGCCATCGGGCTGGCCGAGGACGGCGTGGCGATCTACCGCAGAATCGGTGCCACCCGGCGGCTGGCCAACGGCATGTACGCGCTGGCGCTCGCCTTCACCGCCGCCGGGCGCCTGGACGACGCGGCCCAGCAGCTGAACGCGGCGCTGACCATCTTCCAGGACAGCCGGCAGCCGTTCTGGGAGGGCATGACGTACTTCCGGCTGGCGGAGGTGGACCTCGCGGCGCAGCGTCCCGCGCGCGCCGCCAACTACGCCGAGCAGGCTCTGACCGCGCTGCGCGGCGTCGGCGGGGAGCTGTGGCGGGCCACCGCGCTGACCACGCTGGGGCGGGCGCTGAGCCAGGTCGGGCACACCGGGCGGGCCCGGGTGTGCTGGCAGGAGGCGCTGGCCGTCTATGAGCGGCTGGGCGCGGCGGAGAGCGTCCAGGTGCAGCAGCTGCTCTCCCCGGCCGCCGTCGCCTGACCTCGCATCACCGCAGGTCAGCGACGTTGTCGCGGCCGTTTATCGATCGTTCATCGCGGCGCGTCACGCTTCTTCGTACCGAACCGCCGCCTCGGGGGGCAAGCGGCTCGGTGACGAGGCCCCACCGTATGGTGTCCGGCCCTGGTCCACCCGTCCGGCGACCCACGGGGGAGTCGCCGGGCCGGTGGGCCGAAAGCGCCCACACACAGGAGTTGATCACTGTGAGCACCGAGAAGAAGGCTCCGCGAACCGGCGACAAGGACGTCATCAAGCCGCTCGACAGCCACCGCCCCATCATCGGCGAAGAGGTCGTGGCGATGGACAGCCACCGGCCGATCATCGGTGACGAGGTGCCGGTCGCGCAGGAGGGCAAGCGCCCGGTCGCGGCCGCTGCCGACGGCACGATGGCGCCGCAGGACAGCCACCGGCCGATCGCCGAGCCGAAGCTGGAGCACTGATCTCGCGTACGGCCCGCTGACGCACAACCCGGGGGATCGCAGGGGCCGGCCTCGACGGCAAGGAGGGGATGCCGTCGATGCCGGTCCCTGCGGCATGTCCGCACCGGCCGACACCTGACGCCCCGTCAGGTGTCGGTGCTACAGTCGCGCCACATCCCGTCCCGCCCACTGCCGGGAGGCGCGCCGTGCTGGAGTCCGCTCGGATACGTACGCTCTGGGAACTGGTCGAACGGCGGGCCGCCGCCTCGCCGGACGCGGTGATGCTCTACGAGGCGGACGGGCGGGCCGTGACCTTCGGGCAGGCGCGCGACCGGGCGCTGCGCGCGGCGGCAGGCTTCCGCGAGCTGGGCATCGGCTCCGGTACGCGGGTGGCGTGGCAGCTGCCGACCCGTGTGAGCACGGTGCTCGCCTCGCTCGCGCTGGCCCGGCTGGGGGCCGTCCAGATCCCCGTCCTCCACCTGCACCGGGAGCGCGAGGTCGGGGCCGTACTCGCCGACTCCGCCGCGGAGTTCCTGCTGGTGCCGGGGGTGTGGCGGGGTTTCGACTACGCGGCGATGGCCGGCCGGGCGGCACCGGCGGGCACGCGGACCGTCGACCTCGACACGGCGACGGAGCTGCCCGACGGCGACCCGGCCGGCCTGCCGGACTTCCGCCCGGAAGAGAGGGGCGGGGACGGCCGCACCTCGTGGATCTACTACACCTCCGGGACGACGGCCGCCCCGAAGGGCGTGCGGCACACGGACGCCTCGCTGATCGCGGGCGGTGCGGGCCTGGCCGCCGCGCTGGAGATGTCGGCGGCGGACATCGGGTCGATCGCCTTCCCGTACGCGCACATCGCGGGGCCCGACTACGTCATCGCCATGCTGATCGGGGGCTTCCCCGCGGTGGTGCTGGAGACGTTCGCGCCGGGCGCGGCGGCCGACGCGTACGCCCGCCTCGGCGTCACCATGGCGGGCGGCAGCACCGCCTTCTACCAGGCGTTCCTGGACGAGTCGCGGCGGCGCGACGGGGACGCGAAGCTGATCCCGTCGCTGCGGGTGCTCTCGGGCGGGGGCGCGCCGCTGCCGCCGGAGCTGTACTTCGCGGTGCGGCGGGAGCTGCGGTGCGCGGTGCTGCACGGGTACGGGATGACCGAGTGCCCGATGATCACGATGGGGTCGCCGCACGACAGCGACGAGCAGCTCGCGCGGACGGCGGGGCGGCCGGTGCCCGGTGCCGAGGTGCGGATCGCCGCGCCGGACGGGCGCGCGCTGCCGGCCGGGGAGACCGGCGAGGTGACGCTCAGGGGGCCGGTGGTCTGCCAGGGGTACACCGATCCGGCGCTGACGGCTGCGGCGTTCGACGCCGACGGCTGGTTCCACACCGGTGACCTGGGGTTCCTGCGCGCCGACGGGCACCTCGTACTGACCGGGCGGCTGAAGGACATCATCATCCGCAAGGGCGAGAACATCTCGGCCCAGGAGATCGAGGACCTGCTGCACGGCCATCCGGCGGTCGCGGAGGCGGCGGTCATCGGGCTGCCGGACCGGGAGCGCGGGGAGCGGGTGTGCGCCGTGGTCACGCTCGCCGATCCGGACGGACCGGCGCTCACGCTCCAGGATCTGACGGGCCATCTGCGCCGGGCGGGGCTGATGACGCAGAAGCTCCCCGAGCAACTGGAGATCGCGGCGGTCTTGCCGCGCGGCGGTCCGCTGGGCAAGGTACGCAAGGACGTGCTGCGGGAGCGGTACGCGGGGGAACCCGCCGCCGGCTGGCGCGAGTTCACAAGTGGCAGTTGACATTCCGGGTGTTTCCGACGTGACCGCCGGTAAAACGGAGTGATCTTGTCCACACGGAATGCCGCTTTCCCACTTCGCCGTGCGAAAGGTCACTCGGTGGGTAACATCTCGGCGGCGATCAGGTGTTCGTCCGCCGTCGCCAAGCCACCCCCCACACGAGGACCCCGATGACTTCCATACCGGCGACACTGTTGTGGTGCCTGACAGCAGGTACGGCCGCCGCGGTGGTGATGATCTTCTTCCTGGTCCGCGGCCGGCAGCGCGGCCAGGCCCTGCGCCGGCACCTGGCCACGGCCGAGGCCCGCGCCTCCGCCGCCGAGCGCGGCCACACCGAGCTGGCCGCCCAACTCCGCGCCACCGAAGCGGAGATACGTCACCTCGCCGAGGCCCGGCTGCCCGATCTCGCCACCTCGCTCGCGCACCCGCACGTCACCGTGCGCGGCCTGCAGGACCCGCGCTTCACGGGCACCGACGTGGACCGCTCGCTGACCGCGGCCATGGACCAGCTCACCCAGGCGGTCACCAAGGAGCGGGCCCGGGTGGACGAGGCGGCGCAGGCCGCGATGCGCGGTGCCACCACCACCATCCAGGCGCTGCTGTACCGGCTGCAGACGCTGCTCCAGGAGATGCAGCACCGCTACGACGACCAGGCCGTCGCCCAGGACCTGCTGCAGGCGGACTTCCTCAACGAGCAGGCGCTGCGCCGGGTGCAGACCACCGGCGTCGTCTGCGGCGCCTGGCCCGGCCTGACCCGCGACGACTCGCACCTCGCCGACCTCGTGGTCGGCTCGATGTCCCGGCTGCGCGGCTACGAGCGCGTCCAGGTCAGCAACCTGCTGCGGGACCCGGTGGGCGTCGTCGCCCGCGCCGTGGAGCCGGTCGCCATCGCCCTCACCGAGCTGCTGGCCAACGCGCTGCACCACTCCCACCACGAACTGCCCGTCGTCGTCACGCTCCAGCAGGGCAACCGCGGTGCCTCGGTCATCGTCGACGACTACGGCATCGGCATGCACGCCGACGAGATCGCCCACGCGACGCGCCTGCTGAGCGGCGAGGAGCGGCTGCTCCTCACCGAGCTGGGCGACCCGCCGCGCTCCGGCTTCGCGGCCGTGGGCCAGCTGGTGCGGCAGTACGGCTTCACGGTGCACGTCGAGTCCTCGCCGTACGGCGGCGTCCGGGCCGTCGTGTACATCCCGGGCGACCCGCTGCTGACGCTGATGGACGAGCACACCCAGCCGATGTCGGTGATGGCGCCGCTGCCGCCGCAGATGATGCGGGCCCACTCCACGCCGCTGGTGCCGCCGCAGGCCCCGCCGCTGCCGGCCCCCGTGCCGGGCGCCACGCCGGTGGCCGGTGCCGGGGCGGCGGGTGCCGGTCCGGCATCGAGTGCCGCACCGGCGGCTTCGGCGGCTTCGACGGAGCACATGTCCGCCCGCGCCCCGGAGGGCCCCATGGAGCGCACGCCCACCCGCGCGCCCGAGACCGAGCCGCAGCGTACGCCGGAGCCCCCGGCTGCCCGTACGCCGGAGGCCGCGCCCGCTCGTACGCCCGAGCACGAGCCCGCACACGCGCAGGCGCCCGCCCAGGAATCCGCCCCGGCGCCCGCGCCCGACGCCGCGACGGAGCTGCCGCGCCGCCGGCGCCGCCGGCCCACCGCCGAGCCCGAACCCGCCCTCCCGCGCACCGAACCCGTCGCCGAGCGCAGCCCGCAGGAGTCCGCCACCCGCTGGGCCGCACTGCAGCGCGGCACCCTCTCCGGGCGGGCCGAAGCCGACAACCGAATTCAGCGCCCCGAAGGGAACGACCGAGCATGAGCACCCCCGTCCGCCGCCGCGTCACGCAGGACCAGTCCTGGGTGCTGGCGCCGCTGCTGGAACTGCCGCACGTCCTGCACGCGGCCGTCATCTCCGGCGACGGCTTCATCGAAGGCTCCTCGCCCGGCCTCGCCCGGGAGGCGGCCGAGGGCGTGGCCGCCATGATGTCGGCGCTCCAGGGCGCGGGCCGCGCCGTGACCGCCGCGTTCACCGGCCAGGACGACGCCCGGCTGCGGCAGACCGTCGTGGAGTCCGAGGACGGCTGGGTGCTCGCCATCCCGGCCGGTGAGAACACCTGCCTCGCGGTCTTCGCCGGCCCCGACGTCAACATGGGCGTGGTCTCGCACCAGATGCAGGTGCAGGTCGCCACGCTCGGCGCCAAGGCGATGAGCTCGCCGCCCCGGGAAACGGGACCGCGCGCATGACGCCCCGCCAGAGCAACCGGCGTCTCGTACCGGCCTATCTGGCGACCGGCGGCCGCGCCCGGCCCAGCCGCAACACCCTGGACCGGCTCACCGTGCTGTACGGCGCGACCGTCACCGCGCCCGCCGGGCTGCGGCCCGAGGCGCTCCGCCTCCTCGCGCTGCTGCGGCCGGGCGCGCTGACGCTGGCCGAGACCGCCTCGCACCTGCGGCTGCCGGTCAGCGTCGTCAAGGTCCTGGTCGCCGACCTCGTCGACGCCGGCCATCTGCACGCCCGTTCCCCCATCCCCGAAGCCGAACAGATCGACCGGCAGATTCTGGAGAGGGTCCTCGATGGACTCCGCACTCTCAAGTCCTAGCGCAGCGGGCGGCGCCGACACCGCCGCCGAGGGCGCCGAGCACGGCGCCATGTACCTGTCCGGCAGCGACCAGACCCTGGTGAAGCTGCTGGTCGCCGGCCCCTTCGGGGTCGGCAAGACCACCTTCATCCGGGCCCTGTCGGAGACCCCGCCGCTGCACACCGAAGAGGTGATGACGCAGACCGGCGCGTTCGTCGACAACCTGGCCGGGGTCCGCGACAAGACCACGACCACCGTCGCCATCGACTTCGGGCGGATCACGCTCGCCGGCGACCTGGTGCTGTACCTCTTCGGCACACCGGGCCAGAAGCGGTTCCGGCCGCTGTGGCAGGACATCGCGCGCGGCGCCGTCGGCGCGCTGGTCCTGGCCGACACCCGGCGGCTGGCCGACTCCTTCGAGGTCATGGACATCATCGAGGAGGCCGGGCTGCGGTACGCGGTGGCGGTCAACGCCTTCCCCGACGCCCCCGCCCACCCCGTCGAGACCCTGCGCGACCATCTCGACCTGCACGAGGACACCCCGCTGGTGGTCTGCGACGCGCGCGACCGCGACCAGTCGCTCGACGCGCTGATCGCCCTGGTCGGACACGTCCTGGACCACACGCCCGGAGACACCGCATGACCACCCCCCACGAGTACGGGGCGCTGCCGCCCGAGAACCCCGCAGCCGGGCCCGGCGCGCTGCCGCCCCAGGCCCCCGCGCATGCGCCGGGCACACGCCCGCCCCGTCCCGCCGCCGCGCCGGACGCGGCCTCGCCGCCCCCGGGCTGCCCCGCGCACGAGGGCGGCACGGGCGCCCCGTTCCCGCCGGGCTCGCACGCCGCGCCCTACGACCCCACCCAGGACGTCGTACGCCTCTACGGCCCGGACTTCGCGGCCGATCCGCACGGCATCTACCAGGTGCTGCGCCGGCAGGGACCGGTCGCGCAGGTCGAGATCGCGCCCGGCGTGACCGCGATGCTGGTCACCGACTACCGCGCCGCGCTGGAACTGCTGCAGGACGACGCGACCTGGTCCAAGGACTCCCGGCCCTGGATGCCGACCGTCCCGGCCGACTCGCCGGTCATGCCCATGCTGGCCTGGCGCCCCAACGTGTTCTTCAGCGACGGCGAGGCGCACGACCGCTACCGCCAGGTGATCACCGACAGCTTCGCGCTGATCGAGCCGCACGAGCTGCGCACGTACGTGCACGGCGCGGCCGACCGGCTGATCAGCCGGTTCGGTGCCGAGGGCCGGGTGGACCTGATCTCCCAGTACGCCCGCGTCCTGCCACTGATGATCTTCAACCGGGTCTTCGGGCTCCCCGACTCCTACAGCGACCGGCTGATCTCCGCCCTCGCCGACATGCTGGAGGGCGCCACCCCCGAGCAGGCCGCGAAGGCCAACGAGAACTTCACGGGCTACATCATGGAGCTGGTCGCCGCGAAGAAGGAGCGCCGCGGGCCCGACCTCACCTCCTGGTTCATGGACCACCCCGCCGGGCTCAGCGACGAGGAACTGATCCACCAGATCGTCATCACCATGGGCGCCGGGCACGAGCCGACCACCAACCTCATCGGTAACGCGCTCGCCCGGATGCTCTCCGACGACCGGTACTACAGCACCCTGTCCGGCGGCGCGCTGACCGCCCGCGACGCCATCAACGACGTGCTGTGGAACGACCCGCCGCTCGGCAACTACTCGGCGCACTTCCCCCGCCGGGACGTCTTCTTCCACGGCACCTGGATCCGCGCGGGCCAGCTCACGATGGTCTCGTACGCGGCTGCCAACGCGCAGTTCGGCACCACCCCGCTCGAACAGCCCCGCGCGGGCGGCGGCGCGCACCTGTCCTGGGCCGCCGGGCCGCACGCCTGCCCGGTGCGCAACACCGCGCTGCTCATCGCGACCACGGCCATCGAGCGGCTCACCGCGTGGCTCTCCGACATCGAACTCACCGTGCCCTTCGAGCAGCTGGAATGGCGGGTCGGCGCCTTCCACCGCGCGCTGGCCGCGCTGCCGGCCCGCTTCACCCCCCTCACTCCCGATCAGGCAGGAGCTACCCCATGGGACAGCAGCCCGTCGCCATCGACCCGGCCGGCACCGACCTCCCCGGCGAGGCCGCCCGCCTCCGCGCGATAGGCCCCGCTGCGCTCGTCGAACTGCCCGGCGGCATACGAGCCTGGTCGGTGGGCGGGCACGACCTGCTCAAGCGGCTGCTCGCCGACGACCGGGTCAGCAAGGACCCGCGGCAGCACTGGCCGGCCTGGCGCAACGGCGAACACCACGACAGCTGGCTGCAGTCCTGGGTCGGCGTCACCAACATGTTCACCGCCTACGGCACCGACCACCGCAGGCTGCGCAAGCTCGTGGCGCCCGCCTTCACCGGGCGGCGCACCGAGGCCATGGCTCCCCGCGTCGAACGGATCACCAAGGAGCTGCTGGCCGGTCTGGAGGCCGCGCCCGCCGGTGAACCGGTCGATCTGATCTCCTCGTACGCGCTGCCCCTCCCCATGCGGATGATCTGCGAACTCTTCGGCATCCCCGAGGAGTCCCGCGAGGAGGTCGGGGCGGTCATCGACGAGGTCATGGACACCTCCGCCACCCCCGAGCAGGCCTCCGCCACCGCCGCGAAGATCGCCACCGTGCTGGGCGAGCTGATCGCCCTGAAGCGGCGCGAGCCCGGCGACGACATGACCAGCGTGCTGGTCTCCACCCGGGACGACGACGGCTCCCGGCTGGAGGAGCGGGAACTGCTCGACACCCTGCTGCTGGTGATCGGCGCCGGCTACGAGACCACCGTCAACCTCATCGGCAACGCCGTCCACGCCCTGCTCACCCACCCCGAGCAGCGCGCCCTGCTGGCCTCCGGACAGGCCGGCTGGGACGACGTCATCGAGGAGACGCTGCGCTGGGCGCCCAGCATCGCCAACCTGCCGCTGCGGTACGCCGTCGAGGACATCCCGCTGCCGGACGGCGCGGTCATCCGGCAGGGCGACCCGATCCTCGCCGCGTACGCCGGGGCCGGGCGCGACCCCGAGCGGCACGGCCCGGACGCCGACTCCTTCGAGCTGAGCCGCGCCGACCGCGAGCACCTCGCCTTCGGCCACGGGGTGCACTACTGCCTGGGCGCCCCGCTGGCCCGTATGGAGGCCCGCACCGCCCTCCCCGCCCTCTTCGACCGCTTCCCCCGCCTGGAACTGGCCGTACCGGCGTCCGACCTGCAGCCCACCGGCTCCTTCATCGGCAACGGCCTGCAGTCCCTGCCGGTGCTGCTGGACGGGCGCTGAGGGGCCGCCGGGCGAGGGTGCGGTGGCCGAGGGGCCGGTGGCCCGCCGGTCCGCCTGCTGACGGTCCGGCGGCTGACGGCCCGGCGGCCGGGGGCAGGGTGTGAGCGCCCGGCCCTCGGCCGGCCGGGCGGGGCAGCCGGGCTCGCCGCGGTCCCGCCGGGGCCCGGTCAGGCGGCGCGCAGGCGGTGTTTGAGGATCTTGCCGGCCGCGTTGCGCGGGAGTTCGGGCAGGAAGCGCACCTCCCTCGGCACCTTGTAGTTGGCCATCTCCCGGCGCGACCAGACGATCAGCTCGTCCCCGGTCACGGTCGCGCCGGGGCGCCGCACCACGTACGCCCGGCCGACCTCGCCCAGCCGGGCGTCGGGTATCCCGACCACGGCGGCGTCGGCGATGTCCGGGTGCCGGAGCAGCAGTTGCTCGATCTCGGCCGGATAGGCGTTGAACCCGCCGACGATGAACATGTCCTTGATCCGGTCGGTGATCCGCAGATTGCCGTCCTCGTCCAGCACCCCCACGTCGCCCGTGCACAGCCAGCCATCGGGCGTGACCGCACGCGCCGTGCCCTCGGGGTCCTCGAAGTAGCCCGTCATGACGTGGTATCCGCGCACCCGTACCTCGCCGGGCCGGCCCGGCGCCACCGGACGCCCGCCGGCGTCCACCACCGCGACCTCGGTACCCGGTATCGCCCGGCCCGACGTGTGGGCGACGGTCTCCGGCGCATCGCCGCGCCGGCACATCGTGACCACCCCCGAACTCTCCGACAGACCGTACGCGGTGAGGACCGTGGCGATGCCCAGCTCACCGCGCAGCCGCTCGATCAGCCGCAGCGGCACCACCGCGGCGCCGGTGACCACCAGCCGCAGCGTCGAGAGGTCGTGCCGCACCCGGGCCGGGTGGTCCAGCAGCTGCTGGTGGAGGGAGGGCGGGCCGGGCAGGACGGTGATGCGCTCGGCGGCGATGTTGGCGAGCGCGGTGTCGGCGCTGAACACCGGCTGCGGGACCATCGTCGCGCCGCGCAGCAGGCACGCGATGATGCCCGCCTTGTAGCCGAAGGTGTGGAAGAACGGGTTGACGATGAGGTAGCGGTCCTCCGTACGCAGGCCCGCCAGCTCGCTCCAGACGCCGTACGCGCGCAGCGTCTGGGCGTGGGTGATCACCGCTCCCTTGGGGCGGCCCGTGGTGCCCGAGGTGAAGACGATGTCCGAGGGTGCGTCGGGCCGCACGGCCTCCGCGCGCTCCCGCACGGCCGCCGCGGGCACCCGGTCGCCGCCGGCCAGGAACTCCCGCCAGGTGCGGAAGCCGACGGGCGCGTCCTCGGCCAGCACCACCACGTCCCGCAGGTCCGGCAGGCCGGGCAGCGGCCCGCTCCCCGGGCCCTCGGCGGTGGCCCGGCGCAGCGAGGCGACGTACGAGGTGCCGAGGAAGGTGCCGGTGACGAAGAGCAGCCGGGCGCGGGTGCGGCGCAGCACGTACGCGGTCTCGGCGCCCTTGAAGCGGGTGTTGACCGGTACGAGGACGGCGCCCGCCGAGACGGCGCCGAGCGCGGAGACGATCCACTCCGTGGTGTTCGGCGCCCAGACCGCCACCCGGTCGCCGAGCGCGACCCCGGCGGCGACGCAGGCCGCCGCCGCCCGCTCGATCCGCTCGCCCAGCTCCGCGTACGACAGCCGGGTCCGTCCGTCGGCGACGGCCTCCCGCGCGCCGTACCGCCCGGCCGCCGCCCGCACCAGCCGCGGCACCGTCCCGTACGCCAGGTCCGCCCGCGGATCGCCACTCCCCTCCCCGGCCTTGGCGTCCGGTCTGCCGGTCCTGGCGCCCGCGCCGGCTCCGGCGTCGCCCGCGTCGGCCTCGTCCACCGCACCGGCCCCGCCGGCCCCATAGGCCCCGCCGGATCTCGCGGCCTCCTCCCGGGCCCCGGTGAGTGCACCGCGCCTCTGCGGAAGGCCTGCTGGCGCACCGCTCCTTGCCTGGGCCCCGGCGCTCCCCTCGTCGCCGGGCCGGTTTGCGTCGCCGGGCATCGCGCCTGCCTTTCTCCCCCGGTGCCTGCGCGGGCCGTACGGGGTGCCCGGGAGCCCGTCCGGGGGCCGTGCGGCGCGTACCGGCCGGGAGAACCCTGTGCCAGTTAGCTGACTACCCGTCAGGTTAGCGGTAGCCTCCTCGGCTGTCAGTACGGACGCCCGACCACGGAGGTGGCGATGGGGACGGCCCTCAAGGACGCTACGGCGATCGTCGGCATCGGCCAGACACCCTTCGCCAGACGTCTCCCCGAGTCCGAGAAGACGCTGGCCTGCCGGGCCATCACCGCCGCCCTCGCCGACGCCGGCATCGCCCCCTCCGAGGTCGACGCCTTCGCCTCGTACACGATGGAGGAGACCGACGAGGTCGAGGTCGCCAAGGCCATCGGCGCCGGTGACGTCACCTTCTTCGCCAAGACCGGCTACGGCGGCGGTGGTTCCTGCGCCACCGTGGCCCACCTGGCGGCCGCCATCGCCACCGGCCAGGCCACCGTCGGCGTCGCCTGGCGCGCGCGCAAGCGCGGCTCCGGGCCCCGCCCCTGGAAGAACACCTCCGCTCAACTCCCCACCCCCGCTCAATGGACCCGCCCCTTCGGCCTCCTCCGCCCGGCCGACGAGGTCGGCATGCTCGCCCGTCGCTACATGCACCAGTACGGCGCCACCCGCGACCACCTCTTCAACATCGCGCTGGCCTGCCGCAACCGCGCCAACCAGAACCCCGCCGCGGTCATGTACGACCGCCCGCTGACCCGCGAGATGTACATGACGGCGCGCTGGATCAGCGAACCGCTCTGCCTCTTCGACAACTGCCTGGAGACCGACGGCGCACTGGCCTGCGTCCTGGTCTCCGCCGAGCGCGCCCGCGACTGCCGCCGCCCGCCCGTCTACGTCCACGCCGCCGCCCAGGGCCTGCCCGCCCAGCACCACGGCATGGTCAACTACTGGACCGACGACCCGCTCACCGGGCCCTCCTGGACCGCCGCGCGCCATCTGTGGAAGTCGGCCGACTTCGGCCCGCAGGACGTCGACGTCGCGCAGATCTACGACGCCTTCACCCCGCTCGTCCCCCTCTCCCTGGAGGGCTACGGCTTCTGCGAGCGCGGCGAGGGCGCGGCCTTCACCGAGGGCGGCGCCCTGGAGACCGGCGGCCGGCTCCCGCTGAACACCGGCGGCGGCGGCCTCTCCGAGGCGTACGTCCACGGCTTCAACCTGATCACCGAGGGGGTCAAGCAACTCCGCGGCACCAGCACCGCGCAGGTGCCCGACGCCGCGACCTGCCTGGTCACCGCGGGCGACTGCGTCCCGACTTCCGCTCTCCTGCTGAGGAGTTGACCTGCTGTGACGTTCATAAAACCGAGTGTGACAGGCGGCACCGACAGCCGCACCGACCCCGCCGGGCCTGTGGACAACCTCCCTGTGCAACCCGCCCCGCCCGCGCCCGACCAGCCGCCGACCAGCGCCGACGGCTTCCTGCTGCCGGTTCCCGACGAGGACGGGGCGCCGTTCTGGGCGTACGCGGCCCGCGGCGAACTCCGCGTCCAGACCTGCGCCGACTGCGGTGAACTGCGCTTCCCGCCCCGCCCCTGCTGCCCGCACTGCCAGTCCTTCGCGAGCGAGTGGCGGCGGATGAGCGGCCGCGGCCGGATCTGGTCCTACGTCCGGCCGCACCCACCCCTGCTGCCCGCGTACGCGGCGCTCGCGCCCTACAACGCGATCGTCGTCGAGCTGGCCGAGGCGCCCCGCATCCGGCTGGTCGGCAACCTCGTCAGCGCCCCCGACGCCGCGCTGGACTCCGTACCCGCCGACCGGCTGCGCATCGGCGCCGCGGTGAAGGTCGCCTTCCACGAGATGGCGGACGGCGTGACCGTGCCGCGCTGGCTGCTGGAGCGGCCATGACCCTCCGCGTCGACACCCGGGCCGGCGCGGGCGTCGCCCTGGTCACCCTCGACCGGCCCGACCGCCACAACGCCATCGATCTCGAGACCGCCGACGAACTGGCCGCCGTCTGGTGCGCCTTCCGCTCCGACGACAGCGTGCACGCCGCGGTCGTGACCGGCGCCGGCGGCCGGGCCTTCTGCACGGGCATCGACCGCTCCGTACGGGTACCGCAGCCCGCCTCCCCCTACTCCCTCGACGACCCGCTGCTGCGCATCGGCCCGAAGGCCGCCGACCTGTGGAAGCCGGTGATCGCCGCGGTCGAGGGGATGGCCTGCGGCGGCGCCTTCTACCTGCTGGGCGAGTGCGAGTTCGTCGTGGCGTCCGAGACCGCGGCGTTCTTCGACCCGCACACGACGTACGGCATGGTCAGCGCGTACGAAACGATGCTCATGGCGCAGCGGATGCCGTACGGGGAGATCGCCCGGCTCGCGCTGACGGGCACCGCCGAACGGCTCGGCGCACGCCGCGCCCACGAGGTGGGCCTGGTGTCGGAGCTGACCCCGGCGGGCGAGGCGGTGCCGGCCGCCCTGCGCGTGGCCGAGACCGTCGCCGCGCAGCCCACCGAGGCCGTGCAGGGCACCGTACGGGCGCTGTGGGCGGCCAAGGAGGCGACCCGCGCCCAGGCCCTGGCGCACGCCCCGCACCTGATAGCGCTCGGCAACCTGCCCCCGAAGCGGCAGGCGGGCCTCTTCGAGGAACGGCGGACGGGAGCGGCCCCTCGGGTGCGGTGACCGTCGTCGGCCGCGGGCATGCGGGCAGTGTCGTCCTTCGGGTGCGGTGACTCGTCCGGCCGTGCCCGCAGGGTCAGCGCACGCTGCGGACCGCGCAGCGCGTGACCTCGGCGGCCCGGTCGGGGTGGGCCATCGGGACACGGAAGACGGGGTCCCCGTAAGCGTCGTCCTCGCCGTCCAGGACGGGGTCGACCTTCCGGGCGCCGGTGTCCACCACGGACCCGTCCGCGCCACGGAACTCGACGGTGATGGTCACCTCGTCGTAGAGGTCGTCGCCCGAGAGCCGGACCTTCGCGCCCGGACTGGCCGCCTTCGGGTGCGCCGAGACGCACTCCACGACGGTGCCCCGGGGCGGCGTACTCGGGCTGGGGGTGCTGTCCGAGCCGCTGCCCGAGGAGCCGTCATCGTCGTAGTCGTCGTCATCGTCGTAGTGGTGGCTGCCGCCGTGGTAGCCGCTGCTGCTGGAGTGCGCGCTGCAGCCCCCGCCACCGCCACTGCTGTGACTCCCGTGGCCGTGCGGCCGGAAGCCGGTGAGCGAGACCAGTACGACGGCCACGACGGCCGTGAGCCGCAGATGACGGCGAGCCATGAGAATCCCCCGATTCGTTGACGAGTGCACGTCACCCTACAGGGACCGCGATTGCCGTGGCGGGGCCCGGCGGCACGGCGTAGCGTCGGCTGTGGAGGACGTCAGGCCCGAGCGAAACGAGGCGATGCTGGTGGTGCGCAACGTCATCGGCTCCCTGATCGCCCTCATCGGAGCGGCGGCCGCCGTATGGAGCCCCTTCCGTCCTTGGTACGACGGCCGTCACGGCGCGGACATCCGCGTCGCTGACCTCTTCAACGGGATCACCGGCAGCGGTGCCGACGTCATGCGCTCGCTCCTGCTGCCCATGCTGGCCGGCGCCGTGCTCACCCTGATCGGCGTCCTGCTGCGTTCCCGTCTCCTGGTCACCCTCGCCGGGCTGGTCGTGCTGGGCTTCACCGTGCTGTGGATGGTGCGGCAGGGCCAGGCGGCCGGCAGCCTCACCACGGGCAGCGGCGGCCGGGGCCTGGGCGTCGGGGTCGCGGGGGCACTGGGCGGCGGCGTCCTGCTGTTGCTGGGCGCCGTGCTGATGAGCGGCCGCCGGGGCGTGCGCGCCCGTAAGCGCCGCAGGGAGCAGGAGCGGGAGTACGACCCGGCGTTCTACGAAGGCGGGCCCGACGGCCGGTACGCCTACGAGGGCGACGGGCGGTACGGCTACGGAGGCGAGGCCCCCTACCCGTACGAAGGCGAGCCCCGGGGCGGTCCCTACGCCTACGGCGAGGAGCCGGGCCCGGGCCCGCACACGGGCCATCCGGACGTCCCCTACGGGGGCGCGGGGCCGCTCGGCGGCTCCTCACGCGAGCCGTGGCCGCCGACGCAGGACGGCCCGACGCACGACGGCACGACCCCGCCGGCCGGCACGCCGACGGTCGCGCCCCAGGACCACCCGCACGGCGCTTCCCGGGACCACCCGTACGGCGGTGAGCCGCGGGCCGAGCCCGCCGATCCCACACAGCCCCTGCCGCCCGTCCGGGACGACCGCCCGCGGGACCGGGGCCGCCCGCCCGAGGACCGCTGAGGCGCACCGCCCACGGGCAGCCCAGACGGCCGCCGAGCCGCCGCGCCTCCAAGGCAGCGCAAGCGCAGCACCTCCAGGCCGCGGAACCAGCGCGCCCTAGGAGCGCCGCGCCTGGCCCGTCCCCTTGGCCGCGTCCAGCGCGTACACGCAGCGGTCCTTGCTGCAGGCGTAGACGACGCCGGCGGCGGCCACCGGGGTGCCGGTGATCTCGCCGCCCGTGGCCAGCTTCCAGCGCAGCTGGCCGCCCATCGCGTCCAGCGTGTAGAGGCAGTGGTCGGCGGAGCCGAAGTGCACCCGGCCGTCGGCGGCCACCGGCGCGCCGATGACCTCGCCGCCCGCCTGGAAGCGCCAGCGGGGCGTGCCCGACACCGCGTCCAGGGTGTACAGGGCGTTGCCGCTGCCCAGGTGCACCGCGCCGTCGGCGACCAGCACCGGCTCGGTCGACTGGCGCGCCTCGGTGGCGATCCGCCAGCGGTCCCGGCCGTCGTTCGCGTCCAGCGCGTAGACCGTGCCCAGGTAGTCGGCGAGGTAGATCCCGCCGCCGGTGACGGCGGGCCCGGGCGCGTACGCGGGCGGGGACAGGAAGACCGCGGGCGCCTCGAAGTGCCAGCGGACGTCGCCGCGGTTGATGTCGACGGCCAGGACGCGGGTGCCCGCCGCGATGTACGCGACGCCGTCCGGGGCGGTCAGCAGCCGCACCGGGACCCCGCCGCAGGACGCCGCGTCCCCCACCGGGTACGACCAGCGTTCGGCGCCCGTACGGGCCTCCAGCGCCTTCAGCCGCGCGTCGGCCCACACGTAGACCGTGCCCTCGTGCACGACAGGGCCGGACTCGGCGGTCTCGAAGTCGGTCTGCGCGCCGCCGATCTCCCACAGCAGCTCGCCATTGGCTGCCTCCCATGCCTGCACGCCGCCGCCCCGGGTGCCGGTGACGACCGTGCCGCGGTCGACGCCCAGGCTGTAGACCCAGCCCTCGGTGTTCAGCCGCCACAGCTCGGAGCCGTCGGTGGCGTCCAGCGCGTACAGGCTCGGGCCGTCCGAGGCGTGGATGCGGCCATTGGAGACGCCCATGGCCCAGGCGACCTCGCGGGTCTTGAACTGGCGGCGCCCGCTGGCCACGTCCAGCGCGTGCACCTCGAAGGAGGTGACGTACAGCAGATCGCCGGAGACCACGGGGGTGCCCCACACGTCGTTCGACATGCGGAACCGCCAGGGACGCCAGCGGCCGGGGCCGCCCTGCGCAGCGGGCGCGCCATGCCCGGCCTGGGGGCCCGCCGCGGATTGCGGGGGCACGGCGGGCGGCGGTCCCGCCGGGGCGGGCGGGGCCTGGACGCCGGCGGGCGGCCGTACCCAGTTGGTGGCCTGGCCGGGCTGTGCCTGTGGGCCCTGTCCGTCGGCCCGGGGGCCGGGCCCTATCGGGGCGACGGAGCCGCCGAGCCGTACGGAGCCGTCCGGGCCCTCCGCCTCCGGGGGCCGCGGCGGGGCAGGCGCGACCGGGCCGGTGGGCGCCCCCTGCGCGAGCGCCGCGCCGCCGCGCGGGTCGCCCATCCGGCGTGCGCCCGGGCCGACCGCCGCTGAGGCGGCCCAGCCGGGGTCACCC
>NZ_PQSQ01000040.1 GCF_002920575.1 Streptomyces sp. Ru73 | reverse complement strand
ATCGACCACGGCGCCGGGCGCGGGGGACGGCGCGTCCGGTGCCGGGAGCGGTAGTCCTCGGGGTCGGCGGCGATGCCGTACGCGCCGAGGACGCTGCACCAGCGGGTGCGTTCGTGCTCGCCGCGCTCCCAGACGCCCAGCGCGGCGGCGCGAGTCGCGTGCCGCGTAGGCGATGAGCCGGCCGGGGTTCAGCTCGGCGAGCACGTCGGCGCTGGCCGGGCCGTTGCCGTGCAGGTCGATGGCGACGTCGGGGGGCGCGCCCGGCCAGTGCCGCAGCGAGGGCACGCCGCGGCCCGGTGCCTGCGCCGCGAGTACGGCGTCCACCGCGCCGGTGGACAGCGCCGCGTCGGTCAGCGCGGGCGGCGCTGCCAGCACGAGGGCGTGGCCGGGGAAGTGCCGGCGTACGCCGCGCAGCGCGGGCACCCCGGCCAGCAGGTCTCCCAGGCCCAGCGCGCGCAGCACCAGGAGGCGGGGGCGGGGCGAGGCGGGGCCGGTGGGATCGGCGGCGTGCGTCATTCACACCACCCTGTCGGCCGTGGCGTCCGGCAGCGGCTCGCCCGGCTGTCCGGCGGCGCGTTCGGCGAGCTTGGTGCTGGACCGGCCGTCGAGGTACGGCAGCAGCATGACCTGGCCGCCCCAGCCCTCCAGCACCTCCGTCTCCGGCATCCGGGTCAGCGCGTAGTCGCCGCCCTTGACCCAGATGTGCGGGCGGAGTTCCTGGAGCACCTGCTCGGGGGTGTCCTCCTCGAAGACGGTGACGGCGTCGACGCAGCCCAGCGCCTGGAGCACCCGCACCCGGTCGGCTGCGGGCACGATCGGCCGCTCGTCGCCCTTGCGGCGGCGTACGGACGCGTCGGAGTTCAGGCACACGATAAGGCAGTCGCCGGCCCGCCGGGCGGCCTGGAGCAGCGCGACGTGCCCGGCGTGCAGCAGGTCGAAGCAGCCGCCGGCCGCGACGACGGTGCCGCCCGCGGCGCGCACCCGTGCCGCGAGTTCGGCCGCGCTCTCGCCGCCGCCGTCCTGCGGCTGGGCGGTGGGCGCGAAGTGACCGGCGAAGCCGTGCGCGCCGCCGTCCTCGACGAACTGGGTGGCCGCGTGGACCGCGCCCTGCACGGCGTCCTCGGGCAGCGCCTCGTCGGCCAGCAGTCCCGCTGCGGCGGAGGCGAAGCGGTCCCCGGCGCCGCAGGCGTCACCCTGCGCGCTCCACGGCGAGGGCACCAGCATCGGCGCCTCGCCGTGCGTGAGGAGCGCGCCGCGCTCCCCCATCGTCACGGCCACCGAAGCGGCCCGCCAGGCACTCAGCAGCGTGCGCGCGTCGGCGGCCGCCTGGGCGAGCCGGCCGCGCGGCGCGTCGGCCGCTTCGTCGCCGGGTCCCGTACGGGCCGGGCGCTGCCGGGCGGCGGCGCGCCGGCCGGGCTCCTCGCCGAGCGCGGCGGCGAAGCCCCGCGCCTCGGCGGCCGCCGGGGTGGCCAGCTTCACACCGGGCACCGGCGGCTGCCCGTTGGGGTGCGGGTCCCAGACGACGGGCACCCGCCGGGCCGCACGGGCGAGCGCGTCGCGCACGGCGTCGGCGGTGCCCCGGCCGTAGTCCGCGACGAGCACGGCACCGGCCGCCGCGATGGCCGCCTCCGCCGCCTCGGTGGCCCCGCACGCGCGGCCGTCGCCCTCGTCCAGGCGGAGCAGCGGGCGGCCCCGGGCCATCAGCCGGGTCTTGCTGGAGAGCGCGCCGGAGAGCGGGAGTTCGACGAGGGTGACCCGGTCGGCGAGGAGCCGGCGCAGGTCGCGGCTGGTCTCGTCGTCGCCGAGCGCGGTGACGAAGGTGACCTCGCGGCCGTCCTCGGCGGCCAGGCAGGCGGCGAGCGCCGCGCCACCGGGCCGTGCGGTGCGGCGTACGGCCTTCAGTACCGGCACCGGGGCGTCCGGCGCGAGGCGGTCGGCGCGCCCGGAGAGGTCGTGGTCGAGCAGCGCGTCACCGACGACGAGCAGGGGTGCGGGGCGGCTCATGACTCCTCCACCCGCACGCGGTCCAGGGCCGGTTCCGGCTCCTGGCGCACCGCGCCGTCCTGCCGGGCGACGGCCCGGTCGAACGCCTCGCAGATCATGTGCACGGCGACCAGGTGGAGTTCCTGGACGGTGGCGGCCACCGGCGCGTCCACGCACAGCGCCTCGTCGGCGGCCGCCTCCAGCGGGTTGGGCGCGGGCCCGGTCAGCGCCCATACGCTCATGCCGGTGCGGCGGGCCTCGCCGGCGGCGGTCAGCAGGTTGGCGCTGGCGCCGCTGGTGGACATCAGCAGCAGCACGTCGCCGGGCCGGCCGTGCGCGCGGGTCTGCCGTGCGAACACCTCCTGCACGCCGTAGTCGTTGGCGATGGCGGTGGTGGAGGAGGTGTCGGCGTGCAGCGCGAGCGCCGAGTACGCGGGCCGGTCCTCGCGGTAGCGGCCGACCAGTTCGGCGGTGAGGTGCTGGGCCTGGGCCGCGCTGCCGCCGTTGCCGGCGACCAGCAGCCGGGCGCCGTGGCCGAGGCGGTCGGCCAGCCGGCCGCCCCAGGACTCCAGGCGTCCGGCGGAGGCGCGGAAGCGGGTCAGCGCGTCCTGCAGCGCGTCGCAGTGGCGGGCGTCGTCGATCGTGGTCATCGGGCCACCCCCGAGAGTTCGGGTACGGAGAGCAGGCCGTCGTAGACGGCGGCGACGCCTTCCGCGACGCGTTCCCAGGTGTAGCGGTCCAGGGCGCGTTCGCGGCCCGCGGCGCCGAGGCGAGCGAGCAGCTCGGGGTCGGCCAGCAGGTCGCGGATGACGCGGTCCAGGCCGTGGTCGTCGACCGGCGGCACGAGGACGCCGGTGACCCCGTCGACGACCGTGTCCAGGTGTCCGCCGACGGCGGTGGCGACCACCGGGGTGCGGCAGGCCATCGCCTCGATGGGGACGATGCCGAAGGGCTCGTACCGGGGCAGCGAGAGCACCAGGTCGGCGCTGGACATCAGCGCCGGCATCTCGCCGTGCGAGACCGCGCCCAGCAGCCGTACCCGCTCGCTCACGCCGTGCTCCTCGGCGACCTTGCGCAGCCGGACCGCCTCCGGGTCGTCGAAGAGCAGTGGCTCCTCGGGCCCGCCGGCGATGAGGAGTTCGGCGTCCGGGACGCCGGCCAGGGCGCGGATGGCCCGGTCGAAGCCCTTGCGGGGCACGAGCCGCCCGACGGCCAGCAGCCGTTTGGGGCCCTCGGTGCGCCGGGCGTCCGGCACGGGCGCGAAGTGCTCGGTGTCCACGCCGCACGGCACGACGCGCACGTGCCGGCGGTCGATGCCCATGGCGAGGAGTTCGCCGACCTCGTCGGAGCAGGTCGCGAGGATCCTGTTGCAGCTCCTGCCGATGCGGGCCTCGGTCTCGATGCGCTCGGGCGGGCTGGTGTCCTCCGAGCCCTGGTAGCGCCGCTTGACGGTGCCCAGCGCGTGGTACGTCTGCACGACGGGGACGCCGTGCTCCCGGGCGCCGGCCAGCGCGGCCGTGCCGGACATCCAGAAGTGGGCGTGCACCAGGTCGGGCGGTGCGGCGGCCCAGGACCGCGCGAGGTACCGGCCGAACTCCGGCATGTGCGCGGGCAGTTCGTCCTTCGGTACCGGGGCCGGCGGCCCGGCCGGCACGTGCACGACCTTGAAGCCGTCCTTGGTCGTGACGGTGTGCGGCAGCGCGGGATCGTCACGCCGTGTGTAGACCGTGACCTCGTGCCCGCGCCGGACCAGGTGCCGGGCGAGCTGCGCCACGTACACGTTCTGCCCGCCGGCGTCCGGGCCGCCGAGTGCGGCCAGCGGGCTGGCGTGCTCGGAGACCATGGCGACGTGGAGGGCGGGGGCTTCGTGCTTCATCGCGTGACCTCTTTCATGAGTTGGTCCCAGTCGTCCAGGAAGCGCCCCACCCCGTAGCGGGCCTGTACGGCGGCCCGCGCTTCCCGGCCCGTCCGTTCGGCGAGGTCCCGGTCGGCGACGAAGCCGCGGACCGCGTCGGTCAGCGTCTCCAGCCGGTTGGAGACCACGCCTGCCCCCTCGGGGACGGCCTCGCGCACCTCGGTGGTGTCCAGCGTCACGACCGGCATGCCGAGGAACATGGCTTCCAGCAGGGAGAGGCCGAGCGAGGTCCAGCGGATCGGGTGGACGTACACCCGGCACCGGGCCATCGCCGTGTGCAGCTCCTCCTGCGGCAGGTCACGCGCGCGGCACCGGTCCGGCGGCAGGCCCAGGTGGCGGGCCAGGCCCTCGGTGCGCATGCCGAAGACGTCCAGCGGCGCGGCGTCGGCGAACCGGGGCAGCAGGTCGGTGCCGGTGGTACGGCCGCGCCGCACGGGCTCGTTGACGACCACGGCGGCCCGCTGCTCGGCGCCGGTCCAGCGCGGGCCCGGGTCGATGATGCCGTGCTCCACGACGGTGGTCGGGGCGCGGCCGTTGTCCCACATCAGCCGGTTGAAGTGGGTGACGTGGACGATCGGCACGTCGGCGCGGTCGGCGAGCGGGTGCCGGGTGTCCACGGGGGTCTCGTGCGGGCTGTTGTGCTCGACGTAGACCGCGGGTACGTCGATGCCCGGCCGCCGGCCGGTCCACTCGTACGCCAGGTCCACCTCGTGCGGCCGCTGCAGGACCATCAGGTCGATGTCCGCCGTGCGCAGCTGCTCCGGGGAGAGTTCCCGGACGGAGGCCGGCCAGTCCCAGGTGCGGGCGCGGCCCAGGCCGTCCGGGCCGCGGTCCGGGGTCACCGGGACCAGGTAGGTGTGCGCACCCTGGACGAACGCGGTGATCCAGGAGCCGTGCACATGCCAGATGAGGATGTTCATGTGCTCTCCTTGAGCAGTTTCTGCACGGCGAGCACCACGTCGGTCGCGGTGACGTCGTCCAGGCAGGGATGACCCGGCTGCGGGCAGAACCGGGCGCGGCTGCCGGCGCACGGTGCCCGCTGGTCGCCGAGCAGGATCGTCGGCACGCCGTACGGCGCCCACCGCTCGGCGGGTACCACGGGCGCGAACAGCGACACGACGGGCGTGCCGACGGCGGCGGCCAGATGTGCGGGGCCGGTGTTGCCGCTGACCACCACGTCGGCGGAGCGCAGCACTCCGGCCAGGCTCCGGGAGTCGGTGCGCCCGCCGAGGTCGCGGGCGACGCTCCCGCTGACCTCCTTGGTCAGTCCGGTCTCGCCGGGGCCGCCGGTGACGACGACGCGGTGGCCGGCGTCGGCCAGCGCGGCGACCGCCTCGGCGCAGCGGTGCGGGCTCCAGGCGCGTGCGGGTGCGCTGGCGCCCGGGTGGACCACGACGTACGGGCCGTTGCCGGTCAGCCCCACGGTGTCCGGCGTCGGCAGCACCCGCAGCCGCCCGTCGTCGCGGGGCTCGGGCACGAAGCCGAGCGCGGCTGCGGTGTCGAGGGCGGCCTCGGCCTCGTGCCGTCCGGGCAGCCGCCGGTGGCGTACGTCCAGCAGCCGCCCCGGGTGGTCGCGGCTGTCGGCGCCGATCCGGCCGACGTGCGCCATCCGCAGCAGCAGGGCGGCGGGCAGCGGGCTCTGGTGGAAGGAGGTGAGGATGAGCGCGCTGTCGTAGGCGCCCTCGCGCACCCGGCGGACCAGTCCCTCGACGTCGGCGTCGTCGACGCTCGGCGGGCTGAAGCCCTCCCAGGGGGCCTCCCACACCAGTACCTCGTCGACCCCGGGCAGCATCCGCGCCGCGTCCTCGCCGCGCGGCCCGCACAACATGGTCACGTGGTCGGAATGCGCGGCCACGGCACGCACGGCCGGTCCTGCCAGCAGGACGTCGCCGAAGCTGTCGAGGCGTACCACGAGCGATCTCAACGGTCCCACCCCCAGGTCTCCGCGGCCACGGGCGCGGTCTCGGGGCCCGGGCCGAGCAGCTGCCGTACGGCCGTGAGCACGTCGGGCGCGGTGCACGGCGCGGCCGCCACCTCTTCGTGCCGGGTGACGGCGTTGGGCACGAGGACGGCGCGGGCACCGGCGGCCTGCGCGGCGAGCACATCGGCGCCGATGTCGCCGATCACCACGCACTTCTCGGCCGGTACGGCGAGCCGGCGGGCCGCCTCGATCACCAGCCCCGGCCTGGGCTTGCGGCAGTGACAGCCGGCCTCGGGGCTGTGCGGGCAGTACACCCAGGTCCCGAAGCCGCCGAGCGCGTCGTCCACCCGCGCGTTGACCAGCCGCACCTGCTGTTCGGTCAGCAGGCCGCGGCCCACGCCGGACTGGTTGCTGACGACGGCCGTCGGAATGCCGGCGGCACGCAGCAGCCGGAGCGCCTCGGGCACTCCGGGCAGCACGCGGACCAGCCGCGGGTCGCCGTTGTAGGGCACGTCCTCGATGAGTGTGCCGTCCCGGTCGAAGAGGACGGCGGCGGGCCGCTCGTGCGGCAGGGCGGGGCGGCCCTCGGCGAGGGACGCGCCCTCATGGGGCGATTCGGTCATGCGCCACCTCGCCAGGCCGCGGCGCCGCGGTGCGTCAGCTCGCCCCGCAGCCGGTGTGCGACGGCGAGCGGCGGGATGAGCACGCTGGTGGCGAGCATCGTGGTCACCTCGTGCCGGGTGCGCGGGCCGGGGGCGATGCGGGCCCAGGCGAACTCCGCCGTGCCCAGCGCCCAGACGGCTCCGGCCAGCGCGGCGGCGCGCGGGCGGCGGGCGAGCGCGAGCGCCGCTGCCGCCGTGCCCGCGGCGGTGATGGCGGTGTGCCGGGCGAGCCGGCCGCGCGGTGCCTCGGCCCGGTGCCACCAGTCGGCGCCGTGCAGCCGCCGCATCAGCGCGTCGTCGGCGTTGCCGCGCTGGACGCGTACGGAGACCCAGCGGTCGGCGGGGCGTACCGGGTGGTGGGTGACGCGGTCGCCGCGGCGCAGGTCCCAGCCCGCGTCCATGACGCGCAGCGCCAGGTCGGCGTCCTCACGGAAGGCGCGCGGGAACCGCTCGTCGAAGCCGCCGACGTCGCGGAGGGCCGCGCTGCGGTAGGCCATGTCGGCGGTCGCCCAGGCGGCGCCCTCCAGCCCCGCCGTGCCGCGCTCCCAGTCGGTGGGGCGGCGGGTGGTGTCGAGCGGTACGTGGAGGCGGCCCTGGACGCCGCCGGTGCGGACGCCGGCGGCCGCGAGGTCGGCGGTGAGCCGGTGGCTCCAGTCGGGCGTGACCCGCACGTCGTCGTCGAGGAAGACGACCCAGGGGGTGTTCACCGCGGCCAGCCCCGCGTTCCGGGCCGCCGCCGGGCCGCGCCCGCCGGTGGCCGTCGTACGGATCCGGTCCCGCAGCGGACCCGCCGCTGCCAGCGGCAGCGGCTCGCCGGGCGCGGGCCGGTCGTCGGCGAGGACGACCTGGTCGGGCCAGGGCTCGCCGGCCTCGGCGAGGGCCCGCAGGCAGTCCGCCAGGCAGGGCCTGCCGACGGTGGGTATCACGACGGCGTACGAGACCTCGCCCTCGGCTCGGTGCCGTGCCGGGTCGGCGGAGCGGGTCGCGGTACTCGCCGGGGTATCCGGAGGTGTCATGCGAACGCCTTTCCGCGGCGGACCGCGAACGGCCCGATGGCCAGCAGGTCGACCGGCGCGCTGCCGAAGCACTCCAGCGCCTCGCGGGGGCTGTCCACCATGGGGCGCCCCGCGGTGTTCAGGCTGGTGTTGACCACGACGGGGATGCCGGTGCGCCGGTCGAACGCCGCGAGCATGCGGGCCACCAGCGGCTCGGTGTCCTCCGTCACGGTCTGCACGCGCGCGGTGCCGTCGACGTGCACCACGGCAGGGATCTTCTCCCGCCAGGCCTCGCGGACGTGGTGGACGAAGAGCATGTAGGGGCTGGGCAGCGGCCCGCCGTCGAAGAGTTCGGCGGCCCGGTCCTCCAGCACCATCGGCGCGACGGGCCGGAACTCCTCGCGGCCCTTCACGGCGTTCAGCCGCTCCAGGTTGCCCGGGTGGCCGGGGTGGGCGAGCAGGGAGCGGTGGCCGAGCGCGCGCGGGCCGTACTCGCTGCGGCCCTGGTACCAGGCGACGACGCCGTTGTCCGCCAGGGTCTCGGCGACCGTCTCGGCGATGTCCGCCGGCTCCTCGTACGGGACGGCGGCCTCCTCCAGGATCGCCCGCAGCTCCTCGTCGGACCAGCCGCGGCCGAGCGCGGCGGTCGGCATCGGGAGGACCCGTCCGGCCTCCTGCTCCTGGGCCACGTGCAGTGCGGCGCCCAGTGCGGTGCCGGCGTCGCCCGCGGCGGGCTGCACCCAGATGTCCTCGAACGGGCCGTCGCGGTACAGGCGGGTGTTGGCCACGCAGTTGAGCGCGACGCCGCCGGCCATGGCGAGCGTCCGCCGGCCGGTCCGCTCGTGCAGCCAGCGGCCGAGGTCGAGCGTCATGTCCTCCAGGCAGGCCTGGGCGCTGGCGGCCAGGTCGGCGTGGTCGGTGGTGAGGCGGCGGCCCGCGGGCCTGCGCGGCACCATCCGCTCCCAGGGGACGTGTTCGGCGACGTAGCCGCCGGTGCCGTCGGCGCGGACGTACTCGCGCAGCTGGTCGCGGAAGCGCGGCGTGCCGTAGGAGGCGAGCGCCATGACCTTGTACTCGTCGCTGCTGCGCAGGAAGCCGAGGTGGTCGGTGAGCTCCTCGTAGAACAGGCCCAGGGAGTGCGGGAGTTCCTGTGCCGCGAGGACCTTCAGCTCGCCGTCGGAGTAGGCGCCCGCGAGGTGCGAGGCGCACTCGCCGCGGCCGTCGAGCACCAGCACGGCGCTGTCGTCGTGCGGGGAGGCGAGCCCGGCGGAGGCCGCGTGGGCGACGTGGTGCGCCACGAAGCGGACGCGTTCGGGCTTCAGGCCCGGCAGCGCCTCGGCGAGGAATTCCGGTGCCCGCCGGGCGTACTCCTGGCGCAGGTGGTCCCAGGGGTCGTCGAGGCCCATCATGTCGGCGGGGCGGGCGAGTTCGGGGTCGTAGGAGTAGGCGACGGCGTCGAGGTCCGCCGGGGTCAGGCCGGCCTGCTCGAGGCACCAGCGGGCGGAGAGCTCGGGCAGTTCCCAGGCGGAGAAGGGGACCGGGCGCTTGCCGTGCTTACGACGGCTGAATCGTTCCTCCTCCGCGGCGGCGACGGTCCTGCCGTCGATCACGAGAGCTGCTGCGGGGTCGTGGAAGAGAGCGTTGACACCAAGGACGCGCATGGAATGTTCCCTCACGGGTGGGCGGCTTCTTCGGGCGGGGCGGTGTGGGCGGCGGCGGTCGCCGGCTGCGCGGTGAGCCGTTCACGGGGGTCGCGGCTCGCGAAGTAGCCGATCGTGCGCTTGATCCCCTCTTCCCAGGCCACCTTGGGCTCCCAGCCGAACATCTCGCGGGCCAGCGTGGTGTCGGGCCGCCGCCGTTCGGGGTCGTCCTCGGGCCGTTCGACGTACTGCAGCTCCGAGCGGGAGCCGGTCAGCGCGATGACGCGGCGGGCGATCTCGGCGACCGGGGTCTCCTCGCCGCCGCCGATGTTGACCGGCCGCACCGCGCGGCTCGCGGCCACCAGCAGGATGCCGTCGACCGTGTCGTCGACGTAGCACAGCGAGCGGGTCTGCTCGCCGCTGCCGGCCACCGTCAGCGGCTCGCCGGCCAGCGCCTGGCAGATGAACGTCGGGACCGCGCGCCCGTCGTGGGCGCGCATCCGGGGACCGTAGGTGTTGAACATCCGCACGATGCCGGCGTTGCTGCCCTTGGCGCCGACGTGTGCGGTGACCAGTGCTTCGGAGAACCGCTTGGACTCGTCGTACACACTGCGCGGACCGACCGGGTTGACGTTGCCCCAGTAGTCCTCGCGCTGCGGGTGTTCGAGGGGGTCGCCGTACACCTCGGAGGTGGAGGCGAGGAGGAAGCGTGCGCTGTCGCGGTGCGCGATGGCCAGCGCGTTCCGCGTCCCGAGGCTGCCGACGTCCAGCGTCTCCAGCGGCATCCGGAGGTAGTCGACGGGCGAGGCCGGGCACGCGAAGTGCAGGACGAGGTCGTAGGGGCCGGAGAGTTCGTCGATGCACTGCGGAAGACAGACGTCCCGGTCCAGGAAGCGGAAGCCGGGACGGCCGAGCAGGTGCTCGATGTTCTCCATGGACCCCGAGGACAGGTTGTCCACGCAGTCCACCTCGACGTCACTCTCCAGCAGGCGTTCACAGAGGTGGGAACCGAGGAAGCCGGCACCTCCGGTCACGAGCGCTCGCCGCCACGTCGGTCGCAAGGGCAGGGCAGTCACGCGTCGTCCTCCTTCTTGTGCGGCATGGTCCGGGCAGCACGGACACTGAGTGTCCTGTTTCCATGCTTTTACGCATCTCGTCCAGTTCTACCGGCGACAGTGCGGGTACGCCTCCTGAGTGCGCGCTGAGCGAAGGAGCAAACATCGATGCACCACCCCCTCCACGCCCTCACCGACGATCTGCTCGCCCGCCCCGGGGGCCCCGGACGGACGCTGCTGACCGGGTGGTTCAGCTTCGACGACGGCGAGGTCACCGTCGGCGACGCGCTGGCCCAGCGCCGGGTGTCGGCGGCCCTGACGGCCTGCGGCATCCCGCACGACACCGCCTGGAGCCGCGGGTTCGCGCCGGACCGGCTGCCGCTGGACGAGGCGGACCCCGCCGCCTACGGCCACGTCCTCTTCGCCTGCGGACCCGCGCACGGAGAGCAAGTACGGCGGCTGCACCGGCAGTTCGCCGGCTGCCGGCGGCTGGCCGTCGGAGTGAGCGTCATCGACCCCGGCGACCCCGCGGTGACCGGCTTCGACCGGGTCTTCGCCCGGGACGAACCCGCCGGCCCGCCGGCCGTCGACCTGGCCGCCTCGGCACCGGTGCACGCGACGCCGCCGGTCGCGGGCGTGATGCTGACGTACGGGCAGGGCGAGTACGGCGAGCGGCGGCGGCACGACACGGTCGGCGGACGGCTGACCGAGTGGCTCACCCGGCTGGACTGCACACGAGTGGCCGCCGACACCCGGCTGGCGATCGACGACTGGCGGCACTGCGCGACGCCCGAGCAGTTCATGGGGCTCGCCGCCCGGCTCGACGCCGTGATCACCAACCGGCTGCACGGCATGGTGCTGGCACTGCGGGCCGGGACACCGGCCCTGGTCGTCGATCCCGTACAGGGCGGCGCGAAGGTGTCGGCGCAAGCCCGCGCGCTGCGCTGGCCCGCCGTCCTCCCGGCGGACGACGTCACGCCGAAGGCGCTGGACCGGTGGTGGGAGTGGTGCCTCTCCCCCGCGGGCCGCGCGGCGGCCGCTCGGCGGGCCCGGCTGATGGACCGGGCCCACGCGTCCGACCGGCGGTGATTACGTACCGCGATTCCGGTAACCCGAGGGAGGAGAAGAGGAACAGTTCCCCGTATATGAGGAGGAATCGTGCTCAGCGCGATCGCCGACGTCCTGCGCACCATCGGCAGCACCCTCGCCGCCGTGGTGACGCTCCCCTTCCGCGCGCTCGCCCGGCTCTTCGGCGGCGCCTCGCGAGGCGCCCGCTGACCCGCGCGCGCACCGGCTCCCCCGAGGAGGGATGCGTATGACGGCCGACCGGCAGCGGACGGCGCGGGCCCTGCTGAAGACGCACGGGCAGACGTACGCCGCCGAAGCGGGCATCACGCTCCGCGACACCCCGCAGCCCCTCTACCAGCTGCTCGTCCTGGCCTGCCTGCTCAGCGCCCGCATCCGGGCCTCGGTGGCGGTCGCGGCCGCCCGTGAGCTCTTCGAGGCCGGCATGAAGGACGCCCGGAGCATGCGGGACGCGACCTGGCAGCAGCGCGTGGACGCCCTCGGCCGCGGCAGCTACCGCCGGTACGACGAACGCACCTCCACCCAGCTGGGCGACGGTGCGCAGCTGCTCCTGGACGAGTACCACGGTGACCTGCGACGGCTGCGGGACGAGGCGGGCGGCGACGTGGACCGGCTGCGTGAGCTGCTGCAGAAGGTGCCGGGCCTGGGCCCGGCCGGCGCCGACATCTTCCTGCGCGAGGTGCAGGCCGTGTGGCCGGACCTCGTCCCCTGCATCGACGGCAAGGCCGTACAGGGCGCCGAGCGGCTGGGCCTGCCGAAGGACCCGAAGGCACTGGCCCGGCTGGTGCCCGCCGAGGACACCGCCGCCTTCGCCGCCGCGCTGGTCCGCGCCGCGCTGGAGAAATCCGTGGTGGAGGACGTGGCGGAGGAGACCTCCTGAGCCGGCCGCGGCACCGTCGCCCTTGACGCTCCTCCGTACGGGCGGACGCGAAGGGGCCGGGACTCGTGGGAGTCCCGGCCCCTTCGGTGTCTTCGGGGTGCCTGCCCTCAGGCGGCCGTGCGGTAGGCCTCGGGGACGGCCGGTGCGGTCCGCAGGGTGCCCCTGCGGGTGTGCAGCAGCGCGCCCAGGCCGGTCACGCCCGCGATGATCAGGCCGCCGAGCACCAGCGCGCCGCGCGCGCCGGCCTGCTCCATGAGGAGGCCGAGCAGCGGCGGGGCCACCAGGCCCCAGCCCGTGCTCAGGCTCCGCCAGACGCCGAGCACCCGGCCCCGCATGTGGGCCGGCGGGTCGGTCTGCAGCACGGTGGTGCCCGCGGTGTCGGACACCGACTCCACCACCGACATCGGCAGCACCAGGACCAGCAGGAAGATCAGCGAGGGCGAGAGGCCCGCGACGACCTGGAGCAGCGCACCCGCCGCGGCCAGCGCGCCGACGAGCTTGACCGAGGGCCTGCGCAGCCGGGCGGCCAGGACCGCGCCGACGATGCCGCCGGCGGCCAGCACGGAGGAGACGGTGCCGAAGGCGCCGGCGCCCGCGCTGAGCGGCCCGGTGACCAGGACGGCCAGGGTGAGCTGGTAGTTCCGGCCGAAGATCGCGCTCAGGCCGGTGATCACGGCCAGGGCGACCAGCCGCGGCCGGCGCATGAAGAAGGCCATGCCCTCGCGGGCCGTCATGGCGGGCTCGGTGTCCTCGGCCGCCTCCGCCGCCTTCTGCTCCGGGCCGGTGGCCGGTTCCGCCGTGGCCTCGCCCTGCCCGGCCCTGCCCGCGGCGCCCAGCGCCTGCACGGCCGGCTTCAGGAAGGGGATGACGGCCGCGACGAAGAGGAAGGAGAAGCCGTTCGCGGCGTACGCGGCGCCCGTGCCGAGCACGCCGACGGCCACGCCGGCCAGCGCCGTACCGCTCAGCCGGCCCACGCTGTGCACCAGCGAGCCGACCGCGATGGCCGAGGGCACGTCCTCGCGGCGCACCAGGTCGTTGCCGAGCAGCGAGGTGGCGGGGCCGTCGACCGTGGCGATCAGGCCGGTGACGGCGGACAGCGCCATCAGCAGGCCGTAGTTGAGCTGGTCGGTCGCCACCAGGAAGGCGGTGGTGAAGGCCACCAGGCCCAGGATCGCCTGGCTCACCGCGGCGGTGAGCTTGCGGGGCCAGCGGTCGACGGCGGCGCCGCCGAACAGGCCCATGACCAGGCCGGGCCCGGCCTGTACGGAGAGCGACAGACCGGTGGCGGCCGCTGACCCGGTGAGCTGCAGCACCAGCAGGTTCTGCACGGTCAGCTGCATCCAGGTGCCGGCGTTGGAGACCAGGTTGGCCACCGACCACCAGCGCATGCTGCGGTAGCGCAGCGAGCGCCAGGGGGCGTGGTCGCCGCCCTTGTCGCGGGGGCGGCCGCGGCCGAACAGGTAGCGCAGGTTGGCGGTGTAGCGGCGGACCGCGCCGGGGGCGCGGCCGCCGCCTGGATCGCCGGCCGGGTCGCCGGGTTCGGCGACGGGGGCCGCGGGGTCGGCGGCGTCGGTGGCGGCCGCATGCGCGGACGGCGTCTGCCCGGGCAGGGGCTCGGGAGCAAGCACGGGAGAAGGCACAGCGGAAGACACTTCGTGAAGAGCCCGTCAGGCTCGGAAAGCGGCTCGGCGGGGCGCGCGGGCACGGCGGCGTGCGGCGGCCGGGCGCCGAGATCGGTCGGGTGCCGGGCCGGGGCGGAGGGCGCACGGAAGCGCGTGCCCCGGGCACGACAAGATTCGACTTTCACACACCGGTGCGGCCGGTAAAACGTTTACGGGGTGCGATGGCCGTCACCCTGCCGCGAAACCCTTGCGCCCCAAGGGCTCCGCCGAGTGGGTGCGGATTCTCACAGCGGGCGGTGAGCCGGTGACACGGGGGTACTCGCTGACGGCCCGGAGTTGCATTTGCACGACACGTGACGGTTCCGCAGGGTGGGTGCGACGGGGCGCGAACGGGCACCCGGTCTGCACCCGCCGGGAGCACCCGCCGGAGAAGGCGCAGTGGAGGCCGCCGGCGCGGTGGCGCGGAACGGCAGTCCAGGAGAGGAGAGCGGCCATGTCCGACGAGACGATGGGTGACGAGGTCTACCAGCCGCAGACCTACGAGACGTCCGACGAGCTCGACATGCAGGACGCCCTCGACGAGCCGGACGCGGACGAAGAGATGGAGCGGGGCTACTCCCCGCCCGAGAAGCCCCTCGGGGTGAACAAGAAGGGCACCACGGCCAACGAGCAGCGCGAGGGCGAGAGCCTGGACGAGCGGCTGGCCGAGGAGGTGCCGGACGTGACGCCGCCACCGGGCGACGGCATCGGCGACGAGCTGGACAAGGACGGCGAGCCGGTGGACGAGCAGGCCGGCGAGGACCGGGCCGGGCGGATCGTCGGCGGCGACCAGGGCTACCCGTACCGCGGGCGGAACGCCAACGACGTGGTCGCCGAGGACGTGGGCATCGACGGCGGCGCGGCGGGCGCCGAGGAGGCCGCGGTGCACGTCGTGGACGACGAGAACGTCAACGACGACGAGTCCCCGCCGCTGCGCTGACGCGGTAGAAAAGGGGGCATGAGCGAGGACGCCGGACGGGGACACGACGACGTGGACGCGGTGACCGGGGCCGTACTGAGCGCGTCCCGGGTGCTGGTGGCCGTCTCGGCACGCTCGCTGGCCGCCATCGAGGGGACGGTGACGCTCCCGCAGTTCCGGCTGCTGGTGGTGCTCGCCGAGCACCGGGCCGCCAAGCTGGTGACCGTGGCCGAGCTGCTGGGGGTCAATCCCTCGACCGCGCTGCGGATGATCGACCGGCTGATCGCGGCCGGTTTCGTGGTGCGCGAGGTCAATCCGCGCAGCCGTCGAGAAACGATTCTTCAGCTGACGGACGAGGGCCGCCGCATCGTCGCCGACGTCACGGAGCGGCGGCACGCCGAGGTCGCGGCGATCGTCGCGCGGATGCCGGCGGCGCAGCGCGGCGAGCTGGTGACGGCCCTGTCCGCCTTCGCCACCGCCGCCGGTGAGCCCCTCGCTCCGGCCCCCGCCGCCGACCCGTCCGTACCCGGCCGGCCCGACCCCGGCACTGCCTGAGGCGGGCCGCCCACCAGGCCCCGGAGGTGCGCCGCATGACCATCGCCGACGACGCCGGAGCCGGCACCGGTCCGGCCGTCACCGCCGTACGCGGCCCCCTCGTCCGCTTCCTGGACGACCCCTTCCGCACCGGGTCCGCCGAGGCGTTCCGGTACACGCCCGACGCGCTGCTGCTCTGCGCCGACGGCCGGATCACCGCGGCCGGCGAGTACGCCGCGCTGCGCCACCGGCTGCCCCCGGGCGTCACGCCCGACCACTACCCGGACCACGTGATCGTGCCCGGGTTCGTCGACACGCACGTGCACGGCGTCCAGACCGACGTCATGGCGGCCTTCGGCGCCGATCTGACGTCATGGCTGGAGGAGCGCGCGTTCCCCGAGGAGGAGCGGTTCGCCGACGACCGGTACGCCCGTGCGGCCGCCGCCGTCTTCTGCGACCAGCTGCTGCGTCACGGCACGACGACGGCCCTGGTCTTCGGCTCCGTGCATCCCGGGTCGGCCGACGCGCTGTTCGAGGCGGCCGCCCGGCGGGACCTGCGCATCGCCTGCGGCAAGGTGCTGATGGACCGCAACGCGCCCGACGCGCTGCGCGACACGGCACAGCGCGGCTACGAGGAGTCCAGGGCGCTGCTGGACCGCTGGCACGGCAAGGGGCGCGCCCAGTACGCGGTCACGCCCCGCTTCGCGCCCAGCAGTACGCCGGAACAGCTCGAAGCGGCCGCCGCGCTGTGGCGGGAACACCCCGGCACGCTGCTGCACACCCATGTCTCGGAGACGCCGGACGAGGTGGCGTGGGCCCGCTCCCTCTTCCCCGAGCGCGCCGGCTACCTCGACGTCTACGATCACTACGGGCTGCTCGGGCCGGGCGCGGTGCTCGCGCACGGCGTCCACCTCTCCCCCGCCGAACGCGACCGCTGCGCCGCCACCGGCACCGCGCTCGCGCACTGCCCCGGCTCCAACCTCGCGCTGGGCAGCGGACTGTTCCCGCTGCGCGAGACCGCCGGCGGGCCGCGGCCGGTGACGACGGGGCTGGGCACCGACGTGGGCGCGGGCCCCACCTTCTCGATGCTGTCGACGCTGTACGCGGCGTACCAGGTCGCCGCCGTGTGCGGCGCCCCGGTCGACATCGTGCAGGCGTACTACCTCGCCACGCGGGGCGGCGCCGCCGCGCTCGGCCTGGCGGACACCGTCGGCTCGCTCGTCCCCGGTCAGGAAGCGGACTTCGCGGTGCTCGATCCCCGTGCCACGCCGCTGCTCGCCCGGCGCGCTGCCCGCGCCGAGGACATCGAGGAGCTGCTGTTCGTCCTCGCGGCCCTGGGCGACGACCGCACGGTACGCGCCACGTACGCAGCGGGCCGGCTCGTCCACGACCGGGACGCGGCGCCGGCCGGCGGGAACGGCGCCGCGTAGCCGGCCGGGTCCGTCCGGTCAGCGGCCGAGTGCCTTGGCCAGCTCGTCCTTGTTCATCGAGGAGCGGCCGTCGATGTTCTTCTTCTTGGCCTCGGCGTAGAGCTGGTCCTTGGTCGGGCCGTGCGAGCCCGCGCGGTTGCCCGAGCGCTGGCCGCCGCGCTGGGGCGCGGACTTGCGGTCCTGGGTGGAGGTCTTGCTCGCGGTCTTGGACTCGCCCGCGCGTGCCCGCTCCTTGTTCACGGTGCGTGCCGCGATCTCCTTGGCCCGGCCGGTCGAGGTGCCGCGCTTCTGGGCGCCCTCCTTGATGTGCTCGTACTGGCGCTCGCGCTTGTTGCTGGAACCTCGCGGCATGTCATGTCTCCTTGTGGTCGGCCCCGTCCCGCCGGGAGTGCGGACCGGTGGCACGTTCCACTCCACCTCTCAGCCCCGCGGTCCGCGAGAGGAGGTGGGCCGTTCGGGCACGCCGCCGGTGCCGGCCAGCCGGGCCGCGCACTCCAGCATCATGGCGTGCACGAAGGACTGCGGCAGGTTGCCCCGCAACTGACGCTGCGTGATGTCGAACTCCTCGGCGTACAGCCCGGCGGCGCCGCACGCGGCGCGGTTGCGCTCGAACCAGCGGAACGCCTCAACTTCCCTGCCCTGCTGGTGTTCTGCCAGCGCCACCGCGAAACCGCAGAGCACGAAGGCGCCTTCCGCCGCGGCCAGCGGCCGGTCGTCGTGCCGGAAGCGGTACGCGTAGTGGTGGTCGGTCAGCCGGTCCTGGTAGGCGCGCAGCGTGGCGTGGGTGCGCGGGTCGTCGGCGGGCACCCCGCCGCGCAGGGCCGGGAGCAGCAGCGCCGCGTCCAGCCCCGCGTCGTCGGCGGCCCGCTGCCAGTGGCCGTCGGGGTGCAGGCAGGTGGCGGTGGCGGCGGCCAGCAGGGTGTCGGCCAGCTCGGTCCAGCGGCGGGCCCGTGGTCCGCGCGGCGCGGCCCCGGCCATCGCGCGCAGCCCGGCGGAGCAGATGAGGCGGCTGTGCGTCCAGACGCGGGGCTCCAGTTCCCAGATGCCCGCGTCCGGTTCGCGCCAGCGGCGGGCGACGGCGTCAGCGGCGATGTCCACGGCCTTCCAGCCGTCGCCTTCGAGCCGGCCGGCGCGGGCCGCGGCCGCGAAGAGCAGCAGCGCCTCGCCGAAGGCGTCGAGCTGGAACTGCCGGTTGACGCGGTTGCCGATCCGGTCGTAGCCGCCGGGGTAGCCGGCCAGGTCCAGTTCCCGCTGGTCGGGCACGGGCCCGCCGTCCACGGTGTACGCCGGGCTGAGGCGGGGGCCGTCCTCGTGCAGCCGTGCGCCGATGAAGCGGACGGCGGCGTCCAGCAGCGGGTACTCGCCGGCCGCCGCCGCTGCCTGGCCCGCGTAGCACTGGTCGCGGATCCAGACGTACCGGTAGTCGTAGTTGCGGCCCTCCTCGGCGCGTTCGGGGAGGCTGGTGGTGGCCGCCGCGATCATTCCGCCGCTCGCGCCGGTCATGCCGCGCAGCACGGCGTACGACTGGCGCGCGTCCCCCGCAGCGACGGTCGCGTCCAGTGCCGGTACCGCCTCCCGCCAGGCGCGTGCGGTGCGGTCCCAGGCGGCGTCGGGCTCCGGGGGCGGACCGGCCGGCGGGGTGCGGCCGATCTCCAGGACGAAGTCGTGGTGCTGCCCGGGGTCGAGCCGCAGGGCGAGGACGAGCCGGGTGGCGCGACGGGAGCCGGCGCCCGTCGCCGGGTCCGCCGCCTCGTCCGTGTCCGCCGGGGCGTCCGTCAGCCGGGCCTCCGCGCCGCCGGTCCAGCGCAGGTGGAGGTCGCCGACGCGGGCGGTCCACACGCCGTGTTCGTCGCGGTGCGGGGCGTGCAGCGGCTCGGCGCCGTAGCCGGCCAGCGGGTGCAGGACCACCCGCAGGCGGGCCGGGCCCTCCAGGGCCTCCACGCGGCGCAGCAGGACGAGGCGGTCGGGGTCGCCCGGGTAGGCCAGCGCCTCGCGGCACTCGACGATGCTGTGCTGGGTGACCCAGCGGCTGCGCCAGATCAGCGTGCCCTCTTCGTAGTGGCCGCCGGGCACGAAGCGGTCCTCCGGCGTCACCGCGTACGCGCCGCCCCCGCCGATCAGGGTGGCGAAGACCGCCTCGTCGTGCCAGCGCGGGGCGCACAGCCAGCAGACCTCGCCGCGCGGGCCGACCAGTGCGGCGCGCTCGCCGTCGGCCAGTACGGCGTAGTCGTGCAGCGCCTGCGGCGGGTAGGCATGGCTTTCGGGCAGGTCGATGGCGGTCATCGGGCTCCGGAGGGGGTGGTTCGGACGGACGCCGTGGGGACGCGGTTCAGCCGGTGCGGTACTGCTCGGCCAGGTCGGCGCGGAGGGTGAGGCCGTGCCCCGGCGCGCCGTCGGCGCCGGGGGTGATGCTGCCGCCGGCCGGGTCGAGGACGCCGTCGAAGAGCATGTTCTCGATGCGGACGTGGTCGTGGAACCACTCCAGGTGGCGCAGGTTGGGCACCGCGGCTGCCCCGTGCGCGTGCACGTGGGGCGCGCAGTGGCCGGAGATCTCCAGGCCCGCGGCCTCGGCGAGCGCCGCTGCGCGCAGCCAGACGGTGAGGCCGCCGCAGCGGGTGGCGTCGGCCTGGAGGCAGTCCACCGCGTCGGCGCGGAGCATGTGCCCGAAGTACGGCAGGGTGTAGCCGTATTCGCCCGCGGTGACGTCGGGGGTGACGGCCGCGCGGACGTGGGCGAGGCCGGTGAGGTCGTCGGAGGAGACCGGCTCCTCGAACCAGGTGACGCCCTCATCGGCGAGGCGGGCCGCCATCCGGACGGCCTGCTTGCGGGAGTAGCCGCCGTTGGCGTCGACGTAGAGGTCGGTGGCGGGGCCGATGGTGCGACGGGCCGCTGCCACGCGCTCGGCGTCACGCCGGGTGGCGCTGCCCCAGGACTCGCCGATCTTGATCTTGACGCGCGGGATGTCCTGCTCCTCGACCCAGTGCCGCAGCTGGTGCTCCTGCTGCTCCGCGTCGTACGTGGTGAAGCCGCCGCTGCCGTACACCGGCACGTCGGGCCGGCAGGCGCCGAGCAGCCGGACCAGCGGCAGGTCCAGCAGCCGGGCCTTGAGGTCCCACAGCGCGAGGTCGACGGCCGAGACGGCGCCCGCGACGAGGCCGGGCCGCCCGGCGTTGCGGACGGCCCGGTTCATGGCCTCGTTGGCGGCCGGCACGTCCAGGGCGCAGCGGCCGGTCACCACGCCGGCCAGCTGCCCGGTGACGACCTGTGCGGTGGCGGGCGCGCCGTACGTCCAGCCGAAGCCGGTGGTGGCGCCGGACCGCACGGTGACCAGCACCAGCGTCGTGGAGTCCCAGGTGAGGGTGCCATCGCCCTCCGGCGCGTCGGTCGGGACGGTGTAGACCGCCGCCCCGACCGACTCCACCGGGGGCTCGGCATCCCCTTCGTGCACGGCCGTCATCACGCGTTCCGGCCGCCCTCGGCGCCGGGCCGGTCCTCGCGGTGCCGGTGGCCGGGCAGGAACTCCTGCATCTTGGCCTTGATGCCCTGCTTGAGCACGTCGGCGCGGTCGCTGTCGCCCTTGAGGATGGCGGTCGCCGCGGCCTCGATCTGGTCGAAGCTGGCGTGCGGCGGGATCGGCGGCACGGCCGGGTCGGTACGGAAGTCGATGACGAACGGGCGCTCGGCCGACAGCGCCTGGCGCCACGCGGACTCCACGTCGCCGGGCTTCTCCACCCGGACGCCGCCGAGGCCGATGGAGCGCGCGAAGTCGGCGTACGGCACGTCCGGGATGTGCTGCGAGGGCTCGAACTGCGGGGCACCGGACATCGCGCGCATCTCCCAGGTGACCTGATTGAGGTCCTGGTTGTTCAGGACGGCGACGATGAGCCGCGGGTCGGACCACTCGTGCCAGTACTTGGCCGCGGTGATCAGCTCGGCCATGCCGTTCATCTGCATCGCGCCGTCACCGACGATCGCCAGCGCGGGCCGCTCGGGGTGCGCGAACTTGGCGCCGATGACGTACGGCACGCCCGGTCCCATGGTCGCCAGCGTGCCGGAGAGCGAGCCGCGCATGGCGCCGCGCATCCGCAGGTGGCGCGCATACCAGTTGGCGGCGGAGCCGGAGTCGGCGGCCAGGATGACGTCGTGCGGCAGCAGCTGGTCCAGCGCGTGCACGACGTACTCGGGGTTGACCGGGTCGGCGTCCACGGCGGCGCGCCGCTGCATGACCTCCCACCAGCGTGCGGTGTTCTTCTCGATCTTCTTGCGCCAGTCGCCGTGCTTCTTCCGCTTCAGCTGCGGCAGCAGCGCCCGCAGCGTCTCCTTGGCGTCGCCGACGAGGTTGACCTCGAAGGGGTAGCGCATGCCGATCATGTGCCCGTCGATGTCGATCTGGACGGCGCGCGCCTGGTCCAGTTCGGGCATGAACTGGGTGTACGGGAAGCTGGAGCCGATGACGACGAGGGTGTCGCACTCCATCATCAGCTCGTAGGACGGCCGGGTGCCGAGCAGGCCGATGGCGCCGGTGACGTACGGCAGGTCGTCCGGCAGCGCGTCCTTGCCCAGCAGGGCCTTCGCGACGCCGGCGCCGGTGACCTCGGCCAGCTCCTCGACCTCGGCGCGGGCGCCGCGTGCGCCCTGCCCGATGAGGATGGCGACCTTCTCGCCCTCGTTGATGACCTTGGCGGCCTCGGCGAGCGCGGGCTTGGCGGGGACCGGCGCGTACTGGGCCATGCCCAGGCTGGAGGGCACCATCTTGAAGGCGTGCTGCGGCGGGGAGTAGTCCAGCTCCTGCACGTCGGCCGGGATGATGATCGCGGTGACGGTCCGCCGGGCCATCGCGGTGCGCATGGCCCGGTCGATGACGTTGGGCAGCTGCTCGGGGACGGTCACCGTCTCGCAGAAGTCGGAGGCGACGTCCTTGTACAGGCTCGCCAGGTCCACCTCCTGCTGGTAGGAGCCGCCCATGGCGCTGCGGTTGGTCTGGCCGACGATGGCCACGACGGGCACGTGGTCGAGCTTGGCGTCGTAGAGGCCGTTCAGCAGGTGGATGGCGCCGGGTCCGGAGGTCGCCGCGCAGACGCCGACCTTGCCGGAGAACTTCGCGTAGCCGACGGCCTCGAACGCGGCCATCTCCTCGTGCCGGGCCTGGACGAACTGGGGCTTGTTGTCGGCCCTCCCCCACGCGGCCAGCAGTCCGTTGATGCCGTCACCCGCGTAGCTGAAGACATGGTCGACGTCCCACTCGCGCAGCCGCTGGAGGACGTAGTCGGACACCTTGATCGACACTTGGCTTACCTCTCACTTTCCGATGGGTGACGTACGGGGCGGGCGGCGCGCCGCCGACCACGCGCCGGCGGCCGCGGCGCCGAGGACGGCCAGCGCGCCCGCGGTGAGCAGCCGGCCGTCGCGGGCGCCGACGGCGGGCCGCCGGGCCAGGGCTTCGGGCCGGGTGGCCGGCAGCGGCCCGTCCAGGCCGAGCGCGAGGGCCTCGGCGAGGTGCAGCGCGCGTCGCCCCGTGCCGCCCTGTTCGATCTGGGTGCGGCAGCTGAACCCGTCGGCGAGCACCAGGGCGCTGGGCGCGGCGTCCCGTACGGCGGGCAGCACGCCCAGTTCGCCGACCTTCATCGACAGGTCGTGGTGGCCGCGTTCGAAGCCGAAGTTGCCGGCCAGCCCGCAGCAGCCCTCGTCCAGTACCTCGGCCTCGATGCCGGCCCGGCGCATCAGCTCCCGGTCGGCGTCGTCCTTGAGGACGGCGTGCTGGTGGCAGTGGGTCTGGACGGTGGCGGTGCGGGCCATGCGCGGCGGCCGCCAGTCGTCGGGCGCGTGGTTGACCAGCTGTTCGGCGAAGGTGCGGAACTGCTTCGCGAGCCGCTGGACGTCCTTGTCCTCCGGCATCAGCTCGGGCGCGTCGGCGCGGAAGACGGCGGCGCAGGACGGCTCCAGTCCGATGACCGGCGTACCGGCCTCCAGCCAGGGCCGCAGGACTTCGAGGGTGCGGCCGAGGACGTGCTTGGCAGTGCGCAGCTGGCCGGTGGAGATCCAGGTGAGCCCGCAGCACACGGCCTGTGTGGGCACGGTGACGCGGAAGCCCGCGTCCTCCAGCACGCGCACAGCGGACCGGGCGATGCTCGGGTGGAAGTACGTGCTGAAGGTGTCCGGCCAGAGGACGACGGTGCGCGGGTCGGCGGGGTCGGGCTCCGGTGTGCCGCGCGCCCGCCACCACTGGACGAAGGACTCCTCGGCGAAGACCGGCGGGGTGCGCTCGCCCGCGACCCCGGCCACGATCTTGCCGAGCCGGCCGATGCCGGGTGCGCTGAGCGCGGCGTTGACCAGCCGCGGGGCCGCGCGGGAGAGCCGGGCCCACAGCGGCAGCCAGCCCATCGAGTAGTGGGCTGCGGGGCGCAGCCGGCCCTCGTAGTGGTGGGACAGGAACTCGGCCTTGTAGGTGGCCATGTCGACGCCGACCGGGCAGTCGGACTTGCAGCCCTTGCAGGCCAGGCAGAGGTCGAGCGCGTCCTTGACCTCGGTGGAGCGCCAGCCGTCGGTGACGGACGAGTCGTCGTGCCCGCCGAGCATCTCGAAGAGCAGCCGGGCGCGCCCGCGGGTGGAGTGCTCCTCCTCGTTGGTCGCCCGGTAGGAGGGGCACATCACGCCGCCGGAGTGGGTGCGGCAGTTGCCGATGCCGACGCAGCGCATCACGGCGCGGGTGAAGGAGTGGTCGTCCTCGGGGTAGCCGAAGTGCGTGTCGTGGCTCTTCGGCCGCCAGTCGGCGCCGAGCCGGAGGTTCTCGTCCACCCGGTACGGCGCCACGACCTTGCCGGGGTTCATCCGGTCGTCCGGGTCGAACAGCGCCTTGAGCTCGCCGAACGCGGTGACCAGCCGCTCGCCGAACATCTTCGGCAGCAGTTCGCCGCGGGCCTGGCCGTCCCCGTGCTCGCCGGAGAGCGAGCCGCCGTAGGAGGCGACGAGGTCGGCGGCGCGGTGCACGAACTCCCGGAACCGCGCGATGCCCTCGGCGTCCTTGAGCCCGAACGGGATGCGGGTGTGCACGCAGCCCTGCCCGAAGTGCCCGTAGAGGGACGGGTGGTCGTAGTCGAACTCCGCGAAGAGCTGCTTGAGGTCGCGCAGGTAGTCGCCGAGCTTGTCGGGCGGTACGGCGGAGTCCTCCCAGCCCTCCCAGGTCTCCCGGTCGTCCGGGGGCCGCGCGGTCACCCCCAGCCCGGCCTCGCGGGCCTTGAGCATCTTCTGCTCGCGCTCGGGGTCGTCGGAGAACGACACGTCGGCCGCGTCCTCGCTGCGGCCGATGGCCCGCAGCAGGTCGCGGGCCTGCCCGTCGACGTCCTCCTGGTCGTCGCCGCTGAACTGGAGCAGCAGCCAGCTGTCGCCCTCGGGGAACCGTTCGAGGGAGTCGAGGAAGGCGTGTTCCTCGCGCATGAGCTGGGCCATCCGCCCGTCCAGCGCCTCGAGCTGGGTGGGCCGGCAGTGCTTCAGCAGCCGGGGCACGTCGTCGGCGGCGGCGCAGATGTCGTCGTACCCGAGGACCAGTATGGCCTCCGCGGCCGGCACCGGTACCAGGTCCAGCTCCGCGTGCAGGACGGTGACCAGGGTGCCCTCGCTGCCGATGAGGGCCCGGGCGAGGTGGAACTCGTTCTCCGGGAGCAGCGCGTCGAGGTTGTAGCCGGAGACCCGGCGCGGGATGCGCGGATAGCCCCGGCGGATGTCGGCCATGTAGCGGTCGGCGATGCGGCGCAGCCCCTGGTACAGCTCGCCCTTGCGGCCGCCGGCGGCGACGGTCTCCTCGAACTCCGCGTCGGAGGTGGCCCCGACCCACATCCGGGTGCCGTCGTAGGTGAGCACCTCCATGCGGCGGACGTTGTCGGCGGTCTTGCCGTACGCCTGTGCCGAGGCGCCGCAGGAGTTGTTGCCGAGCATGCCGCCGAGGGCGCAGTGGCTGTGCGTGGACGGCTTGGGCCCGAACTTCAGTCCGTACTCGGCGAGCTGCTGGTTGAGGTCGTCCAGGACGATGCCGGGCTCGACGACGCAGGTGCGGCGCTCGGCGTCGACCGACAGCAGTCGGTGGCAGTACTTCGTCCAGTCGATGACCACGGCGGTGTTGGTGCACTGGCCGCCCAGGCTCGTGCCGCCGCCCCGGGAGAGCACCGGCGCGCCGAACTCCGCGCAGACCGCGACGGCCTCGGCGCCCGCCCGGACGTTCCGCGGCACGACCACCCCGAGGGGCACCTGCCGGTAGTTCGAGCCGTCGGTGACGTACGCGCCCCGGCTGCCCGCGTCGAAGCGCACCTCGCCGTCGACCCTGGCGCGCAGCGCCCGTTCCAGCGCGCCCAGGTCCGGCTCCTCGCCACCGTGCGCCGGGCGCTTGCGTGCGGTGAGTTCCGCTGGTTCGTTCGGGGCCATGGTCACCTTCCTCGTCCGTCCACCGCCTTCGTGTTTCCGTGACCGTGTCCGGCCCTTCGGCCCGATGACACCGGTACGCCCGCCGGACGCGCGGGCGGGCGCACCGGGAACCGGTGACGGGCCGGTGCCGTCAGTCCGTCGAGAGCGCTTCGAGCAGGTCCCCGGTCTGCGGGTCGGGCAGCGCGCGGGCGACGTCCGCCAGGGCCACCATGCCGATGAGGCTGTGGCCGTCGATGACGGGGAGCCGCCGCACCTTGTGCTCGGCCATGGTCGCGAAGATCTCCTCGGCGCCGTCGTCTGCGCCGATCGTCACGGCTTCGCCCTGGGCCAGCTCGCCGGCCGTGGTCTTCTCCGGGTCCTTGCCGGCGCCGAGCACCTTCACCACGATGTCGCGGTCGGTCAGCACGCCCTTGAGCTTGTTGTCGGTACCGCAGATCGGCAGTGCGCCGACGCCGAGCGAGGTGATCCGCCGGGCGGCTTCGAGCACGCTGTCCTCGGCGCCGATGCACTCCGTGCCGGGGGACATGATGTCGCGTGCGGTAGGCATGTCGGGTGGTCCTCCTCGCGGTTGTCCGTTGTCGCTGTTCCTGGGTCGGCCGGCCGGGTGGCCGGGCCTACTTGCCGCGCCCGGTGACGAAGTCCCGGGCCCGGTCGACCAGCCCCGCTCCGGGGGCCAGCAGCTTGTTGGCGGGCGGAGTGGTCGGGGACTTGGGGTGCGGCCGGGTGGGCGCCGTCTTCTTGGCGCTGCGGATCTTCTCGCCGAGCGCGTCCAGCTCCTCCTGCGGGCAGGCGTCGCGCAGCTGCGGGAAGAGGCGGCCCTCCTCGTCCCTGACGTGTTCGGTGACCTCCGTGCGGAGCTTGACGACGAGGTGGTTGAAGTCGGGGTGCTCGGCGCCGGTCTTCTCCAGCTCCTTGAGCAGTTCCTCCACCCGGCTGTGGTCGGCGATCTCCTTGTCGGCGAGCGCGTTGCCCTCGGGGAGGTGCTTGCGCACCGCCGGGTAGAGGTGCTGCTCCTCGGCAACGGAGTGCCGGACCAGTTCGATCGTCAGCTCGTCGGCCAGGCGCTTGCGTTCGTCCGACCCCGGCGCGGCGCTCTCGATCCGTCCGAAGAGCTCGGTGACCTCGCGGTGGTCGGTGGTCAGTTCCTGGATGACGTCGCCGCCGTGCCCCATGACTGCTGCCACCTTTCGCGGAAACGGCGCGGCCGGACTCTCCGGGCGCCATCGGACGAGTTCCCGATACCTCACGCCCGTAACGCCGCAAGTCGACCGATCGGGAACGATTGGGCCGAATGGCTCTTGTTTCGCACAAGGGTGCGCGCCGGACCGGTGCGACGGTCACCGGTCCGGCGCTCTTCCCATCCCATGGACCCCATGGCCCGGCGTCCGGGTCCCTCGCCCCGCGGCGGGCAAACCTCCCACCGTCGAAATTTCGCCGGTTCCGGCAGGTCAGGATGGTGCGGGAGGGACAGGACCGGCGGTCGGCCGCAGATCGGCGCGGCCGAACAGCAGCGCGTACCCCCGGGGCAGCCGGTCCAGTATCCGCTGCAGCAGCTCCTCGCCCAGGTGGGCGCCGACGGCCATGAGGACGGTGCTGGCGTCCCAGCGCGCGGTGGCGTGCGTGGCGCCCTCCGTACGCGCCGCCACCCCGTCGACGAAGGCACAGGCGGTGCGCCGCCGCTCGTCCCGCACCGCCCCCGCGACGAGCCGTGCGGCCTCCGGCGGCAGGGCACCGAGCAGCGCGGCCCGCTCGGCGCCGCTGAGCTGGCCGGCGAAGGCCGCCAGCACCTGCCGGAGCGCCCGCTCGGCCTCGGCCGTGGTCCGGTAGCGCCCCGAGGTGCGCACCGCCCCGAGCAGGTCGCCGCCCATGCTGCCCTCCTGTGGTCCCCTTCCATCGTCCGCCTCCCCCGGGAACCCGCAACACCGGAGCGGGCCGCGCGCCGCACCGCCACCCGGCCATCCCCGGCCCTCCGTCCGAGGGCATCACCGGACCGGAAGGCTTCGGCCGGGCGGGAGCCGGGCACCCGTTGCCGCATGTTCGACACTTCAGACCTCCCGGGCATCGACGAGTCGTACTGGATGGCCAGTGCGGACACCACGGCGTACGCGCCGCTGACCGAGGACACCGAAGCCGACGTGACGGTGATCGGGGGTGGCGTCGCGGGGCTCAGTACCGCGTGGGAACTGGCGAGAACGGGCCGCCGCGTCGTCGTCCTGGAAGCGGACCGGATCGCCGCGGGCGTCACCGGCTACACCACCGCCAAGCTCTCGTCGCTGCACACCCTGGTCTACGACCGGCTGCGCCGCACCCGCGGCAGCGGCGCCGCCCTGCAGTACGCCGTCTCGCAGCAGGGCGCGGTGGAGCGGGTGGCCGAGGTCGCGCAGGAGCTGGGCATCGACTGCGAGCTGGAACGGTTCCCCGCGTTCACCTACGTCCGCGACCCGGCCGGCACCGACCAGCTGCGGGCCGAGGCGGACGCCGCGCGGGAGGCCGGGCTGCCGGCCTCGTACGTGACCGGGACCGGGCTGCCGTTCGACGTGGCCGGTGCGGTGCGCGTCGAGGACCAGCTCCTCTTCCACCCCCGCAAGTACCTGCTGGCGCTCGCCGAGGACCTGCGGGAGCACGGCGGCGAGGTGTACGAGCGCACCCGCGCCACCGGGCTGCACGAGGGCTCGCCGTGCCGGGTGACGACCGAGACCGGCACGACGGTGACCTCCCGTGAGGTGGTCGTCGCCACCCACTACCCGGTGTTCGACCGGGCCCTGCTCTTCACCCGGCTCTCGTCGCGCCGGGAGCTGGTGGTGGCCGCGCCCATCGACGCCGGCCGGGACATCGGCGGCATGTACATCACCGAGGAGGAGGGCAAGCGCTCGATGCGCACCGCGCCCTACGGCGACGGCCGGCGGCTGCTCGTCGTCACCGGGGAGACCTTCACCCCCGGCACGGGCGACACCGTCGAGCGGTTCAGGAAGCTCGCCGACTGGACCGAGCGGACCTTCCCCGGCACCGAGGTGGCCTACCGGTGGGCGACCCAGGACAACGACTCCACCGACACCGTGCCGCTGGTCGGGCCGTTCCACCCGGGCGCCCGGCACACCTACGTCGCCACCGGTTTCGGCGGCTGGGGGCTGAGCGGCGGCGTGATGGCGGGCCGGCTCCTCACCGGGCTGATCGACGGCGACCCGCCGCCGTGGGCCGGGCTGTACGACCCGCGGCGGCTGTGGGGCCCGGTCCGCGAGGCGCCCGCGTTCCTCAGCCACCAGGCCAAGGTCGGCATGCACTTCATCGGCGACCGGCTGCGCACCACCCACGTCGACTCCGTCACGGACATCCCGCCGGGCACCGGCGCCGTGGTCCGGGTCGGCGGGCAGCGGGCCGCGGTGTACCGGGACGAGGACGGCACGGTGCAGGCGGTCTCGGCCCGCTGCACCCACCTGGGCTGCCTGGTCGCCTTCAACGCGGCGGAGACGGCGTGGGAGTGCCCCTGCCACGGCTCCCGCTTCGGGACGGAGGGCACGGTACTCCAGGGTCCGGCGCAGCACCCGCTGGAGCAGCTGGACCTCGGCTCCGACGTGTAACGGCGGGTGCCGCGGGAACCCAGGACGGGCACCGTCCGACCGCCTCGCCGGCGTACCGGCGACAGGAGAGGAAACAGCTGATGAGCAGTGCTCCCGTACGGCGGGTCGTGGTGACCGGCGCCACCGGCAACGTCGGCACCAGCGTGGTCAGCGTGCTGAGCGAGGACCCGCAGATCGACGAGATCCACTGCGTCGCGCGGCGCATGCCGCACCGCGCGCCGGAGAAGACCACCTGGACAGCGGCCGACATCGCGGACGAGGAGTACGACCTCGCCGCCGACTTCGCCGGCGCGTCCGCCGTGGTGCACCTGGCCTGGGCCTTCCAGCCCACCCACCGCCCGCCGGAGACCTGGCGCACCAACGTCCTCGGCAGCATGCGGGTCTTCGAGGCGGCGGCCAGGGCGGGGGTGCCCGCACTGGTGCACGCCTCCTCGGTGGGCGCCTACTCCCCCGGCCCCAAGGACCACAAGGTGGCCGAGGACTGGCCGACCCACGGCTGGCCGGACGCCGCGTACTGCCGCGAGAAGGCGTACCTGGAGCGGGTCCTGGACGGCTTCGAGCGGGACCATCCCGACATGCGGGTGGTCCGGATGCGCCCGGCGTTCCTGTTCAAGGAGGAGTCGGCGTCCGAGCAGCGGCGGATCTTCGGCGGCGTCGCCACGCCCGCGCAGCTCGGCAAGCTGGCCCGCCCCGGACTGCTGCCGGTCCTGCCGGACATCCCGGGCCTGCGCTTCCAGGTGCTGCACACCGACGACGCGGCCCGCGCCTACCGGCTGGCCGTCCTCGGCGAGGCGCGCGGCGCCTTCAACCTCGCGGCCGAGCCGCCGGTGGACATGCCGTTCCTGGCCCGGCTGCTGAAGGCCCGTACCGTACGCATGCCCGCCGCGGCCGCGCGCGTGGCCCTCGGCACCGGCTGGCGGCTGCGGCTGGTGCGCGCGTCGCCGCACCTCTTCGACGCGGTCCTGGGGCTGCCGCTCATGGACTGCGGCCGGGCACGCGAGGAGCTGGGCTGGCGGCCCGAGCGCACCGCGACCGAGGCCGTCGGCGCGCTGCTGAGCGGCCTGCGGAACGCGAGCGGGGCGCCCACGCCACCCCTGGCCGGCCGTCCGAAGACCGCCTGACGGCACGGGTGCGCCGGGTCCCGGACGGAGCGCTGCGCCGTTGGGCCGAACTTGATCGTTACGGGTTTCCGGTGCCGCGCCGACGGGCACTCCGGGAGCGCCGTCGGCAGGTCACAGCGCCGCGGCGCGCGCCGCGGCCGGGGCCCGGCGGCACACCGCCCGTCAGCATCGAACCTCTGGAGGAAGAAGCATGGCAGACAAGGGGAGCGGGCCGGACAGCCCGCTGCACGACGACGAGGTGAAGAAGCGCCTGGAGGGCGAACTGCGGGCCAATCGCGGCATCCGGGTCGAGGAGGAGCACGAGCCCGAGCCGGCGGGTGAGGACCAGCCCGCCGTGCGGCGCTCTCCCGAAGGCTCCCTCGAAGGCGGCACACCTCCGGGCATGTCCGGGGACGACGTGGAGCTGCGCTCGGACCTGGCCCGCCACCTCGACCCCAGCATCTACCCCGCCGACCGGGACGCCGTGCTGGACTCGCTGCGCGGCAACAACGCGCCGGACGGGCTGCTGGCCCGGGCGGAGAAGCTGCCCGGCGGCGAGCGGTTCGCCAATGTGCAGGACATCGCGCGGGCGCTCGGCCTCGGTGTCGAGGAGCGCCGTACCTGAGACCGCCACGGCGGCCGCCCGGCGCGCACGCGCCGCGGCCGTCTTCCCCGGCATGGTTGCGCCGGGCCGGATGATCCCCTCCGGCCCGGCGCTTTCCCATCTCCCAGTGCCGGCCGCTCGGCCGGACTGCCGAGTGCCACGCTTCCCCGGGCCCAAACCCCCGCCGCCCGCACCGCCCTCCGTACGGCGCACGCCGGGATGCGCGCACCGCCCCGCCGCGGTGCGATGGGAGGTGAGGAGGTGGCGTACGTGGCACACGCGGTCTGGGCCGGTGCGCTCTCGTTCGGGCTGGTCGCCCTGCCGGTGCAGCTGGTGACCGCGACGGAGAGCCACACCGTCCACTTCCACCAGCTCGAACGCGGCACCTCCGACCGGGTGCGCAACAAGCGGGTCAATGAACGCACCGGCAAGGAAGTCCGGTACGACGACATCGTCAAGGGCTACGACGCGGGCGACGAGTACGTGCTCGTGGAGCCGGACGAGCTGGACGAGATCGCGCCGGGCCGGTCCAAGTCACTGGAGATCACCGGCTTCGTCGACCTCGACGACATCGAGCCGATCTACTTCGACAAGACGTACTACCTCGCTCCGAAGAGCAAGGAGTACGCCAAGGTCTACGGCCTGCTGCGGGAGGCGCTCGCGAAGGCCAACAAGGCCGGCGTCGCCACCTTCGTGATGCGCAACCGGGAGTACCTGGTCGCCGTGAAGGCCGAGGACGACATCCTGGCCCTGCACACGCTGCACTGGGCCGACGAGGTGCGGGACCCGCACAAGGAGCTGCCCACGGTGCCGGGGCGCGCCAAGCCGGACAAGAAGGAGCTGGACACCGCGGTCGCGCTGATCGACGCGCTGACCGTCGAGTGGGACCCGGCGGAGTACCGGGACACGTACCAGGAGAAGGTGCGGCGGCTCATCGAGGCCAAGCGCGCCGGGGAGAGCGTGGAGAAGGCCGAGCCCGCTCCGGAGCCCACCAACGTCATCGACCTGCGCGAGGCCCTCCAGGCCAGCGTGGACCGCGCCAAGGGCCGCCGGAAGTCCGGCGGGAAGGGCGGGTCCGAGGAGGACCGGACGTCCGGTGAGCAGCAGAAGTCCGGCAGCGGCCGGTCGTCCGGCGGGAAGCGGAAGCCGGAGTCGGCGTCCGCCGCGGACGGACTCGACGGGCTGACCAAGGCGGAGCTGTACCGGCGGGCCACCGAGGCGGACGTGCCCGGCCGCTCGTCGATGAGCCGGGACCAGCTGATCGAGGCCCTCTCCGGCGGCGGCACGAAGGGCCGCCCCCGGAAGAGGGCCTCCTGACGCCCTGTCAGTCAGACGGCAGCTGTCCGTCACACGTCACGGCAGCGGCGTGCCGCCGGTGGCGTTCACGATCTCCGCGGTGATGAACCCTGCGCGCTCGGACGCCAGGAAGACATAGGCCGGCGCCATCTCGGCGGGCTGCGCGGGCCGCCCGAGCGGCGCCTGCTTGCCGAACTCCTGGGTGTCCGGCAGGGTCGCCGGGATCAGCGGCGTCCACACCGGGCCCGGCGCCACCGCGTTCACCCGGATGCCGTCCCCGGCGACCATCTGCGCGAGCCCCTGCGTGAAGGTGACGATCGCGCCCTTGGTCGTCGCATAGTCCAGCAGGTGCGGGCTGGGCTTGTACGCCTGCACCGACGTGGTGTTGATGATGGAGCCGCCCCTGGGCATGTGCGGCAGCGACATCTTCGACAGCCAGAACATGCCGTACAGGTTGGTGCGCAGCACCCGGTCGAACTGCTCGGTGCTGATGGCCTGGATGCCGTCCGGCTGGGACATCTGGTACGCCGCGTTGTTCACCAGGATGTCGATCCGGCCCAGCTCCGCGACGGCCCGGTCCACCAGCTGCCGGCAGGCCGGCTCCTCGCGGATGTCGCAGGGCACCGCGACCGCCTTGCGGCCCGCCTCCTCCACCAGCCGGGTGGTCTCCCGGGCCTCGTCGGCCTCCTCCGGCAGATGGGTGAAGACCACGTCGGCGCCCTCGCGCGCGAACGCCAGCGCCACCGCGCGGCCGATGCCGGAGTCGCCGCCGGTCAGCAGCGCCTTGCGGTCCGTGAGCAGGCCGCTGCCGCGGTAGCTCTCCTCGCCGTGGTCGGGCGGCGGGTCCATCGGCCCGGTCCAGCCGGGATGTTCCTGGTCCTGCTGCGGGAAATCGGGCTGCGGGTACTTCTCCCTGGGGTTCTGCGGCTGCCCGCTCGCCTCGTCGTGCCGGTCTCCGTTGTGCGCGGCCACTGACTCCTCCTGTTCCGCTTCGGCAGTGTTCCGTGCTGAGCCGCCCCCTTCGGCCGCTCCTCGGGTCCCCCGCCCGATGGGCCTCAATCCATCATCGGGGCGCCCACCGGGAGCGGCGAGTCGGCGCCCGCCGGGGCCCGTGGTGCCCGATCGCGCCGACGGGTTTCCTTTCGTCCCGGGGCGGTACTCGGTGCGTCATGGACTTCGCGGCGCAGCCGACCGAACGGAGAAACCCGATCGAGATGACGTCATGACGGACCAGACGCAGAGACGGGACGGAAGCGACCGCCGGAGCCCCCTGGGCGGCGCGGCACTGCCCGAGCTGATGCGCGCCGCACGCGCCCAGCTCGCCGAGCTGACCGGACTGCGCCCCGAGACCGTGACCCGGTTCGAGCGGACCGAGGACGGCTGGGTGCTGGAGGCCGAAGTGCTGGAGCTGGCCAGGGTGCCGGACACGATGAGCCTGATGGGCCTGTACGAGCTGGTCCTCGACGAAGAGGGCGTGCTCACCGGCTACCGGCGGATCGATCGCTACGAGCGAGCGAAAGGAAGTGGTCAGACGTGAGCGTGATACCTGCCCAGCAGACCAGTGGCAGCGGAGGCGGCAGCAGCGGACTGTACGACGTGCTCGAACTCGTACTGGACCGCGGCCTGGTGATCGACGCCTTCGTGCGGGTCTCCCTCGTCGGCATCGAGATCCTCAAGATCGATGTCCGGGTCGTGGTGGCGAGCGTGGACACGTACCTGCGCTTCGCCGAGGCCTGCAACCGGCTGGACCTGGAGTCGGGGCCGAAGAAGGACCCCGGCGTGCCCGACCTGGTCGGTGAGATCACCGAGTCCGGTGCGCGCGGCAAGAGCAAGGGCGCCCTCTCCGGCGCAGCGCAGACCTTCGCCGACGCCATCGGCCAGGGCCGCGAGGCGGCCGGCAGTGGCAACGGCTCGTCGCGGAGCGCGTCCGAGGGCGAGGAAGCACCGCGCCGCACCCGCCGCACCACCAGCTCCCGCAAGAAGGAGGAGAGCTGATGGCCACCTATGTGTACGGCATCGCGCACGCCGACCACCCCGACCCCGAGCAGCAGGTGCTCGGCATCGGCGACCCGCCCCGCCCGGTCCGCATCGTACGGGCCGGCGAGCTGGCGGCCGTGGTCAGCGACTGCCCCGAGGACCTGCGCCCCAAGCGCCGCGACCTGCTGGCCCACCAGCACGTCCTCACCGAGACCGGCAGCGCCGGAGCGGTGCTCCCGCTGCGCTTCGGCTCCCTCTCGGCGGACGACGACGCGGTGCTCGGCGCGCTCGGCGAGCACACCGAGCACTACAAGGCACAACTGGCCGAACTGACCGGCCGGGTGGAGTTCAACGTCAAGGCGGCGCACCGCGAGGAAGCCGTGCTGCGGCTCGTCGTCGACGACGAACCGGAGGTCCGCCGGCTGACGGAGGCCCTGCAGTCCGCCGGCGGCGGCAGCTACCCCGAGCGGGTGCGGCTGGGCGAACTGGTGGCCAACGGCGTACGGGCCCGCGAGGTGCGCGACGCCCACACCATCGAGCAGACCCTGGCACCGCTGGCCGAGCGGTCGGCGCCCGGGCCCGAGGGCTCGGGGTGGCTGGTCAACCTCTCGTTCCTGCTGCCGCGTGAGGACAGCGCGTCCTTCACCGAGGCGGCGCACCGGCTCGCCGAGGCCGAGCCGCACCTGGAGCTGCTGGTCAACGGCCCGCTCCCGCCGTACAGCTTCGTCCGCACGGTCCACGCGGCCATGGACGGACAGGCGGACGGACAGACGGGCGGACGGGCCGGCGAGCGGCCGCACGAGAAGTCGGTACAGGGCTGATGGGGCTGCTGAAGGAGGTACTGCTGCTGCCCGTGGCGCCGGTGCGCGGCACCGGATGGGTGCTGCGCCAGGTCGTCGCCGAGGCGGAGCGGCAGTACTACGACCCTCAGGCCATTCAGAAGGAACTGCGGGAGCTGGAGCACGAGTTGGACGACGGCCGCATCGACGAGGCGGAGTTCGACCGGCGCGAGGACGAGCTGCTGGACCGGCTGGCGGTGGCACGCGGACAGGCCCCGCACGGCCCGGCGGTACCCGGACAGGCCCCGCACGGACAACGGGAATGACGAGGAGACGGGTGAGATGAACAACCGGGCGGCACTGGCATTGGCCGTCGCCGGAGGATACGCACTGGGCCGCACGAAGAAGATGAAACTCGCGCTCGGCGTCGGCGGCATGGTACTGGGACGGCGGCTGCAGACGGACCCGCAGCGGCTGCTGCGGCTGGTCGACGAGCGGCTGAAGAAGGACCCCCAACTCGCCGAGCTTCGCGACCAGTTGCGGGAAGACCTGGGCGGTGTGGGCCGCGCGGCGGCGAGCGCCTTCCTGGACCGCCGCATCGACGGGCTGGCCAGCAGCCTGCACGAGCGCACACTGAGCGTGCAGGACCGGATCGCCGGCGGCACCGCGCCCTCACGGGACGGCTCGGACGATGAGGGCGGACCGGACGACGACGCCCGGGAGGCGGACGGCGAAGCCGAGGTCACGGACGGCGAACCGGAGGGCGGCACCGGGCGCGGGGACGAGGAGCCGGACGAGGACCGGACGCCACGGGCACGTACGCCGCGGAAGAAGGCCGCGGGCCGGACCGCCCCCGCCCGCCGCCCTGCGAAGGCGGCGGCGAAGAGCGGCACCAAGGCCGCGTCCCGCACCACCACCAAGAAGGCCACGAGCAGGGCCGGAACGAAGACGGGCGGCAAGGCCGGCACCCGGTCGGCGGGCGGCGCCGGTTCGTCGTCCGGCCGGAGTCGGGGGCGTACCGATGGCTGACGGCAAGCGCGGTGGCACGGCCACCCTGAAGGAGACACTCGCCCGCAGCCCGGCCACCGACCGGCTCAAGGAGGAGGCCGCCGCGTTCGCCGCGGCCCAGGCCCAGCGGCTGCTGATCGCCGGCGGCCGCAGGCTCGGCGCCGCCACCACCCGGCTGCAGGACATGGCCGAGGGCGAGGGCCCCGGCCTCGGCCGGACGGTGCTGGACGGCGGCCGCCGCCTCGCGAGCGGCGAGGGACCGCTGCGGGCGGCGCTCGGGGCCGGCGCGAGCGGCGCCAAGGACCGGCTGCGCGAAACGCTGCGCAAGGCCGGCGGCGGACAGCGGACCGGCACCGGGCAGGGCGCGTTCGTCACCATCGTGGAGGACACCGACGTCGGGGTGCCGGTGCGTACCGCGTACGACCAGTGGACGCAGTTCCAGGAGTTCGGCTCCTTCGCCAAGGGCGTGCAGAACGTGGACCGCACGGACGACACCACGTCCGACTGGCGCGCCAAGGTCTTCTGGTCCACGCGGAGTTGGCAGGCCACCGTCACCGAGCAGGTGCCGGACCGGCGCATCGCCTGGACGGCGCGCGGCGCGAAGGCGTCCCTCAAGGGGGTCGTCACCTTCCACGAGCTGGCGCCCGAGCTGACACGGGTGCTGCTGGTCATCGAGTACTACCCCAAGGGCCTCTTCGAGCGCACCGGGAACCTGTGGCGGGCGCAGGGCCGCCGGGCCCGGCTGGACCTGAAGCACTTCCGCCGCTTCGTGATGCTGCGCGGCGAGGCGACCGACGGCTGGCGCGGCGAGGTACGCGACGGCGAGGTCGTCGCATCACACGAGGACGCGGTGGCCCGCGAGGACGACGAGGACCCGGCGACCGCGGCGGACGGCCGGGAAGAGCCGGCGGACGGTCCGGAGGAGCCCGCCGCCGAGGACGAGCGGGACGCGCCGGACGAGGCGTACGACGACGAGGACGTCCCGGCGGAAGACGTCCCCGAGGAGGAGCTCGCGGAGGAGGACCCCGGGGACGACGAGTACGCCGATGAGGAGCCGGAGGCGTACGAGGACGAGGACGCCGAGGCCGCTGAAGACGCCGAGGAAGACGCCGAGGCCGACGACGGCCTCGCGGACGAGGACGTCCCGGACGACGAGGCCGAGGCGGATGATGTCGAGGCCGGGGAGTACGCCGACGAGCCCGCACCCGAGCCGGAACGGGTGAGGTGAGCACGCGTCCCATGACCTATCCCGCGACCGGCGCCGGCAACGGCGCCAACCTCGCCGACATCCTCGAACGCGTCCTGGACCGGGGCGTGGTGATCGTCGGCGACATCCGGATCAACCTGCTCGACATCGAACTGCTGACCATCAAACTGCGGCTGATCGTGGCCTCGGTGGAACGCGCCGAGGAGATGGGCATCGACTGGTGGCGCGACGACCCGTCGCTGTCGGCCGGTGCCCGCCGCAGGGAGATGGAGCGCGAGCGCGAGGAGAGCCGGGAACAGCAGGAGCTGGCCCGGGAGAACGCCGAGCTGCGCGCGCGGCTCGCGGCCCTGGAGGGCCGGCGGGACGCCCTGGCGGACGGAACGGAGGAGTCGGCGTGAGCACGCCCCTGGACAACGGACGGCTGACGTACGCCTACGCCGTCGTGCGCAGCGGTGCCCGGCCGCCGGCCGGGCTGCTCGGCATCGGACAGGAGCCCGTGCGCGCCGTGGCCGAGGGGCCGCTGGCGGCCCTGGTCTCCACGGTGCCCGCGGCGGAGTTCGACCAGCCGCAGGTGCGCGAGCGCCTGGAGGACCTGGCGTGGCTGGAGGCGACCGCGCGGGCACACCGCCAGGTCGTGGACGACGCGGCGGCGGAGACCGGCGTGCTGCCGCTGCGGCTGGTCACGGTCTACCGCGACGAGGACTCGGTCCGGGCCGCGCTGGCCGCGAACGCGGAGCGGTTCCAGCGGCTGCTGGACCGGCTGGACGGCCGGCTGGAGTGGGGCGTGAAGGCGTATGCGCAGCACTCCGACGGCCGGGGGGCGGCGGACGCGCGGCAGCCGTCCGGCCGGCGGCCGGCGGAGGGGGCCGCGTCCGGCCGGGAGTTCCTGCGGCGGCGGCTGCAGGACCGCAAGGCCAAGGAGACGGCGCAGCAGGAGGCGGACGGGCTGGCGCGGAGCGTGCACGAGGCGCTGACGCGGGCCGCCGAGGAGAGCCGGCTGCACCGGCCGCAGGATCAGCGGCTCGCCGAGGCGGTGGCCGCTTCGGGGGCCGCCGACGCCGACGGCCACGCCCCCAGTGGCTCCGGCACGGGCGTGCCGCGCGGCCCGAACGTGCTGAACGGCGCGTACCTGGTCCGCCGCGAGGAGGCCGGAGTGTTCGCCGAGCACGTCGGGGAGGTCGCGGCCCGCTCCCCCGCCCTGCGGATCGAGCTGACCGGCCCCTGGGCCCCGTACTCCTTCACCGACCTGCCGGACGAGGCGCCATGAGCAGCCCCTCCCCCGCTTCCCCGGCCACGCCCGTGGCGCTGATCGACCTGCTGGACCGGCTGCTGGCGGGCGGCGTGGTGATCGCCGGGGACCTCACCCTGCGCATCGCGGACGTGGACCTCGTACGCGTGGACCTGCGCGCCCTGATCAGCTCGGTGAACGAGAACGTGCCGTCGCCGTTCGGCGAGATCGCCCCGGAGGAGGTGGAATGGCCGTGAGCAGGCGGGTGGAACTGGACGAGGAGAGCGTGGAGCGCGACCTCGTACGGCTGGTGCTCACCGTCGTGGAGCTGCTGCACCAGCTCATGGAGCGGCAGGCGCTGCGCCGCGTGGAGCAGGGAGACCTCTCCGAGGACCAGGAGGAGCGCATCGGCACGACGCTGATGCTGCTGGAGCGGCGCATGGACGAGCTGTGCGCGCGCTACGACGTGGGCCGCGAGGAGCTGAACCTGGACCTGGGACTGCTCGGGTCGCTGCTCCCGCGGGACGGGTAGCGCGGCGCGGCAGTGGACTCCGTGGTGCCGGGTGTGCCGGGTTCCGGCACCACGGACCGGCCGTGCGGCGGCCCGCCGTGCGGGGCGGGCCGCCTGCCGTGCCGGGGTTGTGCCGGGTCGGTCGGCGGCTCAGTGGCCGCTCTTGCCCGTCGCGGCGCGGATCGCGTCCCTGGTGCGGTCCACCACGGACGCCAGCGGGCCGACGACCACGTTCTTCACGGCGGACTCGGTGCCCGGGTGCGGATGGGTGGGCGCCACCGCCTCGGCGGCCTCGACCGCCTTGGCCAGCCCGCGCAGCGCGTCCTGGTCGGCGACCGCGCGCAGGTGCGTGAACTCGTACTTCTCCTCCGCCTCGGCGTGCGCCAGCACGTTCTGGCGGAGCTCGTCGAAGAGCCGGTGGAACTCGGACGACTCGGTGTCCATGTCCTCCAGCCGCTGCAGCGTCTCCTTGGCTCCCTTCTCCTCCGTGGTGCGGTCCTTGACCACCTGCTCGCCGCCCTCGATGTGATCGCGGACGTAGGGGTGGACGACCTCTTCCTCGGCCGTCTCGTGCACCGCCAGCAGCCGCACCAGGCGCTGGAAGTGGTCCTTGCGCTCGTCGCCCTTGCTGTTCACGACGTCGTCCAGGAGGCGGCGGATCTGCTGATGCTGCTGTTCCAGCAGTTCCACGACGTTCTTCTGCTTCTCGGCCATGTCCTGCGTGCCCCTCTCGTCTCGTCGTGCGGGACCCCGGTCGAGTACCCGGGCGGCGCCGCCCGAGACGGCGGGAACCGGCCGTGCGCGGGCCGCGGGGAAGGCCGGAACGGGGCGGTCCGGTCCCCCGCTACACATAAGGAAGAAATAAGCGCAAGATAGCCGTAGCGGCGCTCGCCACGTCAGCGGCGCGGAGCCGCAGGGAACGGCTATCGAAAGAGGCGAGTCTGATGGCAGACGTCTCACACACCAGAGGCGATATCGCCAGTCACCCCGATGTGCCCGAGATGCGGGACAGGTACGCCCGCATGCTCGGCGGTCGCGATGTGGCGCTCATGGACGGACCGGTCTTCCTGATCGGCCTGTACTGCGCCATCTCGCCCTGGACACTCCACTTCACCGCGAACCAGCCGGCGCTCGTGACCCACAACCTCATCCTGGGCATCGCGATCGGCCTGCTGGCACTGGGATTCACCATCACGCCGGAGCGGATGTACGGCATGAGCTGGGCCATGTCCGCCATCGGCGTCTGGCTGATCATCTCGCCGTGGATCGTCGGCAGCAGCCCCGACGCGGGAGTCGTCTGGAACAACGTCATCGTCGGCGCCCTCACCGTCCTCCTCGGGCTGGCCTGCGCGGCGGCGGCCGCGAAGGTGGCCAGGCGCCCGTAGCGGCGGCAGGACGCACGGCGGCGGAACGAAAGGAGACGGCGAGCGACAGCACCGGAACGCCACCGGACAGGCCGGCCGGTCCGTACGCGGACCGGCCGGCACACGGTGCGGCGCCGTCCCCCTCCCCCGCGCCCCTCGGCGCCCCCTCCGCGCCACGCACGGTGCATGAAGCGGCCGCACGCGGACACCCGGGCCGGTACCGCCGGGCGACGGCCGGGCGGTCGGCTCCGGCGGGCGCCTCCGCCGGACGCGCCACATCGGGGAGACATGTGATGGCAGACCTTGCGGACGGCCCCGTCTTCGGGGAGCCCCCGGTCCACGTCGAGGCCGGGGTGCTGGTACTGGACTGTGCGGAGCCCGAGCCGGTCGCGGAGTTCTACGCCAAGCTCATCGGCGCCGAGCTGCCGGACCAGCGGGGCATGGAACTGATCGAGATCACCGGCAGGCACGGCACGCGGATGGCGTTCCGGCGGGACCACGGCGCGGCGCCGCCCGCCTGGCCCCGGCCCGACGACTCCCAGCAGGCCCATCTGCACCTGGTGGTCCCCAAGGACCGCATGGACGACGTGGAACGCCAGGTCATCGACTACGGCGGGCGCCCGATGGAGTCGCAGCGGAGCGAGAGCGGCGAGCAGCTGCGCCTCTTCTCGGACCCGGCGGGCCATCCCTTCGCGCTCCGCTCCGTATGACGGACGGCACGGCACGGCCGTACGGCGCGCCGCTCCCGCGATGCGCCGTACGGGCCGGTGCGCGACAGTGACAGCAGTGGCCACCGGCGGCAGGACTCGGCAGGAAGGGGTTGCCGTGAAGGGCGAGCGAGGCCTCACGACGTACCAGAACAAGCGTGACTTCGAGCGGACCCGCGAGCCGCGGGGCGCGGGCGGAACGGCGCGCGCCGACGGCGATCCGGTCTTCGTCGTGCAGATCCACGACGCCACCACCATGCACTTCGACTTCCGCCTCGAGGTGGACGGCGTCCTGAAGTCCTGGTCCGTGCCGAAGGGCCCGTCCACCGACCCGCACGACAAGCGCCTGGCGATGCCGACCGAGGACCACCCGATGGAGTACCGCGAGTTCGAAGGGGTGATCCCGAAGGGCGAGTACGGCGGCGGCACGGTGATCGTGTGGGACCAGGGGACGTACCGCCCGCTGCCGCCGAAGAAGCGCAAGGACCGCGACGCCTCCTTCGCCGAGCGGCTGGAACACGGGCACATCACCTTCTGGATGGACGGCGAGAAGCTGCACGGCGGCTACGCGCTCACCCGCTTCCGCACCGCGGAGTCCGAGGGCCGGGAGTCCTGGCTGCTGGTGAAGGAGAACGACGAGCGGGCCGGCGGCCGCGGCGCCCCCGACCCGCGGCGCGCCAAGTCGGTACGGAGCGGCCGGACGCTGAAGCAGGTCGCCGCCGACGAGGGCGACGGCACCGACGGGAGCTGAGCACCATGGCGGACGGACTGCTGGAGTCGCTGCCCGGCGAACAACGACGGCTGCTGGCCGACGCGCCTCCGGGCGCCGAGCTGGCGGCCCGCCCCATGCTCGCGGTGCTCTCCGACCGGCGCGACTTCGGCCGGGACTGGGTCTTCGAACGCAAGCTGGACGGCGTCCGGGCACTGGCCGTGCGCGACGGTGACCGCACCGCGCTGCTGTCCCGCACCGGCCGGGCCATGGACGTCACCTACCCCGAGATCACGGACGCGCTGGCCGCGCAGGACTGCCGGGACTTCGTGGTGGACGGCGAGATCGTGGCGTTCGCCGGCGGCCGCACCGAGTTCTCCCGGCTGCAGCAGCGGATGGGCATCACCGACCCGGCACAGGCCCGCGCCAGCTCCGTGGCCGTCACGTACTACGTCTTCGACCTGCTGCGGCTGGACGGCCAGGACCTCACCCGGCTGCCGCTGCGCACCCGCAAGTCCCTGCTCCGCCGCGCCCTGCACTTCGCCTCCCCGCTCCGCTTCACCCCGCACCGCAATCAGGGCGGGCCCGAGGAGCTGGCCGACGCCTGCGAGCGCGGCTGGGAGGGGCTGATCGCCAAGCGGGCCGACGGGCCGTACGTGCCGCGCCGCTCCGGCGACTGGCTGAAGCTGAAGTGCGCGCGCGGCCAGGAGTTCGTCATCGGCGGCTGGACCGAGCCGGCCGGCAGCCGCACCGGCTTCGGGGCGCTGCTGCTCGGCTACTACGCGGACGGCGCGCTGCGGTACGCGGGCAAGGTCGGCACCGGCTACGACCGGGCCGCGCTGGACCGCATCAGCGGCCTCCTCGACGAACGCGGAACGGACCGCTCTCCCTTCGGGGACCCGGTGCGGGAGCGGGGTGCGCACTGGGTGCGCCCCGAGCTGGTGGCGGAGGTCGGCTTCACCGAGTGGACCAGGGACGGCATGCTGCGCCACCCGCGCTTCCTCGGCCTGCGCGACGACAAGGAGCCGTCCGAGGTGGTGCGGGAGGAGCCGCGCGCCGCGTGAGCACCGGCGCATGAACGGAGGGGCGGCCCGGCGGAGAACGCCGGGCCGCCCCTGTGTCCGTTCGAGGCCGTTCGTCTCAGTGCATGTCGGTGACGAAGAAGCCGCCGCCCACCGTCGAGGGCACCCGCTCCAGCGGCACGCTGAGGTCCTGCCCCGGCACCCGGTACTCCAGCCGGGCGAGCAGCGGGACGAGCGTCTGGAGGAGGGCGAGCACGATGTCCTCGCCCGGGCAGCGGTGCCCGCCGGTGACGTCGCCGCCGCCCTGCGGGATGAGGTCGTCGCGCCCCGGCTCGGCCCCCAGGAACCGCGTGGGGTCGAAGGTGTACGGGCGGGGCCAGAGCCCGGGGTCGTGCAGCTGCCCGTAGACGTCGAGCAGGACCATGGTGCCCGCCTCGATGCGCTCCCCCCGCCACTCCAGGTCGCGCGCCGCCAGGCCGCCGAGGAACGGCACGAAGGGGTAGAAGCGGCGCAGCTCGTGCGCGAAGGCCCGGGCGTACGCGGTGTCGCCCTTGGCGAGCGGCGCGCGGTGCTCGGGCCAGCGGTGCAGCGCGTGCGCCGCGAACGTCAGGAACCAGGCGACCGCCACGGTCGGCCGGATGACGTTGAGGATCTCCACGGCCGCCGTGTGCGGGTCCAGCGGGGTGCCGTCGGCCTCGTGGTGCCGGGCCACCTCCGCCAGCGCCGCACCGGTCGGCGCGCCCGTGCCGGCGGGCTCGGGGCCGGTCCGCCGGATCTCCTCGATACGGCGCGCCAGCCGCTCCTCCTGGCGGCGGCGGGCCCGGCGGGCCCGCCAGTGGCGCGGTCCCGGCGTCGCGAAGCCGTCCACCATCGCCACGAGGTCGTCCGCCGTCCGCCGCGCCTCGTCGTCGTCGAGCGCGATGCCCGCCCAGCCGCAGACCGTGCGGGTGAGGAGCAGCGCGAACGCGTCGAAGAGGACGACCTGGGACTGGCCGGCCCAGTCGGCGCGGGCCCGCTCCCATTCGGCGGCCGCGCGCTCGGTCAGATCGGCGATGCCCTCCCGGTCCTTGAGCAGGTGCACGAAGAGGGCCTTGCGCACCCGGTGCCGCTCACCGTCGAGGGTGTGCACGGCGCCGCGGCCGAAGAGCGTGTCGAGCACCGGTCCCGGCAGCGCTGCGCGCCGGTGGATGTGGTCCTCGTCGTAGAAGAACCGCACCGCGTCCGTGCCGTGCAGTGCGATCGCGGGCTTGCCGAGGAGGCGGGTGCGGACCGGCGCGCCGCCGTTGCGCCGCCGCCGGCCGGGCAGCCAGGCGTACCCCTTCAGGAGCAGCGGCAGGGTGCTGTCGGTCAGGGGGGACAGCGCCACGGCGGTCACTCCTCCCCGGCGCGGGGCGGCCGGGTGCGCTCGGGGCGCTCCGGGTCGCGCCGGGTGCCGGCCTCGGCGCGGGCGTCCTCGTCCATGTCCTCCTGGGCGTCCAGGCTGGGGGTCAGCGGGTCGCCGCTCTCGCCGACCTCGTGCCGGCGCTGCTCCGGTTCCGCCACCCGGGTCTCCGCGTCCTCGAACTCGGCCAGCACTTCCTTGGCCGCCGTGTCGCGGTCCCGTGGATCGCCGCGGCCTGCTCCCTTCGCCGCGCTGTGCCCGTCCTCGTCCTGGTCGTGCTTCCGGGTCATGACGCTCCCTTCCGTCGTCCGGGGCGTCCGGGTGCCCCGGCTGCGGGCCTCAACTCATGATGGTGGGGCAACTCATATCCGGCACGGCGGCGCGGCGCCGTCAGCCCTGCCCGATCTTCGTGAACAGGCTGTCGTCGAGCCGGGCCAGCAGGTCGGCCGGGTCGGTGTAGACCTCCGAGGCGCCGGCCTCCGCCAGGTCCGCGCGGGGGATGCCGCCGCACAGCAGGGCGACGGCCGCGACCCCGGCGCGGGAGGCGGCCTGCATGTCCCAGACCGAGTCGCCCACGAAGACCGCCTCGTCCGGCGCCACGCCGGCCAGTTCCCGTGCCTGCTCCACCGGTTCGGGCGCGGGCTTGCCCTCGCTCACGTCGTCGGCGCTCGCGGTGTCGGTGATCGCGTCGTCGGCGTCGATGGCCCGGCGCAGCGCGCCCAGCTCGTCACCGCCCGCCGAGGTGACCAGGATGTTGTGCCAGCCGCGCCGGTGGAGGGCGCGCAGCAGGTCGCCGGCGCCGGGCAGCGCGGGCAGCCGGTCGAAGTACGTGGCGTACAGCGTCTTGTGCGCGGCGCTGATGCCCGCGTCCTGGTCCGGGTCCCGGTCCTCGCCCAGCACGTGGCCGATCAGATCGTTCGAGGGGCGGCCGAGCGCGTGGTGGATGGTGGTCATCGGCACGTCGTGGCCGTGCTGCCGGAACGCCTCCCACCAGGCCGTGACGTGCAGGTGGTTGGTGTCGGCGAGCGTGCCGTCGACGTCGAAGAGTGCCGCGCGTGCCATGGATGTCCTTTCCGTCCGGGGCGTACGGGGTACCCGTCACAGCGGTACCGGGTACCCCGCCTCACAGCGGTACGGGGTATCCCCTCACAGCCTGACCACGCCTCCGGCGCCCCGCCGGGCACTCCCGGCCGAACGGGTGACGGGAGCGCTCGGGGCGGACCGGCGGGCGGTCCGCCCCGGTGCGGCTCAGGCCGCCGGGCCCGTGGGCAGCGGCAGCCCGGTGTAGTTCTCGGCCAGCTCGGCGGCCGCGTGGCGGGAGGTCGCGATGCGGTCGAGCTGGGAGAGCTGCAGGCGGGTCTCGAACGGGGACTGGTCGGGCGCGGTGTGCAGGGTGGTGGTCATGAAGTACGAGAAGTGCTCGGCGCGCCAGACGCGGCGCAGGCAGGTGTCGGAGTAGGCGTCCAGCAGGTCGGTGGCACCGGTGGCGTGCCAGTGGGTGAGGGCGCGGGCGAGCACGATGACGTCGGCGGCGGCGAGGTTGAGGCCCTTGGCGCCGGTGGGCGGCACGATGTGGGCCGCGTCGCCGGCCAGCAGGACCCGGCCGTACGCCATCGGCTCGGTGACGTGGCTGCGCATCGGGAGGACGGACTTGCTGGTGATCGGGCCGCGCTTCAGCCGCCACCCGGGGTCGGCGGCGAGGGCGAAGCGGGCGTCCAGCTCGTCCCAGATGCGGTCGTCGGACCAGTCGGCGGGGTCGGTGCCGTTGGGCACCTGGAGGTAGAGCCGGCTGACGGACGGGGAGCGCATGCTGGCGAGCGCGAAGCCGCGGTCGGAGTGGGCGTAGATCAGCTCGTCGGCCGCGGGCGGCGCGTCGGCGAGGATGCCGAGCCAGGAGTAGGGGTAGACGCGCTCGTACGTGGTGCGCACGTGCTCCGGCACGGCGTTGCGTGCCACCCCGTGGAACCCGTCGCAGCCGACGACGTAATCGCAGGTGAGGGTCTGTTCCTGGCCCTCGTGGGTGTAGCGGATCAGGGGCCGGTCGGTGTCCGCGCCCGCCACCGCGTGCACCTCGGCCCCGAAGAGCAGCGGGCCGCCCTCGGCGAGCTGCAGCGCGATGAGGTCCTTGACCACCTCGGTCTGCGCGTACACCGTCACGCGGCGCCCGTCGGCGAGGGAGGGGAAGTCGATGCGGTGGGCGCGCCGGTCGAAGCGCAGCTCGATCCCGTCGTGGACCAGGCCCTCGGCGTCCAGCCGCGCCCCGGCTCCGCAGGCCCGGAGGGCGTCCACGGTGGCCTGCTCCAGGATGCCGGCGCGCTGGCGCTGCTCGACGTAACCGCGGTCGCGGCTCTCCAGTACGACACTGTCGATGCCGGCGGTGTGCAGCAGGCGGGCCAGCAGCAGGCCGGCGGGGCCGCCGCCGATGATCCCGACGGTGGTGTGCATACGTCTCTCCTCGTCGTCGAGGACGGGCCCGCGCTCCGTCGTCCAGGAACCGGGCCCGTGCAGGATGTTCGCGTGGTGAAGTAATATTCACTGACGTTCCGCCTGAGTCTGCGCGCGGCGCTGCCGCCTGTCAACGGTCCGCCGCAGGTCATCCGGTACGCCACGGCGCGGACCCCCGGTGCGGACGGCCGCCCGCATTCCTTACGGTGTCCTGCACAGACCGCGACGGAGAGCCGATGCCACCGACCGACACCACGCCGCCGCACGCCGCCACCGCCGGGGTGCCGGCCGAGGCCGTCACGCCGCTGATGCGCGGCATCGCCGTGCTGCGCCGGCTCACCGAGGCCGACGGCACGCTGAGCCTGAGCGAGCTGGAGCGCGCCACCGGCCTCGCGCGGTCCACCGTGGACCGGGTCACCGCGACGCTGGCCCGGATGGGCTTCGTACGCCTGGACGGCCGGGACGCCGTGCTCGCCCCGCGCGTCATGGAGCTGGGCAACGCCTACCTCGCCGCGCTGCGGCTGCCCGCCCTGCTCGGCGGGCACGCCGACGCGCTGGCGGACGCGCTGGACGAGTCGGTCTCCCTCGCCGTGCCCGACCGGGACGGCATCCGCTTCCTCCACCAGGCCACCCGGCGCCGGGCGATGTCCCTCAGCTTCCGCATCGGCGACCTGCTGCCCGCCGAGCGCACCGCGCCCGGCGCGGTGTTCGCCGCCGAGTGGTCCGAGGCGGAGTGGGCGCGCTGGCGGGAACGCCGGGCCGCCGATCCGGAGCACCACGGCTTCCCGGCCGTACCGCCGCGGGACGCCGGCTGCGCCGCGGCGGACGGCGCCCGCTTCGAGGAACGCGTACGGCAGGCCCGTACGCGGGGGTGGGCGCTGGACGACCAGCTGATCGAGCCGGGGCTGGTGGCGCTGTCGGTACCGGTGCGCGCGCCGGACGGCTCGGTCGCGTGCGCGGCGAACGTGGTGAGCCACACCAGCCGGCACGACGCGGCGTCCCTCCGGGACAGCCTGCTGCCCCGGCTGCGGGAGACCGTGCGGGAGATGGAGCGGGAGCTGCGCGAGGCACAGGACGTGTCGCGGGAAGCGGCGGCGCCGCCGCCCGCGCCGCTGGCCGCCTGGACCGCCGCGTCCAAGCAGGAGCTGGGCCGGGAGTTCATCGAGTCCCTGGCCCGCGGCCTGACCGTGCTGACGGCCTTCGGCGCCGGGCGCGCCGAGCTGACGCTGTCCGAGGCCGCCGAGGCCACCGGCCTGGCCCGGGCCACGGCCCGCCGCGCCCTGATCACCCTGGAACACCTGGGATACGTCGCCTCCGAAGGGCGTACCTTCCGGCTCACCCCGCGAGTTCTGGCGCTCGGCTATCCGCCGCTCTCCCGTACGACGCTCCCCCGGATCGCCGCGCCGCACCTCGCCACGCTCGCCGCGCGCGTGCACGACTCGGCGTCCCTGGCCGTGCTCGCGGGCGACGACATCCAGTACACGGCCCGCGTCGCGACCACCCGCGTGATGAGCGTGAACATCACCATCGGCACCCGGCTGCCCGGCTACGCCACCGCGATGGGCCGGGTGATGCTGGCCGGACTGCCGCCCGCCGAGCGGTACGCGCGGCTCGTGCGCGCCGAGCCGCGGCCGCTGACCCCGCGGACGGTGACCTCCCCCGACGAGCTCGCCGCACTCCTGGACCGGGTAGCGGACCAGGGGTACGCGCTGGTGGACGAGGAGCTGGAGGAAGGGCTCCGCTCGATCGCCGTACCGGTCCGCAGCGGCACGGGCGAGGTGGTGGCGGCCGTGAACGTCGCGATGCACACGGTGCGGCGCAGCGCGGAGGAGTGCGTCGCCGACGTACTGCCGGAGCTGCGCGCCGCGGTCGCCGGCATCGAGGCGGACCTGCACGTCGCGGGCCGCTTCACGCACATCCCGGCGTCCTAGCCGCTCCCCCGGTCACGTCCGGGCCGTCTCCTCCGTCTGCGCCACCCGCAGCAGCAGCGCGTGGAGGGTGTCGCGTTCCTCCGGGGTGAGCGGGCCGGTGAGTTCGTCGGTGACGCGGTGGCTGGCCTCGTCGGTGTCGCGCAGGTACGTACGGCCGGCGTCGGCCAGGACGACGATGCGGCGGCGCCGGTCGGCGGGGGCCGGGCGGCGCTCGACGAGGCGGAGCCGTTCGAGGTCGTCGACGAGGCCGACGATGGCGCTCGGGTCGTAGCCGAGCCGTTCGCTCAGCTCCCGCTGCGGCGCGCCCTCGACGGTGGCGAGATAGCGCAGCAGCGCGTAGTGCCGCAGCCGCAGCCCGGACTCCTGGAGGGCCGCGTTGAAGAGCTGCCCGGAGCGCAGGCCCAGCCGGTAGAGCAGGTAGCCGGTGTCGGCGTGCAGCCCGCGCATCCACGGCTCGTCGGCGTCGACGGGCCTGGCCTGCGCGGCGGGCTTTCCCTGGGCGGTCATGGCGCTCCCTGTTCCGTGCCCCGGGCGCGGGGCGGTCTTTCCGGTTCTCCATCTCACCAGCGGGACCAGCATGCCGCATTTTCGATTACGCCGACAACCATTGACGCCAACAATGATTGGTCTTAGCTTCGGTCACGGCGAGGCCGGAAGCCGGGCGAGCAGCCCGGCCGGGCCCACCCTTCATGCCTGCCAACTCCCGTACTTACCACGCTTGTTGAGAGGATTCCCCGTGCCCGGATCCACTGCCCCCGCACCCCTGGACCTCACCGGCAAGGTCGCCGTCGTGACCGGCTCCGGCCGCGGCCTGGGCCTCGCGTACGCCTCGGCACTTGCCGCTGCGGGCGCCGCCGTCGTCGTCAACGACCTCGACGAGGCCGTGGCCGAAGAGGCCGCCAAGACGCTCACCGAGGCCGGCGGCCGGGCCGTCGCCGAGGCCGTCGCGGTCGGCACCGCCGAGGCCGCCGACCGGCTGGTGGCCCGCGCCGTCGAGGAGTTCGGCCGGCTGGACGTGATGGTCACCAACGCGGGCATCCTGCGGGACCGCGTGCTGTGGAAGATGACCGACGACGACTTCGACGCCGTCGTCACCACCCATCTGCGGGGCACCTTCACCTGCGCACGCGCCGCCGCCGTACGGATGCGGGAGCAGGGCGAGGGCGGCCGGCTGATCCTGGTCGGCTCGCCCGCGGGCCAGCGCGGCAACTTCGGCCAGACCAACTATGCGGCGGCGAAGGCCGGTATCGCCGCGATGACCCGCACCTGGTCGATGGAGCTGGCCCGGGCCGGCATCACGGTCAACGCGATCGTGCCGGTCGCGGCCACCGCGATGACCGAGACGATCCCGGCGTTCGCGCCGTACATCGAGGCCATGCGGCGCGGCGAGCCGCTGCCGGACTTCCTGCGCAAGGGCGAGGGCTTCGGCACCGCCGAGGACTGCGCCGCGCTGGTGCCATTCCTCGCCTCGGACGCCGCGAAGGACGTCACGGGTCAGTGCGTCGGCATCGGCGGCGACAAGCTCGCGCTCTGGTCGCACCCGCAGGAGGTGGCGGTGGCGTACGCGGACGGGGGCTGGCGCCCGGAGACCGTCGCGGCGGCCTGGCGGACCAGCGTGGGCCGCGAGCCGCAGTCCGTGGGCATCCCCGCCCCTGCGATCCCGGAGGTCTGAGCCATGCCGACCCGTGCGATGAACGTGGACGAGCTGGTCGCCATCGACGTGCACACGCACGCCGAGGTCTCCGCCAAGGGACAGGCGTCCCTGGACGACGGACTGGCCGCCGCCTCCGCCGCGTACTTCAAGACCGAGGGCAACCGGAAGCCCACCCTGCCGGAGATCGCGGCCTACTACCGCGAACGCCGCATGGCCGCCGTCGTCTTCACCGTGGACGCCGAGTCCGCGACCGGCACCGAACCGGTGCCGAACGAGGAGGTCGCCGAGGCCGCCGCCGAGAACGCCGACGTACTGATCCCGTTCGCCTCGCTCGACCCGCACCGCGGCAAGGCGGCGGTGAAGCAGGCCCGGCGGCTGGTCGAGGAGTACGGCGTACGCGGCTTCAAGTTCCACCCGAGCATCCAGGCGTTCTTCCCCAACGACCGGCTGGCGTACGGGCTGTACGAGGTCATCGAGGAGACCGGGGCCATCGCGCTCTTCCACACCGGGCAGACCGGCATCGGCGCCGGCGTTCCGGGAGGCGGCGGCATCCGGCTGAAGTACTCCAACCCGCTCCATGTCGACGACGTGGCCGCCGACTTCCCGCACCTGAAGATCATCCTCGCCCACCCGTCCTTCCCCTGGCAGGACGAGGCGCTGGCCGTGGCCACGCACAAGCCCGGGGTGCACATCGACCTGTCGGGCTGGTCGCCGAAGTACTTCCCTCCGCAGCTCGTGCAGTACGCCAACACCCTGCTCAAGGACAAGGTGCTGTTCGGCTCCGACTATCCCGTGCTCACGCCCGACCGCTGGCTCGCGGACTTCGAGAAGCTGGAGATCAGGGAAGCGGTCCGGCCGAAGATCCTCAAGGAGAACGCCGCCCGGCTGCTCGGGCTCGCCTGACATCACACCGAGGAGAGCCGCTGTGCGCAACGAGGGACTGGGGTCGTGGCCCGCCCGCCGGGCCCGCAAGACCCCGCACCGCACCGCCGTCCGCCACGAGGGCGCGGCGACCACCTACGCCGGGCTGCACGACCGCACCACCCGGCTGGCCCGCGCGCTGCGCGCCACCGGCGTCCGGCGCGGCGACCGGATCGCCTATCTGGGCCCCAACCACCCGTCGTTTCTGGAGACGTTCTTCGCCGCCGGCGCGCTGGGCGCCGTCTTCGTCCCGCTCAACACCCGGCTGACCGGTCCGGAGATCGCCTACCAGCTGGCCGACTCGGGCGCCGGCACCCTGATCCACACCCCCGCGCACGCCGCTCTCGTCGACGGGCTGCGGGACCCGGCCGGGCCGGTACGGACGTACCTCGAAGTCGGGCCGGCGTACGAGGAGTTGCTCGCGGGCGCCGGGAACGAACCACTCGACGAGCCGGTCAGCGGAGACGACGTGTGCATCATCATGTACACCTCCGGCACCACCGGGCGGCCCAAGGGCGCGATGCTCACGCACGCCAACCTCACCTGGAACGCCCTCAACGTCCTGGTCGACACCGACCTCACCGCGGACGAGGTGGCGCTGGTCTCCGCGCCGCTGTTCCACACCGCCGGGCTGAACATGCTGACCCTGCCCGTGCTGCTCAAGGGCGGTACCTGCGTCCTGGTGGAGTCCTTCGACCCGGACGCCACCTTCGACCTGATCGCCGGGCACCGGATCAGTTTCATGTTCGGCGTGCCCACGATGTTCGAGCGGATCGCGCGCAGCCCCCGCTGGCCCACCGCCGACCTGTCCTCGCTGCGCCTCCTCACCTGCGGCGGCTCCCCCGTGCCCGGACCGCTGATCGCCGCGTACCAGGAGCGCGGGCTCACCTTCCAGCAGGGCTACGGCATGACCGAGGCGGCGCCGGGTGCGCTCTTCCTGGACGGTGAGCACGCCGTGAGCAAGGCGGGCTCGGCCGGGGTGCCGCACTTCTTCACCGACGTACGGGTCGCACGGCCCGACCTCTCCCCCGCCGGCGTCGGCGAACCCGGCGAGGTGCTGGTGCGCGGCCCGAACGTGATGCCCGGCTACTGGGGCCTGCCGGAGGTGAGCGCGGCGGCCTTCGCGGACGGCTGGTTCCGCACCGGCGACGCGGCCCGGGTCGACGCGGACGGCTACGTCACCGTCGTCGACCGCCTCAAAGACATGATCATCTCGGGTGGCGAGAACGTCTACCCGGCCGAGGTCGAGGCCGCCCTCCTCGCCCACCCCGGCGTCGCGGAGTGCGCCGTGATCGGGGTGCCGGACGAGCGGTGGGGCGAGGTGCCGCGGGCCGTGGTGGTCCCCCGGGACGGCGTCGCGCTGGACCCCGGCGACGTGCTCGCCTCCCTGGCCGGCCGGCTGGCCAAGTACAAGATCCCCAAGTCCGTGGTGGTGGCGGACGAACTGCCGCGCACCGCCTCAGGAAAGCTCCTCAAACCCCGCGTCCGCGCCCTGTACGGCGGCGACTGACGCACCGCCAGACACTTCGTGTTCCGCAGAAGGAGAACTCCCATGACCGTCACCGTCAACGGCCTCGCCGAGCTGACCAAGCTGGCCGGCAGCGACCTGGGCACCAGCGACTGGATCGAGGTCACCCAGGACCGCATCGACACCTTCGCCGACGCCACCGGCGACCACCAGTGGATCCACACCGACCCGGAGCGAGCGGCCGAGGGCCCGTTCGGCGCGCCCATCGCGCACGGCTACCTCACGCTGTCGCTGTTCATCCCCCTGTTCACCGAGCTGCTCGACGTGCAGGGCGTCACCACGAAGGTCAACTACGGCCTGGACAAGGTCCGTTTCCCCTCGCCCGTGAAGGTGGGCTCGCGCATCCGGCTGGCCGCGACGCTCGCCTCGGTGGACGAGGTGAAGGGCGGGGTGCAGATCGCGGTCGACGGCACCGTCGAGATCGAGGGCGCCGACAAGCCCGCCTGCGTCCTGCGCAGCCTCTCGCGCTTCTACGGATGACCGCCGTGCGCGGCTCCCGGGACGAAGCCCGGCAGCTGAGACGGGTCGCACTCTCCGGCCTGCTCGGCACGGCCGTGGAGTTCTACGACTTCCTGGTCTACGGAACGGTCGCCGCGCTCGTCTTCGGCGACCTGTTCTTCCCCGCGGCCGATCCCGCGGCCGGCACGGTCGCGGCCTTCGGCACCTTCGCCGCCGGGTACGTCGCCCGGCCGCTCGGCGGCATCGTCTTCGGCCACTTCGGCGACCGGCTCGGCCGCAAGTCGATGATGCTGGCGACGATGGTGCTGATGGGCGTCGGCAGCTTCCTCATCGGCCTGCTGCCCACCTACGACGCGATCGGCGTGTGGGCGCCCGTCCTGCTCGTCCTGCTCCGCGTCGTCCAGGGCATCGCCATCGGTGGCGAGTGGGGCGGCGCGACGCTGATGGTGGCCGAGCACGCGGGCGGGCGGCCGCGCGGCCGGTGGACCAGCCTCACCCAGCTGGGCGCCCCGCTCGGCACCGTCCTGTCCACCGCCGTCGTCACACTCGTCGCCGCCCTGCCCGACGCGGAGTTCCGCACCTGGGGCTGGCGCGTGCCGTTCCTGCTCAGCCTGGTCCTGCTCTTCGCCGGACTGTACGTACGGCTGAAGGTCACCGAGAGCCCGCTGTTCCGCGCGGTCAAGGAGGAACGGACGACCGCCCGGCTGCCACTGCTCGACGTGGTGCGCAGGCCGCGCGCCGTGCTGCTCGCGGCGTGCGTCGGCATCGGCCCGTTCACCGCCCAGTCCCTGCTGACCAGCTTCATGGTCTCGTACGCGGTCGGGCACGGCTTCACCCGCACCCAGGTGCTCACCGGCGTCACGCTCGCCTCGTGCACGGCGCTGGTGGTGCTGCCCTGCGCCGGGGCGCTCTCCGACCGGTTCGGGCGGCGGCCCGTGGTGCTGGCCGGCGCGGTGCTGTCGGCCGCCACCGCGTTCCCGGTGTTCGCACTGGTCGGCTCCGGCCGCCCCGGCCTGCTGATCCTCGCGCTCGTCCTCGGGCACGGTGTCGCGCAGTCCACGATGTACGGGCCGCTGGGCGCGCTGCTCACCGAGATGTTCGGCACCCGCGTCCGCTACACCGGCGCCTCGCTCGGCTACCAGACCGCGACGCTGCTCGGCGCCGGCTTCTCGCCGCTGATCGCCGGGAGCCTGCTCGCCGCGTACGGCGGCAGCAGTACGCCCGTCGCCCTGCTGCTGGCCGCGGGCGCCGCCGTCACCGCGCTCACCGTGTGGCGGGTCCGGGAGACCAGCCGCGACCGGTTCGCCGCGCAGGACCCGCGTCCCGCCCCCGAAGAAGTCCACTGACGACCGAAGGAAAGGCTTGATGAGAGTACGCAAGCACGCGCGGGCCGGCGCGGCCGCCGTCGCGCTGCTCCTCGCCGCCGGCGCGGCCCCGGCCACCGCGGCCCCGGCACCGGCGCACCACCTCGAAGGCACACTGCCGTCCGGCGCCACGTACGTCATCGACACCCCGGCCCGCTGGAACGGCACCCTGCTGCTGTTCAGCCATGGCTACCGGGCCGCGGGCGAACCCAACGAGGCGGTGGACGCCTCCGACGACGCCACGAAGAAACTGCTGCTGGCGGAGGGGTACGCGCTCGCCGGGTCCTCGTACGCCACCACCGGCTGGGCGGTGGAGCAGGCAGTGCCCGACCAGCTCGCCACCCTCGACGCCTTCGCCGGCCGGGTGGGCCCGGCCCGACGCACGCTCGCCTGGGGCGAGTCCTACGGCGGCCTGGTCACCACCGCCCTCGCCGAGCGGCACCCCGGCCGCATCGACGGCTCGCTGTCCCTGTGCGGCCTCGTCCAGGGCGGCGTCGCCAACTGGAACTCCACCCTCGACCCGGCCTTCGCCCTCACAACACTGCTGGCGCCCGGCTCCGGCATCCCGCTGACCGGTTTCACCGACGCGGGCGCGGCGGACCGGGCCGCAGGGCGGCTCGGCAGCGTCGTCTCCGAGGCCCAGCGCACCGCGGCCGGCCGGGCCCGGATCGCGCTGGCCGCCGCCCTGCACAACATCCCCGGCTGGACCGACCCGGCGCAGGACCGGCCGGCGCCGCACGACCACGAGGCGCAGCAGGCCGCTCAGTACCGGGTCGTCAGCACGATGCTGCTGGACGCCGCCTTCCGGCGCCGCCAGGAGGCCGAGCACCGGGCCGGCGGCAACATGTCCTGGAACACCGGCGTGGACTACGCGGCGATGCTGCGCAGGTCGGCGGGGTACGAAGAGGTGAAGGCGCTGTACCGGAAGGCCGGGCGGTCGCTGGGCGAAGACCTGCGGAGGCTCGCCGGTGCGCCCCGCATCACGGCCGACCCCGCCGCCGTGCGCTACATGACCCGCAACATCGCCTTCACCGGGAAGCTGCGCACCCCGCAGCTGGACGTGCACACCACCGGTGACCCGCTGGTCCCGGTGCAGGTGGAAGCGGCGCACCGGCGGGCCGTCACCGCCGCCGGGGCGGGCGGCATGCTCCGGCAGGGCTTCGTCGACAACGCCGGGCACTGCACCTTCACGCCCGCCGAGCAGCTGGCCGCGCTGCACACGGTCGGCCGCCGGGTGGCGACGGGCCACTGGGGCGACACCTCACCCGGCGGGCTCAACCAGGAGGCGCGGCGGTCCGACCCGACGACGGCGGCGCGGTACCTCGCCTTCCGTCCGGGCCCGTACCCGCGGCCGTACGACCTGGCGCACCCGGGCGACGGGCAGTAGGTGGCGGCGGCGGTCAGCGGCCGAGCGCCTTGGCCAGCTCGTCCTTGGTCATCGAGGAGCGGCCGTCGATGTTCTTCTCCTTGGCCTCACGGTAGAGCTGGTCCTTGGTCGGGCCCTTCGGGCCCGTGCGGTTGCCCGAGCGCTGGCCGCCCCGCTCCGGTGCGGACTTCCGGTCCTGCACCGACTCCTTGCTCGCGCTCTTCGCCTCGCCGGAGCGCGCCCGTTCCTTGTTGACCGTGCGGGCGGCGATCTCCTTCGCCCGGCCGGTGGAGGTGCCCCGCTTCTCGGCACCTTCCTTGATGTGCTCGTACTGCCGTTCGCGCTTGGCGTTGGAGCCGCTGGGCATCATGCGCTCCTTTCCCTACCGCGGAACGCGCCTCGCGTTCCGCTCGGCTTCTTTCCCGCCACCCGAGTGCCCGGCCCGGCGGCCGTCAATCACGACGGGCCGCCGCCTCCCAGTCCAGCGTGTCGACCGTACAGATGTGCGTGTTCATGTTCCGTTCCATCATCCGCAGCGCCGCGTCGGCGAGGTCGGGATGGATGTGCGCGACGGCGTCGTCCGGCACGGTGACCTTCAGGTGCCGGATGTGCGCGTCCAGCGCCGAGTACAGCACGCACTGCTCGGTGACCTGCCCGCACAGCACGACGTGGTCGATCTCCAGCTGCGACAGCAGATAGGCCAGCGGCGTCTCGTAGAAGATCGAGTGCCGGGCCTTCACGATGAACAGCGAGGAGTCGTCCGGCCGGACCGGGTCCACCAGCTCCGCGTGCGGCCCGGACAGCGCGGTCTCCAGGATCTCGCCGTGGTGCGAACGCCACTCGCCGAAGTTGTCGTTGGCGTAGATCACCGGCACGCCGTCCGCGCGCGCCCGGCCGATGAGGCGCACCACCGCCGGCAGCGCCTTCCGTACGGACGGCAGCAGCAGCTCGGCGTCCTCGTGGTCGTAGGTGTTGATCATGTCGATGACGATGAGGGCAGTAGTACTCACACCCCCCAGGGTTGACCGCTCCGGCCCGCTTCTCACCTCGGCGCGCGCATCCCACCGCGCCCGCACGGGCCGCGACGCTCCCCCGATCGGCGGGTGTGAGCGGCATGTCGGCGGGCACTCGTCAGCCCCGGGGACAACCCTGGAGACACTCGTGCCTGCCCGCACAGCGAACGCCGACGGCTGGAGGACCCATGGGCGTGCAGCGGCTGATCCGCGACTGGCCCGTGTACCGGCAGCTCACCGGCAAGGACCCGCTCGGCCGCGGGCACGCCGCGATGTCCGGGTACACCGAAGGGCTGCGGCCGCGCACCGAGACCGCCGACCGGGTGGTGCAGTCCGTCTGCCCTTACTGCGCCGTCGGCTGCGGCCAGCAGGTGTACGTGAAGGACGAGAAGGTGGTCCAGATCGAGGGCGACCCCGACTCCCCCGTCAGCCGCGGCCGGCTCTGCCCCAAGGGCTCGGCGACGCTCCAGCTCACGACCGGCGACGCGCGGGAGCACCAGGTGCTGTACCGGCGGCCGCACGGCACCGACTGGGAGCCGCTCGACCTCGACACCGCCATGGACATGATCGCGGACCGGGTCATCGAGACCCGCCGCGACACCTGGGAGTGGGAGTCCGACGGCAAGCGCGTGGCCCGCACCCTCGGCATCGCCAGCCTCGGCGGCGCCACGCTGGACAACGAAGAGAACTACCTGATCAAGAAGCTGCTGACCGGCCTCGGCGTGATCCAGGTGGAGAACCAGGCCCGGGTCTGCCACAGCTCCACGGTCGCCGGGCTCGGCACGTCCTTCGGACGCGGCGGCGCCACCACCTTCATGCAGGACCTCCAGCACGCCGACTGCATCGTCATCGAGGGCTCCAACTTCGCCGAGGCGCACCCGGTCGGCTTCCAGTGGGTGATGGAGGCCAAGGCACGCGGCGCGACCGTCATCCACGTCGACCCGCGCTACACCCGCACCAGCGCCCTGTGCGACCTGCACGTACCGCTGCGGGCCGGCACCGACATCGCGTTCCTCGGCGGGATCATCAACTACGTCCTGACCGAGGGCAAGGAGTTCCGCGACTACGTCCTCGCGTACACCAACGCCGCCACCCTCGTCAGCGAGGACTTCCAGGACACCGAGGACCTCGACGGCATCTTCTCCGGCCTGGACGAGGAGAAGCACCGCTACGACGCCGAGACCTGGCAGTACGAGGGCGCCGACGTACAGGCCCCGTCCGGCGACGTGGAACAGCGGCACGACGAGCGGCTCCAGAAGGACCCCGAGACCGGACGCCACCTGCACGCGGCGGGCCACGCCGAGACCCACGGCTCGGGCGGCGCGCAGGCCGAGTCGGCCCCCGCGCAGGACCCCACGCTCCAGCACCCGCGGTGCGTCTTCCAGATCCTCAAACGGCACTACGCGCGCTACACGCCCGAGATGGTGTCGGAGATCTGCGGCGTACCCCGGGAGCAGTTCCTGCGCGTCTGCGAAGCCCTCACCGAGAATTCCGGCCCCGACCGCACCAGCGCATTCGTGTACGCGGTGGGCTGGACGCAGCACACGGTCGGCTCCCAGTACATTCGCGCGGCCAGCGTCCTGCAATTGCTGCTGGGCAACATCGGACGCCCCGGAGGCGGAATCCAGGCGCTCCGCGGCCACGCCTCCATCCAGGGCTCCAGCGACATTCCGACGCTGTTCAACCTGCTGCCCGGATATCTGCCGATGCCGCACGCGCACGCCCATGAGGATCTCGACACGTTCGTCACGGCGAGCCGTACGGACAAGGGATTCTGGAGCAATATGCGGGCCTATTTCGTCAGCCTGCTGAAGTCCTACTACGGCGACGCCGCGCAGCCCGAGAACGACTTCTGCTTCGACCACCTGCCCCGGCTGACCGGCTCGCACGGCGCCTACGACATCGTCCTCGCCCAGCTCGACGGCGCCTGCAAGGGCTACTTCCTGATGGGCGAGAACCCGACCGTCGGCTCCGCCAACGCCCGCCTGCAACGGCTCGGCATGGCCAACCTCGACTGGCTGGTGGTCCGCGACTTCTCCCTCATCGAGTCGGCCACCTGGTGGCAGAACGGCCCGGAGATCGAGTCCGGCGAACTGCGCACCGAGGACATCGGCACCGAGGTCTTCTTCCTCCCCGCCGCCTCGCACACCGAGAAGTCCGGCTCCTTCACCAACACCAACCGCTGGCTGCAGTGGCACCACGCCGCCGTCGAGCCCGACGGCGAGGCCCGCAGCGACCTGTGGTTCATGTACCACCTGGGCCGCCGCATCAAGGCGAAGCTGGCCGCCTCCACCGACCCCATGGACCGGCCGATCCAGGACCTGGCCTGGGACTATCCCGTGGAGGGCGAGCTGGAGGAGCCGGTCGCCGACGCCGTGCTCGCCGAGATCAACGGCCGCGGCCCGGACGGCGCGCCGCTCTCCGCCTACACCCAGCTCAAGGACGACGGCTCCACCAGCTGCGGCTGCTGGATCTACTGCGGGGTGTACGCGGACGGCATCAACCAGGCCGACCGCCGCAAGCCGCACACCGAGCAGGACTGGGTCGCCTCCGAGTGGGCCTGGGCCTGGCCCGCCAACCGCCGCATCCTCTACAACCGCGCCTCGGCCCGGCCCGACGGCACCCCGTGGAGCGCACGCAAGGCGTACGTCTGGTGGGACGCCGAGGCCGGCAAGTGGACCGGGCGCGACGTGCCGGACTTCGTCCCCGACAAGGAGCCGGGGTACGTACCGCCGGACGACGCCGAGGGCCCGGACGCGCTGCGCGGCGACGACCCGTTCATCATGCAGGCCGACGGCAAGGGCTGGCTGTTCGCGCCCGCCGGACTGCTCGACGGGCCGCTGCCCACCCACTACGAGCCGCAGGACTCCCCGTTCACCAACGCGCTCCATCCCTCCCGCTCCCGGTCACCCGCGCGCGAGGTGCACTCCCGGCCCGGCAACCGCTACCACCCCAGCGGCGACGAACCCGGCGCGGACACCTACCCGTACGTGGTCACCACCTACCGGCTCACCGAGCACTTCACGGCGGGCGGCATGAGCCGCTGGTCGCCGTACCTCTCCGAGCTCCAGCCGGAGTTCTTCTGCGAGGTGTCCCCGGAGCTGGCCGCCGAACGCGGGCTGGCACACACCGGCTGGGCCACCATCGTCACCGCGCGCAACGCCATCGAGGCACGCGTCCTGGTCACCGAGCGGATGAAGCCGCTGACCGTACAGGGCCGCACGGTCCACCAGATCGGTCTGCCGTTCCACTGGGGACCCAACGGCGTGGTCACCGGCGACGCCGCCAACGAACTGGTGGCCATCTCGCTGGACCCCAACGCGCACATCCAGGAGGACAAGGCCCTCACCGCCGACATCCGGCCCGGCCGCCGGCCGCGCGGCGCCGACCTGCCGCGGCTGGTCGCCGACTACCGGCGGCGCGCCGGGATCACCGAGCTCACGGGAAGCGAGCAGTAGCCATGACCGGCGTCTTCTTCGAGACCGGCAGTCTCTTCAGCGGCCCCGAGCCCGACCCGGCCGGCGACGCGGGCCACGAAAACCCGCCCGACCGCGTCGGCTTCTTCACCGACACCTCCGTCTGCATCGGCTGCAAGGCGTGCGAGGTGGCGTGCAAGGAGTGGAACGCGATCCCCGAGGACGGCCTGTCGCTCACCGGCATGTCGTACGACAACACCCAGGGCCTCGGGGCCTCCACCTGGCGGCACGTCGCCTTCATCGAACAGTCCGCGCCGCGCCGGGTACCGGTGCCCGCGGAATCGCCCGCGCCGGACGGCCGTACGCGACTCCCGCTCGCCGAGGACGACCCGCAGCGCCCCGCCGGGGACCTGCGCTGGCTGATGTCCTCCGACGTCTGCAAGCACTGCACGCACGCGGCCTGCCTCGACGTCTGCCCCACCGGCTCGCTCTTCCGCACCGAGTACGGCACGGTCGTCGTCCAGGAGGACATCTGCAACGGCTGCGGCTACTGCGTACCGGCCTGCCCGTACGGCGTCATCGAACAGCGCGAGAACGACGGCCGGGCCTTCAAGTGCACCATGTGCTACGACCGGCTCGGCGCCGGCCAGGAACCGGCCTGCGCCAAGGCCTGCCCCACCGACTCGATCCAGTTCGGCCCCCTGGACGAACTGCGCGAACGCGCCGCGCTCCGCGTCGACCAGCTCCACGAGGCAGGCGTACCGGAGGCCCGGCTCTACGGCCACGACCCGGAGGACGGCGTGGGCGGCGACGGTGCGTTCTTCCTCCTCCTGGACGAGCCCGAGGTGTACGGCCTGCCGCCGGACCCGGTGGTCACCACCCGCGACCTGCCCACGATGTGGAAGCACGCGGGCGCCGCGGCCCTGACCCTGGCGGCCGGCGCGGTGACGTCCTTCGTACTCCCGGCGATCATGCAACGGAAGGGACGGCGATGAGCGGGCCGACGACCGGCACCCGGTCCAAGGGCGGGAAGGGGCGTCGCGGCAAGGGCGAGGAACTGATGGTGCCGCGCGCCGACTTCGACTCCTACTACGGCCGCCCCGTCATCAAGGCACCGTCCTGGAAGGACCGGGACATCGCCGGGTACTTCTTCACCGGCGGACTGGCGGGCGCCGGCTCCGTACTGGCGGCGGGCGCGCAGCTGACCGGCCGCCGCACGATGGCGAAGGCCCTGAAGGTCTCCTCCCTCGCGGCGATCTCCCTGTCCACCGCGGCGCTCATCAACGACCTGGGCCGCCCGGACCGCTTCGCCAACATGCTCCGCGTCTGCAAGCTCACCTCCCCCATGAGCGTCGGCTCCTGGCTGCTGGCCGGGTACGGGCCGATGGCGGGCGCGGCGGCCGCGAGCGCGGTGACCGGCCGGCTGCCGCGCGTGGGGGCCGCGGCGACCGGCGCGGCCGCGCTGCTCGGCCCGGCCGTGGCGACGTACACCGCGGTGCTCGCGGCCGACACGGCGGTGCCCGCCTGGCACGGCGCCCACCGCGAACTCCCGTACCTCTTCGCCGCCTCCGCGACCGCCGCCGCCTCCGGCATGGCGCTGGTGGTCTCCCCCACCCGGGAGACCGGCCCCGCGCGGTGCGCCGCGCTGCTGGCCGCCGCCGCGGACAAGGCGGCCACGACCGCGGCCGAACGGCGGCTCGGCATGGTCGCCGAGACCTACCACTCGGGCAAGGCCGGCACGCTGATGCGCTGGGCACAGGCGCTGACGGTGGGCGGCGCGGCCACCGCAGGGCTGCTGGGCGGCCGCAGCCGTCCGGCCGCCGTCGCGGGCGGCCTGGCCCTGCTGACCGGCTCGGCCCTCACCCGCTTCGGCGTCTTCCACGCCGGCATGGCCTCGGCGGAGGACCCGAAGTACACGGTGGAGCCGCAACGGGAACGACGCCGGGACCGGGAGCGAGAGGTGCGGGCGGAGTCGTAGGGGGCGGGACGGGGGGGGCGGGACAGGGGCTGTGGGGGGCGGGGGGTGTCAGTACCCCCGCGTACTGTGTTGAGAAGGGGACCCCATTTCGCCCCCATGGGGGAAGAGGGGGCGGAAACGGTACAGCGGCCCTCGCCCCCGCGCCCCGCCCCACACTCCCCGCTCCCCGTGCCCCGCTCTCGCCGCCCCTCCACCACCCCGCCCCCGCCCCCTCACCTAGCGGTCGATGCCGTACAGGGATGCCGCGTTGGCCGAGGAGAACCGCTGACGTTCCGCGTCCGAGGAAAAGTGGGCCAGAAAGCCATCGATTTCTTCTCCGGCCGGCCGTTGGAAGGGGTAGTCGGTCGAGAAGAGCAGACGGTCGGCAGAGGTGACGGCCAAGGCATGCCGCAGGAGCGCCGGGTTCAGCATGCCGGAGGCGGTGAAATGGAAGTTCGCCCGGATGCATTCCGCCACGGAGCGCCGCAGCCCGGCGATACGGGAGAGACCGTCGGCCCGGTCCAGCCAGAACAGCAGCATCTCGCCCCAGTGCCCGAGCACGACCTGGAGCCCGGGATGCCGGTCGAACGTACCGCGCAGGATCAGCCGCAGCGCCGCCGTCGCCGCGTCCATGTGCCATCCCCATCCGAAGGTGGCGAGGGCAAGGTCCGTCATGGGATCGAAACCGCGGTACGACGCGTCGCGGACGGCCGCCGAGGGCAGTTGAGGGTGGAGGAACACCGGCTGGCCGAGCGCCGAAGCGGCGGAGAAGAAGTCGTCGTAGGCGAGGTCGTCGAGGAAGAGGTCGCCTGACCGGCCGTAGACCATGGTGCCCACGTGCCCCATGCCTGCGGCCCGTGCCAGCTCGTCCGCGACGTCCTTCGGCGACGACATGGGCAGCGTGGACAACGCGCGGAAACGGTCGGGATGCCGGGCGACGGCTGCCGCCGCCATGTCGTTCGCGGCGCGGCTGAGCTGCACGGCCTCCTGGGGCGGCAACGGCTGGGCCCCTGGCGGCGTCAGGGCGAGGACCGCTATGTCGATGCCTTGCGCGTCCATGGCTGCGATGCGGCCGGCCCCGAGGTCCGTCAGGCGTTCCTCATTGTCGCCCGTCTCGTTGAGGAGAAGACTCTCGTCGGGATGCCGCGCGGCCCGGAGGGCGGACGTCAATTCCGGCATGGCCCAGTGTTCTTCGACAGCGATGCGTGGCATGGCCGGACGGTTCTGCGGGCTTACCAAGGGACGGTCCGGCCCGTGCGGTCCAGGTACTCAAGGCCGGGCGTGCCCAGCTTGGCCAGCAGGACGTCCACCAGCAGCGGGACGCTCTCCTCGACGCTGTACGGCGCGTCCGGCCCGCCGAGCGCGGTGCGGATCCAGCCCGGCGCCAGGAGGACGAAGCCGCGCCGGGTACCGGCTTGCCGGACGGCGAAGCTGCGCAGGAACATGTTCAGGGCCGCCTTGCTTCCCCGGTAGACCTCACGTCCCGCGTTCGTGTTGTTCGTGATGCTGCCTTGCCCGGACGACATCACTCCGATGAGTCCGGTGGGGGTGACGAGGTCTTCGAGCGCTTCGATGACGCGCATGGGGCTGAGGGCGTTCGTGACCATCACCTCGACGAAGTCGGCCGTCGGCACCGCGCCGATCGGTGTCTGTTCGTTGTTCGTGGTGCCGGCGTTGATGAAGAGCAGGTCGAGCCGGCGTCGCGCGAGGCGTTCGTGCAGGGGCGCCAGGTGGCCGGGCTCGTTGATGTCGAGGTGCTCGATGGTCAGGCGTCCGCCGGCCCGGTCTGCGAGGTCGTGCAGGGGTGTGCGGGCCGTGGTGTCGCGGACCGTGCCGATGACGTTCCAGCCCCTGTCGAGGAATTCGGCCGCCATCGCGTGCCCGAGGCCGCGCGAGGCGCCGACGAGGAGAGCGGTCGGCGTGCCTTGCCCGGGGTGGTGCCCGGGGTGGTGCCCGGGGTGGTGCCCGGGGTCGTGCCCGGGCCCCTGCCCGGGTTCGCGCTCGGGTCCCTGCCCGGGGCCGTGCCCGGGTTCAGTCGATGACATCCGGCGTCATCTCCGTTCTTCACGTGGTGAGCTTTTCGTGTGCGTCACCGAAACACGCACGGAGGCGGGCCCGGCCGGTGACGCCATGACGGCTCTGCGGCCGTGCGGGACGAGTGTGTCCGCCGGACTGTCGCCGGAGCGAGCCGAAGAGGGCCGTCCGTACGATTCCCCGTATGCCAGGTGCCTCCATGTCTGAATCCGTCGCTGTGCAGCCGGACGATGTGCGTATCATTCGCGCACTGCAGATCGCTCCGCGTGCCTCCTTCGCCTCGATCGCAGCCGCTCTCGGACTCACCGAGAGTGCCGTCAACCGCCGGTACCGGCGGCTGCGCGCGGAGGGCGTCCTCCGCGTCGCCGGCATGGTCAACCCGGGGGCGCTGGGGCAGAGCAGATGGCTGGTGCGGCTCCGCTGCCGCCCCGGCAGCGTCGCGGCGATCGCCGACGCGCTCGCCCGACGCGACGATGTCAACTGGGTCGCCCTGAGCGCGGCGGGCTGCGAGATCACCTGCGCCACCCAGTCGCGTACGCGGGAACAGCGGGAGAACCTGCTCGGGCGGCGGCTTCCGCGTACCGCTGCGGTGCTCGACATCAATGCCTTCGCGATGCTCCGCCAGTTCGTGGGCGGGCGGGGCCACTACTGGACGGCGCTGCACGGCGCGCTGACTCCGGAGCAGGAAGCGGCGCTCGGCAGCGACGGTCCGCCGTTCACCGAGTCACCCGTGGTCGCCCGCGATCCCGTACGCCTCACCGCCGAGGACGAGAAGATCCTCGACGCCCTTGCCGCGGACGGCCGTGCGAGCCTCGTCGACCTCGCCGCGGCGGCGGACTCCACTCCGGGGCGCGTGTCACGCCGTCTTGGTGCCTTGCTCCGGAGCCGGGTCGTCCACATCGATGTCGAGATCGCCGCGGCCGCTCTGGGGTATCACGCCCGGGCGAACCTGTGGCTGCGCGTGCACCCGTCGGCGGTGAAGACCGTCGGCCGCACGCTGGCGCAGGAACCGGAGATCGCCTTCGCCGCGGCGGTGTCCGGGCCGCACAACATCCATGCGGTGGCGCACTGCCGGGACCTCGACGAGCTGTTCGAGTTCACGTCCGATCGCATCGGCTCCTTGGCCGGCCTGCAGAGCATGGAGGTCTCGCCTGTACTGCAGCACGTCAAGCAGGCCGGCACGCTGCTGTCCGGCGATCGCCTCGTCGGGCCTGCACACAGCCGAGCATGACGGGCGCGGGGGGGGGGCGGACGCGGGGGACGGGCGCGGGGATGGGCGCGGGGGT
>NZ_PQSQ01000039.1 GCF_002920575.1 Streptomyces sp. Ru73 | reverse complement strand
AGGGCCCCGGTCCCCAGGGCCCGGGGCAGCAGGGTCCCGGTCCGCAGGGGTTCCAGCAGCCCGGGCCGCCGCCTCCGCCGTACGAGCAGTCCGCGCCCCCGGCGCCGCCCGGCCCGTTCGACTCGCAGCAGTCCGGTCCGTACGAACAGCAGCCGCCGCAGCCGTTCCCGCAGCAGCAGCCGCCCCAGCCGTACGACCAGCAGGGCCAGCAGGGCCAGCAGGGCCAGCAGGGGACCGGCGAGCAGCCGTGGCCGCCGGGCGGCGGCGCGCCCGGCCCGGCGGCGACCGCCGCCGGCTGGGTCGCGGTGATCGCGCCGGACCGTGAGTACTTCATGGCGATGATGGGCCGCAGCGGTCCCGAAGCCGCTGGCCTGAACCTCCCCGCCTACTCCCCCGAGCAGCAGCTGCCGCTCTCCGGCCAGCAGGTCACCATCGGCCGCCGCCGGCAGAGCACGGGCGAGTCGCCGGACATCGACCTGGCGCGCGCGCCGGAGGACCCGGGCGTCTCGCACCAGCACGCCATGCTGGTGCAGCAGCCGGACGGCGGCTGGGCCGTGGTGGACCAGAACTCCACCAACGGCACGACCATCAACGGCGGCGAGGAGCCGATCCAGCCGTACGTCCCCGTCCCGCTCCAGGAGGGCGACCGGGTGCACGTCGGCGCCTGGACGACGATCACGGTCCGCCGGGGCTGAGCCCCGTGCCGCTCGTCCGGCCCCGTCAGCCGGGGCCGGGCAGCGGCCAGCGGTGCGGGCCGTTGGGAGCGTCCAGCCACGCCCACTGCCGGCCCGGCTCCACCGTCACCCCGAACCGCTCCCGGCGCGGCCGGTGCTCAGCGCGCCACAGCGCGTACGCCGCGTCCGGCTCCAGCGTCCCGGCGCTCAGCGCGCGCAGGAAGTGGAACCGCTCGTCGGCCAGCGCCTCCGGCGGCAGCGCCCCGGCCGCGTCCCGCGCCGCGGCGCGCTCCCGGTCCGCCGCCGCGTCCTCGGGGCGCTCGGCGGAACCGGCGCTGCGCAGCCGCACGAAGTACGCCGGCGTCGACAGGAACCGCCCCTCCGCGCGCCCCGGGCCCGTCACCCGCAGCAGGACCAGCCCGGTGGCCAGCGGGGTGAGGATCAGCCCGCCGGTCCTGCACTGCGCCACCCACGCCTGCGGCACGGACGGCAGCCGGCAGGTCGCCATGATCCGGTCGAACGGCGCCCGGTCCGGACAGCCCAGCGCGCCGTCCCCGGTGACCACCAGCGGCCGGTAGCCGGCCGCTGCCAGATGCTCCCGGGCCGGCCCGGTGATCTCCTCGTCCAGGTCGACGGTGGTGACCCGCCGGTCGCCGAGCCGGTGCGAGAGCAGCGCCGCGTTGTAGCCGGTGCCCGTGCCGATCTCCAGCACCTCGTGCCCGTCCTCGATCCGCAGCTCGGCCAGCATCGTCGCCATCAGGGACGGCTGGCTGCTGGAGGAGACCAGCTCCCCGCCGCTCACGTGGGTGGCCAGCGCGCTGTCGGCGTAAGCCCCGCGCAGCCACTCCCGGCGGCGCTCCGGGTCGGGGTGGTCGGCGGCCCGCCGCTCGTATCCGCCGGCCACGCCCACGTAGTACACCGGCACGAACAGATGGCGGGGCACCTCGGCGAACGCGGCCCGCCAGTGCGGATCGGCGGCCCCGCCGCCCAGCGTGATCAGCCGTACCAGTCCGGCCCGCGCCGTCGCGGCCTCGGCGGCGTACGGATCGTGCGTCGGTCCCGTGCCGTTACCGCTCATACCTCCACTCTGCTACGCCCCCGCCCGGGCCGCCGTGCCGCCCGTGGGCCCGGCGGGTTCCCGTGGTCGTAGATCTTCCGTACTCGGCCGGTACGTCTGAGACCATGGAGGGGTGAACGAGATTCCGCGCGGCACGCTTCAGGAGCAGACCTTTTACGAGCAGGTCGGTGGCGAGGAGACCTTCCGGCGTCTGGTGCACCGCTTCTACCAGGGCGTCGCGGAGGACCCGCTGCTGCGGCCCATGTACCCGGAGGAGGACCTCGGCCCGGCCGAGGAGCGCCTCGCGCTGTTCCTCATGCAGTACTGGGGCGGCCCGCGTACGTACAGCGAGGGCCGCGGCCACCCGCGGCTGCGCATGCGGCACATGCCCTTCAAGGTGGACCGCGCGGCGCACGACGCCTGGCTGCGGCACATGCGGGACGCGGTGGACTCCCTGGAGCTGGCGCCCGAGCACGAGACCCAGCTGTGGAACTACCTGACGTACGCGGCCGCCACGATGATCAACAGCGACGGCTGAGGACGACGGTCCGCACACCGCACAGCACGAGAGGCCGGGCCGCCCCGAGGGGCGGCCCGGCCTCCGTCATGCGTCAGCGGTGTCAGGCCGGTGTGACCGACAGACCGTGGAGCCCGCCCGTACGCACGGCGATCGAGCCGTGCGGCGTACGCAGCCGGAGCCAGCCGCCCGCGGCGAGCAGCGAGTACGGCTCCGGGAGCGGACCGGCGCTCGCGGCACCGGCCGGGGCGTGCACCGCGCGGAGGAAGCCCAGGGACTGCGCGGCGTGCACGGCGCGCAGCGGGAGGTGGGTGTCGCCGACCGTGCGCGACCAGATCTCCCGGCCGATCCGGTCCCGCTCCGTACGGGTCCGCCGCTCCGGCGGCAGCTCCCCGTCGCGGGCGCGGAACTCGGCGACCGAGGCCGCGAGCATCCGGCCCAGCGCCTCCGGCTCCGGCAGCCCGGGCACCCGGCGCCAGCCGCCCTGCGGAGGCAGCACCCCGGCCCACGGCGGCCCCGTGACCTCGGCGGGCACGCCGAGCTTGCCCGCCGGCTCCTCGATGCCGTCGAGCAGTTCACCGGCCGAGACGGTCGTGTCCAGCTGGGCCGGCTCTCCGAGGCGTGCCGTACGGATGGCCAGTACCTCGAAAGACGGCGGCCGGCCGAAGACGGCGAGCACGCCGCCGTCGCCGGGCCCGCCGGCCGGTGCGGCCCGCAGGCGCACCGCCGCGGCCCGGTCGTAGTGCAGCAGCCGGGACAGGAAGGCGGCGAGGTCCGCCGCCTCCCCGTCGTCGGCGAGGCGCAGGACCGTCATGCGGCGACGGCCTCCGAGCGCTGCGCGCCGTCGCTCCCGCCGTCGGCGTCGTCCGTGTACTGCTGCAGGAACGCCTTCTCCTCGGCGCTGATGCGCCGCGGGCGCCCCGCTTCGAGGTCGTACGGCACCACGACGGTGGAGGCGCGCACGTACACGGTTTCCTTCCCGTCCGGCCCGGCGGGGTCCTTGATCTCGTACTCGATCGTCAGGGACGCCGCGGTGATCCGGGTCACCCAGGACTCGATGGTCACCGGCTCGTGCCGGTGGACCAGCGGGCGGACGTAGTCGATCTCGTGCCGGGCCACGACGGACCCGCCGGAGAACGACGGACTGCCGTCCCCCGGCGCCAGCCGGAACATGAAGTCGATCCGCGCCTCTTCGAGGTAGCGCAGGAAGACCACGTTGTTGACGTGGCCGAACGCATCCATGTCCGCCCAGCGCAGGGGGCAGGAGTAGACGTGTCGCACGCGATCAGCCTCAGCCTCGGGTCAGCTTCTTGTAGGTGGCGCGGTGCGGACGGGCGGCGTCCGGACCGAGCCGCTCGATCTTGTTCTTCTCGTACGACTCGAAGTTGCCCTCGAACCAGAACCACTTGGACTCGCCCTCGTACGCCAGGATGTGCGTGGCGACGCGGTCGAGGAACCAGCGGTCGTGGGAGACGACCACGGCGCAGCCGGGGAACTCCAGCAGCGCGTTCTCCAGCGAGGACAGGGTCTCGACGTCGAGGTCGTTGGTCGGCTCGTCGAGGAGGAGCAGGTTGCCGCCCTGCTTGAGCGTGAGCGCCAGGTTGAGGCGGTTCCGCTCACCACCGGAGAGCACGCCGGCCGGCTTCTGCTGGTCCGGGCCCTTGAAGCCGAACGCGGAGACGTACGCGCGGGACGGCATCTCGACCTGGCCCACGTTGATGTAGTCCAGCTCGTCCGACACCACGGCCCACAGGGTCTTCTTGGGGTCGATGTTGGCGCGGTTCTGGTCCACGTACGAGATCTTGACCGTGTCGCCGACCTTGATCGAACCGGAGTCGGCGGACTCCAGGCCCTGGATCATCTTGAACAGGGTCGTCTTACCGGCACCGTTCGGCCCGATGACACCCACGATGCCGTTCCGGGGCAGCGAGAACGACAGGTCGTCGATGAGGACCTTGTCCCCGAACGCCTTCGAGAGGTGCTCGACCTCGACGACGACGTTGCCCAGGCGCGGGCCCGGCGGGATCTGGATCTCCTCGAAGTCCAGCTTCCGGGTCTTCTCGGCCTCGGCCGCCATCTCCTCGTAACGGGTCAGACGGGCCTTGGACTTGGCCTGCCGGCCCTTGGCGTTGGAGCGGACCCAGTCCAGCTCCTCCTTCAGACGCTTCGCGCGCTTGGCGTCCTTCTGGCCCTCGACCTTCAGGCGCGCGGCCTTCTTGTCCAGGTAGGTGGAGTAGTTGCCCTCGTACGGGTGGGCGCGGCCGCGGTCCAGCTCCAGGATCCACTCGGCGACGTTGTCGAGGAAGTACCGGTCGTGGGTGACGGCGACGACGGTGCCCTGGTACTGCGCGAGGTGCTGCTCCAGCCACTGCACGGACTCGGCGTCCAGGTGGTTGGTGGGCTCGTCGAGGAGCAGCAGGTCGGGGGCTTCCAGCAGCAGCTTGCAGAGCGCGACGCGGCGCTTCTCACCACCGGAGAGGTTGGTGACGCCCCAGTCGCCGGGCGGGCAGCCCAGCGCGTCCATGGCCTGCTCGAGCTGGGTGTCCAGGTCCCAGGCGTTCGCGTGATCCAGGTCCTCCTGGAGCTTGCCCATCTCCTCCATCAGCGCGTCGCTGTAGTCGGTCGCCATGAGCTCGGCGACCTCGTTGAAGCGCTTGAGCTTGTCCATGATCTCGCGGGCGCCGTCCTGGACGTTCTCCAGGACCGTCTTGGACTCGTCGAGCGGCGGCTCCTGCAGCAGCATGCCGACGCTGTAACCAGGCGTGATGAAGGCGTCACCGTTGGACGGCTGCTCCAGCCCCGCCATGATCTTCAGCACCGTGGACTTACCGGCACCGTTGGGGCCCACGACACCGATCTTCGCCCCCGGCAGGAAGTTCAGGGTGACGTCGTCGAGGATCACCTTGTCGCCGTGCGCCTTGCGCGCCTTGCGCATGGTGTAAATGAACTCAGCCAAGAGAAACCGTCCGGCAGTCTGGATCTGGAAGTGGGCAGTACTACCCATCTTGCCGTACGCCGGTCCCCCGACGGAAACGGGTAACCCACCCCACCCCGGGCCCCGCCCCCGAGAGTGAGGGGCAAGCGGGGGTTGACGCGGGGGGGCGGGGCCCAGCCCCTGCCGGGGGCCTGGCGGATTCCGGGGTGGGCGGTGCGGGGCCCCGGCGGGGTGGCTGTCGCGCGCGGGGCCGCAGACCTTCGTGTGCGGGGGGGGGCGGGGGCCACCGGTGCCGGGGCCGGGTGGGTTTCCGGCAGGGGCGGTGCGGGGGCCAGCGGGGGTCTTCGCGCTCGGGCCCGGGACTGGCCTCCGTACAGGAGGGCGGGCGAGGCCCCTGACCGCGGCTCGGCGGGGGCGCGCCGGGTCGGGTGGGCCGCCGGGCGCGTGGGGGCGGGTAGCCGACGGCCCCGGGCGCTCGGGGCGCTCCGGGGCCGGGGCTCGTACTCACCTACCGCACGCGGTGCCGATCACGCACCGTGCGCTCGCCGCTGGTCACTGCGTGACGCCGGCCTTCTTCTTGCGGAGGAAGAACACCGCCGCGCCGCCGATCACGACCAGCGCGACCGCGATACCCGCGATCACCGGGGTGGCGCTGCTGGAACCGGTCTCCGCCAGGTCACCGCCGTGGTCACCGGCCGAGTCACCACCGGTGCCACCGGCCGACGCCGGGCTCGGGTGCGCGGACGGGGCCGGGGTGCTGCCGCCGCTGCCGGCGGTCTTGCAGTCCAGCACGCCGGTGAACGTCTTCGAGAAGCCGTTGTCACCCTTGACCGTGATCTCGTACGACTGGTCCTCGGCGACCGGCACGGTCACCGTCTCCGACTTGCCGGGCGCGACCTCGTGCTCCTTGCCCGCCAGCTGGAAGTGGAACGCCTCGTCACCCTTGTTGCCGACGGTGACGTCGACGCCACCCTTCGCGCAGTCCTTCTCGGCGGTCACCGCCGGCACCGCGCCCTGCTTCGCCCAGGAAGCCGTGGCCACCGCGGACACGGTGGACTCGCTGGAGCCCGCCAGGATCTGCGTCTGGCTCTTGGCGTGCTCACCGACACCGGTGAACGCCCGGCCCACCGGCACCTTCGTCGCGGCCTGGACGGTCAGCGAGGTGGAGCCGTCCTCGGCACCCGCCGGCACGTCGAAGAACAGCTGCGCGCCGTTGGGCGCGCTGGTCAGCGGCTTGCCGGCCTTGTCGACGACCTTGACGCCGGACGGCGCGTCCGCCGCCGGGGTGACCGTCGCGCTCTGCGCGTTGGTGTGGACCGTGACCGGCCCGATCCGGCTGCCGGACTTGCCGGAGACGGCCGGCGGGTCGAGCGTCAGGGACGCCGTCGGCTCCTGGAGGTCCTGCGCGCTCTTCTCCAGGTAGTCGGCCAGCTTCTCCGCCGCCGGGTCGACCGCGTCGACGTCGGCGTGGTCGGAGAAGCGCCAGATCGCGACCTGCGTACCGGCTGCGGCGGTCTTCTCGGTCAGCGTCCCGGCACCGGCCTTGCTCGCCAGCGCGGCCAGGTCGTTCACCTGGGGGTAGGAGTTCTGCAGGATCCAGCGGATCTTGCCGGCGTCCTTGTTGTTGTGCAGCGACGACTGGCTCCAGGGCACTTCCTGGTACCTGGCCTGGTTCTGCGTCGGGTTGTGGATGTCGATGCAGTACGTCTGGAGCGAGCCACCCTTGTCGACGGCCATCTCGAAGAGCCCGGCACCGATCTTCTGGTTCCGGCCGTGGTCGTGGATGACGGCCTGGTCGTACACCTTCAGACCGCCGAGCGTGGCGGTGGCTCCGCTGTGCGCCGGGGGCGCGTCGTCCGCGACAGCGGGGCCCGCCGTGACTATCGCACCCGCCGCGGCGAGGCCCGTGGCCAGTACCGCGGCGGCAAGGCGGGCCGCACCGCGCCTCTTCACAGAAATCATTGAATTCCCCTCTGGGGCGGGGCAGGTCGATTGGGAGGTGGCCCCGCCGGAAAGAACCGAGACTCAACAGCCGAACGGAACGATCAGCCCCCGTGAGTAACTCGTGATGATCAGCCCCCGTGAGTACTCGTGGATCCTAGAGAGCGAGCGCAACAGCGTCCCCAGTGATGCCGTGCGACAAGCGATCCGAATCACAATCGTTACCGAGCGAGACGCCGTTGACCTGGGATTATCGACAAATCACCGGGGGCAATTCAGGACACTGGCACCTTCTCCGGCGAATCACTTCGAGCCCCGGAATCACCAATTCCGGTCACCCGATCGCCATTTCCCCTGCCGGAGCCAGTAGTTCCGTTCGTGAAGCCGCCACTATCCGTGTGCGGCCCGGGAGTTGCGCCTTCGGCGGCGTCCCATTGGAGCCCATTCCCTTCGGAATGACCCCCATCTCCCCCAGTTTCGCTCAGTGATCCATCCATTGCGGCGCGTCGTTCCCCATTCTTCTGCGGGAGTTCTCGTTCTCCGGCGCCACCGGGCACTTGCTCGGTGGCGCCGGCAACTTGCTCGGTGAAGCCGGGGAGTTCGGATGACCCGCCCACCGTCGTGGCCGCGTGGGCGTCCGTGCCGGGGAGGGGTACCACCCTGGCGGCGCGCCGGAAGGCGGCGGTGCCGCGCGTGAGGTCGTGCCCGATCGCCACGGCGTCGACCTCCGCCGCGAACCACCGGCCGCCACCACGCTCCGGCGGGTTCTCCCCCTCGCGCACCGTCAGCCGGCCGCGTACCAGGAGTGGTTCGCCGACCGCCACCGAAGCGGCGAGGTTGTCGGCGAGCGCGCGCCACGCCCGCACCGTGTAAAAACTCGTGGGGCCGTCCGTCCAGCGGCCCTGCTCCCTGTCGAACCGGCGTGGTGTGCAGGCCATGCGGAACCGCGCCGCTGCCGCGCCGTCCTTTGTATAGCGGTGCTCCACCGCCGTCGCCGCGTTCCCCGTCAGCGTCACCATCGTGTCGGTCATCGTCGTCTCCCCCGTTTCTGCTTCGGCCGTCCTGTGCTGTTCGTTCTGCGTCGGCGGCCGCGTCGTGAAATCCATGCTGCACGGATTCGCGAAAGCTCGTCGGGGGCTGTGGACAACCATCGGCGCGAGAGCGATCGGACACCGGGTGGGGAAAACACCGCCACTCGTGCGGGTGAGGGGGCCGGGGCGCCGACGGCGCCCCGCCCCGCTCACACGCCCGCCGCCACCGCGAACTGCTCGCGCACCTCCCGGTACCGCAGCAGCTCGGCCGCGACCGGCTCCAGCACGCGGGCCCGGCCGCACCCGGCCGCCGCTGCCCGCAACTCCCGCTCGGCGTCCTGCCCGTACCGCCGTGCCGGGCCGCGTGCCGCAGCACCGCACAGCCAGGACAGCGCGGGCCCGCCGACCGTACCGACCGTGATCAGCACCAGCGCCGGCAGCCAGCCGGCCCCGTCGGGGACCAGACCGGCCCCGCACACCAAGCCGACCATCCACAGCATGCCCATGACCTGCAGCGCAACCAGCAGGCCCTGACCCGCGGCGGCCACGGTCCACCACCTCGGCCGCACCGGCGGCCCGGCCCGCAGCGCCTCGTCGGCCGCCTCGGCCGCCCGGTCCAGCACCTCCGGCAGCCCCTGCGCGCCCTTCTCCGCCGCCTCGCGCACGGCCTGCGCCCACGGCACGGGCAGCCCCCGCGCCGCCTCACCGGCCACGCCCCGCACGGCCTGCTCGGTCACGGTCCGCGACGTCCGCGCGGCAGCGCTCCGCCGCGCCTCACCGGCGTCGGGCCCCGCACCACCGGGGCGCCGGCCGCTGCCGCCCGCCCCGATCCCGCCGTACGCACCGGAGCCGTTGGTCCCGTTGGCCGCCCCGCTGGCCCCGCCGTCACCCGTCCCGCTGCGGTAAGTGCCCTGGCCGTACGTCCCCTTGCCGTACGCCCCACCGGCGTACGTCCCGTCGCCGTACGACCCGTCGGCGTACGTCCCGCTGCCGGGTGACGCACCCTTCGCCGCTCCGGTGAACGACCCGGTGACCGACCTGCCGGCTGCCCCCGTGACCGGCCCGGCGGCCGCCCCTGTGACCGGCCCCGTGGCCGGTCCCCGGAGGCCGTCCGCGCCGGCCTCCCTGCGCTTCACCACGTCCGCGCGCCAGTTGCGGAGACGGGCCCACGGGGTGGCGCAGGCGCGTTCGGCGTGGCGCAGCCAGTCGCGTTCGGCGGCGCTCCCGGTCGCCGCGGCGCCCACGGCCTCGGCGAGCCGTTCCTCGAAGTCCTCGCGGGCCTGCTCGGTCAGCCCGACCTGCCCGTCCGCCACGTAGACGGGCTGCAGCCGTTCCGCAGCGGCATCCACGTCCGCGGCCAGGCGGCGCCCCGCCGCACCCCGCTCCGCGACGAACTGCCGCAGCGCGTCCCGCAGCTCGTCCACGCCCTCCCCTGTCGCGGCGGACAGCGCGAGTACCGTGGCGCCCGGCTCGCCGTGCTCGCTGAGCGCCAGCCCGTCCTCGTCGAGCAGTCGCCGCAGGTCGTCGACCACTTGGTCGGCGGCGTCGCCGGGCAGCCGGTCCACCTGGTTGAGCACCACGAACGTCACCTCGGCGTAGCCCGCGAGGGGCCGCAGGTACCGCTCGTGCAGCACCGCGTCCGCGTACTTCTCCGGGTCGACGACCCAGATGACGGCGTCGACCACCTTCAGGAGCCGGTCCACCTGGGCCCGGTGGCCGACCGCGGCCGAGTCGTGGTCCGGCAGGTCGAGCAGGACGAGGCCCCGCAGGTCGTCGTCGGCCGCGGGGCCGCCGTCCGGCCCGGTCTGCGTACCGGGGACGAACCGCTGGTGCGCGGGAATCTCCAGCCGGTGCAGCTGGGCCTCGGCCCCAGCGCGATCGCCCGGCCACACGCACGCCACGGGCTGCGAGGTGGTCGGCCGGCGCGCCGCCACCTCCGAACACGGTGCCCCGGCGAGCGCGTTGAACAGGGACGACTTACCGCTGCCGGTCGCGCCGGCGAGCGCCACGACCGTGTGCTCACCGGACAGCCGGTACCGCTCGTCCGCCGCGTCCAGTACCCGGCCGGCCTCATCCAGCGTCGAACCGTCCAGCCGCGTCCGGGACAACCCGATCAGTTCCCGCAGCGCATCGATGCGGGGCGCCAGTTCCTCCTCCACGCTGCGCCGCACCTGCGGCACGTACCCGTAGGCGGACCCTTCGGCCCCTCCGGCGGTCTCTCCGTCGGCCCCTCCGGCGGCCCCGCCATCGGCCGTACCGTCGCTACCGTCGATCGCTCCACCGTCGGCCCCCGGGCCCTTGTCCGCACCCGCGCCCGCACCCGCACCCGTGGCCGCTCCGGCCGCCGTCTCCCGCGGCTCCTGCGCCTCCCGTGGCCCGACGGTCGCGGCCGCCTCCGGAACGGCCGGGGCCACGGGCTCCGGGACGCCGGGACGGCCGCTCCCCCGTGGCCCCCGTGCCCGCGCCCCCTCCTGAGCAGCGCGGCGCGCACCACCGGGGTGTCTCTCGTCCTCCCCGGCGCGGCGCGCGATCAGCCCGTCGTCCCAGCCGCTCCCTCGTACAGCGCCGCCGTCCGCACCTTCGCGTTCACCGCTCACCAGAAGCCCTTTCCGTACGTACCACTGAAGTCGCCACGATCGCCGCAACCGTCGAAGCCACCGCCGTCACCCGAAGCACCGAGGTCCCCGAGCACTTCGCCTCCGGGGACGGCGACGTCTTCGCCCTCGGGAACGGCGATGTCTTCTCCCTCGGGAACGGCGATGTCTTCTCCCTCGGGGACGGCGAGAAGCCCGACCCGAAGGACGGAACCCGGCCCGAAGGACGGCACCCGGCCCGAAGGACGGTGCCTGGTCCGAAGGACAGAGCCCGGCCCATTGGTCGGAGCCCAGCCCGGGGCGGGAGCCCGGGTGCCGCGCACCGGGCGGGCGGCTCACCCCGCCATCGCCCCTTCCCGCACCGCGCCGCGCTCCCGGGCCAGTTCCGCGTGCAGGACCGACAGCGCGGCGATCAGCTCGACCTGCTGGCCCGGTGGCACCGTCAGCTCGTCCAGCGGGGCGAGCCTGCGGTCCCGCTCGGCCGCCAGCGCCCGGTCCAGGTACGTGCTCAGCAACGCACCACCCCTGTCGCGCAGCCGCAGCGCTCCATGGGCGCCGAGCAGTTCGGCGAGGTTCTCGCCCGCCGTACGGGCCCGGCGGCCGCCCAGCAAGGTGGTGGCCAGCAGCGCCGCGGCCTCTTCGGGCACCGACGCCCCCGATCGCTCCGGGCCGCGCGGCTCCCCGGGGACGCGTGCCTCGCGGGGCAGTCCCCGTACGCCGCCGAACAGCCCCCGTGTCTCTCCGGCCGCTTCCCGTGCCGCGCGTGCCTCGCGCGCCTCCTCCTCGGCGAGCTCCTCCAAGCAGCGCCGCCAGCGCCGCGCCAGGATGCCCAGCCGCCCGGCGGTACCCGCGTCCCCCGAAGGGGCGCGTCCCGCCGCACCTTCGTACTCCGCGACCGCGTGCCCCGGTACGCCGAGTCCGGCCGCCGCCGGATCGCGCCGCCAGGCTTCCGCCGTGCGTTCGTCCGCTTCCTCCACCGCGCAGCACAAGAGGGAGGTGAGGCCGCGAGTCAGGGCGTCCAGCAGTTCGTCGGGGCGGCCGCCGAGTGCGTGGTCGCGCCAGTGGGCGTGCGCGTCACCCGAGAGGACGTCCCCGCCGGCCACGGCGCTCCGTACCCGCTCCGACGCCTTCGCGTACGCCTCGTCGACCCGGTCGGCCAGCCGGACCGCAGCGGCGTGCTGGGCGGCGGACGCGGCGGCCAGCGCCGGCAGTCGGCCGCGGAGCGAGGCGATGGCCCCGGTCACGGACCGGGCAGCGGCGGCCTCCCGCGCCGTCGGCTCCTCGGCGTGCCGCTCCAGCCACGCGCGGAGCGCGGCGACCGCGCTGGCGGGCAGCAGGCCGCTGCCGCCGCCGGCCGACTCGGGCAGCTCGGGGATGGTGAAGCGGGGCACGTCGCCGAGGCCCGCGCGGTTCAGCAGGGCCGCGTACCGGTCCGCGATGTCCGGCGCGATCTGGTGCGGCACCCGGTCGAGCACGGTGACGAGCGTGACGTCGTACTCCTTGGCCGTGCGCAGCAGGTGCCAGGGGACGGCGTCGGCGTACCGCGCGGCCGTGGTGACCAGCACCCACACGTCCGCCGCGCAGATCAGCTCCGCCGCGAGCTCACGGTTGCGCGCCACGAGGGAGTCGATGTCCGGCGCGTCCAGGAGGGCCAGCCCCCGGGGGACGCCCCGGTCCGTCTCGATGCGCAGCGGTGCGGGCCCGTCGCCTTCGGAGGCCGCGTCGCCGTCCTCCTCGTCGTCCTCGTACGCGCCCGCTCCCCCGTCGCCGTCGCCTCCGTAGAAGCCGCTTCCGTACGAACCCTCCCCATACGGGTGATTCCCGGCGCCGCCCTGTTCGGGCATCCAGACGCGTACGAGGTCGGGCAGGACGCGGGGCGCGGTGAACCAGGGCCGGTCGTCCGGATGGCACACCAGGACGGGCGTACGCGTCGTGGGCCGCAGCACGCCGGCCTCCGTGACGTGCCGCCCGACCAGGGAATTGACCAGTGTGGACTTGCCGGCCCCGGTGGAGCCCCCGACGACCGCCAGGAGCGGTGCCTGAGGAGCGCGCAAACGGGGCATCACATAGTCGTCGAGGTGAGCGAGGAGCTCGGCACGATCACGGCGGGCGCGTGCGGCCCCTGGCAGCGGCAGCGGGAAGCGCGCGGCGGCGACGCGGTCACGCAGCACGGACAGCGCGTCGATGATCCGGGGTCCTACGTCCAAGGTCGCCACATGTGAAGAATGCCCAATTTCGACGCCTTTTTGAAGCGTATAGCCCTATGTGCGCGCCGTATGAACCCACCCAAAACGGTACGTGTGGCCCGTGGGGCGGCCGAGGCAGAAGGGACTCAGGCATAACGAGTACACAACACCCGTCCCGTGAGGCGCCAAAACCGGTGCAGAATTCGTACCTGCCTGCGATTATCGGGACCGCTTCACCGAACCTCCACAACGTGCCACGGAGGTGAAGCAACCGGGACGAGGCACGCGGCCCCCTATCCTGGTCCGCGGTCCGTGATCCACCGGCCCCCGTAGCTCAGTGGATAGAGCAGGTGCCTTCTAAGCACTTGGCCGCAGGTTCGAGTCCTGCCGGGGGCGCACCGCAAGGCCCTCCCTCCGGGAGGGCCTTTTTGCTGTTCAGGGTATCTGTGAGCTCCGGCATGGAGGTACCGGTCGCTGTCCCGGTGACGGTGGTACGGGGCGAAGTCGCGGCCATGATCGGCGGGCCGTCGCCGGGGCCGGGGGCGGGGGCATGTGCTGCTAGGTTGCGCATAGGGGAACGTGCGTACGGAGGTAGTGCTGTGGTCGGGCTGGGAGCAATAGCGGGGATCGCTCTGGTGGAGCTCGGCATGGTGCTGACGCCCGGGCCGAACATGATCTACCTGGTCTCCCGCTCGATAGCGCAGGGCCGCCGGGCGGGGCTGACCTCGCTGGCCGGGGTCGCCCTCGGCTTCCTGGTCTACCTCCTCGCGGTGGCCGCCGGCATCGCCACCGTCTTCGTGCTGGTGCCGGAGATCTACCTGGCGGTCAAGCTGGCCGGTGCGGGCTACCTGCTCTGGCTGGCCTGGAAGGCCGTCCGCCCGGGCGGACGGTCCGCCCTCGCGCCCAAGGAGCTGACGCCGGACAGGCCCCGCAAGCTCTTCCTGATGGGCCTCCTCACCTGCCTGCTCAACCCCAAGGTGGCCATCCTCTACATCTCGCTGCTGCCGCAGTTCGTCGACCCGGACCGCGGCCATGTCGCCCTCCAGGGCCTGCTGTTGGGGCTGACCCAGATCGCGGTGGGCGTCGCGGGCAATGCGTTCTTCATCGTGACGGCCGGCTCCGTCGCCGGATTCTTCGGCCGGCACCCCCTCTGGCAGCGCCTGCACCGCTACGTGATGGGCACCGCACTGGCGGGCTTCGCCGTCAAGATCGCCACCGAACGAACGGGCGCGGCGGTCGCCCTGCGCTGAGGGCACGTCCTCGCCGCGACCGGTGCGGCGGACGCAGTCGAGGCCAGTGCGGCGCAGTCGGGGCCGGTGCGGTGCAGAGTGGCAAGGCACCCGGGCGGGCCAGGACCGTCCCGCGGACCTGGCACTCCTTCTCCGCGACTTGGACGCCGGCCCAGGGCTGCCCGCCTACTTGTGGGCGCGGAGGAAGGCCGGGATGTCGGCTCGGGTCGGGTAGTCGGGCAGCGGGGCGGGCCTGTCCTGGAGGAATGCGGTGATGACGGCTGCCGCTCGCTGGTCGTTGTCGTCCAGGCCGTTCCACATGTGGTGGCCGACGCCGGGCATGTACTGGGTCCGCCGGATCGCGGGGTCGTTCGCGAGGACGGCCGTCTCCCACTGCCGGACCTGGGAGGAGCACTCGGCGATCATCAGCATCGCGGGGGTACGGGAGCGCCTCAGCCGAGGGGCGATGGAGGGCGAGTCCCTGATCGTTCGCTGGATGCGGAGGCTGGCGGCGGCGCTGAAGGAAAAGTTCCGTACCGTGTCCTCGACCGGGATGCGGTGCGCGTCCCGTGCGCAGTAGCCGGACGCGGTGTCGCTGCCGAGATCGGCGGCGGTGAAGGCGTTGACGCCTTCCGCCTGCCCTACCAGTCCGTTGTCGGGGCTGAGCAGTTCGAGCCGCATGAGGCCGAAGGCGACCGCGTACCGCGGGACGTACGTGGAGCGCGGTCCGGCCATGGCCGGTGCGATGCCGCGGGCCGACGGCCGCCCCTGCCGCCCCGCGATCCGGGCGGTGGGGCCGTCCATCGGGCCCGGCTCGGCGATGACCGCCCGGCGCAGGTGGGCGGCGGTGGCCGGGTCGGCCAGCGCGCGGGTGAGCACGACCGCGCCCGAGGAGAAGCCCAGTACGTCGATGCGGCCCTTGCCGAGCCTGCCGGCGAAGGCGCCGAGGTCATGGACGGAGCGGGTGATCGAGTACTGGTCCATGGGCAGCAGGTCGCTGCGTCCGCCGCCGGCCTGCTCGTAGGCGTACACGTCGTAGCCCTGGCCCGCGAGTCGCCGCAGGAAGTGGTGGTCGCGCACGGGTATGCCGCGCACCGGTCCGCCGCCGAGGTAGACGAGCGGAGCGCGGTGCCGGGGGCCGCTGCCGGTGGGCGGGTAGTGGTAGACGGCGACCCGGCTGCCGGTGGACAGGCGCCAGTGCTCGGCGGTCACGGACGCCAGGGCGGGCGGATAGCGGCGCGCCGCGGGAAGGGTCGGGACGCACACCGACAGCGTCAGGGCCGCCGCGACGAGCGCCGGCACGAAGGGGACCAGCCGCCCCGGCCAGGACCGGCGGCGGCCCCGCCACAGCGCCGCGACCACCGCGACTCCGACGGTCGCCGACCATGCGGCGAACCCCGACCCCGCGCCATCGGTGACGACGATCAGCGCGAGGAACAAGGCGACCAGCCCTGCCACCGCGGCGGCGGCCGCCAGCAGGCGGCCGGCCCAGCGCAAGGGACGTACGACGGACGGCGGCATGGTGTTCTCCCCCAGTTTTTTGGAACCCCGTTGTGAACGCTGTCGTGCACCGCGCTTTGCCTCGCGCACCGCGTTTTGAAACGTCGTTTTGAAACGATGTTACGGCTAGACTGCTTCCGTGGGAAGGCCGAGAACGAACGACGCCGCCGTCAGGGAACGGCTCGTCGCATGTGCGACCGAGATGTTCGCCACCCGTCCCCCGGAGTCGGTCACCATCCGTGCGCTGGCCGCCGCCGCCGGGACGTCGACGGCGGCGGTCTACACGCTGTTCCGGGGCAAGGACGGACTGATCCGCGAGGTGCGCGACCAGGCGGTCGCCGGCCTGTTCGAGGAGCTGACGGCTGTTCCCGGCTCGGAGTCCGCTCTGGCGGACCTGTACGCGCTGGCCACGGCGTATCGCCGGTGGGGACGCGAACACCGTCACCTGTACACGGTGTTGTTCGGGGGCGCGCAGTCCTTCGTCCCGTCGGACCGGGTCGGCGACCGTGACCCGGTGCGGCCGCTCGTCGCGGCGATCGACCGTGCCGTGGCGGACCGTGTCCTCGCGGGCGACACCACACTGATCGCCGTCTCGTTGTGGGTCGCCCTGCACGGGCTCGTGACCCTGGAACTCGCCGGCGGTCTCGACGGCGCCGTGGCCGACACCGCGTTTCGGTCGACGGTTGACGCCGTACTGCGGGGCTGGGCAACCCCCGCCGCTTTCCCCGGCCTTCGAGGCACGGACACCGACAACGACGACGGGGGCTGAGCACCCCCGCGTCGGTGCCGGGAGATCTCCGAGCTTGTGAGGCGAACGGGTCGGCGTCTGCCTCGTCGCGCGGCCTCAGCCAGTACTGTCGCGCGGCCTCGGCGAGTGAGTGCCCGGCCGGGTTGCTCGTCTCGGTGGGTCAGTGGGGCAGTTCGGTGTCGAGGTAGTGCTGGACGGGGACGAAGAGGCCCTGGGGGACGTAGCGGGGGAGCTCGTCGTGGCTGACCCAGGCGACCGCGGAGAGCTCGTCCGACGCCGCGGTGTGCGCCTCTCCCGAGACCACCGAGCAGGCGATGTACGACAGCAGCATGCGGGTCTGCGGGTGCACGCGGCGGCCGAGCAGCCGGACCACTCTGCTCCTGATCCCGGTCTCCTCCAGCGCCTCCCGCACCGCCGCCTGCTCCGGGGTCTCCCCCGGTTCGAGCTTGCCGGCCGGGAACTGCCAGGCGAGTGTTCCCTCCGGGACGCGGCGGCGGACCAGGAGGACGCGGTCGGACCGGACGACCACCGCGGCGGCGACCGACTTCTCCGACGTGGTGACCGGCTTCTCCGACGTCTTGGACATGAGGCCCCCTCGGAGCGTGACAGTGTCACTGACAAGCCTGCCCATCGACGGCGGCCCGGGCACATGCCGGGCGGTCATTGCCCGGTGTTGCTTGCCCGGTGCGCGTTGCCGACTGCCGGTGGGGCGACGGGGGTTGGCGAGGTACGGGAGGGGTGCGGCGGACCGCCGTGGGCACGGCGGAGAGCGGCGGGGCGCGTCTGCGTACTGCTGCTTCCGGGGGTTGTCGGGCCGGGTGACGGCCGGAGGGCCCCCGCCCGGCCCCGCCCACTCCCCCAGCTCCCCGGCTTCTCTCATGCAGGGCAGACGGGTGATCCCGGCGTTCTCGCGTGGGTTCGTCGGGGTGTGGCGGCGTGTGCGGATGACGGGGCGGGCGGTTCGGAGGTGAATGAGGGGCGGGCGTTCCGTGACCGTTGCGGAACGGGGTGCGGCGGGTACCCGCCGGGCTCCGGCCGGCGGTGGCGGAGCGGCTGCCGGGCGGGCCGTAGTGAAGCGACGAGAGGGTTTGTGACCATGCGCGCGCTGACCATCCGGCCGATGCAGCCAGGTTCGCTGGAGGTGCGGGAGGTGCCCGATCCGGTGGCCGGGCCGGGCGAGCTGCTGGTGGACGGGCTTGCCGTCGGGGTGTGCGGTACGGACAAGGAGATCGCGGCCGGCGAGTACGGTGCAGCGCCGCCGGGGCGGGACCGGCTCGTACTCGGGCACGAGTCGCTCGGGCGGGTACGCGAGGCACCGTCGGGAAGCGGCTTCGCACCCGGCGACCTGGTGGTGGGCGTGGTCCGGCGGCCCGATCCGGAGCCGTGCGGGGCGTGCGCGCGGGGCGAGTTCGACATGTGCCGGAACGGGCGCTACACCGAGCGCGGCATCAAGGAGCGGGACGGTTACGCGAGCCAGGCGTGGACCGTGGAGTCCGAGTACGCGGTACGGATCGACGCCGGGCTGCGCGGCGTGGGCATGCTCATGGAGCCGACCACCGTGGTGGCCAAGGCGTGGGAGCAGGTCGAGCGCATCGGCAACCGCGCGTGGTTCGAGCCGCAGCGGGTCCTGGTGACGGGCGCAGGCCCGATCGGCCTGCTGGCCGCGCTCCTCGGGGCACAGCGCGGGCTGGACGTGCACGTACTGGACCGGGTGACCGGCGGCCCGAAGCCGCAGCTGGTGCGCGACCTGGGCGCGACGTACCACAGCGAGGACATCGAGCAGGTCACCGAGGCGCTCCGCCCGGACATCGTCATCGAGGCCACCGGAGTGGGCCGGCTCGTCTTCGACGCGATGGCGGGGACCGCCGCGTACGGCATCGTGTGCCTGACGGGCGTCTCCCCGACCGGACGGCAGCTGACCGTCGACGCGGGCACCGTGAACCGGGACCTGGTGCTGGCGAACGACGCGGTGGTGGGCTCGGTCAACGCGAACCTGCGGCACTACCGGCAGGCGGCCGACGCGCTGGCCCGTGCCGACCGCGACTGGCTGGCCCGCATGATCACCAGGCGGGTGCCGCTGACCCGCGCCCAGGAGGCGTTCACGGCGCGGGACGACGACATCAAGGTCGTCGTCTCCCTGGAGGAGTGAGGGTGACCGAGTGAGGACCGGCGGAGTGAGGTCGGGGGCGCGCGGGACGGGCGCGGGGGCACGGGGGCCGAGGCACGAGGGACGAGGGCGGGCGCATGAAGGCGGGTGCTGAGCCCGCGGAGCCGGAGCAGGGGCCGGACGGCGCTCCGGTCAGGCGGACCCGTGGCCCTGTGGCGCGGCGCGTGCGGCACTGGCTGCACGTACGGCGCATCCAGGAGCGCGGCAGCGAACTGGAGCTGCTGCACCGCTCCATGGGCTTCGGCGCGCTGGGCCTGGTCACGCTCGTACCGCTGCTGATCGTGGTGGCCGCCGCCGACCCGTTCCGGCACCGCGGGTTCGCGCTCTGGCTGGTCGACGGCATGGCGCTGTCCGGCCGCTCCGCCGACACCGTGGAACGGATCTTCACCGCGCCGCGCCAGGCCGTCGCCACGACCGGCGCGGTCAGCCTGATCGCGCTCGCGGTCTTCGGGCTGAGCTTCGCTGGCAGCGTGCAGACCGGGTACGAGAAGACCTGGAGCCTGTCGGTCGGGCCCTGGCACCGGGCCTGGCGGCAGACCGTCTGGCTGGCCGTCCTGATGGCGTACCTCTATGCCGAGGTGCAGTCCCGCGGCACGGTGCCCGAGCCGCTGCGGATCGTGCTGAACCTGCTGGTCGGCGTGGGGTTCTTCTGGTGGGGCCAGCGGTTCCTGCTCGGCGAGCAGGTCTCCTGGCGGGCGCTGCTGCCGGGCGCCGTCGCGACCATGGCGGGCCTGGTCGGGCTGCGTGCCTTCTCGTACCTGGTCTTCGCGCCCCTCATCGTCAGCAACGCGGTCAGCTACGGAGCCGTGGGGGCGGTACTGATCGTGGAGTGCTGGCTGGTCGGGGTCGGCTTCGTGGTCTTCGGCGGCGCGCTGCTGGGCCGGCACTTCCACGAGCACCCCGAGCGCCATGTCTTCCCCCGCACGCGTCACATCCGGCACACCCGTCACGTCCACCATCTGCAGGCGCCACGCCGCCCACGGGGCAGCACCAGCGAGGACGCGGAGGCGCGGGACGGGGAGACGCGGAACGGAGACGGACGGGACGGGGACGCGCCGAACGGGGGCCCACCCCCCGGTGAGCCCCCGCGCGCCCCGTGAGCGGCCGGGCGGGGCCCGGCCCGTGCGTCACTTCGCCGGTGCTTCCTTGATGTCCGTGATCTGACGGGTCTCCAGCGAGCTGCGGACCGCCACCCGGGAGGTGCTCGGGTGGCTGCCCGAGTCCCAGGTGAGGGTGACGACCGTGTACGCGCTGCCGGTGCCGGAACCGTCGTAGCTGACCGACCACTTGACGGGGACGTTCTGTGCGCGCAGGACCCCGTCGGCGTGGTTCTTGGCCTCCCAGGCGGCGAGCCGCTTGCGCAGGTCGGCGCGGAGGTAGTGGGTCCGCAGCTGACCGGCGAGCCGGCCGTCCTCGTCGTAGACGGCGTCGATGTACGCGCCGTAGAAGTCCGCGACCCGGTCCACGGTCGATTCGGGGCTGCCGCCGCGCACCGGCTGGGCCGCCGTCTGTGCCGCGGGCCGGACGGGCGGCGGTGTGGTGGTCGCGCCGAAGGCCGGGATGGCGGCCGAGGCGGTGAGCAGCGCGGCGGCGGCCGTACCGAGGACGGCGGTGCGGCGACGCGCGGGACGCGAGGTACGCATGGTGATTCCTTCCCCCAGGATGAACGATTGGTCCCTGAGTCAGCGGGTCCATGAGATAAGACACTCATATGCCTGGGAAGGGTTGTATTCGACCCGGTGTGTCATTCGGGGTTCCCCGGGATGGCGTCCACCAGCGTCCCCGGCCCGGCCGATTCGGCCATCGCCTTCCGGCCAGTGCTCCCCGGAGAACGCGAAGGGCCCGGGCCGGCTGGTGCCGGTCCGGGCCCGCGGTCCGCGCACGGTCTGCGGGTGCGCTACGCCTCCGCGTTGACGGCGAGTCCGTGCAGGTAGTGCATGAGGGTCATCAGGACGTCGCGGCTGGAGGTGCGCAGCCGGGCGTCGCAGTCCACGATCGGCACCTCGGGAGGCAGGTCCAGGGCACCGCGCAGCTCCTCGACGGGGTACTTCGGCGCATCGGGGAAGGAGTTGACCGCGACGACGAACGGGACGCCGCGCTCCTCCAGCCGTCCGATGACGTCGAAGCTGACCTCCAGCCGGCGGGTGTCGACCAGTACGACGGCGCCGAGCGCGCCGTCGAAGAGGCCGTTCCACAGGAACCAGAAGCGCTGCTGGCCCGGGGTGCCGAAGAGGTAGAGCACCAGTTCCTCGTTGAGGCTGATGCGCCCGAAGTCCATCGCGACGGTGGTCGAGGTCTTGCGCTCGACGCCCACGGTGTCGTCGACTCCGACACCTGCCTGGGTCATCGTTTCTTCGGTGGTCAGCGGGCGGATCTCGCTGACCGCTCCCACCAGGGTCGTCTTGCCGACCCCGAAACCGCCCACGATCACCACCTTGACCGCGGCCGCGGCCGAGTCCGGCAGCGCGTCCTCGCTCCGCGGTCCGACGACCGGTTCGGCGGCCAGCGCCTGCCCGGCCACGGGCTGCTCGGCGAGCGCCTGTCCGGCGGCCGGCTCAGAGCTGTTGAAGTCCATGGATCACCGCCTCAATAAGGGAACGGTCCGGAAGTTCTGCGGGCGGTACGGGCGCGCGCGCCACCACCCGCCCGTCGGCCAGCAGGTCACCGAGGAGCACGGTGACCACGCTGACCGGAAGCTTCAGGTAGGCGGAGATCTCCGCCACCGACAGCGGGGAGTGGCACAGCCGCAGGATCGAGGCGTGCTCGGGCTGACTGCCCGGTTTCGGCGCGGCCTTGGCCACGATCAGCGTGACCAGGTCGAGGGAGAAGGTGTGCGCGGCGCCGGTGCGCCCGCCGGTGATCACATAGAGCCGTTCGGGGCTCTCGTCCTCCCAATCCTGGCCCGCTCCGCTCACGCGGCCGGTCCCTCGCCGCGCGGCGGGCTGCTGAGGTGCTCGCCGATGCGGGCCACCAGGTCGCGCATCTTCATCCCGATGAGGCCGGCGTCCACCCCTTCGTCGGCCAGCACCGCGAGGTAGGCGCCCGCGCCGGCCGCCATCAAGTAGAAGAAGCCGCCGTCCAGTTCGATGACGACCATGCGCATCCTGCCGTCACTGTGCGGGAACTCCGCGGAGACGGCGCCGGCCAGGGACTGCAGGCCGGCGCAGGCGGCGGCCAGCCGGTCGGCGGTGTCGGTGTCCGTGCCGTACTGGGCCATCCGCAGGCCGTCCGAGGACAGCACGACGACGTTGCGGGTCTGCGGGACGCTCTCCGCCAGGTCCTTGAGCATCCAGTCCATGTTGGCCCGGTGCTGAATCATGGCAACTCACTCTTTTCCGACGAATCGTCACTCTTCGGCCCGGCGGTCCCGCCCTGGTCCCCGGACAGGCCGCTCTGGAAGGCGGCGAGCCACATGCCGGGCTGCACCTCGGGGGCGGCCTCCGGTGCGGGCGGCCGGTGGTCTGCGGTGTCGGTGGCGGTGGGCGCCTTCGGCGCGGGCCGGGCCGGCGCGGTGGCGCGGGTCTTGCGGCGCCGCTGCGGCAGCCCGTTGGCGGTCCGCTCGGTCACCACCGGCACGTCCTCCTGGGTGTCCTCGGCCCGGGGCGGCGAAGCGGGCACGGAGGGCACGGGACCCGTGGGCTGCCGCGGGAGCGTCGGGTGCTCGGTGCGGTCGCCCACCTGCCCGGAGGAGGCGCCGATGCCGTGCGCCCGGCCGGTGGCGGGCGCCGTGGTGATCAGGTCCTGCGGCACGATGAGGACGGCGCGCACGCCGCCGTACGCCGAGGGCCGCAGCGACACCTGGAAGTCGTACGCCTGGGCCAGCCGGCCGACCACCGCGAGGCCGAGCCGCGGGGTCTCGCCCAGGTCGTTGACGTCGATGCCCTCCTGGGCCTGCTGGAGCATCCGCTCGGCCCGCTTGCGTGCCTCCTCGCTCATGCTGACACCGCCGTCCTCGATCTCGACGGCGATGCCGGACTGCACCTCCACCGCGGTGAGGTGGACGCGGGTCTGCGGCGGGGAGTAGCGGGTGGCGTTGTCCAGCAGCTCGGCGAGCGCGTGGATGAGCGGTTCGACGGCCTGGCCGACGACCGCGACCTCGGAGACGGAGTGCAGTTCGACGCGCTGGTAGTCGATGATCCGCGACATCGCGCCGCGGAGCACGCTGAACAGCGGGACGGCGCGGCTCCACTGGCGGCCGGGGCGGGCGCCGCCCAGTACGGCGATGGAGTCGGCCAGCCGGCCGATGAGCGCGGTGCCGTGGTCCAGCCGCAGCAGGTCGCCGAAGACCTCGTGGTTGTGGCCGTGCCGGTCCTCCATGCCGCGCAGTTCCTGCGCCTGCTGGTGGACGATGGCCTGCACGCGGCGGGCGATGTTCACGAACGCGCGCTGCGCGGACTCGCGCAGGTCCTCCTCGCCGACGACGGCGTCCAGGACCGAGCGCAGCACCGCCTGGTGGGCGGCGGTGAACTCGGGGGTCAGTCCGGCCTCGCGGGCCTCGCGGTCGAGCCGTTCCGTCATGGAGGCGAGCACGTCCTCGGGGAACTCCTCCTGACCGAGCCGGCTGACGACCTCGGGCAGCAGTTCCTCGGCGAGCCGTACGGTCGCGGCCTCCTGGCGCGCGAGCACCGCGGCCTGCACCTCGGAGGTGCGGCGGAGTCCGTCGAGGACCCGGCCGCGGCGGGCGGTCTCGGCGGCGAGGAGGGCCACCGCGACGGTGGCGACGCCTCCGGTCCACAGGACCGGCGTCAGCGCATCGGAGGGGACGAGCACGGCGGCGGCCACCGCGGCGATCAGGGTGAGCGCCGCCGGCAGTATCCACACGAACGCCGAAGCGCTTCGCCGGCCTCCGGGCGACGATCCTTCTCGAACCATCAGCACCCTCAACCAATCGAAAAGATACGGGGAATTCCTCGGGCGCAGCCGTGAGGGCAGCGTCGACACACAGATCACCAGTGGTAACTGCCAGTACGCTGAGCCGGTCTCAGCATAACCGGACTTGATCACTCCTTGACGCCGGGTCATGTCGCCGCAGGTGGACGGCTATTCGCTGCACAGAGCGGACAGATCCGCCCGGCCGGCGGGCACCGCTCCACGCCCTCCCGTCACGCTGCGTGCACATTCCGACACGTCTCACGGGCAGGCCGGACCGCCGCGCGGGCAAGGGAGTTGACCGCGCGGCGGGCCCGAGCGGACGGGCCGTCAGAGGCGTACGGCGCGCCGCGGCTGTGTCTTCGCGTCGGCCAGCAGGCCGTTCATCGTGGCGAACTCCTCCACGCACTTGCCGGTGCCGGCCACGACGCAGTTCAGCGGGTCCTCGGCGACCACGACGGGCACCCCGGTCTCCTGCGTGAGCAGCCGGTCCAGGCCCCGCAGCAGGGCGCCGCCGCCGGTGAGCGCGATGCCGTGCTCGATGACGTCGCCGGACAGCTCGGGCGGGCAGGCGTCCAGGGTGCGGCGGACGGCCTGCACGATCGCGTCGACCGGCTCGGCGAGCGCCTGCCGGACCTCCTCGGCGGTGATCTCCTGGGTCCGCGGCAGGCCGTTGACGTTGTCCCGGCCGCGTACGGTGCAGGTGTCGACGCGCAGGGCCACGGTGTCCTCGGCGTCCCCCTCCTCCGCGCCGTCCGCCGCCGGCTCCGGCAGGTGGACCTCCTCCGGCGTCCACATCGCCGAGCCGATCGCGATCTTGATGTCCTCGGCGGTGCGCTCCCCGATGGCCAGCGCGTGCTTCCTCTTGACGTACGCCATGACCGCCGCGTCCATCGCGTCGCCCGCGACCCGTACGGACTCGGCGGTGACCAGGCCGCCCATCGAGACCACCGCGACCTCGGTCGTGCCGCCGCCGATGTCCACCACCATGCAGCCCACCGGCTCGGCGACCGGCAGCCCGGCGCCGATGGCCGCCGCCATCGGCTCCTCGATCAGCTGCACCTCGCGCGCGCCCGCGCGCCGGGCCGAGTCGACGACGGCCCGCCGCTCGACGCCGGTGATGCCCGACGGCACGCAGATGACGACCCGCGGCCGGGAGAACCGGCGCCCCGGCAGCGCCTTCTTCATCAGGCCCCGCAGCATCCGCTCGGCGGCGTCGAAGTCGGCGATCACGCCGTCCCGCAGCGGCCGCATGGCGGTGATGCCGGAGGGGGTACGGCCGATGGTGCGCTTGGCCTCCGTGCCGACCGCGATGACGTCGCCCGTCGCGTTGACGGCGACCACGGACGGTTCGTCGAGCACCACGCCCTTGCCGCGTGCGTACACCAGGGTGTTGGCGGTGCCCAGGTCGATGCCTATGTCGTACGTACCGCCGGAGGAAGTGCTGGCCATGAGGAGTTCGCTCGCTCGCTTTCGGCTCGGACTGCGGGTACGCCCGCGGCGCGGCGTGCGGAGTCCGCCGACATCGCGCCCCAGACGGCAGCAATGACGTCAATAACGGGCGATTACCTACCCTACCGGCGTTGCATAGTTGCGCGCCGCTCGGCCCGGCGGCGGCCGCTCATCGCCGGGTACGGTTCAGCGCCCGCGCGAGGTCGTCCAGCGCGTCCACCAGCAGCCCCGCGGCGCGCAGCGCCACGCCCCGGCCCCCGGCCGCCGCTTCCCACTCCGCCAGCCGCTCGTGCAGCCCTGACCAGTCCATGTCGCCGCGCTCCCGGAGGGCCAGTGCCGCGCGCTCCACCGCGGGCCCCAGCTCGGCAGCGAACGCCTCTGCGCCCGGCGAGGGTTCGGCGTCCGGGCCCGGCAGATGGGCCTCCAGCAGCATGGTGACCCGGCCCATCGCGTTGAGGGCCGACTCGGCGTCCTCCTCTGCGGCCGGTGACAGCCCGCGGTGCCGTACCGGTTCCTTGCCGGCCCGCTCCCCGCTCTTCACCCAGGCGACACGGGCAGCGCGCAGGTCGAGCAGGGCCTCGCGCACCCGGCGCGGCCTGCGGTCGGCGGGCCGCGCGTAGATCTCCAGCACGGCGACGGCGTACCGGCCGCCGGCCTCCAGCCACTCCGCCAGCCGCTCGCGCAGCCGCGAGGTCTCCCAGGCCGGGAAGGCCGCGTACGAGAGGGTGGCCAGCACCCCGCCGAGCAGGGTGAGGACCACCCGCTCCTGCACGGTCTGCTCCCAGCCGGCGCCCGCGATGCCGAGCAGGAAGACGACGTACGCGGCGACGCAGGCGGAGGTGACCGCGACGCCGGTGCGCAGCAGCAGGTACATCAGGAAGGCACAGCAGACGGCGAGGAGCGCGTCGACGTACGGCCCGGGACGGAACAGCGCGATCACCGCGCCGCCGACGGCGACGCCGAAGAGGGTGCCGGTGAAGCGGGCGATGCCGCGCTGGTAGGTCTGCGCGAAGTCCGGCCGCATGATCATCACGGAGGCGAGCGGCGCCCAGTAGCCGTGCCCGAAGGGCAGCGCGGTGCCGACCAGGTAGCCGACCGCGGCGACGGCGGCGACCCGCAGCGCGTGCCGCAGTACGAAGGAGGACCAGCGCAGCTCCCGCCGGACGGTCCGCAGCACGACCGGGACCTGCCGGTGGACGGCGGGGCGCAGCAGGTGCGGCCGGTCGCCCTCGGTGACGGGCCCGGTCGGCTCGACCGGTTCGTCGGCGGCCTCCACGGCGTCGGCGAGCAGGCTGAGCAGCCGGGTGGCCGAGCGGCGCACCGGGCCGGTCAGCATGTCGCTCTCGACCGGCACTTCCAGGACGTCCATGACCTCGGAGGAGAGCCGGACCGGCCGGGCGTGCCGGATGGCGGAGGCCACCGCGTCCAGCACGGTCGCCGCGGCGCCGAGCAGTTCGCGCACCCGGTCCCGCTCGGGGCCTTCCATCGGGGCGCCGACGACCGGGTCGGCGAGCGAGGCGAGTACCGGGCGCACCTGTTCGGCGAGGGTGCGCGGGCCGTGCAGCTGGGCGGGGCGGCGTCTGGCCTGACGGGGCGTGACCCGGGAGGCGAGCCGGGCGTCCATCAGGGGCTGCGGGTCGAAGGGCGCCACCGGGTCGTGCCGCAGCCGGCGCGCGTAGTCGGCCTCGGCGGCGAGCGCGTCGGCCAGCGCGTCCCGCTGCCGTCCCCAGCGGCGGACGGGGAAGAGCACGATGAGCGCGGCCTGCACGCAGCCGCCGAGCGCGATGAGCGCGGCGTGCCCCAGCGCGCCCAGTACGGAGGTCGGCAGCGTGACGGTCACCAGCATCACCGCGACCGTCTGGGTACCGATCAGCCCGGAGACCGGCCCGACCGCCCAGCACAGCCCGGCGAGCAGGGTCCAGGCGCCGAGCAGCAGCACGAACAGCACGGTGTGGGCCGCGGCCAGATAGCCGAGGAAGGTGGAGACCGACAGGCCGCCCGCGACGGCCAGGGCCAGCAGGGGGCGCGGCCGCCAGCTGCGCTGGAAGGTGGCGATCGCGGCGGAGAAGGCACCGAAGGCCGCGGAGACGGCGAGCACCGGGGACCCCAGCCAGAGGCATCCGCCGACGACGAGGGCGACCCCGACCGCCCCGCGGACGGCGATGAGCGGGGTCAGCTTGGCCCGTTCGACAGTCAGCCCGGAACGGGCGGTCTGCTTCAGCGCGCTCGTCCAGGTCATATCGAGAGAATACGTGCCTGATACGTCGAATTCGGTCGCCCGACCGAGCGTGCCACGCGGCACCGGCCGGCCCGCCGGGGGGAGCGGACCGGCGCGGCGCGCGTACGCCGTCAGTGGCGGCCGGGGCTGCAGTCGATCTGGGTGAGCTTGATGGGCTTGCTCGCGTCCAGGTCGACGTAGGCGGTGAAGTGCTGGTTCGGGCCGCGGTTCCACATGGTGGTGACCGTGGCCCAGCCGACGCGGGCCGACTGGGCGGTGGTCACGCGGCCGATGGCGATGTCGCGCGGGGCGTTCTGCGCGCACAGCAGGACGTCGTACTTCTTGTTCTTCTCCACCCGCTTCTTCAGCGCGTCGCCGACCATGTGCTTCCGCTCCCACGGGCGGGGCCCGTGGTTGCCGTAGAAGCCCTCCAGGAAGTGGTGGACCTCCTCGGCGTTGTAGCGGGCCGGGGCCTTCTTCGGGGCCGGGGTGGCGGCGGGCGCGGAGGCGGCGAGGGTCAGGCCGCCGCCGAGGAGGGCGGTACAGAGCGCGGAGACGGTGACAGCTCGCGAAGCCTTACGGATCATCGAATGTCCTCTTCTTCCGGAATTCATCCGCATTTGCGGACCTATCCGAGCAGACACGCCCCGCCGGGCGAGGGTTGCACGACCCGCTGCGCATGCACCCGCCCGGCCCAACGGCGCGCCGTCCGCCGCCGCCGGAAGCGCCCTCATTAATAGAGTAGGTGCTCTACTATTGACGGGTGCGCACCGTCGATCCCGTCCAGCACGCCCGGAAGCGGGCCCTGATCCTGCACGCCGCCGCCGAGGAGTTCGCCGCCCACGGCGTGGACGGCACCTCCACCGCGGCCATCTGCCGCCGTGCCGGCATCGGCTCGGGCACCCTCTTCCACTACTTCGCGACCAAGCGCGACATCTTCCACGCACTGTTCGCCGACGACCTGCCGCGCAACGCCGAGGCGTGCGACCGGGCACTGGCCGCCGCACGGCCCGGCGACGGGCTCGACGGGCTGGTGGACCACCTGCTCGCCGACCTCGCCGATCCGCTCGTGCCCGGACTGCTGGCCGCGGCCGTCTTCCAGGCCAACCGGGACGACGAGTTCGCCCGGATGATCGCCGCGGACGAGGCCCGCGTCCGCGCGGCCCTCGGCACGCTGGCGGAACGGCTCGCGGCGGAGGGCCGGCCGCTCGCCTTTCCCCCGGCGCGCGTCGCGGGGTGGATCCAGCGGCTGGTCGACGCCGCGTACCTGAGCGCGGGCGAGGACCGCTTCGACGCGGCGGAGCACGCGGCGGAACTGCGCCGGATCATCGACTGGCTGGTGGGCCGCGCCCCGGCCCCGGCCCGAGCGGAAGGGCTCACCTGATGGCTGCTGAGGACACGGCGAGGAACGGCGTGACACGGGTGGCGCCCACCACCGGCGCCCGCGCCTTCGTATGGGCCGGCTTCCCGGTCCTGGGCGCGGTCCTGGGATGGCTGCTGGACGCGGTCGCCGACTGGGTGGCCGCCCTTCCGTGGGCGCCGGTGCAGGGGCCGTTCCGGCTCCTCGCCTCGCTCCCCGAGCCGCAGGCCACGATCGGCGCCACGGTCCTCGGCCTGCTGGCCGGACTGCTGCTCGCCCGGCTCGCCGAACGCGACTACGTGTACGCGGCCGTCGGCCCCGACCTGGCCACCCTCACCCGCGACGGCCGGGACCACCTGCTGCACCGCCCAGCGATCGGCGCGGTCTTCGCGGACGGCGGGCACCTCGTCGCGCTCGGCCACCGCACCGAGGAACTGCTGCGTCTGAAGGGCGACTTCGACGGCGCGCGGTTCGCCGCCGCCTTCCGGGCGCACGGCTATCCCTGGCGGGACGGCGATCCGCACGCGAAGGAGTACCGCCGCTGGGTGGACGGGCTGCCCGCGCTCGACGCCGCCGCGCACGCGCTCCTCAAGGCCCGTGCGCACGCGCTGCGCAAGGGGCGGGCGGCCGACGCCGCGCAGCTCCGCGAGGAGCTGGCCGCGCTCGGCGTCGTCGTCCGCGAGGAGAAGAAGGAGCAGTACTTCCGCCGCGCCCAGGACGGCGCCGCGGCGGAACAGGAGGTCTGAGCGCCGGCCGCCGGACCCGGCGGCCGGCACCCGTGCCCGGTTACGACACCACGTCCTTGGTGCGGAAGCCGCGGAAGGCCAGCGCGAAGAGGACCAGCGCGTAGGAGACCGACACGGCAGCGCCCTGTACCATGCCGGTCCACTCCAGCTGCGGCTGGAGCGCGTCCACCCACGCGAACTGCCAGTGCGCCGGCAGCACGTCGCGCCAGTTGCCCAGCGCGGTGACCTGGTCCAGGACGTTGCCGACGATGGTGAGGCCGACCGCGCCGCCCACCGCGCCCAGCGGCGCGTCCGTCACCGTCGACAGCCAGAAGGCCAGCGCCGCGGTCACCAGCTGCGACACGAAGAGGTACGCCACCACCAGCGCCAGCCGCGGCACCGCGTCGCCGGCCGGCAGCACCCCGCCGCCCGGCAGCCGCAGCGCGTCCCAGCCGTACGCGTACGTGCCCACGGCCAGCGCGACCAGCGGCAGCAGCACCATGGCCGCCGCGCTGAACACCAGCGCCACGGTCAGCTTGCTCAGCAGCAGCCGGGTCCGCGGCACGGGCGCGGCCAGCAGGTACCGCAGCGAGGACCAGCTCGCCTCCGAGGCGACCGTGTCGCCGCAGAACAGCGCGACCGGCACCACCAGCAGGAAGCCGGCCGAGACGAACAGCGCTGTGGCCGCGAAGTTGGCGCCGGACGCGGTCGCGGTGTCCATCAGGTTCACCCGGGTGTTCCGGCCTGCCGGGTCGCCGCCGATGGCGAAGGCCGCGGCCAGCACGAACGGCAGCGCGACCAGCACCAGGCCGACCACCAGGGTGCGGCGCCGCTTCAGCTGGCGCAGCGCCTCCACGCGCAGCGGCAGGGTGCGGCCCGCGCGGTAGCCGGCCGCGGGCCCGGCCGGATGTGCTGCGGTACTCATCGGTCCCCTCCGATCAGGGTGAGGAAGGCGTCCTCCAGTCGGCGGTGCGGCCCGACGCGCTCGACCGCGACGCCCAGCCGCAGGAGTTCGGCGAGCAGCTCCGGGGTGCCGGCCGTGCCGTCGAGGCGGACCAGCAGCCCGTCGTCGCCCGCGGCGGCCGAGGCGACGAACGGCAGCGCCGCCACCTTCTCCACCACCCCCGCCTGCACCGGCTCCGCCGTGCCGACCAGCAGCGTGTCGCCGCTCCCGACGATCTCGGCGACCGGGCCCGCCTGCACCAGCCGGCCGCGGTCCATGACGACCAGGTGCGTACAGGTCTGCTCGACCTCGGCCAGCAGATGGCTGGAGACGATCACGGTCCGGCCCCCGGCCGCGTAGCGGGCCATCACGTCCCGCATCTCGCGGATCTGCGGCGGGTCCAGGCCGTTGGTCGGCTCGTCCAGGATGAGCAGGTCCGGCAGGCCGAGCATGGCCTGCGCGATGGCCAGCCGCTGCCGCATGCCCTGGGAGTACGTACGGACGGCGCGCTGCAGCGCCTCGCCCAGCCCGGCGATCCGCAGCGCCTCCTCGATGTGCGCGTCCTCGGCCGGGCGGCCGGTGGCCCGCCAGTACAGGTCCAGGTTCTCCCGGCCCGTCAGATGCGGCAGGAAGCCCGCGCCCTCGACGAAGGCGCCGACCCGGGAGAGCACCGGGGCGCCCGGCCGCACCGCGTGCCCGAAGACCCGGATCTCGCCCTCGTCCGGGGTGATCAGGCCCATCAGCATCCGCAGCGTGGTGGTCTTGCCCGCGCCGTTCGGCCCGAGCAGCCCGAGCACCCGGCCGCGCTCGACGCCGAAGGTCAGGTCCCGTACGGCGTACCGGTCGGCGGCGCCCGCGTACTTCTTCGTCAGGCCGGTGATCCGCAGCGGGACGTCGGCCAGGTCCGGGTCGGGTGCGGGCGGCGTGGTCCGGCGCCGCCCGGTGAGCAGCAGCGCGGCGGCGAGCACGAGGGCCGCGAGCGGCAGCCCCCACACCCACCAGGGCAGCGTGGGCGCCGCGGTGTGCACGCCGGGCGCGGTCGGCACGCTCAGCGCGTTCTTCCCGGCGAGCGCGACCTTGTACACGGCGGGCTCGGCCGGCGAGGCGTACGCCATGTCGGTGGCGGCCACCACCAGCCGCAGGTGGTGCCCGGCGGCGAACTCGTGGTCGATGGCCGGGAGCCGGACGGAGACCGTACGGCCGTCCTTCGCGCCCGTCACCCGCAGCGGCGTCACCAGCTGGTGGGGCAGCAACTGGCTGCGCCCGTCCGGGCCGACGTCGTAGACCTTGGCGAACAGCACGGCCTCGTCGTGGTCGCTGGTCACCCGGATCTTCGCCGTGGGCGAGCCGGTGACCCGCACGGGGCTCTTGAGCGCCGCGGACTCGAAGCGGGCGTACTGGCCGGGGAAGTCCAGCGACGGGCCGTTGCCCAGCGCGCTGAGGCCGCCGAGCGCGGCGCCGATGCCGGGGACGGAGGAGATGGCGGGCGGATCGCCGCCCGCGGGGTTGGCGAGGACCTGCGCGCGGCCGGCCAGCGGCACGGACCGCGGGTCGCCGCGCAGCCCCGGATAGCGGTCACCGCTCGCGCCGCGCAGCCGCGAGGCACCGTCCGCGCTGTCCACTCCCCCGGTGCGGCTGATCCGGAAGGCCGGGCCGGTGTCCACGCCGCGGTCGCCCTTCAGGTAGCGCGCGAACCAGGCTTCCGTACGGGCCAGGACGCGGGCCTCCTCGCGGTTGCCGCCGTCGTGGCCGCCCTCGATCCAGTCCACGGAGACCGGCGCGCCGTTCTTCTTCAGCGCCCTGGCCATCTCGTCGGCCTGGCCGAGCGGGAAGAGCGAGTCGGACTGTCCCTGGGCGATCAGGGTGGGGACCTTGATGCGGTCGGCGATCGCCTGCGGGCTGCGGCTCTCCAGCATCTTCCGGGCCGCGGCGTCCGGCCGGCCGGAGACCGCCACCCGCTCGTACATCCGGCACAGCTGCGGCTCGAACCGGTGGCAGGCCACGCCGCGTGCGGGATTGGGCACGCTGGTGGTCACGGGCGCCGAGCCGGTGGTGAAGAAGTAACCGGCCCACAGCTTCTTGAACACGTCGTCGGGGAAGAGCGCGTCGGCGAGGTTCCAGTAAGTGATCTGCGGCGCGATGGCGTCGACGCGGTGGTCGTGGCCCGCCGTGAGCAGCGCGATGGCGCCGCCGTACGAGGCGCCGGTCATCCCGACGCGCGGGTCACCGGCCTTGTCCAGCTGCACTTCGGGGCGTTTCGCCAGCCAGTCGATGAGATGGCTGACGTCGGCGACCTCGCCCTCCGGGTCGTTCAGCCCGATCTTGCCGGTCGAGTGCCCGAACCCGCGCGCCGACCAGGTGAGGACGGCGTACCCGGCCCGCGCGAGCTGCCGGGCCTGGCCCGCCGCCGCGGCCTTGCTCGCGCCGAAGCCGTGGCCGACCAGCACGGCGGGCCGGCGGCCGGACTCCGCCGTGCTGGTGAAGAAGGAGGTGTCGATGCGGACGGTGGACTTGCTGCCGGGCTTCTCGGGCAGCGACAGGACGTGGTCCTCGCGGTGCACCGCGGGAGCCGCGTCACCGGACGCGGCGCCGGCCGCCCACGAGCCGCCGCCGAGCAGGACGCCCAGCACGACCAGGAGCACGACCAGCCGCCGGCCGCGCGGCCGGGGAAGCTTCAGAGCCATGGCGTTCACCCTACGGGGGTGCCCCGTGATCTCCGGGTCAGCCCTGTGACCTCCGCATCAGCCGTGTGGGCTGCTCCGGGTGCGGCCCCCGCGGCCCCGGGGTCAGCCCTGCGGCGGCCCGAAACCGCCGCCGGGCGGGGCGGGCGGGGCCTGCGGCGTGCCGTACGGCATGGGCGGAGCCTGTGGGGGCACCGGCGGGGACTGCGGTGCCTGCGGCGGTCCGGCGGGCGGGCCGTAGCCCGGGGCCGGTGCGGCGGGCGGCCCGTACCCGGGCTGCGGCTGGGCGTAACCGGGCTGCGGCTGCCCGGGCTGGGCATAGCCCGGCTGCGGCTGGCCGGGGGCCCCGTACTGCTGCTGCCCCGGCATCACGAACTGCGCCGGGCCCGGCTGCGCCGGCGGGAACCACTCCTCGGCGACGGGCATGCCGGGACGCCCCATCAGGACCAGGACGGCGGCCGAGCCGAAGACCTCCAGGAGCACCTGCACCCGGGACAGCACCGCCTGGAAGGGCTGGGCCGCGCCCAGGTCGAAGAAGTATCCGCCGGCGAGCAGGGCGATCAGGCTGATCAGCGCGGTCGGCAGCAGGACCAGTGCCAGCCCGAGGGTGAAGCCGCGCGCCGACACCCCGCGGATTCCGCAGAGCAGGGCCGCGACCGCGGACAGCAGCAGGAAGGTGACGGCGGACCAGCCGGGGCCGATGCTCGTCAGCGCGGAGAGGACGCCGTGGCCCAGGTAGACCACGTCGAGCTGCCCGCCGCCGGTCTGCAGCAGTACGGCGACGTTCCACGCCGCGCCGCACAGTGCGAGCAGCCCGAACAGGACCGCACCGGTCACCGCGGCGGCGGGCAGCGGCCGGGCCGGCGGATCGCTGGGCCGCCGCGTCGGCCAGGTGCGCAGTCCGGCCAGCACCACGACGCAGGAGGCGAGGCCGAGCAGGATCAGCAGGCCGCTGATGATGAAGACGCTCAGGAACGTGTCCGTGTCCATGTCCACGTCGCCGAGGAACCAGCGGTTGTCCCCGGTGTGCTGGCCGGTGCTGATGAAGACCTGGACGGCCGAGGTGAACGTCAGCGTCGTCGCCACGGCCAGCAGGCCGCCCGCGGCCCGCGCGCCGGTGAACGCCGCCCATACCGCGCCCAGTTGTACGGCCAGCAGGCCGACGGTGTACGGGTCGGTGACCGCGCCGTCGATGTGCGGCCCGGCTCCCGTCCAGGAGTCCCACAGCGCCCCGAACCCGTGCTCCGCCATGTCGATCGCCAGCCATGTGGCGCTGTTCAGCAGGAAGAGCGTGCAGAACACCCCCGCGGTGATCCGCGCCCCCTTGCTGAGGACCGTACTGTTCGGCATCTTCGCCCCCGTCTTTCCATTCCGTCGTGCCGGCTCTGCGGTGCTGCTCCGTACCACGATCACCGCAGTACAGCGCACGCACCGTAGCGGATCTGTACACCGCGTGCGCCCCGCAAGTACAACTGAAAGAGGGGTCCGGCGCCGCATCCGGGCCGCGGGGGGAGGCGGCATGCGTTCCATCGCCATCGTCGGGGCCGGGCAGGCCGGGCTGCAGCTCGCCCACGGTCTGCTCGCCGAGGGGTACGACGTGACCGTGGTCTCGGACCGCACGCCGGAGCAGATCCGGGCGGGCCGGGTGATGTCGACCCAGATCATGTTCGGCCCGGCGCTGGGCCTGGAACGGGCGGCCGGGCTGAACGCCTGGGACGGCAAGGCCCCCGGCATCACGGCCCTGCAGGCCACGGTCTGGGACCCGCCGGGCACCCCCGCGCTGCGGTTCACCGGCCGCTTCGACGAGGAGGCGCAGTCCGTCGACCAGCGGGTGAAGATGGCCGACTGGCTCGACCTGTACGAGGCGCGCGGCGGCCGGGTGGAGTACGGCGCCGCCGACACCCGGCGGCTGGCGGCGCTGGCCGCGGGGCATGACCTGACCCTGGTGGCCGCGGGCCGCGGCGACCTCGCCCGGCTCTTCCGCCGGGACCCCGCGCGCTCCCCGTACGACCGGCCGCAGCGCGCGCTGGCCTGCATCTACCTGCACGGGGTCGGGCATCCGCCGGAGCACCCGGCGCCGCAGGCCAGGTCGCACCTCTCGGCCGAGGCCGGGGAGGTGTTCGTGATCCCGGCGCTCACCACGGGCGGGCTGTGCGACATCGTCTTCTTCGAAGGGCTGCCGGGCGGCCCCTTCGACTGCTGGCAGGACCGGCCCGACCCGGCCGGCTGCCTGGAGCGCACACTGGCCCTGCTGCGGCGGTACGTGCCCGTGGAGTACGAGCTGTGCCGGAACGCCGAGCCGACGGACGCGCGCTGCACGCTCTACGGCGCGGTCACGCCGACGGTGCGGCGCCCGGTCGCCAAGGTGGGCCCGGGCCGGTACGTCCTCGGCATGGCGGACACGGTCGTCGTCAACGACCCGGTCACCGGGCAGGGATCGAACAACGCGGCCCGCTGCGCCGCCCGCTACCTCCGCGCGATCAGGGAGCGCGGCAGCGCCCCCTTCGACCGGGCCTGGATGGAGCGGACCTTCGAGTTCTTCTGGGACCACGCGCAGTACGCGACGGAGTTCACCAACGCGATGCTCCGGCCGCCCCCGGAGCATGTGCGGCGGCTGCTGTCGGCCGCCGCACACTGCCCGGCGATCGCGCACCGCTTCGTCAACGGCTACGCCGATCCGGCGGACTTCCGCCACTGGCTCACCGACCCGGAGGCGGCGGCCTCCTATCTGGCGGAGATCCGCGAGCCGTGACGGGCCTGTGGCGGGTCCCGCCGGCCCGCGCCGGCGGGACCCGTCAGCCCTCGGCGGGCGTCGGTAGCGGCCGGCCGTCCGCTGTGGCCGGCCACCGGCTGAGCGGCCGTCAGCTGTTGCTGGGGAAACCCAGGTTGATGCCGCCGTCGGCGGGGTCGGGCCAGCGGGTGGTGATGACCTTGCCGCGGGTGTAGAAGTGCACGCCGTCGTTGCCGTAGATGTGGTGGTCGCCGAAGAGCGAGTCCTTCCAGCCGCCGAAGGAGTGGTAACCCACCGGCACCGGGATCGGGACGTTGACGCCGACCATGCCGGCCTCGACCTCCAGCTGGAAGCGGCGGGCCGCGCCGCCGTCCCGGGTGAAGATCGCGGTGCCGTTGCCCCACGGCGAGTTGTTCATCAGGGCGATGGCCTCGTCGTACGTGTCGACGCGCACCACGGAGAGCACCGGGCCGAAGATCTCGTCGCGGTAGCAGTCCATCTCGGGCGTGACGTTGTCCAGCAGCGAGACGCCGATCCAGTGGCCGTCCTCGTGGCCCTCCACCGTGAAGCCGGTGCCGTCGAGGGCGACGGTCGCGCCCTGGGCCGCGGCGCCGGTCACGTACGAGGCGACCTTGTCGCGGTGCGCCTTGGTGATCAGCGGGCCCATCTCGGAGGCCGGGTCTTCGCCGGGGCCGATGCGCAGCTTCCCGGCCCGCTCCTTGATCTTCTCGATCAGCGGGTCGGCGGTGTCGCCGACCGCGACCACGACGGAGATGGCCATGCAGCGCTCGCCGGCCGAGCCGTACGCGGCGTTGATCGCGGAGTCCGCCGCCAGCTCCAGGTCGGCGTCCGGCAGGACCAGCATGTGGTTCTTCGCGCCGCCCAGGGCCTGCACGCGCTTGCCGTTGGCGGTGCCGGTGGTGTGGATGTACTGGGCGATCGGGGTGGAGCCGACGAAGGAGACCGCGGCGATGTCCGGGTGCTCCAGGATGCGGTCCACGGCGGTCTTGTCACCGTGCACGACGTTCAGCACGCCGTCGGGCAGGCCCGCCTCGGCGGCCAGCTCGGCCAGCTTCAGGGCGGCCGAGGGCACCTTCTCGCTCGGCTTGAGGACGAAGGTGTTGCCGCAGGCGACGGCGATGGGGAACATCCACATCGGCACCATCGCGGGGAAGTTGAACGGCGTGATGCCGGCGACGACGCCCAGCGACTGGCGGATGGAGGAGACGTCCACGCGGGTGGAGACCTGGGTGGACAGCTCGCCCTTGAGCTTCTCGGAGATGCCGCAGGCCAGCTCGACGATCTCCAGGCCGCGGGCGACCTCGCCGAGGGCGTCGGAGTGCACCTTGCCGTGCTCGGCGGTGATCAGCCGGGCGATCTCCTCGCGGTGCGCGTCGACCAGCTCGCGGTACTTGAAGAGGATCGCCGTGCGCTTGGCGAGCGAGCTGCTGCCCCAGGTCGCGTAGGCGGCCTTGGCCGCGGCGACCGCGGCGTCGACCTCGTCGACCGAGGCGAAGGGGACCTGCTTCTCCTGGGCACCGGTGGCCGGGTTGTAGACCGGACCGTGGTTGCCGGAGATGCCCTCGACGGGCTTGCCGCCGATCCAGTGGCTGAGGGTCTTCATGTGCGGGGCCTTTCTGGGGACGAAAGCTTCGGCTGAGGTCAGAGGTGGCGGCGGCGCCCGGCCGCCTGGCGGTCGTACTCCTCGCGCGCCAGGAGCGCCGCCTCACGCGTCGCGGTCTCGGCAACGGGAACATCCCACCAGGCCTGGGCGGCCGGCGCGCCCGGCACAGTGTCAGCCGTTTCGGTCTCGACATAGACACATGTGGGGCGGTCCGAGGCGCGCGCGGCGGCGAGCGCGGACCGCAGCTCGGCGACGGTCGCGGCGCGGATCACGTCCATGCCCAGCGAGGCGGCGTTCGCCGCGAGGTCCACCGGCAGCGGCTCGCCCGTGTAGGTCCCGTCCTTCGCGCGGAAGCGGTAGGCGGTGCCGAAGCGCTCGGCGCCGGTCTCCTCCGAGAGGCCGCCGATGGAGGCGTAGCCGTGGTTCTGGATCAGGACGAGGTTGATGTTGATCCCCTCCTGGACCGCGGTCACGATCTCGGTGGGCATCATCAGGTACGTGCCGTCGCCGACCAGGGCCCAGACCGGGCGGTCCGGGGCGGCCAGCCGGACGCCGATCGCCGCCGGGATCTCGTATCCCATGCAGGAGTAGCCGTACTCCAGGTGGTACTGGCGGCGGGACCGGGCGCGCCACAGCTTGTGCAGGTCGCCGGGGAGCGAGCCGGCCGCGTTGATGATCACGTCGTCGTCGCCGACGGTCGCGTCCAGCACCCCGAGCACCTGCGTCTGGCTCGGCCGCGTGTCGTCGGGGCCGGTCAGGTACGCGGTGTCGACCAGCCGCTCCCACTCGGCCTTGGCCGCGCCGTACGCCTCCTCGTACGCCTTCTCCACCCGGTGTCCGGCCAGCTCGCGGGTCAGCGCCTCCAGGCCCGCGCGGGCGTCGGCGATCACCGAATGCGCGCCGAGCTTGTGGGAGTCGAACGAGGCGATGTTGAGGTTGACGAAACGGACGCCGGGGCGGGCGAAGAGGGTCGCGGAGGCGGTGGTGAAGTCGGTGTAGCGGGTGCCGACGCCGATGATCAGGTCCGCCTCGCGGGCCAGCGCGTCCGCCGTTGCGGTGCCGGTGTGCCCGATGCCGCCCACGTCGGCGGGGTGGTCGTACCGCAGCGAGCCCTTGCCGGCCTGGGTGGAGGCGACCGGGATGCCGGTGGCGTCGGCGAAGGCGCGCAGCGCTTCCTCGGCCTCGGAGTGGTGGACGCCGCCGCCCGCGATCAGCAGCGGCCGCTCGGCGGAGCGGATGGCGCGCACGGCCGCGGCCAGCGCGCCGGCGTCCGGCTGCGGCCGGGTGACGTGCCAGACCCGGTCGGCGAAGAACTCCTCGGGCCAGTCGAACGCCTCGGCCTGGACGTCCTGCGGCATGGCCAGGGTGACGGCCCCGGTCTCGACCGGGTCGGCGAGCACCCGCATGGCCTGCAGGGCCGCCGGGATCAGCGCCTCGGGGCGGGTGACCCGGTCGAAGTAGCGGGAGACCGGGCGCAGCGCGTCGTTGACGGAGACGTCGCCCGCGTACGGCACCTCCAGCTGCTGGAGCACGGGCTCGGCCGGGCGGGTCGCGAAGGTGTCGCCGGGCAGCAGCAGGACCGGCAGGCGGTTGACGGTGGCCAGGGCGGCGCCCGTGACGAGGTTGGTGGCGCCGGGGCCGATGGAGGTGGTGACGGCGTGCGCGGAGAGCCGGTCGGACTGGCGGGCGTACCCGACGGCGGCGTGCACCATGGACTGCTCGTTGCGACCCTGGAGGTAGGGCATCGATGCCTGGGACTCCAGCAGCGCCTGGCCGAGGCCCGCGACGTTGCCGTGGCCGAAGATGCCCCAGGTGGCGGCGATCAGACGGTGCTGTACGCCGTCCCGCTCGGTGTACTGGTGGGCGAGGAACTCGACCAGGGCCTGGGCGACCGTGAGGCGGCGCGTCGTCGGGGCGGTCATCGGGCTTCTCCTGCGGGTGCGCTGTAGAGGGGGAGGCGGGGGTCGACGGGCTGCTCGGCCCAGGTGCCCCGGATCCAGCCGTGGTCCGGGTGGTCGCAGATGAGCCACTCGCGGGCCTCGCCCGGGCCCGCCATGACGTTGAGGTAGTACATGTCGTGGCCGGGCGCGGCGATGGAGGGGCCGTGCCAGCCGTCGGGGATGAGGACGACGTCGCCGCCGCGGACCTCGGCGAGCACGTCGGTGTTCTGGCCATGGCCGGAGGGGCTCACGCGCTGGTAGCCGAGGCCGGGCCTGCCGTTCGCCGCGGCGATCTCGAAGTAGTAGATCTCCTCCAGCTCGGACTCCTCGCCGGGGCGGCACTCGTCGTGCTTGTGCGGCGGGTAGGAGGACCAGTTGCCGCCGGGCGTGAGCACCTCGACGGCGATGAGCTTGTCGCATTCGAAGACCCCGGCCGCGCCGAAGTTGTTGACCTGGCGCGAGCAGTTGCCGGTGCCGCGCAGCTCGACCGGGACGGAGGAGGCGGGGCCGTAGCGGGCGGGCAGCCGGCGCTCGCAGCGGGCGCCGGTGAGCGCGAAGCGGCCGCCGGTCTCGCTGGCGATGCCGGCGTGCGCGTCACGCGGTACGTACGCGAAGTCCGTGACGCCGCTGAAGACGCTGTCGCGGCCGGTCAGGCGGAACTCCTCGCCGGAGTCGACGGCGACCGTGCAGCCGCCGGACAGCGGCAGCACGATCCACTCGCTGTCGCCGGCCGCGAAGTCGTGGTGGCCGCCGGGCGGAAGCTCGAGCACGCGGAGGGAGGAGTAGCCCCAGCCGGCGTTCTTGGGGTGGATGTCGAGGGCGTACGGGCCGTCGGCGGCGGTGCCCGCCGGGCGGTGGAAGCGGGGTTCGGCGTTCATGGCGTCAAGTCTCCTACTGATCACTGACGGTGACAGGGCCTGTGGACAACTTCTGCGACAGCCGCGGTCACAAAAGGCTGACGGCGGTATCCACAGCCCCCGCCACGTCCCCGTCCACGGGGTAGAGCAGCGAGCGTCCGGCCACCAGCCCCTGCACGGTGGGCAGGTGGAGGGCCTTGCGCCACTTCTCGTACGTCGCGTCCTGGTCGGCGGCCGAGATGTCGCCGCCGAGCAGCACCGTGGGCAGCGTGGAGGTCTCGCAGACCTGCGCCATGTCCTCGGGGTCCTCGGTGACCGGCAGCTTGAGCCAGGTGTACGCGGAGGTGCCGCCGAGCCCGGAGGCGATGGCGACGGACTTGGTCACGGCCTCGGCGCTCAGGTCGTTCTTGACCTTGCCGTCGACGCGGCGGGAGATGAACGGCTCGACGAAGGTGGGCAGTTCCCGCTCGGCCATGGCGTCGATGGCGCGCGCCGTGGACTCCATGGTGTCCAGGGATCCGGCGTCGTCGTAGTCGATGCGCATCAGGAGCTTGCCGCAGTCGAAGCGGAGCCGGGCGATGTCCTGCGGCCGGTGGCCGGTGAAGCGGTCGTCCATCTCGAAGGACGCGCCGGCGAGGCCGCCGCGGTTCATCGAGCCCATCACGACCTTGCCCTCCAGGGCGCCCATGAGGAGCAGGTCCTCCAGGATGTCGGCGGTGCCGAGCACCCCGTCGACGCCGGGCCTGGACAGCGCGAGCGCGAGCCGTTCCAGCAGGTCGAAGCGGTCCGCCATGGCCAGCTTGCGGTCGCCGACGGCCAGTGCGCCGCGCGCGGGGTGGTCGGCTGCGACGATCATCAGCCGGCCGCTGTCGCCGATGAGGGGGCGGCGGGTGCGGCGGGCCGCGGCTTCCGCGACGGCTTCGGGGTGCCGGGCCCGCAGCCGCACGAGGTCGGAGAGCGGTGTGGTCAAGGCGTAACTCACCTTCTTGAGCGCCCGTGCGGTGCGCGCGGGCGGGTGCGGCGGTGTGGTCAGCGCTCCGCGAGGAACGCTTCGACCTCGGTGGTGGTCGGCATGGCCGAGGAGCAGGCCAGACGGGAGGCGACGATGGCGCCGGCGGCGTTCGCGTACCGCATCATCGGCTCCAGCTCCCAGCCGGAGAGCAGGCCGTGCACGAGGGCGCCGCCGAACGAGTCGCCCGCGCCGAGGCCGTTGACGACCTCGACCGGGGTGGGCGGCACCTCGGCGCTGCGGCCGTCGCGGTGCACGGCGAGCACGCCCTTGGGGCCCTGCTTGATGACGGCCAGCTCGACACCCATGTCCAGCAGCGCCTGGGCGCAAGCCTTCGGGTCGCGCAGGCCGGTGGCGACCTCGGCCTCGTCGACGTTGCCGACGGCCACGGTGGAGTGCGCCAGCGCCGCTTCGTAGTACGGGCGTGCGTTGGCCATCGCCTGCGGGCCGGTCTCGCCGCCGTCACCGGAGGCGCCGCCCCGGCCGCCCCAGAACATCGGCCGCCAGTCCAGGTCGAAGACGGTCGTACCGGACTTGGCGCGGGCCTCCAGCGCGGCGAGGGTCGCGGAGCGACTGGGCTCCTCGCAGAGGCCGGTGCCGGTGATCCAGAAGACCCGCGCGGCCCGGATGGCGTCCTGGTCCAGCTCCTCGGGGCGGATGACCAGGTCGGGGGCCTTGGGGCGGCGGTAGAAGTACAGCGGGAAGTCGTCGGGCGGGAAGATCTCGCAGAAGGTGACCGGGGTCGGGTACTGCGCCACGGGCGTCACCCAGCGGTCGTCGACGCCGAAGTCGCGCAGCGCGTTGTGGATGTAGCGGCCGAACGGGTCGTCACCGGTACGGCTGATCACCGCGGTGCGGCGGCCCTGGCGTGCGGCGGCGACCGCGACGTTGGTGGCCGAGCCGCCCAGGAACTTCCCGAACGTCTCCACGTCGGCCAGCGAGACGCCGGTCTGCAGCGGGTAGATGTCCACCCCGATGCGCCCCATGGTGATCAGGTCAAAGCGGCCGGTGTCGGTCGGCTCGGTCATGTGCGCCCCTTCGAGTCCGCCGGTGCCCGCTGTCGGCCCCGGCCAGGTCGGCTCCGACCACAGGTCTAACGGGACGACTCTCACCCTGTCAACAGTTTGTCCTTACATTCTGACGTCAACGATGGGATGATGACCGAGTCACCGCGGGTTACAAAGTCCTTAAGTCCTTATGTCAGGACGAAGTCTTGACAGGCTCGGTGCGCCGATGAAGGCTGAGCGACCACAACCCCACCCCGTCCCTTCCCGGTCGCTGCCGACCGGTGAGAGGAGAGCCGCACCATGTCCGTACCCAGCGCAGACGTGCCCCGTCTGGACCGGCTCCGCATCGGTTCGGCGCCCGACTCCTGGGGCGTCTGGTTCCCCGAGGACGACCAGCAGGTCCCCTGGGACCGCTTCCTGGACGAGGTCAGCGAGGCCGGTTACGAGTGGATCGAGCTGGGGCCGTACGGCTACCTCCCGACCGACCCTGCCGTACTCCACGCCGAGATCGCCAAGCGTGACCTGAAGGTGTCGGCCGGCACGATCTTCACCTCGATGCACCGCGGCCCCGACGTCTGGGACGCGACCTGGCAGCACGTCAGCGAGGTGGCCGCGCTGACCAAGGCGATGGACGCCAAGCACCTTGTCGTCATTCCGTCGTTCTGGCGCGACGACAAGACCGCCGAGCTGATCGAGCCGAGCGAGCTGACCACCGAGCAGTGGAAGCACCTCACCGGCGGCATGGAGCGGCTGGCGAAGCAGGTACGCGACGAATTCGGCCTGGACATCGTCGTGCACCCGCACGCCGACACCCACATCGACACCGAGGAGCACGTCGTCCGCTTCCTCGACGGCACCGACTCCGATCTCGTCAACCTCTGCCTGGACACCGGCCACTACGCCTACTGCGGCGGCGACAACGTCAAGCTGATCAAGACCTACGGCGAGCGGATCGGCTACCTCCACCTCAAGCAGGTCGACCCCGACATCCTCGCCGACGTCCAGGCCAACGGCACCCCCTTCGGGCCCGCCGTGAAGCAGGGCGTGATGTGCGAGCCGCCGCTCGGCGTGCCGGCCCTGCCGCCCGTCCTGGAGGCCGCGCAGGCCCTGGACGTGGACCTCTTCGCCATCGTGGAGCAGGACATGTACCCCTGCCCGCCCACCCAGCCGTACCCGATCGCCGAGCGCACCCGCCGCTTCCTGCGTTCCTGCGGCGCGTAGTCCCCGCCCCTTCGTGGGCCACGTCCTACCGAACACGAGGAGCACGAACATGACGCAGCACGGAACGCTCGGGGTAGCGGTCATCGGCACCGGCCGGATGGGCTCGGACCACGTGCGCCGCCTCAACGACGTGATCAGCGGCGCACGGGTCGCCGCCGTGGTGGACATCGACGCCGACCGCGTGAAGGCCGTCGCGGACGGCATCGAGGGCTGTACGCCCCATACCGACCCGGCCGCCGCGATGGCCGACCCGGCGGTCGACGCCGTGCTGATCGCCTCCCCCGGCCCGGCCCACGAGGCCACCCTGCTCGCCGCTTTCGAGCGGGACCTGCCGGTGCTGTGCGAGAAGCCGCTCACCCCGGACGCGGAGTCCGCCCTGCGCGTCGTACGGGCCGAGGAGAAGCTCGGGCACCGCCGCGTCCAGGTCGGCTTCATGCGCCGCTACGACGCCGACTACATGAAGCTCAAGGCGCGGCTGGACCAGGGTGCGTACGGTCGCCCGCTGATGCTGCACAACAAGCACCGCAACCCCAACTGCCCGCCCGGCTTCACCAACGCCATGATGATCAACGACTCGGCGGTGCACGAGATCGACGTCACCCGCTGGCTGCTGGGCGAGGAGATCACCGCCGTCCGCGTGCTCTTCCCGGCCGCCACCGACAAGGCGCCCGAGGGCCTGCGCGATCCGCAGCTCATCCTCTTCGAGACCGCCTCGGGCCGGCTCGTCGACACCGAGCTCTTCGTCAACTGCGGCTTCGGTTACCAGGTGACGTGCGAGGCGGTCTGCACGGACGGCACCGCCCGCATCGGCGACGACCACGGCGTCATCGCGAACACCACCACCGGCTGGGGCGGCGCCATCGACCCCGGCTTCGAGGAGCGCTTCGCCGACGCCTACGACCGCCAGGTGCAGCGCTGGGTCAACGCCACCCGCCACGGCGAAGTCGAGGGCCCCAGCGCCTGGGACGGCTACGCCGCCGCCGCGGTCTGCGAGGCCGGCGTACGCGCCCAGGAGACCGGCGAGCGCGTCACGGTCGAACTGGCCGAGCGCCCCGCCCTGTACCGCTGAGCCGCCCGTCGCACCGGCTCACGGGCCCGGACCGCCACCCGCAGGGCGACCGGGCCCGGAACCCCTCCCCCGTACACCGAAAGGCTGCCCCTCCCGTGAAGATCGCCCTTGACCCGTACATGTTCCGGAACGTCCCGCTGCTGGAACTGCCGGGCCTCGTCGCCGAGCTGGGCTTCGAGTGGATCGAACTGTCGCCGCGCGAGGACTTCAACCCGTTCTTCCTCCACCCGCGCGTGGACGACGGCACCGTGCAGAAGTTCCGCAAGGAGCTGGCCGCTGCGGGCGTCGGCGTCTCCTCCGTGCTCCCGCTGTACAAGTGGTCATCGCCGGACGAGGACGAGCGCCAGGCCGCCGTCCGCTACTGGAAGCGGGCCATCCGGATCACCTCCGACCTCGGCGTCTCCGCGATGAACTCGGAGTTCAACGGCCGCCCCGAGAAGGCCGCCACGAGTGAGGGCCAGTTCTGGCGCTCCCTGGAGGAGCTGCTTCCGGTCTTCGAGCGGGAGGGCATCACGCTCGCCCTGGAGCCGCACCCGGACGACTTCATCGAGGACGGCCACGCCGCCGTCGACATGATCCGCGGCATCAACAGCCCGCTGGTGTCCTTCCTGTACTGCGCGCCGCACACCTTCCATCAGGGCAACGACGCGCCGGGCATCCTGAAGCACGCGGGCAGCCTGACCACCGCCGTCCACCTGGCCGACTCCTTCGACCACACCGGCTCCTCCGGGCTGCGCTACATCGTCAACCCGCCCGGCTCGACCGTCCGCGTCCACCAGCACCTGGACATCGGCCAGGGCGAGGTGGACTTCGACGAGCTGTTCCGGGAGCTGGCCGCCAACGGCTTCGACGGCACCCTCGTCTCGTCCGTCTTCGCCTGGGAGGAGCGCGCCAAGGAGTCCTCGCGCTTCATGCGCGCCAAGATCGACGAGTACGTCTCCCGCCACTGGAGCTGATCCCATGGCCGCCGCACCGACCAGAACGGTGGCAACGGTGCGGGAGGACGATTCCCGCACCGCGTCCGCCCGCGCGAAACGCTTCATCGTCGGCATCGCCGCCATCGCCGCCATCGGCGGCGCCCTGTTCGGCTACGACACCGGAGTCGTCTCCGGCGCCCTGCCCTTCATGGAGGAGCACTTCGGCCTCACCTCCCTCGGCGAAGGCGTGATCACCAGCGCCCTGCTGATCGGCGCGGCCTTCGGCTCCCTGGCCGGCGGCCGGATGTCCGACCGGCTGGGCCGCCGCAACTCCCTGCTGTGGGCGGGCGCGGTCTTCATCGCGGGCGCGGTCGCCGTCGCGCTCGCGCCCACGGTCGCCTTCATGGTGGCGGCGCGCTTCGTCCTCGGGCTCGCCGTGGGCAGCGCCTCCGTCATCACCCCGCTGTACCTCTCGGAGATCGCCCCGCCGCACATACGGGGGCGGCTGGTCTCCTTCAACTCCCTGATGATCGTCAGCGGTCAGCTGCTGGCGTACCTCATCAACGCGGTGCTCGCGCACTGGGAGGCGTGGCGCTGGATGCTCGGCCTGGCCGCGCTGCCCGCCGTCGCCCTCTTCATCGGCCTGTTCTTCCTCCCGGACACCCCGCGCTGGTACATGAGCAAGGGGCGCACCGGGGAGGCGGGCGCCGTCCTGCGGCGCACCCTGCCGGCCGGTGAGGTGGACGACGAGCTGGCCCGCATCGAACAGGCGCGCGCCCTGGAGGAGAACGCCCAGCGCGGCGCCTGGCAGGAGCTGCGCACCCCGTGGGTACGCCGCCTGCTCCTGGTCGGCATCGGCCTGTCGGTCGTCCAGCAGATCACCGGCGTCAACGCGGTCATCTACTTCGCGCCGAAGATCCTGCTGGGCACCGGTCTCGGCACGAACGCCGCGATCACCGCCACCATCGCGGTCGGCGCGATCTCCGTCGCCGCCACCGCGATCGGCATGTCGCTGATCGACAAGGTCGGCCGCCGCCCGATGCTGATCTGGGGCCTGGCGGGGATGACCGTCTCGCTGGCCCTTCTGGGCGCGGCCTTCCACCTCCCGCAGTCCACCGCGGTCAGCTACCTCGTGCTCGGCCTGATGGTGGTCTACATGGCCTTCATGCAGGCCACGCTGAACACCGGGGTGTGGCTGCTGCTCGCCGAGATGTTCCCGCTGAAGGTACGCGGACTGGCCATGGGCGCTGCGGTGTTCGTGATGTGGCTGGTCAACTTCGCGGTCGCGCTGCTCTTCCCGGTCCTGCTGGACGCGGCGGGCGCCGCGGTCACGTTCTGGACCTTCGGCGTGTTGTGCGTGCTGTCGCTGCTCTTCTGCAAGCGGTACGCCCCGGAGACCAAGGGCATGGCCCTGGAGGACCTGGAGCACGAACTGCGCAAGGCGGCCGCGGAGGCGTGACCCGGTGCCCCACGGGGGCGCAGTGCGGGGCCGGGCGAGCGGATCGCCCGGCCCCGCGCCGTACGGAAAGGACCCCACGCGGAAACGGTCCTCCGCCCCGCGGAAACGGTTCTGCTCCGTCCGGGGTGCGCGTCTTCTCGGTACGGCAACGGCCGTCCGGGGCTCGTCACGGTCGTCACCGTTACGCGGGTCTTCCGTCACAGCCCCTCGACAGCCTGCCCCCGTCGCTCAAGGCTGTCGTTGCACCGGACACAGGCTGAGTGATCGCCAAGCCGTGCGCAGTTCCCCCGCGGGCCTCTTAGGGCCGCCCTGCGCACGGCCCGAGGGAGGTGCGCAGGACATGACCGACCGGAGGCTCTGGTCGTACAAGGAGATCGCCGCACACATCCGGGTCCAGCCGGACACGGTGCGCTCCTACCGGAAGCACGGACTGCTGCCACCACCCGACCTCGTGGAGGGCGGGAAGCCGTACTGGTTCGCCGACACCGTACGGGAATGGGTGGCCCGCAGGCCGGGCCACCGCGGCCGGCGGGCCCGCGAGGACTGAGCGGCCGTCAGGCCCCCCTTCAGGCCCCGCACCGGCAGGTGCGGGGCCGTTTCCGTGCGCGGGCGGGCCCCGGGAGCCTGCGGGCCGGTTCCGGGGCCGCGCGGGGCGGCTTGCGGGCCGTCCAGGCGGCTGTGCCGGGCAGGGCGGCTTCCGGTCCGAGCGGGCGGCCTCTCAGCGCGGGGCCGGGGCCGCCGTGGTGCCTCTGATCTCCAGTGAGGGCTCCACCAGTTGCCGTTCGGCCGGGCGGTCCGGGCGGTCCATCCGGTCCAGCAGGCACCGCGCCGCCCGCCGCCCCACCTCGTAACTGGCGTTGTTCACGGTCGTCAGCCACAGGTGCCGGATACGCGAGAGGTGGGTGTTGTCGCAGCCCACGAGCGAGAGGCCGCCCGGCACGTCGAGTCCCAGCTCCTGCGCGGCGGAGAGCACTCCGACGGCCGCCATGTCGTTGAACGCGAAGACCGCGGTGGGGCGTTCGCCGCCGCCCGTACCGCCGAGCAGCCGCACGGCAGCCCGGTAGCCGCCCTCCTCCGTCCCGTCACTGGGAGCCATCACCACGCCGTCTTCGAGCCCGTGCTCGCGCATCGCGCCTTCGTAGCCGCGCCGCCGCAGCGCGCCGACGCTGCCCTGGCCCATGATGTGCGCGATCCTGCGGTGCCCGAGGGCGATGAGGTGCTCGGTGGCGAGCCGGGCGCCCCGCTCGTCGTCGTTGGCGATCGTGTCCACCCGGGGCAGCTCGGGGTCGTGGGTACCGGCCACGACGGTCGGCAGCCGCCCTGCGGCCTCGGCCAGCGCGCCGGTGTCCGGCAGCGTGCCCACCGCGACCAGGCCGTCCACCCGCAGTTCGGTGAAGGTCCGCGTGAAGTCCTCCCCCGTACGGCTGTTCAGCCGGCCGTCGGCCATCAGCATCCGGAGGCCGTGCGCGTGCAGTACGGAGTTCAGGCCGTCCAGCAGCTCCACGAACCAGGGGTTGCGCATGTCGTTGAGCAGCACGCCGACCGTGTGCGTACGCCGCGCCACGAGGCTGCGCGCGGCGGCGTTGGGCCGGTAGTCCAGCTCCCTGATGGCGTCCAGGACGGCGGCCCGCTTGGCGTCACTCACCTGCGGCGCGCCGCGCAGCACGAGGGAGACCAGCGACTTGGAGACCCCGGCACGCTCGGCGACGCTGCGGATCGTCGGCGGTCTGTCGGCCACGTCGGCCGCGCGCCCCGCCGGCTTCCCCGCGGCCTTGTTGGACCGTTCCATGGCCGGAAATCCTTCCACTCACCACCCATAGCCGTCAACGCACAACCGAGTCCCGCGCTCTCCCGGGGGTTGACACGACTATGTAAGGACATGCAGGGTTCGTTGGCGATGCTTGGATCGTTCCAAGGACGTCCAGGGACAAGCGTTGGACCGTTCCACGACACCGTCCGCACCGCGGCCGTTCCCTCCGACGGCGGCCGTGCCCACCCACAAGGGAGTGGCAGCAATGAAGCTCGGTCTCATCGGCACCGGCCGCATCGGCGCGTTCCACGCCGAGACCCTGAAGAGCGTCCCCGGCGTGCACGGCATCGTCGTCGCGGACGCCGACCACGCGCGCGCCCGGGAGCTGGCGGAGAAGCTCGGCGTCCAGGCCGCCGACGGCATCGAGGAGATGTACGCGGACGGGCTGGACGGCGTGGTGATCACCGCCGCCACCAGCGCCCATGCCGCCCTGATCCACCAGGCGCTGGACCACGGGGTCCCGGTCTTCTGCGAGAAGCCGGTGGCGCTGGACGTGCCCGGCACGCGCACCGTCGTCGAGCGCGCTGCGCACAGCCCCGTCCCCGTCCAGATCGGCTTCCAGCGCCGCTTCGACGCGGGCTACAACGCCGCCCGCGAGGCCCTCCGCGCCGGCGAGCTGGGCCGGCTGCACACCCTGCGCGCCTGCACGTCCGACCAGACCCCGCCGCCCGCCGCGTACATCCCCACCTCCGGCGGCCTCTTCCGGGACTGCTCCATCCACGACTTCGACATCCTGCGCTGGCTGACCGGGCGCGAGGTCGTCACCGTCTTCGCGCAGGGCACCAACAAGGGCGAGTCGTTCTTCGCCGACGGGGACGACGTCGACACCTGCGCGGCGCTGCTCCGCTTCGACGACGACACCCTCGCCACCGTGACCGCCACCCGTTACAACGGCGCGGGCCACGACGTACGCCTGGAGGTCTGCGGCTCCAAGGGCGCCCGCTTCGTCGGCCTGGACGACCGCGCCCCGATGCCCAGCGCCGAGACCCGGCTCTCCTGGCGGCAGGACACCCCGTACGCGACCTTCATGGAGCGCTTCCACGACGCGTACGTGACCGAGCTGACCGCCTTCACCGAGGTCGCGGCGGGCCGCGCGGAGAACCCCTGCCCGACCGGTGACGCCCTCGAAGCGCTCTACATCGCCGAGGCGTGCGAGCGGTCGCGCCGCACCGGGGAGCCGGTCGCGATCGCCGACGTCCGCGCCTGAGCCGCACCACCGTGCTCGGCCTCGGGCTCCTTCCGCTGCTCGCGCTGGGGGCGGCCGCGCTGCTGGCGGGCTTCTCCAAGACCGCCCTCAGCGGCGTGGCCGCGGTCGCCGTGGCCGTGTTCGCCGCCGTGCTCCCCGCCAAGGAGTCCACCGGCGCCCTGCTGCCCCTCCTGCTGGCCGGCGACGTCATCGCCGTACGCGCCTACCGGCGGCACGCCGACCGCGCCGCCCTGCGCCGCCTCTTCCCCTCCGTCGCGGCGGGCGTCCTGCTCGGCGCCGCGTTCACGGCGGTCGCGGACGACGCCCTCGTCCGCCGCACGATCGGCGCCCTGCTGCTCTCGATCACGGTCCACCACGTCCGGCAGCGGCGGGCACGGTGGCGGCGCGGCGGGGGCACCTCCGGCTCCGCTGCCGTCGCCGGTTCCGGGGCGGCCCGCGAGCGGACGGGAGCGCCGGTTCCGGCCGCGCCTGCGGCTCCGTCCTCGACCCCGCAACCTTCCGGGGCCCGCGAGGCCGTCCCCATCGGAGCCTCCGAAGCCCCCGAAGCCCCCGGCACCGTCCGCACCGCTCCCCCGGCCGCCACCCCCTCCCCTCGTACCGCTGGGGCCCGTACCGCCCTCTACGGTCTCGTCGCCGGCTTCGCGACCATGGTCGCCAACGCGGGCGGCCCGGCGATGTCGCTCTACCTGCTCACCTCCGGGCTCGGCGTGCTCGGCTTCCTCGGCACGGCGGCGTGGTTCTTCTTCCTGGTGAACGCCTTCAAGCTGCCCTTCAGCGCCGGCCTGGGCCTGCTCACCCCGGACGTCCTCCTGCTGGACGCCGTCCTCCTGCCCGCCGTCCTCCTCGGTGCCCGCCTCGGCCGCCGCTGCATCCACCGGCTCGATCAGCAGCTCTTCACCCGCATCACCCTGGTCCTCACCACCCTTTGCAGCATCGGCCTCCTCCGCTGACCGGCCCGCCAGGCGCCGCACCACGAGGTGCTGCGCCAGGGCCGTCACCCCGCAGACGGCCGCGGAGAGGCCGACGCTCAGGGCGAGGCCGGGGAGGAAAGCGCCGGTGGCGGCGATGCCGAGGTAACCGATGCCGACGGAGTACGCCGCCCAGAGCGTCTCGGCGATCGCACACCCGAGGAGGTAACGGCGTACGGGGTAACGCACGATCCCGGTGACGAGCGCCGCCGCCACGCGCCCCGCCGGAAGGAAGCGGACGCCGGCCACGAAGGGCACGCCGTACCGCCCGATCAGCAGGGACGTCCGCGCCAGGAACAGCCGGCGCCGCGCGCGGCGGTCCATCCACGCGCGCACCGGCCCCCCGAAACGGCGGGCGATCACGTGGAGCGCGAGGTCCCCCGCGACCGCGCTCGCGGCGACCACGGCGAGGACCAGGGCGAGGTTCAGGCTGCCGCGGGCCGCGAGGACGCCGGCCCAGGCGAGCAGCGCCGCGTTGGGCAGCAGCGGTGGCGCTGTGGTCAGCGCCAGCAGTCCGTACATGGCGAGCGCGTTCACGGCCCGGCCTCCTCGGCCCGCGTCCTCCCGGCCCTGCCGGCTTCCCGTGGCCGGGCCTCTCCGGGTTCTCCGGCTTCTCCCGGCAGGACGTCCCGGCTCCTCCGAGCCGGGCGTCCCCGGCTGGTTCCCGTCCTCCCAGGCTGGCTCCGATACGGCCGCACGGCAAAGTTTCCGGCGCGGCGGAAGGGTTTTGCGCTTCATACCCCCTAGGGGTATACAGTGGGGCACGGAAACACGGAACACCCACCGTCTCGCGGCACAAGGAGAGTCCCATGACTGCATCTGCCGACCAGCCCGTCACCACCACCTACAAGGTCACCGGCATGACCTGCGGGCACTGCGAGGGCGCGGTGAAGGAGGAGATCGGGCAGCTCCCGGGGGTCAGCTCGGTCGAGGCCGCCGCCTCGACCGGCATCGTCACCGTCGTCTCCGCCGCCCCGCTCGACGAAGAGGCCGTCCGCGCCGCCGTCGACGAGGCCGGGTACGACCTCGTGGGCCAGGCCTGATCCCATGCCGGAGACCACGTCGGAGGCGCGGGTCGAGCTGGCCATCGGCGGCATGACCTGCGCCTCGTGCGCCGCGCGCGTGGAGAAGAAGCTCAACCGGATGGAGGGCGTGACCGCCACCGTCAACTACGCGACGGAGAAGGCGAAGGTCACCTATGAGCCGGGCGTCGAGGTCGCCGATCTCATCGCCACGGTGGAGCGGACCGGTTACACGGCGCGCGAGCCGGAGCCCGAGCCGCCCGCGCCCGCGCCGGACGCCCAGGACGAGCCTCCGGCCGGGCCCCAGGACGGGCCCGACCAGGCCCTGGCGGCACTGCGGCAGCGGCTGATCATCTCGGCGGTACTCGCCGCGCCGGTCGTCGCCCTGTCGATGATCCCCGTACTGCAGTTCGACAACTGGCAGTGGCTCTGCCTGACGCTGGCCGCGCCGGTCGTGGTCTGGGGCGCGTACCCCTTCCACCGGGCGGCCTGGACGAACCTGCGGCACGGCGCCGCCACGATGGACACCCTGGTCTCCCTCGGCACGCTGGCCGCGTTCGGCTGGTCGCTGTGGGCGCTGTTCTTCGGGCACGCCGGGATGCCGGGCATGCGGCACGGCTTCGACCTGACGGCCCGCCACGGGGACGGCTCGTCGGCGATCTACCTGGAGGCGGCGGCCGGTGTCACCGCGTTCCTGCTGCTCGGGCGCTATCTGGAGGCCCGCTCCAAGCGGAAGGCGGGCGCGGCGCTGCGTGCCCTGATGGACCTGGGCGCCAAGGACGTGACGGTCCTCAGGGGCGGCCGGGAGGTGCGTGAGCCGGTGGACCGGCTGGCCGTCGGCGACCGGTTCGTCGTCCGGCCCGGCGAGAAGATCGCCACCGACGGGACGGTGGTCGAGGGCGACTCGGCCGTGGACGCCTCGATGCTCACCGGCGAGTCGGTACCGGTCGACGTGGCCCCGGGCGACGCCGTGACCGGCGCGACCGTGAACACCGCCGGCCGGCTCGTCGTCGAGGCCACCCGTATCGGCGCCGACACCCGGCTCGCGCGGATGGCGCAGCTGGTGGAGGACGCGCAGAGCGGCAAGGCCGAGGCGCAGCGGCTGGCGGACCGGATCTCCGCCGTCTTCGTGCCGGTGGTGCTGGTGATCGCGCTCGTCACGCTCGTCGTGCGGCTGCTGGTCACGGGCGATGCCACGGCCTCCTTCACGGCGGCGGTCGCGGTACTGATCATCGCCTGCCCCTGTGCGCTGGGACTGGCCACGCCGACCGCGCTGATGGTGGGCACCGGCCGGGGCGCCCAGCTCGGCATCCTGATCAAGGGGCCCGAGGTGCTGGAGTCCACCCGGCGGGTCGACACGGTCGTCCTGGACAAGACCGGCACGGTCACCACCGGGCGGATGAGCCTGTACGAGGCGGTGCCTGCGGCGGACACGGACGAGAAGGCCCTGCTGCGGCTCGCCGGCGCCCTGGAGCACGCGTCGGAGCACCCGGTGGCCCGCGCGATCGCGGAGGGCGCACGGGAGCGCGTGGGGGAGCTTCCCGAGGTCGAACGCTTCGAAAGCGTGGCGGGCTTGGGCGTCCGCGGCACGGTGGACGGCCACGAGGTCGTCGTGGGGCGCGCCCGGCTGCTCACCGAGAGCCTGGAAGGGGCCGACCCGGACCTTCCCGCCGAGCTGTCCGACGCCCGGGAGCGCGCCGAGGCCGCTGGCCGCACGGCCGTCCTGGTCGCCTGGGACGGGCGGGCGCGCGGTGTGCTGTCCGTCGCCGACACGGTGAAGGAGGGCAGCGCGGAGGCGGTCGCGCGACTGCGCGACCTCGGCCTGACACCCGTACTGCTCACCGGCGACAACGCGGCCGTCGCGGCCGGGGTGGCCCGTGCGGTGGGCATCGCCGGGGACCAGGTCTTCGCGGAGGTCATGCCGGAGGACAAGGTCGCGGTCGTACGGCGGCTGCAGGAGCGGGGCCGGACGGTGGCGATGGTCGGGGACGGCGTGAACGACGCCGCCGCGCTCGCCCAGGCCGACCTCGGACTGGCCATCGGCACCGGCACGGACGCGGCCATCGAGGCCGGCGATCTCACGCTCGTCCGCGGAGACCTGCGCGTCGCTGCCGACGCCATCCGGCTGGCGCGGCGTACCCTCGGCACCATCAAGGGCAATCTGTTCTGGGCGTTCGGCTACAACGTCGCGGCGATCCCGCTCGCGGTGGCCGGGCTGCTCGACCCGATGATCGCGGGGGCGGCGATGGCCTTCTCCTCGGTCTTCGTGGTCACGAACAGTCTGCGGCTGCGGTCCTTCCGGTGAGCCGCCGCACGGCAGGGCCGTCCGGGCGCCCCTGACGCCCGGCGGGCGCGTGAAGTTCCCGTCCGCCGCCGGTCCTTACGTGGGTTTGTTCACCTGATTCGAGTCCTTCACACAGTTCTCACAACCCGCACCGTACCCATACACTGGGGCCCCGATCTCCTGACCGGGGCCCTTGACCGTATTCGCCCGATATAGCAAGAGACCCAGATCACAGAGGTTCGGACGTAACCATTCGAGGGGGTCGTGAGTCTAACCGTGCAGTACAAGTACCCCGGCGGGACTTGTACTCGACAACCGGACAGGTCTTGGGGGACTTCGTCCGGTTACGCGTGGCCGGGGCGACGTGCCCGGGGAGCTTTGAGCGGCCCTCCCGTACGTGCGCGTCCCGGCAGATCGCGTAAGGCAGTAGAGCAGGGTGCCCTCAATGGACGCCCGGACGGATCCCGTGGGGGGAATCCGACCCGGGAAAGGGAAGCGCCCCCCGCTCCGGACCCGTGGGGGGATCTGGAGCGAGGGGCGCTTTCCGCCTTTTACGGCCCGCCGCGGCCCGCACGGCCGGCGGCGGACACGGACCGGCCCGCATGCTTGACGAGCACGGACCGGCCCGCATGCTTCGCGGACACGGACCGGCCCGCCGCGCGGGCCGGTCGCGGAGCGTCCTGCGTCAGCGCTGCTCGACCGGGACGAAGTCGCGCTCGACCACGCCGGTGTAGATCTGGCGCGGGCGGCCGATGCGGGAGCCCGGCTCCTTGATCATCTCGTGCCACTGGGCGATCCAGCCGGGGAGCCGGCCGAGCGCGAAGAGCACGGTGAACATCTCGGTCGGGAAGCCCATGGCCCGGTAGATCAGACCGGTGTAGAAGTCCACGTTCGGGTAGAGCTTGCGCTCGACGAAGTAGTCGTCGGCCAGCGCGTGCTCCTCGAGCTTCAGCGCGATGTCCAGCAGCTCGTCGGACTTGCCGAGCGCCGAGAGGACGTCGTGCGCCGCCGCCTTGATGATCTTCGCCCGGGGGTCGAAGTTCTTGTAGACGCGGTGCCCGAAGCCCATGAGCTTCACGCCGTCTTCCTTGTTCTTCACCTTGCGGATGAACTCGTCGACGTCACCGCCGTCGCGCTGGATGCCCTCCAGCATCTCCAGCACGGACTGGTTCGCACCGCCGTGCAGGGGGCCCCACAGGGCGTTGATGCCGGCGGAGATCGAGGCGAAGAGGTTCGCCTGCGAGGAGCCGACCAGGCGCACGGTCGAGGTCGAGCAGTTCTGCTCGTGGTCGGCGTGCAGGATCAGCAGCTTGTCCAGCGCGCTGACCACGACCGGGTCCAGCTCGTACTCGGCGGCGGGCACCGAGAAGGTCATGCGCAGGAAGTTCTCGACGTAGCCGAGGTCGTTGCGCGGGTAGGTGACCGGGTGGCCGACCGACTTCTTGTACGCGTACGCCGCGATCGTCGGAAGCTTGGCCAGCAGGCGGATGCTGGAGAGGTACCGCTGCTGCTCGTCGAACGGGTTGTGGCTGTCCTGGTAGAAGGTGGACAGGGCGCTGACGACCGAGGACAGCATGGCCATCGGGTGGGCGTCCCGCGGGAAGCCGTCGTAAAAGCGCTTGACGTCCTCGTGGAGCAGCGTGTGGTACGTGATGTCCTGCTTGAACGAGGACAGCTCGTCGACGGTCGGCAGCTCGCCGTTGATGAGCAGGTACGCGGTCTCGATGAACGTGCTGCGCTCTGCGAGCTGCTCGATCGGGTAGCCGCGGTAACGGAGAATGCCCGCCTCACCATCGAGATAGGTGATCGCGGATTTATAGGCAGCGGTGTTGCCGTAACCGGAATCCAGGGTCACCAGACCGGTCTGTGCGCGCAGCTTCGAGATGTCGAAGCCCTTGTCGCCGACGCTGCTGTCGACGACCGGGTAGGAGTATTCGCCGTCCCCGTAACGCAGTACTACAGAGTTGTCGCTCACGTCATCCCTCACCGACGTTGTGCCTCTTCTTCGAGGTGCCCTGACTGCCTATACCTTCCCCCATTTGGACGTTGCCTGTGCACTCGGGGTCGGCCATAGGGCCTTCAAGCGGCACTGAGTGCCGCCCAGCTGCCCATCTTGCGCCCCTTCGCCCCAATGGGGAAAGGGGTGACACCTCACATCGTGCCGCCAAGCCGGTGATCCAGCGCGGTGTGCCTGCGACCCGCCGAAATCGTCCGCACCGCTTGGCCCAGGGCCTTGCGGGACCCCACCAGCACCACCAATCGCTTTGCACGGGTTACTGCCGTATAGAGAAGATTGCGCTGCAGCATCATCCACGCCCCCGTCGTGACGGGAATCACCACCGCTGGGTACTCACTTCCCTGCGAACGGTGGATTGTCACCGCGTACGCGTGAGCCAGCTCGTCCAGCTCGTCGAAGTCGTACGGCACCTCCTCGTCCTCGTCGGTGAGGACCGTCAGCCGCTGGTCCTCGACGCTCAGCGACGTGACCACACCGACCGTGCCGTTGAATACTCCGTTGCGGCCTTTCTCGTAGTTGTTCCGTATCTGGGTGACCTTGTCACCCACCCGGAAGACCCGGCCGCCGAAGCGGCGCTCGGGGAGGTCGGGGCGGGCCGGGGTGACCGCCTGCTGCAGCAGGCCGTTCAGCGCCCCGGCACCGGCCGGGCCGCGGTGCATCGGGGCCAGCACCTGGACGTCCCGCCGGGCGTCGAGGCCGAACTTCGCGGGGATCCGGCGCGCCGCCACGTCGACCGTCAGCCGCCCGGCCTCCTCGGTGTCCTCCTGCGGGAAGAGGAAGAAGTCCGGCAGCCCGGTCGTGACCGGGTACTGCCCGGCGTTGATGCGGTGCGCGTTGGTCACCACGCCCGAGTGCTGCGCCTGCCGGAAGATCCGGGTCAGCCGTACGGCCGGCACCGGGCCGCCGTCCGCGAGCAGATCGCGCAGGACCTCCCCCGCGCCCACGGACGGCAGCTGGTCCACATCGCCCACGAGGAGCAGATGGGCGCCCGGCGGCACGGCCTTGACCAGCTTGTTCGCCAGCAGCAGATCCAGCATCGACGCCTCGTCGACCACCACGAGGTCGGCGTCCAGCGGGTGGTCCTGGTCGTACGCCGCGTCCCCGCCGGGCTTCAGCTCCAGCAGCCGGTGCACCGTGGCGGCCTCCGCGCCGGTCAGCTCGGCGAGCCGCTTGGCGGCCCGTCCGGTCGGCGCCGCCAGCAGCACCTTCGCCTTCTTGGCGCGCGCCAGCTCCACCACCGAGCGGACCGTGAAGGACTTGCCGCAGCCGGGGCCGCCGGTCAGCACCGCGACCTTCTCGGTCAGCGCCAGCCTCACGGCCGCCTCCTGCTCGGGCGCCAGCTGCGCTCCCGTGCGGTCCGCGAGCCAGGCCAGGGCCTTGTCCCAGGCCACGTCCCGGAAGGCCGGCATACGGTCCTCCTCGGTGCGCAGCAGCCGCCGCAGCCGCCCGGCCAGGGACAGCTCGGCGCGGTGGAAGGGGACCAGGTAGACGGCCGTCACGGGGTCCCCGCCGTCCGGGGCCGGGACGGTCTCCCGCACGACGCCCTCGGGGTCCTCGGCCAGCTCGGCCAGGCACTCGATGACCAGCCCGGTGTCCACTTGGAGGAGCTTCACGGAGTCGGCGATCAGCTGCTCCTCGGGGAGGAAGCAGTGCCCCTGGTCGGTGGACTGGGAGAGCGCGTACTGCAGGCCGGCCTTCACCCGGTCCGGGCTGTCGTGCGGGATGCCGACGGACTGCGCGATGCGGTCGGCGGTCAGGAAGCCGATGCCCCAGACGTCGGCCGCGAGGCGGTAGGGCTGGTTGCGCACCACGGAGATGGAGGCGTCGCCGTACTTCTTGTAGATGCGCACGGCGATGGACGTCGAGACGCCGACACCCTGGAGGAAGACCATGACCTCCTTGATGGCCTTCTGCTCCTCCCAGGCCGCGCCGATCATCTTGGTCCGCTTGGGGCCGAGGCCCGGCACTTCGATGAGCCGCTTCGGGTCCTGCTCGATGATGTCGAGGGTGTCCGTGCCGAAGTGCTCGGTGATGCGGTCGGCGATCCGGGGGCCGATGCCTTTGATCAGGCCGGAGCCGAGGTAGCGGCGGATGCCCTGCACGGTGGCGGGCAGGACCGTGCGGTAGTTCTCGACGGTGAACTGGCGGCCGTACTGGGGGTGGGAGCCCCAGCGGCCCTCCATGCGCAGCGATTCGCCCGGCTGGGCGCCGAGGAGCGCACCGACGACCGTGAGGAGGTCGTTTCCGCCGCGGCCGGTGTCGACGCGCGCGACGGTGTAGCCGTTCTCCTCGTTGGCGTACGTGATCCGCTCCAGGACGCCTTCGACGACGGCCAGTCCTCCAGGGTGCCCGGGCCCTCCCCCATGCGATCGCTGCATGGTCCGACGGTACCGCCGGGTCCTGACATCGCCGGGGGCCTGTGGAAAACCTCGTTCCGGCCCGCAGGAGCCGGGCCGGGCCGGGACACTTCGAGGGGCCCGGCGCGCTGCCGGGCCCCTCGATTCCCCCCTCGGGATCCCCCCTCTTCCTCGCCGCCCGACCATCCCCCCGGATTCCCCCCTCGGGCACCGATGCCATGTACGACCTCCAAAGGGCCCGAACGGTTGCGCCGTTCCGGCCCCCTTTCGGCGCAGTTCACATGGCGGTGCGCGCTCGTACGCACGGCGCACACGGCGCGTTCATCGCTGACCCACGAGCTGCCCGCGCCCCATGCCGTGCCCGAGCCCACGTCATGCCCGGGGCAGTACGTGCTCCCGGTAACGGGCGATCACTTCGGCCAGCACTTCCGCCCCGTCCCGCGCCCACAGGCCCGGATTGAAGATCTCGACCTCGATGGGCCCGGTGTGCCCCGCCGCCTCCGTCGCCGCGCGGAACCACCGCAGGTCCACCGCGCCGTCCCCGAGCTGTCCGCGGCCCAGCAGCACTCCTTCGGGGAGCGGCGTGACCCAGTCGGCGAGCTGGAAGGCGGCGAGCCGCCCGCCGCGTCCCGCCCGGTCGATGCCCGCGCCGACCGTGTCGTCCCACCACAGGTGGTACGTGTCCACGACCACCCCGACCTGCTCGGCGGGGAACCGCTCGGCGAGGTCCAGTGCCTGGGCGAGCGTGGAGACGACGCAGCGGTCCGACGCGTACATGGGGTGCAGCGGTTCGATCGCCAGCCGTACGCCCCGCTCGGCGGCGTACGGCCCCAGCTCGGCCAGCGCCTCGGCGACCCGCTCCCGGGCGCCGCGCAGGTCCCGGCTGCCGGCCGGGAGCCCGCCCGACACCAGGACGAGCGTGTCCGTGCCGAGGGCCGCGGCCTCGTCGACCGCTGCCCGGTTGTCGTCCAGCGCGGCGGCGCGCGCCCCGGGGTCCTCGGCCGTGAAGAAGCCGCCGCGGCACAGGCTCGTGACGGCCAGCCCGGCGTCCCGTACGAGCTTGGCGGCCGCGTCGACGCCGTAGTTCTGCACGGGCTCGCGCCACAGCCCCACATGGCGCAGCCCGGCCGCCGCGCAGCCGTCCACGAGTTCCGGGAGCGACCACTGCTTGATCGTCTCCTGGTTGAGGCTGAGGCGCGCGAGGTCGTCGTGTGCGCCGGTGCCCGTCATGCGTCACCTCCGAGTACGGCGGTCAGCTTCGCCATCCGGGCACCGGCCAGCTCGGGGTCGGGGAACAGGCCGAGACCGTCGGCCAGTTCGTACGCCCGGCGCAGGTGCGGCAGCGAGCGGGCCGACTGCAGCCCGCCGGCCATCGTGAAGTGCGACTGGTGCCCCGAGAGCCAGGCCAGGAGGACGACGCCGGTCTTGTAGTAGCGGGTCGGCGCCTCGAAGAGGTGCCGGGACAGCTCCACCGTGGGGTCCAGCACCTTGTGGAAGGCGGTGGTGTCCCCCGTGTCCAGCGCCCGCACCGCCTCGGAGACCAGCGGCGCGAGCGGGTCGAAGATGCCGAGGAGGGCGTGACTGAAGCCGTGTTGGTCGCCGGCGATCAGTCCGGGGTAGTGGAAGTCGTCCCCCGTGTAGCAGCGCACGCCGTCCGGGAGGCGCCTGCGCAGCGCGACTTCCCGGTCCGCGTCGAGCAGGGAGACCTTCACGCCGTCGACCTTGTCGGGGTGGTCGGCGATGATCTGCAGGAACGTCTCGGTCGCCGCGTCCAGGTCGGCGCTGCCCCAGTAGCCCTCCAGGGCCGGGTCGAACATCGGCCCGAGCCAATGGAGGATGACCGGCTCGCTGCTCTGCCGGAGCAGGTTCCCGTACAGCTCCCCGTAGGCGTCCGGTCCATTCGCGGCCGCCGCCAGCTGCCGTGACGCCATGAGGATCGGCTGCCCGCCGGCCTCCTCCACGAGCGCGAGCTGCTCCTCGTAGGCGTCGCGTACGTCCGACAGCCCCGCCCCTTGGGCGGTCAGCTGGTCGGTGCCGACACCGCAGGCGATCCGGCCGCCGACGGCCCTGGCCTCCGCCGCCGACCGCCGGATCAGCTCGGCGGCGGTCGCCCAGTCCAGCCCCATCCCGCGCTGCGCCGTGTCCATGGCCTCGGCGACGCCCAGGCCGTGCGACCAGAGGTGGCGCCGGAAGGCGAGCGTGGCGTCCCAGTCGAGGACGGCGGGGCCGTCGGGCGTGGTGTCGGCGTGCGGGTCGGCCACTACATGCGCGGCGGCGAAGACCGTACGGGAGGTGAAGGGCGCCGCCCCTTCGGACGCGGCGCTCACAGGCTCAGCTCCGGCACGTCCAGGCGGCGGCCCTGCTCGGCGGAACGGATGCCCAGCTCCGCCAGTTGGACGCCGCGCGCGCCGGCCAGGAGGTCCCACCGCCACGGCTCGTCGAGCACCACATGGCGCAGGAACAGCGACCACTGCTCCTTGAAGCCGTTGTCGAACTCCTCGTTGTCGGGCACCTCCTGCCACTGCGCCCTGAAGTCCTCCGTGGCGGGCAGGTCCGGGTTCCAGACCGGCTTGGGGGTCGCCGAGCGGTGCTGCACGCGGCAGCGGCGCAGGCCGGCGACGGCCGACCCCTCCGTGCCGTCCACCTGGAACTCCACCAGCTCGTCCCGGTTGACGCGGACCGCCCACGAGGAGTTGATCTGCGCGACGGCGCCGCCCTCCAGCTGGAAGATGCCGTACGCGGCGTCGTCGGCGGTCGCCTCGTAGGGCTTGCCGTCCTCGTCCCAGCGGCGCGGGATGTGCGTGGCCAACTGGGCCTGCACGGTGCGCACCGGCCCGAAGAGCTCGTGCAGCACGTACTCCCAGTGCGGGAACATGTCGGTCGCGATGCCGCCGCCGTCCTCGGCTCGGTAGTTCCACGAGGGGCGCTGTGCCGTCTGCCAGTCGCCCTCGAAGACCCAGTAGCCGAACTCCCCCCGTACGGACAGGATCCGGCCGAAGAAGCCGCCCTCGACCAGCCGCTTCAGCTTCAGCAGGCCCGGCAGGAAGATCTTGTCCTGTACGACGCCGTTCTTGACGCCGGCCTCGCGGGCCAGGCGCGCGAGTTCGAGGGCGCCGGCCAGCCCGGTGGCGGTGGGCTTCTCCACGTAGAGGTGCTTGCCCGCGGCGATCGCCTTCTTGACCGCCGCTTCCCGTGCGGCGGTGACCTGCGCGTCGAAGTAGACGTCGATGCTGTCGTCGGCCAGTACGGCGTCCAGGTCGGTGGTCCACTCGGTGAGGCCGTGCCGGCCGGCGAGCGCGGCGAGCTTGTGCTCCGCGCGCCCCACCAGGACCGGTTCGGGCCAGATCACCGTGCCCCCGCCCACGTCCAGCCCGCCCTCCTCGCGCAGCGCGAGGATCGAGCGGAGCAGGTGCTGGCGGTATCCCATGCGCCCGGTCACGCCGTTCATGGCGATCCGTACGGTCTTGCGTGTCACAACCCGACCCCTCACATCAACCGGTGGTACCTCTCGCGGCCCACGTGGTCCGCGAACGGACTGCGCGCGGGAAAGCGCCGGCGGACGCGTACTCGGGTGCCCCGTGCAGCGCGGCCGGTGGTGCCGGACAGGTACGGGCACACCTGGACGTCCAGCGTTCGGAGTCGCTCACGCAGTACGCATAGAAAGCGCTTTCCATCGCGAGAGAAGCTAGCCTGCGACGCGGGACGCCACAAGAGGGGCGACGCCGTGCGTGGCGCCGCGGGACCCGGACGGGGAGTGATCATGACCGTGACACTGGCGGACGTCGCCGCGCGGGCGGGAGTCTCGGCGGCGACCGTCTCACGCGTGCTGAACAGCAATTACCCGGTCGCCGAGGCCACTCGCGACCGGGTGCTGCGCGCCGTCGCCGAGCTGGAGTACGTGGCGAACGGACCGGCCAGCGCCCTCGCTGCGGCCACCTCCGACCTGGTCGGCATCCTCGTCAACGACGTCGCCGACCCGTTCTTCGGCGTACTCGCGAGCGCGGTGCAGTCCGAGATGAGCGACGGCACCGGCACCGGCGCCGAGAAGCTGGCCGTGGTCTGCAACACCGGCGGCTCCCCGGAGCGCGAGCTGACCTACCTCACGCTGCTGCACCGGCAGCGGGCCGGTGCCGTGGTGCTGACCGGCGGCGCGGTCGAGGACCCCGCCCACACGGCCGCCCTGACGGGCCGTATCGCGCGGCTGGCGGCGGCGGGGACGCAGGTGGTGCTGTGCGGCCGGCCGCCGCTGCCGGGGGGCGTGGCGGCGGACGCGGTGACGGGCGGTCACTCGGCAGGGGCAGTGGCGGCGGGCGGACGGCGTGGCGGGCGGGCGGCGGGGGCACGGGCCGCCGAAGCGGGCCCCGCGCCGCTGACCGTCGCCTTCGACAATCGCGGCGGCGCACGGTCCCTGACGGAGCATCTGCTCGATCTCGGCCACCGCCGCATCGGCTGCGTCGCCGGTCCCGAACGCCTCACCACCACGCGGCACCGGCTCGAGGGCCACCGCGCGGCGCTCGCCGCGCACGGCGTCGAGGACGTCCCCGGCCGGACGGTGCACGGCGCCTACGACCGGGCCTCGGGCTACGCGGCGGCGCACGAACTCCTCCGCCGGGACGACCGGCTGACCGCCGTCGTCGCGGCCAACGACACGGTCGCGCTCGGCGTCTGCGCCGCGCTGCGCGAGCGCGGGCTGCGCGTCCCCGACGACGTCTCGGTCGCCGGCTTCGACGACCTGCCGTTCAGCGCGGACGCGGTGCCGGCGCTGACGACCGTCCGGCTGCCGCTGGCCGGGGCCGGGGCGCTGGCCGGCCGGCTGGCCATGGGCCGGGAGCCGGCGCCGCCGGCCGGCGTGACCCTGCTTTCATCCGAATTGGTGATACGCAATTCGACGGCCCGGCCCTAACCTTGACTCAGTCAAGGTTTTTGGGGGATGCCATGACCGTCCAGGAGTTCCGCCGCTTCAACCGCTTCTACACCAATCTCATCGGCGCGCTCGATTACGGCCGCCACCTCTACAGCCCGTACACCCTCACCGAGGCCCGGCTGCTGTACGAGCTCGCCCACGCCGGGGACCAGGTGGACGCCGCGGATCTGCGGGTGGCGCTCTCACTGGACGCGGGGTACCTCAGCCGGCTGCTCACGAAGTTCGAGGAGCGCGAGCTGATCACGCGCGGCCGCTCGGAGCGGGACTCGCGCCGGCAGCGCATCGCTCTCACCGCGCACGGCCGCGAGGCCGCGTCGGTGCTGGAGGAGCGGTCCCAGGACAGCGCGGGCCGGCTCCTGGAGAAGGTGCCCGGCCGGGACCGCACCCGGCTGGCGGAGTCCATGGCCACGATCCGCGAGCTGCTGGGCGACGCGAGCCGGACGGAGCCCGAGCGGGTGCTGGCCGAGGAGGTGTCGAAGCAGGTCACACTGCGGACCACGCGCCCCGGCGACCTCGGCTGGATGGTGCAGCGCAATGCCGAGCTGTACGCCAGGGAGTACGGCTTCGACCTCTCCTACGAAGCGCTGGTGGCCCGGATCGTCGCCGAGTTCGCCGAGCACTTCGACCCCCGCTGGGACCGCGCCTGGCTAGCCGAGCTGGACGGCCGCCCAGCAGGCCAGGTGATGTGCGTACGGGACGACCGGCCCGAGGACGGAGAGCGGGAAGGGGCTGGGGGCGAGGCGCGGGACGGGGCGCCGGAACGGGCCGAGGGAGAGGCACCCGATCGGGCCGGGGTCGGGGAGCAGGGGCGCATACGAAGGGCCCGGTTGCGGCTGCTGCTCGTGGAGCCGGAGGCGCGGGGGCACGGCATCGGCGGGCGGCTGGTGACCGCCTGCACGGAGTTCGCCCGGGACGCCGGGTACGACGAGCTGGTGCTGTGGACCAACAGCGTGCTGACGGCCGCCCGGCGGATATACGAGCGGGCCGGCTTCGAGCTGGTCGCCGAGCGACCGCACCACAGCTTCGGCCAGGATCTCGTGGGCCAGGACTGGCGCCTGCGGCTGTGAGGAACAACGGGTGAGCCAGGACCGGCGCCCGCGGCTGTGAGGACGCGGCGGGTGGCATGAACGAGCACCCGGGCAGTCTGGTCCGGTCCCGGGCAGCGTGAACTGCCCCCGGGCAGCAGGGCCCGGTACGGCGGGCGTTCCGGAACAGCGGCGGTGTCCCGGTCCGGCGGTGTTCCGGTCCGGTGGCGTTCCGGCACTCCCGTGTCCCGGTCCGGTGATGTTCCGGTCCGCTGGTGTTCGGGGTGGCGGTGTCCGGCACGGTGATGGTCGGCGCGGCGGTGTTCCGGCCCGCTGGCGTTCGGGGCGGCGGTGTTCGGCGCGGCGGTGTCCCGATCCGCTGGCGTTCTGGACAGCGGTGATCGGCACGGTGATGTTCGGGACGGCGGTGCCCCGGCCCGATGGCGTTCCGGTCCGCTGGCCTTCGGGACGGCGGTGATCGGCACGGTGGGGTGTTCGGCCACGCGGTGGTCGGACGGCGGTGATCGGCACGGTGGGGTGTTCGGCCACGCGGTGGTCGGACGGCGGTGGTCGACACGGTGGGGTGTTCGGCCACGCGGTGATCGGACGGCGGTGATCGACACGGTGGAGTGTTCGGCCACGCGGTGATCGGACAGCGGTGATCGACACGGTGGAGTGTTCGGCCACGCGGTGATCGACACGGTGGGGTGATCGGCCACGCGGTGGTCGGCCGGTGGTGTTCGGCACGGTGATGTTCGGGGCGGCGGTGCCGGGTCCGGTGGCGTTCGCGACGGTGGGGTGATCGGCCACGTGGTGGTCGGGCG